>JAGQRH010000009.1 GCA_020425605.1 Planctomycetota bacterium | reverse complement strand
GTGTTCAAGAAGTCCGGCGCGACCTGGACGCAGGTGTATTCGGGCGGGGCAAGCTTCACGCTCACCACTTCCGAGATCGCGGCCGGCGATATTGAGCTGGGCATCGAGGCGCGTGACCGTGTATCGCCCAGCTGGGACGGCCGGGTCACTTTGACCCTGCAGGTTAAGAACAGCAGCAACGCGGTAGTCAGCAGTGACGCCGTGATCCTGCGTTCTGCACCGCCGCTCTACAGCACCAACTTGTGGGTCGCGGAGCAGTACAACCTCGTAAACGTCGGCAATGGAACATACGGCAACAGCGCGCTTCGCTCTGAAATGCAGTCCGTCTGCAGCGCGGGCGGATTTACTTATCTCGAAGCTCCGGGCGGCAGCTACAGCAATGATCGCTGGCTGCAGGATTCATCCGAGTTCGCAGTCGTCCAGCTACCCAGCAGCACCGGCCCGCGCCGCGTGATCAAGCACGACACGCAGCTTGCCCGCTGGCGCCCGTGCGATGACTTCTGCGAAGACTACCACCTGGGTGCTGACTTCGACTGGTTCGCCCGCTTCAGCAGCAACCAGAGCTCGCACAACTACGGCGGCAACTTCGAAGTCGTGCCGCCATACACCGGAAAGCCCTACGGCCGCATCATGAACGGCGGCGGCAACGGCCTGCTGATCGGCACAAGCACTTCGACCAGCGCCCACATGGTGCAGGCCTACCGCGACTTCTTCGACGCTGCGGAAATCCAGACGCAGTTCGAGATCACCAGCGAATGGCTCGCCGTCGGCCACGTCGACGAATTCACCATGTTTATCCCGGCGCCAAACACAACCCGCGGCTGGGTGTGCCTGATCGCTTCGCCGGACCGCGCCTACCAGGTGCTCCAGGCAACAGCCAACGCCGGCCAGGGCAGCGCAACCGTGTTCGCCGGGCGTTCGCTGGGCTCATACCAGACGACGGTCAGCGCCATCCTTGGCAATTCTGCTTTGTCGACTCTGAACAACGAAGTGCAGACCCGCATCGACCAGGCCCGCAGCCAGATCAAGGCCGCCACCGGGCTTACCGACGCTGACTTCATCGAGCTCCCGGTACTGTTCGAAGACGTCGGCGGCAATGAGATGGCCGCCTACAACCCCGGCGACGTCAACCTCGTGTGCCTCCCATCAACCAACAACACGATCTACCTGGTGATACCCGACCCCGAGGGGCCGGACATAGCCGGCGTTGACCAGTGGCAGCTGGACATCACGACCCAGCTCAACGCACTGGACACCGCGGGCCAGCCTTACGACATCCGATTCGTAGACGTCTTCTACAGCTACCACTACCTGCTGGGCGAGGCGCACTGCGGCTCAAACTTCGTACGCACGCCGCCCGCGGACGACTGGTGGAACAAGTAGAGGCGAGGGAAGACCATGAAAATCATCGCAGCCATCCTCGGGGCCCTATTGCTTGCACCGGCCCTGTTGTCAGCCGACATCGACAGCCTGCTCACTGACGCCGCAGCCGTTAAGACCGGCGACAGCGTGGCCTGGGTCGCGGCACGGGACCGCATCACCGCACTAGGCGAAGCCGCGCTGCCTGACCTGCGCACTGCAGGCGCGGAAGCCAACTGGACCGCCGACGGCTGGGTGCGGGCGCTCGTGGCCGAGACCTGCCGTATGCGTATCGAGAAGCCGGAAGTCGCACAGGCCGTCGACAAGCCCAATGGGCTCGACCCGGCGGTCTACAAACTCATGCGCAAGCCTGAACCCGCCTGCCAGCACCACCTGAAGAACCTCGGCACCGACGGCACGCCGCTGATGCTTGAGCGCTGGCGCTGGACCTTTGAGGCGTACGCCTACAGCGAAGGCGACGACGGCCGACTGGAGCGCGACTGCTACGCCAAGGCACTGCTGTTCGCGCCCGGCTTCAACGCCGATCGTCGCGCGCGCTTTGCACTGGAAGCCGCCCTGCGCGGCGGCAGCGTGCCTGAAGCCTGGCGGCAGGTCGCAGCTGTCAGCTTCGCCCAGACCGCCGGCACCGACGCGCTGCCGACACTGAACGAGCTGTTTGACGACGCCACCCTCGCGACAAGCGTGCGTGAAGCCTGCGGCTGGGCCTACGGCCGCGTGGCCGACATCAAGTCCGCGGATGCACTCAAGACACGCCTCACGAAAGACGGCCAGCCCGTCGAGCTGCAACGCGCGCTGCTGACCGGCGTGGGCTTGCTCGGCAGCGCCTGGGGATGGAAGGCGCGCGGCCCGATGCTGAAGCCGGCCGGCGACGAAGTTCGCGAAGCGTGCGCCCGTATGCTGGTTGACGCACTCAAGTCGATACCCACCGAGTCGGAGTTCATCAGCCGCGCGCTCGCGCTGACGGCCTATGATGCAAGCCTTGACTGGGTCACCGACCTGGCCCAGAGCGGCGAAAGCCAGCCCATTCGCGACGCCGCCAAGGCATGCCTGGAGCCACTTGCGACGGCTATCAAGCGCAACAGCTAGCAACAGGAACTCAGTCCACAAACCGGGTCGCTCAAGGCCCGGTTTGCTATTACGTGGAACGCAGGAGCCCAGTTCGCGCTATACTGAAGCAGGTGGCACCAAACTGTGCCTACTATGAATGAGGCAGACGCAGATCTGGTTCCCGAAGACCTAGCAGCCTTCTGCAAAGAGGCTGATGCCTTGGTGCGGGCAGGCATCCCCGATGAAGCCAGGCGCCGCCTGAACTTCGCACTCGATTCACTCCGTAACCTGCATCGCCCGCGCGCCCAGGCGCTCGTGCTTGAGGCCTTTGCCCACCTGGATCGAAGTATCGGGCGGATGGCCGAAGCCGAAAGCTCGCTTCGTGCGGCGCTGGCCTGCTTCCTGAAGCTTGGCGACCGCGCCGGAGAAGCCCGTCTGCTGGGCGAGCTGGCAAGCATGCGCATCAGCCAGGGCGACCTCGAAGACGCCGCGTTCTGGCTGCAGTCATCGCTTGAGGTCATGAAGGCGCTCGACGACAAGCCCGGCCTGGCCGAGATCCATCGCAACCTCGCGGTGCTGCACTTCCGCAAGGGTGAGTTGCCACCGGCGGAAGTGGAATCCGCACGCGCGATCGACCTGTTCCGCTCACTTGACGACGACCTTGGCGAAGCCCGCGCGCAGGGCCTCCTCGCGCAGATACTGTTGCGCCGCAGTGCCTTCAGCGCGGCGCATGAAGCCGGCGAGCGCGCCCGCGAATTGTTTGAGGAGGAAGGCCACAAGCCCGGCGTCAGCAGCGCGCAGATGATCATCGCGGCCATCCTGCGCCACGAAGGACGACTGGCCGAAGCCGAGGCACTGCTGACCGAAGTGCTGGCAGAGAAACGTGCCATGCAGGATCGCGCCGGTGAGGCGGGCGTTCTGAACACGCTCGGGCTCGTTGTGAAGGACTCCGGCAAGGACCGCCTGAAGGATGCCGAGCGGCACCTGCTGCGTGCGATCGAGCTGTTCCTGGAGCTGAACGACCATCAGAACGCCGCCATGACCCAGGTAAATCTTGGCGAACTCTACGACGACCTCGGCCGCTCTGAAGACGCGGAAGAGGTCATCCGCGGCGCGCTCAGGCTGCACCGCCAGACCGGCGCCGTGGAGTCTGAAAAGCGCATCATGCGAGAGCTCGGCCATACGCTTGCCTTGCTGGGGCGATTGAACGACGCCGAAGAGGCCTTCCGTGAGGCGCTTGATTTCGCACGCGGCCACGACGACGGCTCCATGGCCCCGGAGTTCTTGGCCGACTGGGCCGAGCTGCAGCTCCTGCGCGGGCAGCTGGCAAGCGTCCGCGAAGTGACGGCCGAGGTCCGAAGGCGGAGCCCGGCCACGCGCGCCTTCCGCATCAAGTACGTGCTGCCGACACTGGCGCGCATCGCGCTCGCGGAGCGCGACCTCGCCGGCGCCCGCGCGGCCGTGACCGAGGCTGAGCAAGCCCTCTCGAAGGAAGCAGAAGAGGCAAGGCCAGGGCTGCGCGGCCAGATCGATCGCGTGGCCCGAGCTATCACCGCGGCCGACAAGGCAGACGACTGGCCGCTGTACAACGGCTATCTCCCGTCAGAGCAGCCGGCCCGCGTTCGCAAGGCACTGCTGGCGGAGTTACAGCAAGCGAACCCTGATGCGCTCAACAACCTTGAGCCCGAACTCCTCGAAGCCATGCAGGCATGAGTACCGCTCAACTGCATCACGCGACGGCGCAACAACGCGACGCTTCAGCGCGGTGGCATCTCTTTGCGTCTGGGCGTGAGGTAATCATTACTTACGAGCCGTCGGTCCGTTTGCCGGTGGAGGTCTTGGCGGGGAACGGCGGATGCACGTCGAGTGAATACGCTTTCGCCGGGACCACCTGGCGCGGAATGATCTCCTCGAGCGCTTCGCCCTCGCCGCGCGTGGCGCGCCATTCCAGCACGCACACTTCGTGCTGGTTGTTCTCGAAGAACTGCATGCGGAAGCGGTAGGTGCCGGGCACGAGGTGCACGGTCGCCTTGTTCTCAGCGGGCGCCTGGCGATGGTTGGCGTCGATCACCACGTTGTCGTCGAGCCAGAGCTTCATCCCATCGTCGCTGCGGCAGATGAATTCGTAATCGCCTTCTTCCTCTATGATGAGCCCGCCAAGCCACTCGATCACAAACGTCTCGGCCGGGAACGGCAGGTCAAAGTCGGCCGTGTCTTCAAAGTTGATCGCGCGATCCTTGCGCACTTTAAAGCACGCCAGCGGGTCCAGCTCAGGCAACTCGTTCAGCCCGCTCGCCTCGGGCACGTCATAAAGATAAGCAACCAGTCCACGGTTGGTTATGTCTATGAAGAACGGTCTACTTACGGCCCCCCCAACGGTCGCCGTAAGCTTTCCCTCACCCACGCCCTCTGGCATGACTGCGCGTAGGAACTGGTACTCGCCACCGCCGTGATGAGAATTGCCTGTTTCGGTGCACTCAATGGGAATGGAGTCAACCGCAACTACAACAGGCGAAGAGCGGGCTTTGTTCGCAAGCGACCAGATCAAAACGAAGTCGAACTCCTGCCCCACCTTCACCGAAGGTCGCGAGCCGTCAGCGTCATAGGGCGGCACCGCAGACTGCTCGCCATCCGCCCACACCGGCTTCACATTCGAAATCACCGGCGGCTCCGGTGGTGCGACAGGCGGGAAGAAGAACTGCGGAGATAGGATCTGTTTGCGAATGTTCGGGACCATTTGACCCCCGGCCTCTCTGGGATCATCCTTCCAGCCAACCGGTCTCTCATAGACGATGCTCCAGCGTGGCAACTCCATGTCCTGTTGTAGAATGAGTTGAATCTTCAGGTCCAACTGGCATGGCGGAGTATCTTTCAGCGGCACCCGAACTTTGTGGTAGCGCTTGCCGTCGGTGACGTGCAGGAATTCCAGGTCAGCGACTTGTGATCCGACCTGCACGCGGCCTGGCGCGGCCGTCCAGATCTCAATCACGGGTTCGTGCTCGATCTCTCCCGAAAACGGAGCGTCGAGAGGTACGCCGATGCGGCCGGTCCAAGAAACTGCCCCCACCTGGAACGCAAAGGGCGGATCTTCGCGCCCGGGGTCAGATTCAAGCCGCGAATCGTCAGGTTCACCGGATTCAAACACCTCACGCCCGAAGTTCGCCCATCCCTCAAGGTTTCGCCACTCAGCCATCAGCCCGAACTGGGTGGTGACGGTGAAGGTGACACTGTTGCTCGGGATAGTGCTAAACGGGAAGTCGGCGTGCTTCTCTCTGTAGTAGACAATGACGCTTCCGGTCTTTGCGCCAATCGGCACCCTGACGTTGATAGATGTGCTGGACTGGCTGAGGATTTCAGTTGCCTGCCCGGCAATCGTCACAAGCTGGTCGAAGCTTACAATCGAACCTTCGATCTGCTTTGGCTCTCCCAAGTTCTGCCCCTTGATGGTGATCTCGTCGCCGATTTCTCCTTCGGTTTTGCTGAGGCTGGTGATGATGGGTGCGTCGTCCGACCACATCCATTCTGGGACCATCAGCATTTCGGGTGGGACGGGGATTGGCTTGGTCTGGCCTTCAGGCACCCACATGAAATTGGCAGCGCACTTGGCCCAGTCGGCGACCGCGTTGTGCGCCTGCGCGAACTCGATCTTGAGCGGGTGCAGGCCGGGCTCGAGCGTGAGCACTGTGCTGACCTCGACGTAGCGCACCATGCCGTCCTGCAGCAGCACCGTCTCGCCGTCCAGCTCGACGCGCCCGCCGTTGTCCGCCCCCCAGAACAGCCAGTAGTCGCCCTGCTCGGGAATCACCAGGAAGCCGGTCCACACGGCCGCGAAGTTCTCGCGCGAGATCGGCAGGTCTTCAAACGCCTCCGCATTCGGGAAGTAGATCGTCTGGTCGATGCGCACCATGGCAGGCGTTGACGTGTCAAGCTTGGTCACGTCCGGGCTGTCCATGCGATAGTACTGCGCGTACAGCCCGCGCCGGTCCTGCATCAGCTTGGGCGTCACATCCGACAACTGTTTGATGCCGGCCGGCTTACCAATCTTGCGCGCACCCGGGCGCGTGTTGCCAAGGTTCTGCCCGGGCGGGCGCGTATGCCCCTTGATGAACGGCGCAGGCTGTGGCGGGGGGGGCGGCACGCTGGGCGGCGGTACCGGCACTTCATTTCCATCCGGCGGCGATTCACTCTGCCCGGTTCCGCCCGGAATCTGCGTGCCCGGTTTGCGTCCCGGCGTGGCTTCGACTCGGCTGGGGTCCGGCCGCTCTCCCGGCTCGATCTCGCCCGTGTCGTTGGCATCGCCGGCGTCCATACTTCCGGCCGGCAGCGGCTGGTCATTGTCGATCGCAGGCTGGACAGGTGTGCCCGCCTGCAGCGGGTCGCCGATACCGCACGAGCTTTCGTCTGCAAACCGGGGCGCATTGGTGGAGTGCGCTTGGCCCGGGCCGAGCGTGAACCAGACGCCCGCGAACGCCGCCACGATAAGAACTACGCCGCACAGTATGCCCGCCTTGCGCATGGGACGAGTCTACCACATCGGTGCGACAGGCTTGGTGAAAAGAAACCGGGCGAGTCGCCTCGCCCGGTTGGCTACTTCCGCTTGCGCTTCGGTGCAGGTTTCTTGCGCGCCGGTGCCTTCTTCTTCGCGGGTGCCTTCTTCTTCGCCGCCGGCTTCTTGCGGGCAGGTGCCTTCTTCTTCGCGGGCGCTTTCTTCTTCTCCGCCGGCTTCTTGCGGGCAGGTGCCTTCTTCTTCGCGGGTGCTTTCTTTATCGCCGCCGGCTTCTTGCGCGCGGGCGCCTTCTTCTTCGCGGGTGCTTTCTTTTTCGCCGCGGGCTGTTTGCGTGCAGCTGCTTTCTTCTTTGTTGCCGGCTTCTTCTTGGGCTGCTTTTTCTTGGCGGGCTTGGCGCTCTTGGCGGCAGGCTTTGCCTTCTTCTTGGGCGTGGCTCTCTTCTTGGGCGCGGCCTTCTTCGCTGCCGGCTTCTTGGCCCCGGCCTTGCGGCCCGGTTTCTTGCCCGGCTTGGTGGCGCGCTTCAGCCCGGTCTTCGGCTTCGTACGCTTGGCAGGGCGGCCAGCGCCTGCGGGCAACTTGCGCCGTGCAGGCTTGCGCCCTGTGGCCTCATCGACTTCCGGCTTGGGCTCCTTCACGACCGGCTCAGTCTTGGGCGGAGCCTCGAGGTGCTTCCAGAAGTCCTCGCCTGATGTCGGCTCTTCCGCCTTGCTGGTATCGAAGCCGTCTTCTTCATCTTCATCGGCCAACTCGAAGCCATCGGCCGGCGCGGGCCTGGCCGGCTCAGCGGGTGCGGACGTACCGGGCTCAACCGGCACGCTCTCAGGCTCGGACTCAGTCTCGAAGGCCGACTCAACCTCAATCGGCGGTTCACTTGAGCCGATCTCAGGCGGCGTGGCAGCGCTGACACCATGGCTGCTGGGCGCGGCCTCGGACACGGCCGGCTCGGTCTGGGCCTGGTCGCCGTGGCTGGGCAGCGGTGCGGCCTCGCCACTCTGGACCTTGCGGATGACCTCGGTGACACGCGCGCCATGCGGAACGCCGCCGATGCCCGCGTGCACGAAGTACTCCTGCATCGGGCGGAAGTAGTGGTCCTGCCAGCCTTCCTGGTACAGGTGGCCCTGGCCCTGCGGGATGTTCGTGTGGATCAGCGTCAGGCGCGTGCCGTTGCCTTCGGGCGCAAGCGCGATCTCCACCAGCGAGTCCGGCGCGTCGCCCGGAAACTCGGCCGTGCGCCAGCGCTGCACAATGCGGCGGCCGGGCTCAAGCTCGACGTTGGTGCCGCGAATGTAGCCGTCCCACGCATCGAATGCCGCGCCGGGTGCGGGCTCGCAGTGGGCTTCAGCGCCGGTCATCTCGGAATGTTTGGTGCCGTCAAGCCAGGCCAGGTAGACAGCCAGCGGCAGCGCGGGGATGAACGCGGAAACCGTGAACTCATCAGACATGATTGCCTCCGATGGGAGCATTGTATTTCGCAGCACGGAGTGCAACAGGGCGACCTTGATGACCGTAGGGTCAGCAAGAGTTTCGCTTGCGGACACCCGCCGTGACCGCAAACTGGAGCCAGTTCTCATGCAGCGCTCATGTAGCCGCTGGTAGTGTGCAGGCCCACTTGTCCGGAGTCGCCGATGAAGCCGATACACACCGTACTGCTGTGCCTCGCCTGCAGCTTTCTGGCGGCGGTCGCCACTTACGCGCTAATCCAGATGAACCCGCAGCCGCCCCAGCAGTTCAGCACCGCCCCAAAAGACGATTCGGAGCGCGTGGCCCGGCTGGAATCCGAGATTGGAATCCTGAACGCCAAGCTGAACGATCTGGGCAAGCTCCAACAGGATGCCCCCCGCCCGGACAGCGCACCGGCCAAGCCACGCACCGACCCCCGGAAGGACGATGTCGCCCCTACCAAGGCATCCGGCGACACAACCAAGATCGACGACCTGGCAGAGCGGCTTAAGGAAATCGAATCCGGCGAGGCCGCGGCTCGCGCCCTGCGCGACAAGGCCGTGATCGACCTCAACAGCGGTGACGATCGCAAACAGGAAGAGGCCGCTCGGCTGCTGGGTCACCTGGCCAAAGAGGGTGATGAAGCTGCCAAGAAGGCGCTGCGCGAGGCTATGAAATCGCAGGACTCCACGGTTCGCGAATGGGCCGTCGAGGCACTGAACGACACGGGGCTGGCCGAGTTCATGCCGGAGTTGAAGCTGCTTATGAATGACCCCGAAGCCGATGTCCGCGAAGAGGTGACCCAGACGCTCGAGAGCATGCCGGCCGACGAAGCCGGGCCTCTGCTGATAAGCATGCTCGGCGACAGCGAGCCGGATGTGCTGATCGGCGCGATCGAGGTGCTGGGCAGCCTTGAGTACAAGGCCGCGATCAACGACCTGCTTCCGCTAACGAGAAACGCAAACGAGGAAGTCGCGATCAGCGCGGCGATCGCGATGAGTTCATGTGGTGACTCGAGCGCGGCCGAGATCTGGGTGCCGACCCTGGGCGCCCGCCTCAGCAATGAAGATGCCGGCGAGCGTCGCCGCGCGGTGCGCTATCTGCGTGAGATGGGGCTGGAGAGCTCGCGCACGTACCTTGAGCAGGCCAAGCAGGATTCCGACTGGCGTGTGCGCCGCGAAGCCGAACGCGCCTTGCAGGAACTCGATGAGCAATAGGTTTTCGTTGGCAACCGGTGCGGCGGCGGGCAGACTCAGACCATGAAGCCCGCCGCCGTTGCTTTGCTTTGCGCCGCCTGCAGCCTGCTGTCCGCCGCTGCGGCCTACTTCGTCTATAGCAGCATGCACGAAGAGCCTCGCCCGGCGCCGGCTGTCGCACCTCTGGAAGACTCAGCCACGGTGGATCGCCTTGCCCAGCTTGAGAGTGAGCTGGCAAAGCTGAAGGACGACCTGGCCACGTTGCGCAGTCGCCCGGCAACAGGCCCCGTCAAGCCGGTGGCAGAGTCCCCCGCGCCGGACCCGACTATGGAGGAAGAAGCGGAACCGGAAGACTCCGGCGACGCGGAAGCTGAGCTGCAGAAGCGCATCGAGGCGATCCTGGCCGAGCGCGACAAGGACACTGAAGCTGCGCGCAACCTTCTCGAGCAGACCAACTCGGACCTCACCGGCAAGGATGGCGGCAAACGCCGCGAGGCAGCCGAGTTGCTGGCCGCACTCGCGCAGTCAGGAGACGCCAGCGCCAAAGAGGCTCTGCTGGCGGCGTTGCAGTCTACCGACCCCGACGTGCGCGAAGACGTGCTGGCTGCGCTCGGCAAACTGGGCATGGAAGAGTTCCTGCCCGTTCTGCAGGAAGCGGCGACCGACGAGGCCCCCGGCGTACGCGCGGAGGTTGCGGCCGCGCTGGGCAAACTGCCCGCGGATCAGGCCGGGCCGATGCTGGTAAGCATGCTGGCCGATGCGGATGCCAAAGTGTTGCGCAAGGCCGCGGATTCACTCGGCGACCTGAAGTACGAACCGGCTTCGCGTGATCTGCAGTTGCTGAGCCGCCATGAGGATGAGCGTGTAGCGATCGAAGCCGCCGTGGCCCTGCGACGCATTGGCGATAGCAATGCAGCCGAGAGCTGGGTGCCCACACTGGGCGGCCGCTTGCTCAGCAGCAGCGCAACGGAACGCAGGGAGGCCGTAAAGCAACTGCGCCGCATGAAGCTCGAGTCCGCTCGTCCCTATCTTGAGCAGGCCCTCAACGACGAGAACGAGGCCGTCCGCAAAGAGGCAAAGAAGGGACTCAAAGACCTGAAGTAAAGGCGGGCTTTCGCCCGCCCCGTCTCCTCCAGGCTACTTGCTGCCTTCCTTCTTGCGCTCTTCTGACTTCTTCTCGCCCTCGGCCTTCTTTGCTTCGGCCTCGGCGGCTTTCTTGCACTCTTCGATGGCGGCCTCGACGATCTTGCGGATGTCTTCCGGCAGATCCTCGATCTTCACTTCTTCGGCATCTTCGTCCGAGTTGGAAATGTCGAGCGACTCGGTGACGTTCCCGCCTTCGTCAGTCGCCTTCGTGGCGTGGATCTTGTAGCCGTCCACTTCAGCCTCGATGTCAATTGCGTCCGACTTGTCCATCTTCGCGCGGATCGCGTCGACGACCTTCTGCACGGCCGCGGGCAGCTCGACTTCGACCTCGGCATCGGACTCGCAGTCTTCGCCTTCGCAGGACTTGCTCGTCTTCACAACCCTGACGCCCCTGGCGCCGACAACCTTCACTTCGGCCTTGGCCGAGCTGGACTTTGATTCACTCTTGGACTCCGACTCCTGCGCAAACAGCGGCGCGGTCACCAGGGCCATCACTGCAATCATCAGGAACAGTCGCATCGCTACTCTCCGGGTCAGGGGCAAAGGGTTCATGCCCACCGTTACGGAGCTCGCGAAGTCGCCGTTACAGGAATTACTTCAATCGCTTCAGCAGCGAGATCTGACCGGCGTGGTAGAGGTCGTGCGCAGCAACACCGAGAATCAATTCCTGGTAGGTCGGCGCACCCTTGGCTCCGCGCTTGTCCAGCTTTGCCGGCGGCAGTGCTTCCACTGCCTCGATCAGGCGCTTGTGCTCGGCGTTCAGCAGGCGCTTGTCGGCCGCCCACTGTTTCTCGGTCAGTTTCTCTTTGCGGTCCGGGAAGTTGGCCGGGCTGCGCGGGAACTTCGGGCCGCGATCCTTGCCGGCCGCTTCATTCAGCCAGCCGCGCGCGATGTATTTCCAGTAGGCGCAGTGATAGACGAGATCTCGAACCGAGTTGCGCGCCTTGCCGGGCCGCTCGGCCGCCTGCTTCAGGCCTACGCCGCGCAGCGTGCCCCTCAGCGTCGGCCCGTGCCACGACTTGCCCTCAAAGGCGCGTGACAACGAATCCAGCAGCAGCTCAATCCTCGGGTTGCTCACTGACTTCCTTCAGCTTCGCCAGTGCCGCGCTGAACTGGGTCTTCAGGTTCTGCTCGACCATTGCAGCGAAGTAGCCGCCGTAGACGGCCGGCAACTTGCCCTCATCGTGCCACGTGACGCGTGTGCCCTCGGACGTGTGTTCCAGCTTGATCCAGCCCTGGCCGTTGACGTTGTCGGACTGGATGGCCGACTCGTACCACACCGTCTGCTCTTCCACCTTCGTTATTGTCAGACGGCCGTTGCCCATGCGCTCGCCGGTCCAGCTGAATGTCGCGCCGGCGCCGCTTTCGGGGCCGCTGTAGGTGACGTCGAGGCTTGGGTCTGCCTTGCGCATCTCGAACGTCGCCCAATTCTCCCACTCCTTGAACGAGGCAATGCGCGGCAGCAGTTGCTCTGCGGGCGCGTCGATGATCTGCACACTCTCGGCTTCCCAGTGGTCGGGAAGAAACAGACCGATCACCAGCGTCAGCAGCGAAACGCTGACGATGCCGATCGCGAATATGCTCATTGCCTTCTTCATGGCGGCCTCGGGCGTGAGTATACATTCGAGCAGGGAGGCCACCATGAAGCTCAAAGACGTCGATCTGTCCGCCACGCTGAAGGACAAGAAGGAGTACAAGAAGCGGCTGAAGAAGGCGCAGCTTCAGATGCTGCTGATCCAGCGCCACATGTACCAGCAAAAGAAAGAAGCGCTGATCCTGTTCGAGGGTTGGGACGCCGCCGGCAAGGGCGGCAGCATTCGGCGCCTGGTTGAAGACCTCGACCCGCGCGGCTTCGTCGTCCATCCGATCGCCGCCCCCACGCGCGAGGAAAAAGACGTCCACTACCTCCAGCGTTTCTGGAAGCGCATGCCCGGCCCCGGCCGGCTCTGCATCTTCGACCGCACCTGGTACGGCCGGGTGCTGGTCGAACGCATCGAGGCCTTCGCCACCAAAGTTGAATGGAAGCGCGCCTACGGCGAGATCAACGCGTTCGAAGAACTGCTGACTTCAGACGGTGTGCCGGTGCTGAAATTCTTCCTGCACATCGACCCGAAAGAACAGCTCAAGCGCTTCCTTGAGCGGCAAAGCAACCCGTTCAAGAACTGGAAGATCACCGACGAAGACTACCGCAACCGCGAAAAGTGGAAGGACTACGAGAAGGCCATCAACGACATGCTCGAGAAGACAAACACCAAAGACGCGCCGTGGCACGTCGTGCCCGCCAACAAGAAGTGGTACGCACGCGTGTTCATCTGCGAGGCGGCCGTGAAGCAGCTTTCGAAGCAGCTCAACTGCGACGTCCGCCTGCCAAAGGGCTGGCGCGAGATGGACGAATAGCATGTCCGATCCCGACTACTTCCGCCGGCTGTTCGAGTACGACGACTGGGCCAACGCCGGCCACCTGGCAACGCTGGCCGCACCCGAAGCCGTGCGCGCGATGGCGCACCTGCTGGCCGCGCGGGAGATCTGGTTGCTGCGCGTGAAAATGGGTCAGGCTCCGCAGGTGCCTGAACCATTTTCAGCCGCGAAAGGGGATCAGGCACCGGGCAAGCCGGAGCCAGACCCCGTTTCGCTCAAGTTCTTTCGCCACCTTGACGTCGACCAATGCCGCGAACTGCATGAGCAGGTCAGCGCCGACTGGCGCGCATGGCTCGACGCGGCGACGCCCGCCGACCTCGACGCGCAGGTCACCTTCCAAGACAGCCTCGGCAACCCGTACACGCTCACGCGCAGGGTCATGCTCACGCACGTGCTGTTGCACTCGGCCCATCACCGCGGGCAGGTTGCCATGGCACAGCGCCAGGCCGGACTGGCCCCGACCGACCTCGACCTCTACCTCAGCCCGCTCGTGCAGGAACAGGGGCCTGGCTCCGCAGGTGCCTGAACCCTTCTCCGAGTTTCAAAAAACGAGCTTCGCTTGACCGCAATCACTTTTTCCAACCCGCCCCGCCCGACAGCGCGGGGCGGATCGATCGATACGATCACGTCGCGCTGGTCGCGGCCTCAAGTCGCCGCGCCTGCCTTAGCTCACGCGCCGCGTCAATCGCGATGGTGCGCCGCGTGAACAGCCCGGGGTTGGTGACCGACAGCAGGCGCTCAATCTGCGAGCCGGCCTTCAGCGCGGTTTTCCAGAGCCCGAACAGCGGGTGCGCTTTCAGGATCGCGCGCTCGCCCTCCTTGACGCCAAGGCGTTCGGTCCGCAGGCGCTGGGCGTGCATCTCGGCCTGGTGCAGGTAGTTGGCGTCATCGACGTGCGCCATCTTGAGTGCGAGCTGCACTTGCCCCAGCACGTCCTGCACGATGTCGACAGCCAGTTGCAGCGTCGCCACCGCGTCATCGTCGCTGATAGCGTAGGTAGATTCCGTAGTAGTCATCAGTAAGCCTCCGTAAGAGTTACCGAAAGCCTACAAGCACGTGCGACATATCCGGGGCCAGTGGCATTCGCTGGAAGCCATCGCAACTCGTTCGCAGGATGCGAATGCCACATACAGGGCTACTTGAAGATCAATTCGAACAGGGTGTAGCCAAGCCCGCCGATCACGATGCAGACAAGCGCCGCCAGCGGCAGCAGCAGGGGCAGGAACACCAGCATCCAGAAGGTGTTCACGCGCTCATTCGCGTACCCCTTGGGCAGGTTCAGGACATGGTTCTCGAAGTTCTTGTAGACGTGCATGCCCAGAGTATACGCCACAACCCGCCCGACCGCGGCTACAACAAGCCCGGTTCTTTGGAGCATCCCGGGCACCCGCGGCGAGCCCGCCAAAATCTCGTGAACCCTTTCCATTGGCAAGCGGACTTAACCCCGCATAACCAAACGGAGAGATCAAATGAAAGCACTGCTGCTGCCTGCGCTCGTATTGACGGCCCTGTGTCTGACCGCGTGCCCCTTCCATAGCAGCGATCCGACCGATGTCGAACAGACCGGCGGCGAACAGCCCTGGTACCAGCACGTCGCCGAGGAGCTGGAGCGCATCCCGGCCGAGCAAACGGCCGACGCGGTGTTTGACCAGTTCCGCAAGTCGTACGAGCGCGACCCCGAGTTGTGGGGCGAGGGGGCCGTCGAGAGAATGCTCGACTTCGAGCCCGCCGACGAAGGCCAGGCTCAGGCCTTCCTCGGCTTCGTCTGCTACCTCACCGGCAAGGGCGACAAACGCTGCGAGCTCTACCTCTACAAGGTCATGATCGCGATGCCCAACGCCGGGCCGTACCCGCTGCACATGATGACCATGAACCCGAAGCTTCCTATCGGCGAGTTCTTCGACCACTGGACCATCACCGCGCTGGAAAGGGATTACTACGAGCGAATGATGATCAGCATCGAGCGCAAGCAGGACTAGCACGCCGCGACTGCCGCGGCGCCTAGAACAGCAGCCCCTTGTCGGGCTTCGGCGGCGTGTCGCGGCTGGGTGACGCGCAGGCGAACTCTTCCAGCTTGCCCGCATAGGGCTCGATCATCGCCTTGATCTGCGGCGGCTTGCTGGTGAGGTCCAGCCATTCGGCCACCTGCCCGCGCTCGAGGATCATAGGCATGCGGTCGTGCAGCGGGGTCATCCACTCGGTGGACGGCGTGGTGATGATCGAGACGCACGGCCCCAACTCATCATCCGGCGACCACAGCGCGCCGAACAGCATCACGTCATGGTCCGCGCGCTCGATGGCGTGCGCCTGCTTGCCGCCCTTGGTGCCGGTCCATTCGTAGAAGCCGCCGGCCGGGATGACCGCGCGGCGCAGCACCAGCGACTCGCGCCACATGGGGTAGCGCATGCTTTCCACACGCGCGTTGAAGACGGCGTTGCTCTTGTCGGTCTTGAAACCCCAGCGCATGGCCTGAAGCCCGGTGGAGGTGATGACGGGAATCCGGTTTGTCGGGCGAACGTCGTGGTGCCCGCGCTGGGCGTTCATGTACTCGACCCACTCCTTGATGGCCTTGCGCGCAGCCTCCTGCTGGTCGTCCGGCAGCAATGCCACGACTTGGTCAACGGCCTCGCGGGGAATCCAGAAGCGTCCACACATGGCCGCGATGTTACAAGCTCGGCGCGTGCGCGGACCAGACCGCAGCTACCAGCGTTCGATCTGGCGGCGGTGGCGGAGGAGGTGGACGATGGCGTGCTCGACGAGCAGGTCCACCTGCATGGGCAGGCCCCAGCGCGGGCGGATGGTGATCGCCTCCTGCTCGGCTTGCGGCAGTTTCAGAATGTCGTGCAGGATGGCCTCGGTGCGCTTGAGCGCGACCGCCAGCAGCGGGCGCAAAAAGGGGTCTGGCTCCGCTTGCGGTGCCTGACCCCTTTTCAGGCGTCTCCGGAACAGGCAGCTCACGCGCGCGCAGGATCAGGTTGGCAAAAGGGGTCTGGCTCGCGCCGAAGCCTCGGCGAAGGCGTGTGCCTGACCCCTTTTGGGAGGCACGGCGCAGGGGCATCACGGCGAAAAGGGGTCAGGCACCCTGCGGGAGCCAGACCCCTTTTCGCGGCACGCCCTCAAGCACACGGCAGAAGTCAGAAGCCGCGCGGGCATACTCATCCATCAACCCGCCAACCCAACCAGCGGCGCCCGGCCTGTCCAGGAAATCAGAGAGATCGTAGTCCATGCGTGGATTCTAGCGAAAGAACTCTTCGGGGTGTGCTCGGATGTATTGGGCCTGCAACGTTTCCAACTCAGGACCTTCCTCATCTTTCTCGTCCTCGAACGCCTGGTTGAGTTCGTCCCATTCAGGAGCATCGGCAACAGCCTTGATCGCCTGGTCGCGCGGGGCGTGAGCAGAGGGAAACAGATCGAGCCCTGCGAACTCAATGGCCCTCATCAACACGTCAGCCTTCGCGGTCAAGCCGAGAATGCGATAGCCCCTCATGGCATTCGGCACCATGGCACCGGACGGGTTGCCCAAAGCCTGCTCCAGACCACCGTTGAAATACTCCGCCTCAACCAAGGTCACCGCGAGAATCACGAAAGCGCCTTCAGCCAGTATCGGTACAGCTTCAAAATCCTCATCCGGGAACGCTGACTTCAGCAGAAAGTTGTGCACAGTCACGACGAGTTCGTGATCGTTTATCTTCTGCCAGCCCGCGGGCGCATCCATACGATGATCTTCCATGGTCGGATTCTAGCGGGACAAGAGCCCCGGCTGAAAGGCCGGGGTGCGCCGGGCTTGGCTCGGCGGGAGAGTTTGTGGTGGTTTGTTCGTCGCTTCGCGCCGCCCCCGGCCTGTCGGCCGGGGCTCTTTTTAGAAGCTTGCTGCCGTCTGGATTGCCTTCACCACATCCCCCGGTTGCGGGAGGATGGCGGGCTCCAGGGCTGTGCTGAAGGGGATGGGGGCGTATTTGGCTCCTACCCTTTGCACTGGGGCGTCGAGGTACTCGAAGCCTTCTTTGGCGATCAGGGCGGCTACTTCTCCGCCGAAGCCGCCGAACTCGGGGCCTTCGTGGGCGATCACTACTCGGCCGGTCTTTTTGACCCATTCGAGAATCGTGTCGGTGTCGAGCGGGACCAGCGAGCGCAGGTCGACAACTGCAACCGAGATGGGTGTGTTGCGGGCGTTTCCGCGCGGCTGCGAGGCATCCCCTGCGGTTCGTTCGCTTCGCGAACTGCCCGCAGTTGCGGCCGGGACGGCCGCATCACTTGATGCGGGCGAGACGCCCACACCACTAAGCTCTTCCGCGGCCTTGAGGGCCATCAGCAGCGCGTTGCCGTAGCTGAACACGACGACGTCCGTGCCTTCGCGGCGTACGCGGGCCTTGCCGAACGGCACAAAGAAATCCTCGGGGATCTGGCAGCGCGTGCGCGGGTCGTTGTAGAGCGCCTTCGGCTCCATGAACATGGTCGGGCCGCGGCTCTTCATGGCCGTGCGCGCGAGGCCGTAGGCGTCGTCGGCGAACGTCGGGTACACGATCCGCACGCCGGGGATGTTCGCCAGCGCGCCCTCAATCGTCTGGCTGTGGTACAGCCCGCCGCCGATGTAGCCGCCGGATGCCAGCCGGATCAGCACGTTCGGCGTGAACTGGCCTTTCGTGCGGTACCACTCGTGGCTGCATTCAAGGTACTGGTCCATGGCAGGCCAGAAGTAGTCGGCGAACTCGGCGCCTTCGACCACGACGCGAATCTTCTCGTCATAGCGCGAAAACCCGTTGGCCGTGCCCATGATGAAATTCTCGGCGATCGGCGCGTTGAACACGCGCTCGTGCCCGAACTCGGCCTGGAAGCCCTTGGTGACGAGGAAGATGCCTTCCTTGTCTTTGTTCGCGATGTCCTGGCCCCAGAGAAAGGTGTCGGGGTTGGCGCGGAACTCGGCGCGCAGCCCGGCGTTGATCCCCTGGCGCAGGGTCAGCCCGCGGCCTTTGGTGTCTTCGGGGTGCTGGACCATGTTGACGCCTTCGGCGTCTCCCCGGCTTTTCATCCGGGGCTCTAACTGGGCTTCGGTCGGCTCATACGCCGGCGGGAAGACGAATTCCATCGCCGTGGCGGGGTCGGGCTTGGCGGCCTTTTCGCCGTAGTCGCGGGCTTCGTTGAATTCTTCCTCGGCGGCCTTTTCGATCTTCTTGAGCTCGGCCTCCGTGACGCCTTGTTCAAGCAGCCATTTGCGGAAGATCGGCAGCGGATCATGGGCCTTGGCGCGGGCGAGTTCTTTCTCGTCGCGATAGAGCTGATGGTTGTCGCTGTTGCTGTGGCTGCCGATGCGCACGCAGTTGCCGTAAACGATCGGCACGCCCTTGGCGGCCTTGGCGTACTCGGTGGCCTCGTGCATGGCACTGAAACAGGCGATCACGTCACGCCCGTCGACCACCCAGACTTTGGCGCCGTCGAGGCCTTTGAAATTGTCGGCCGTGACCTCGTTGGCGGTCTGGTCTTTCTTGGGGACGCTGATGCCGTAGCCGTTGTCCTGCATGACGGTGACGACGGGCAGGCGCTCGTGGGAAATGCCGTTCAGGGCCTCGAAGACGTAGCCTTCGGATGCGGACGACTCGCCGAAGCTGGCGTACACCACGGCGTCGGACTTGTAGTACTTGACCGCACGCCCGAGGCCCGCCGCGTGCTGGATGTGGTTGCTGACGCAGCTGCTGACGTTGTGGACGTTGATCTCGGGCTTGGCGAAGTGGTTGCTCATGTGGCGACCGCCGCCGGCGACGTCTTCGTCGCGCGACAGCCCGTTGAGGATGATCTCGCGGGCGCTGAGACCCGCAGCCAGCGCGGTAGTCAGGTCCCGGTAATAGGGAAACAGATGGTCGTGGCCGGCGCGGAAGCTGCAGCCGAGCGCGAGCTGGATGGCGTCGTGCCCGGCGTTGGGCGCGTGGTAGGACCAGCCCATGGCCTTGCGCAGGAAGTTGGGGGCCTCGTTGTCGATCAGGCGCCCGAGGTAGAGCAGGTGCCAGGCGCGCTCGTGGCCGGGGTAGTTGGGCGGCAGCTTGGCCTTGGATTTTTCTTTGGTTCGGGGCATGTCGTACCGTGTTGCGTTGCGGGCGATTAGCGAATCGGAGTTTGTATCAAATTCTGCGTGGCGGCGCGACGATTCCATACGCCGGTTGAGCGCGCAAGTGGTTGGTTCGGGCAGGGTTAGACGCGTTCTCCACAGGCTGGAAAAGCCGTCAGGAAGAAGTGGCGGCAGGAAGCGTTAAGATTGTCGAGGGTTGTCATGCTGC
Organism: Planctomycetota bacterium; assembly: GCA_020425605.1. Lineage (GTDB taxonomy): Bacteria > Planctomycetota > UBA8742 > UBA2392 > UBA2392 > JACKID01. Next base: position 105,627 of record JAGQRH010000009.1, on the reverse strand, counting down.
GGGGCTTCGTCAGAGTCGCGGGGGCACTGCTGGATGCATTGGTCACGCTGGGCGTGATCCTCGTGGTTCTTGTGCTGTTCGTTCTTTTCATGCTTGTACCGAGCCTCTTCATTCCGCACCGCAAACCGAGCGAAGGCTTCGACATTCACCACGCGCACTAGTCCGGCTGGAATGGGGCGGCGAGCCTCACCCGTTACGACTGCGGAGGTGCACCATGTTTGAGTCATTCCTTTCTATCCTGGAGACCGCTGTCGGTTTGTTTCTTTCACTGATGCTGACGTTCGGGATCGCAATCGGCGCTATCATCGGCGGGATTCTGTTCCTCATGTTGCCTGTGGTGCTGTTTGCGCCCCCTCATCCAAAGACGCCGCCGACACATTGATGGCACAGCGACCGCAACGGCTCGGCTACGAATTCCTGGTCGCGTGTGCGGCGGTGGTTGTCGGTTTCGGTCTGGTCTGGATCGACGCACCATTGATCCAGCTGCGCGGCTGCCAGCTGCCGCTTGAGCTGGGTGACGCGCTGGGCACGGCCGCGGCGCTTGGCGACAAAGATGCGATTCACACGAAGCAGTATTCACTGTGGCTGATCTATGTGCTGCCGCTGGCGGCGCTTGCCGGCCTGATCTCCGAGCCGCTGTTTTGGTGGCATGGCAAACACACGCGTGGTGCGCGCGCTGCCTGCGTGGCTGCGTGGTTTGGCGCGTTGGCCGTGGTCTCGCTGGTGTTCGCGATGGAAGACACCTGGATCAAGGGATTGATTGAGTTGATCCCCGACGCATGGCTGCCGAGCCCTGCTGAAATCATGGGCCCGGGCGCGTGGGTAACGCTGGTCGCGCTGCTGCTTGGCGTTGTCAGCCTGTTCACCGTGCGGACAAAAGAAAAGGCGGAGCCGCAGAGCGGCCCCGCCAAGGGCACAACGGCCTAGTCCTTCCGGCCGGCGACGGCGCCGGTGCCTATCATCAGGACACCGACACCCGAGGCGATGGCGCCTGCGATGCCGATCGGGGGAAAGTCCCCTTCATCGACAATCACATGCACGTCACCGACGTCGAAGGTGTCACGGTCGTTGTACATTTCAACACCACCCCAGATCATCCCGGCCAGGCCGAGCGCGAGCAGGATGGCTCCGACTGTCATAAGGGTCTTCATGGCAGACTCCTTTCATTGTTTTCCATGTCTACGCACGCATTGAGCGCACGATGTCGATCACCACGGCCAGCACAACGAGTACCAGCAACAGGTGAAGCAGGCCGCCGAACGTGAGTTGTGCGACGAATCCGATCACCCAGAGCAGGAACAGGACAGCTGCAATCGTCCAGAGAACTGCGGACAGGTTTCGCATGGCTACATCTCCTTTCGTAGGCAACGGGGGGCCGGCACGGGTCACCGCGTCGGCCTTCCGCTACCGGGTCAGCATGATTAGTCGATATCGGGCAGCGGAACGCGGCGGGGCAGTGTGCGCTCAATGGGGGCGTGTATGGCCGCCAATGCCGTCCGTGCGCGCAACCCGCCGTCGAGGACGCCGTCGCCTGTACAACAGGTCTGACGAGCGTACAGGTATGGTTCGCGGTAGTATTCAAGTGCGAATTCCGCAGCCTTCAACTTTGCGGATTGCGCTTCGAGCCTGGTGACCAGGTGGTCGAGGAGACTGGCTAGTTCTTCAGATAGCTGCTTGTCGAGGACTGTGTAGCCGCCTTCAAGCTCTCGCGCCAAATCGCGAGCCCTGCTGATCTCGCTAACCATGGCCCACTCCGTGTGCGGTGCGGACTGCCGCACCATCCACTAAAACTATTACCCCATCAAGAACTTTTGTGAACTACTAGTTCGTCATTGTTCTGTCATAGGCCCAGTGAGATATTTTGTGTGCGTTCTGGAACTTTGTAGGTTCGTGGTGTAGACTCACTTCGGGAAAGGCTTTTCAGAAGACACGGAGGTGCCATACGTTGCCTGCTGAAGAAAAACGCAGACAGGAGCGCGGCCGGAAGAAGGTCGGCGTCTACCTGCAGATCTCGACTATTGACGAACTGAAGGTAATCGGCCAGGAACTTCATGAGCGCGGATTTGGCGGGAACTTGTCTGATGTGCTGCGGCTGATCCTGACCGTTTGCAAACGCAAGGACATGCTGGATGCAAGCTACCTGACGCGCGCCGCGTCCGAGTTCGACACCGGCCTCGACCTGCGCCAGCCGTGAATCAAGCACCAACAGGAACGGCCCCGACAAAAATGCCGGGGCCGTTCCTGTTGGTGCCGGGAGAGGGACTTGAACCCTCACGCCCACTGAAGGACTGTGGATTTTGAATCCACCGCGTCTGCCAATTCCGCCATCCCGGCCTGTTTGGGAGTGTGCCAACGCTTTTGCGCGTGTGCTAGTAGTCGATCTTCTTGCGCAACTGCTTCTTCTGCGCGTGCTTTTCTCGATGCTGGCGGCGCTTTTTCTTTGCGCCCTTGCTCGGCTTGGTTGGGATGCGCCGCTTGGGCGGCTTTGCGACCTGCTGCAGCATTTCCTTCAGCCGCTCAACGACGCGCTCGCGGTTGGTGTGCTGGCTGCGGGTTTCATCGCAGTCCATCACCAGGATGCCCGCGTCCGTGATGCGCGTCCGGAACGTCTTGAGAAAGCGCTGCTTCACGGCATCGGGCACGCCCGGCGCATTCGTGACGTCCCAGTGCAGCACGACCTTGCTGCTGACCTTGTTTACGTTTTGCCCGCCGGGGCCGCCGCTACGGGCGAAGCTGAAGTCCAGCTCGCTATCGGCAACTCGGATGTTCGGCAGCTCGATCATGCCTATGAACGCGCGGCGGTTGCGGGCGCGCGGGCAATACCCGCGCGCCCGCCGCTCGCCTACTTGGCGTCCTTGTTGGCGCGCCAGATCGCTTCCTTCTTGTCGTTCAGGAAGATGAACTCAGGTGTGCCGTCGTCACCCAGCATTCCGCGAAGGCGCAGGTGCTTGTCCTTCGTCAGCGCGAAAATCGGGCGCCCGTCGCCCAGCACGGCGTTCAAGAGGTTGCCGCCGCCGGCTTCAAGCTGAAGGCTGGACTGGTCGTCCTTGGCGAACATGGTCACGGTGTTCTTGCCGGTCGGGTCGCTGAGGATCAGCGTGCTGGCCTGTTCCTTGCCCGCCAGCAGGGTCATGCTTGCTTCGCCGTCTTCTTTCACGAATGAGAACAGCACGTTCCCGTCGTCCTGAAACTGCTGCAGGATCCGGCTCTTGCCCTTGGCATCGTTGAACGTCTGCATGGTTGAAGTGTCGTCCTGGCCTACCAGGTAGCGCATGTTGCCCTTGCGGTCCAGCAGCGCGAGGTAGGCGCGCTCGCCGCCCGAGTTGAGTTGCAGGCGGCCGTTGCCCTTGTCGTCGAGCATCGTGAGCTGAACGCCATTGTCGTCACCGATAGAAAGAGAGGCGCGGCTCTTGCCGTCCTTGTCGACCAGCTCGAACGCCGTGGCTTTGACCACGCCGGCGGCTTCGCCTTCCTGCGCGTTGAGCGGCTTTTCACTCTGCAGCACATAAACGGCGAGAAAGCTGCCGGCCATCGACATCACACCCATCACGGCCATGGCGATCAGAAACTGATTGCGGTTCATCGTGGTTCCTTTCCAATGTGATGGCCCACAATGGGCCATGAAGCGAGCGAATGCGAAGCATACGCCGCCTCGCGTACGCGCGCAGTGCAAAAAGTCTGCCACCTCGCCGGGCCCGCAACTTTCAGATATCTTGCCGACATGACTGACAAGGCAATCGCATCACGACTGTCGCTGGGGCTCGACGCCACGTTCGACGCGGGCAAGGCCATCGCGGAGTATTACTTCGACATGGCGATCGACGTCGTCTGGAAAGGCGACGGCAGCCCGGTGACGCAGGCGGACGAGCGCGCTGAGAAAATCCTGCGCGAGCGCATCGGCGCCGTGTTTCCCGACGACGCAATCGTCGGCGAAGAACACGAAGACGAGCACGGCACCAGCGGCTTCAAGTGGATCATCGACCCGCTGGACGGGACCGAGGCCTTCATCCGCAAGCTGCCGATCTTCGGCACGCTGGTCGGGCTGGAGTACAAAGACGAGCTGGTTGGCGGTATCTGCTTCATGCCGGCCCAGCGCGAGATCGCCTGGGCGACCAAGGGCCAGGGCTGCTGGTGGGTGCAGGACACGACCCACGCCTATGACATTGAGACCTTGAAGGAGCGGGCCATCCGCGCGCAAGTCAGCCCCTGCAGCGAACTCAAGGAAGCAATGATTACCACCACGGGCCAGGGTGCGTTCCACCGCAGCGGCCGTGTGGGCGAATTCCTGAAGCTGCGCAACGCCACACGCAAGGACCGAGGCTTCGGCCACTGCTGGGGTCACCTGCTGGTCGTGACGGGGCGCATGGACATCAGCTTCGAGCCCAAGATCAAGGAATGGGACATCGCCCCATTTGCGGCCATGCTGGCCGAAGCCGGAGGCAAGCTCACCGATTTTGACGGCGAGCCCACGATTTACTCCGGCAACGTCGTCTGCAGCAACGGCGTACTCCACGACGACGCAATCAAAGCCCTGCACAGCAAACTGCCCAAGCTGGATCTGAAGTAGCCCGCGCTAGACGGACGGGCCGTGAGCAGGAGGCTGCATACCCTGTGACGATGTGCGGCCGATATGACGAGCGTGGACATGGTGCTCGCGGATGCGAGCACCGCCCTCCGGGCCGTGAACCGCGTGCGCGCCAACCTGTGCCTCGGGAAGATGCTTGTCTGCCCAGGCTTCCAGCGCGATGCCGGACTTGACCTCTGGCGCCTCGAGCCACATGTGCACACCGCGAGCCTTCAGTTTGTCAAAGCAGCCCTGCTCAAAGTGCTGACCGATCACGTCGGTGACTTTCTCCAGTGCCAGTGCTTCAGCAAGGTCAAAGTCCGCCGCTTTCGGGTCGAATTCGAGTTCCAGCTTCTCCGTCGTGGATTCGGCGATCTCGTAGATATCTACCCGCTCAAAGTGCTTGGCGGCGTCATCAACCGGTGCAACGTTTCCGTTCTCGTGGAGTACCAGCGCTACGCGTTTCATGTCCTGCTCCTGTGATCGGCCGAAGAGGTATAAACGGGTCCAGAGCTACAGTTCATCTTACAAAACACGGGCGCTAAGCCAGTCCTTTCAGGCTGTGGTAGCCTCGGCCGAGGTATTCCTGCACGAAGCCCTGCATGGCGCTTCGCAGAGCCTGCAAGTCAGCGTCCTTCTCATCAGCGGCTACGAGTGCCAGCACGTTTCGGGCGTGCAGAACTCGGTATTCGACGGGTGGCAGGATTCCCTCTTCCAATCCCGCCAGCGTCTCGGCCGCAACCCGGAGGTGCTTCAGCGCCTGCTTGCGCTGCTTGCCAAGGCGAAACAGCTGCGTAACCATGCACTGCTCACGGAAGCGGGATACGTCGTCCTGCTTCTGCGTGGTGTTTTCCAGGTGTACCAGCAGTCTCTGCGCCGCCGTGCCCCCGCCTTCGCGGATCACCTCGAGCAGGCATGAAAGGTGTACTGCCAGGGCGTTCTCGGGGCTGACCTTGCCGCCGCCGGTTCCTACACCTTGCTTCAACAGCAGCTCAATGTCCGCCTCGCGCTCAAGCGCGACGGCCGTACCCGCAAGGCGTCCCCACTTGGCGGGCAGGTCGCCGCCGAAGGTGATGGCCTGCGGCATCGTCATGGAGCCTTCCAGCACCTGTCCGCGCGCCAGGGACTGTTGCAGGTTGTAGCCGTAGCGTTCATCCACGAGGGGAATCAGGCGACGCAGATCGTTCAGCCCACGCTGCAGGTCGCCAAGTTCGATATCCAGGGTGGCTGCGACATGCTGCAGCTGCGGGTGGTCTCCGTCACACATCTCAATACTTGCGCGTGCAACGCGCCGCGCCTCGACAAATCGATTGCAGTGCTCAAGCACGATGACGTAGTTGTGTGCCTCCGGCTTCATCCAGTCGTCGAAGCGCGAGTGGTGCACTAGGAACGAAGCGAACACTGCGCGCTGATGCGGCAGGGCAGCCTCGGCGTCGTTGTTGTAGTGGTGGAAGTGCGACTGCGCGCCCTCATACTGTGCACGCAGGAACGGGTCGTCTGTCAGGCGTGAAACCTGCTCCAGGGCCTGCATCAGGGTCTCGGCACGGTTGAGGTCGCGACGCTTGAGCGCATCACGGACATCCTCAATCAGCTTGAGAAAAATCTTTCGGCTGTGCGCGTTGAGCTTGCCTCGCAGATCTTCATGGCTCTTCAGCGTCTGGCTCAGTTCGCGCAGCACTCCCAGGTGATGCTTGCCGGTCAATGAGCCCAGGCGCATTCGATTGACCGCCGCCATCGCATCCACCAGCGCAAGCAGGTCACCCGCCATGTTTTCAGTACCGGTGCTGATGTCTGAAAGGTACGGCGTGCCTTCCCCGGTCAGCAGCCACGCGGGGTTTATGCCCAGGCCCTCAACCAGTGCCGCGCCGAACTCCAGCGGCATGCGCGTTCCGTTGACGTAGCGGCTGACATTGTTGCGCGAGAACTCAGTCTTGCGGGAGATGTCTGCCTGCGAGTGCGTCTCAGCCAGCTCTGCTACGCGCTTCTGGATGGCTTCAGCACGTTCGACGTTGCGGTCAACTGCGGTATTCATGGCGGGCTCCTGTCCCTGATTCGGTTGCCGGAAAACACTTGTACCACTTGCGGGACATTATTCAACCAACACTTTTCCGATTCTATCACTATTCAGGTACACCATGCCCATGTCGATTTCCTACGGAGGAGTGAGCATGTTCAGCCGAATCCATTGCCTGATTGCCTTGATTACCCTGACGGCCGCTACGGTAGCGGCCCAGCCAACTGTCACATCGGTTACCCCGGCGCGCCACGACACTGACGCGACCAATTCCAGCAACCTGACGGCCGGCTTCTCGACCGCGATGGCTGCGCCCGGTGCGGACGACTTCCGCGTGCGGAGCAACCTGCGCGGCTGGCTTACCGGCAGTCTCAGCGGGGGTGGAACCACCAGCCTTACCTTTAACCCGACCACGGACCTGCTGCCCGGCGAAGAGATCGAGGGCACGCTGACGACCGGGCTTCAGGCCTCGGGCGGAGCGGCACTGGCCAATGGCTACAACTGGCGCTTCCGCGCCGCAGCCTCGCAGGGACCAACTGTCTTCACCAGCGCCGTGCAGGCGACCGGTGTTGCCAGCGGCTGGGACGCAGAATTCGGCGACCTCGACGGCGACGGCGACCTGGACATGGTCGCAATCGACAACGGCCAGTCCTACATCCTGATCAACAACGGCGCAGGCGTGTTCAACGCTACGCTTCTCAGCAGCAATTACTACGGCAGCTATCACTGCGCGCTGGCAGACGTCGAGAGCGACGGCGACCTGGACATCATCATGGTCAGCTCGCCCATGGCTACCTCGACGGGCCAGTGGTCCGGCCAGAACCTGATCTACCTCAACGATGGCAACGCCGGATTCGCGAACGTGACGAACTTCGGTACCGGCAGCGAATACTCGATCGATGTGGACGCCGGCGACATCGACGGCGATGGCGATGTCGACTTCGTGGTGGCCAATGGCGCCGTGTCCGACATCCCCAACGACATCTACATCAACGACGGAAGCGGCAACTTCACCCGTCGTGCCTTCCTCTTTGTCGCGGGCAGCACAGCAGAGGTTTCCGACAACAGCTGGGCGATCCGCCTGGCTGACATCGACAACGATGGCGACCTTGACGTATTCACCGGCAACTTCGGCTTCGGCCCGGTCCAGTCCTACTACTACCTCAACGACGGTGCGGGCAACTTCTATTACACCAGCCGCGTCGACCTCGGCGCTGCCGCAATCGCGGTATCGATGGCCACCGGCGACTTCAACGGCGACGGCTGGGTAGACGTAGCGCTCGGCCACCTTGGTCAGTCGGCCTACGGCACGTCCAATCGCGTTTCCGTCTACTTCAACAACGGCTCGGGCGCCTACGGCTCGCCGCTGGTCTTCTCCGCCTCGGACGTTCCGTACGCGCTGGAAGCCGGCGACATCGACGGCGACGGCGACCTTGACCTCGGCATCGGCTTTGAGTCCGGTACCAGCTACGTCCGCACGAACCCGGGCAACGGCCAGTTCAGCGGCAGCATCAACCTCGTCGGCACGTCCCACTCGATGGCGTTTGCGGACGTTGACGGCGACGGCGACCTCGACGTTGGAATGCCCGATCGCATCTGCATCAACGGCAGCAATCCCCCGACAATCAGCGCTACAGCCAACGGCTCGACCCTCGCCAACGGCGGCACTCTCAACGTCTCCTATGGCACCACACTCGCCAGCCTGAACATGCACTTCACGATTGACGATCCGAACGGTGGCACCGTCAGTGTCAGCGCACAGATCAGCAATCTCACAACGCAGGGCCTTGTGCCGGCAGAGTTCACACACGCCACGGCCGCCGTCAGCTATACGATTGACCCGACGAGCGGCACGTTCAACCAGGGCACCACAAACCACCACTTCGTGCTGACGGCAACAGACGGCATTGAGAACACACCGTTCTCGTTCGACATCGTCGTGGGTGCCGCGCCGAACAACTCGCCGGCGATTGCGCTGACGTCAGGCGGCAGCACCGTCGCAAACGGCAGCACCATCAATGTCGCGTACGGCGACACACTCGCCGGCCTGTCGTTGGCGATCGCAGTCAGCGATCCCGAAAACGACAGCGTCGGCCTTGCAGGAAGCATCACCAACGCAAGCGGAACAGGACTCCTGGCAAGTGAGTTCAGCAGCTCGGCCCAGGCCACCAGCTACGTTCTGTATCCGACCAGCGGTACCTTCAACTCGGGCACCACGACCCACACCTTCACGCTCAGCGCTGACGACGGCAACGGCGGAACGGCGAACTTCAGCTTCAGTGTGGCTGTGGGCGCCGCCCCGACGCCTTCGATCGAAATCTATGAGTCAACCGTCGGCGGGGCCACAATCGGCAATGGCTCGAACGCATCCGGCGGACGCGACTTCGGCTCACAACTCGTGTCGGCGGGACCGACCGGCGCCCTGACCGTTGTGATCTACAATGCCGGCAACGCGAACCTGAGTATCCCCAGCATCGTGCTGACCGGGACTGACGCCGGCCACTTCGTGTTGAACACCAGCGGGACCAGCAGCAGCGTCTACCCATCCGACTACACTCAGTTCACCGTGGCCTTTGACCCGACCAGCGCGGGTAGCAAGGCCGCGAACATCGAAATCTCGCACAACGATGGCTCTATCGGCACGCCGTATACTTTCCAGGTTGCAGGTGTCGGCACCACGCCGGCTCCGGTCCCATTGATCGTTGTCCGCGAAGGCGGCAGTAACATCGCCAATGGTGCAAGCGCATCCGGCAACCGCAACTTCGGCAGCCTGCTGGTCGGCACCGCGTCCGGCGCACTGACCATCGAAGTCCAGAACGCGGGCAACGCCGACCTCAACGTCGGTACCCCGAGCCTCAGCGGCACGGGCGCCGCCGAGTTCAGCGTCAACACCACGGGGATGCTCTCCGTTGTCCCGGCCGGCCAGAGCACAACGTTTACGGTCACCTACCTGGCGGCCGCTGAAGGCACGTTCGGCGCAACCGTCAGCTTCAGCCATGACGACACCACTACCGCCACGCCCTTCACATTCGGTGTGGTCGGCAGCGCTACTGCGCCGAGCGCCGGCGGCAATGGCGGCGGCTCAGATGGCAGCAGCGGCGGCTGCGTTGCAACGGGCAACAGCTCGCTGATCGCGCTCGCACTGCTGATGATGCTTGGAGGATTGGCCGTCGTGCGTCGCCGCGCACGCGCCTAGTTTTCCGCACCAACCGGCCTCGCGAGTGTTCCCCTACGGGCACTCGCGAGGTTTGGTTTAACCGCGGGGCTTGAGGGTGCCGACGATGTCTGAGATGCGCTTGACGCCCGCATCGAGCAGACGCTCTTTCAGACCGGCGTAGATTGTCTGACCTGCGTCGGGCTCTACGAACAGGATTGTCCCGAGCTGAACAGCGCTTGCACCGGCAACCATGAACTCAAGCACGTCGTCGGCGTTGCTGATGCCGCCGATTGCGATCACCGGAATCTTCACGGCATTCGCCGCCTGCCAAACGCAACGCAGCGCGACCGGCTTCACGGCCGGGCCGCTGAGACCACCGGTGTAGTTTGCCACCAGCGGCTCTTTCTTGCGCCAGTTGACTGCCATGCCGACAAGCGTGTTGATCGCGCTGACTGCGTCGGCGCCACCGGCCTCGGCGGCCTTGGCAATGCCGGCAATGTTGGCCACATTCGGTGAAAGCTTGGCGATGATCGGAAGCTTGGTCTTCTCGCGGCAGGCCGCGACGAGCCTTTCGCAGGGGCCCGGCTCGCTGCTGAACTGGAGGCCTTCCGCTACGTTCGGGCAACTCAGATTCAGCTCCAGCGCGGCGATGCCCTCCTCATTGTCAAAGCGCTCACACAACCAGACGTATTCGTCGAAGTCGTGGCCGACAACATTCACAACCGCCTTCGGCCCGAAGCTGCGCATCTTCGGCAGCGTGTTCTTCACGAACGCTTCAAAGCCTTCATTCTGCAGCCCGATCGCGTTGATCATGCCTGCAGCGGTTTCGGCCGTGCGCGGGTAGTCATTGCCGAGGCGCGGCTTACGGCTGATGCTCTTGCCGACCAGCGCGCCGTAACAGGAAAGGTCGTGATAGCGGTCCAGCTCTTTGCCGTAGCCGCTGCAACCGCTGGCAGTCATCAGGGGCGATGACAACTCGAGGGGCCCGAGCTTGACGCTGAAATCAAGCGCCATGGGCAGCCTCCTGCGGCTCGGGCTCAGGCTGTTTGGCGGCTTCGGACACGGGCGCGGGGTCGTCCTTTTTCGCTGCCGCCTTCTTCTTGTCGTTCTTGAAGGACATCGCGACGAGGATCAGAACACCGGCAATGATCTCAATGTCTGCCACATTGAAGACCGGGTACTTCCTTGGAATGGTCCAGCCGATCAACGGAATCTTCTCTCCATACAGAGGAAGGTCGAATGTAAAAAACATGAAGTCCCGCACATGGCCCAGTAGCATGCGGTCATAGAGATTGCCGACAGCGCCTGCCGCAACCAGCGCCAGCGCGGACAGGAACCAGCGCCGCTTCGGGTCGGCCCTCAGCACATAGCCGAACACGGCCAGCAGCACCACGCTGGCAATTGCCGCCAGCACCAGCGGCCGGCCATCCAGGATGCTGAACGCGGCACCCTGGTTCTCGGCCCATTTCCAGCCAATGAAGCCGGGGATGATGTCCGTTACGTTTGGCGAAGTCGGGCGCACGTAGGTATCCGCCCAGGCCTTGGTGGCGATATCGGCAATCAATGACGTCAGCAGCACGATCCAGAACAGCCCCTTGCGGGTGAACAGTTCGGCAAGGATGGACGGCTTGTCGGCCATGGCGGGCGAATGTAAGCCCGGGGGCCCGGGGCGGCAAGCCCGCGACGGAAGCCCTGATCGAAACTATGCTGTGGCCATGGCGCCGTCGCTGTACATCCACATCCCGTTCTGCATCCGCAAGTGCGAGTACTGCGACTTCTACAGCGGCGTCGCGACCGAACAGGACATCGACGCCTACCTGGACGCGCTCGAGCGCGAATTCGAGTTGCGCTTCGTTGAACGCATCACGCCGGCCACCATCTTCATCGGCGGCGGCACACCCACGCGCCTGTCTGCCAAGCAACTGTTACGCCTCGGAGACTTGCTGCGGGCTCGCGTCGACTTGTCGGCATGCAGCGAATTCACCTGTGAGATCAACCCGGGCACCTTGACCCCGGCCAAGGCCGAGGCGCTGGTGGCGATGGGCGTCAATCGCGCCAGCTTCGGCGTGCAGTCATTCAAGACCAAGTACCTCGGCGGGCTCGGGCGGGCATACGAGGCCGGAACCGCGACCGCGGCCGTCGAAATGGCCCGAACAGCGGGCATTGAGCGCGTCAGCATGGACCTGATATTCGCCCTGCCCGGCCAGACACTGCAAGAGTTGCGCGAAGACATCGACACGGCGCTGGGGCACGGCACGGAGCACCTGAGCTTCTACGCGTTGACATATGAGGACGACACGCCGTTGACACGTCAATTGCTGAACGGCGAGTTGCAGCCCTGCCCTGAAGAGCTTGAGCGCGAGATGTTCACTCTGGTCGGCGAGACCTGCACCGCCGCCGGTTTGCAGCGCTACGAAGTCAGCAACTTCGCCAAACCCGGCGCCGAATGCCGCCACAACCTCGTCTACTGGACACTCGGCGACTGGCACGGGCTGGGCAGCGGCGCGCACGGCATGATCGACGGCGAGATCAGCGCCGTCGCAGCCGACTACAAGGTGTACACGCGCTTGATCAGTGAAGGCACTTTGCCCTTCAGCCGCCGCGAGAAGCTGGCTGACATGAGCCGCGCGGAAACGCTGCTGCTGATGGGACTGCGTTTGACCAGCGGAGTTGAGCTTTCGCGCTTCGAGCAGTGGGCCGGCGGCAGCTTTGAATCGCTGTGTGGCGAGAAGGCGGCGGCGCTGAAATCGCAGGGCCTGCTTGAGACCTCCCCCACTCACGTCCGCGCGACCCCCGCGGGATTGCTGGTGCTGGATTCACTCATCCTCGAGCTTGCCAGTAGCATGGAAACGACCGTATGAGCGCACGCGCCAAAACCTTGCGGCTTACGCTTGCGTGCGCATACGTACTCGTGGCGTCGGCATGCGCAACCCAGCGCACCATCGACCCGCTCCCCGGCGAGCATGTGCCAGAAGATCTGTCGGCCGTCGAGCAGGCGGCGCAGTCGGTAGTCGCAATCGTCGTGGAGCATGGCGACAGCGGTGACGCCTTCGGCGCAGGCGTACTCTACGACGAAGAAGGACACATTCTGACCGCCCACCATGTCGTCGAGGACGCCGACCGCATTCTCCTGTTGATCAGCGGCGGCTACACAGTCCGGGCCGACATCGTGGGTGTCGACCCGATTTCCGACTTCGCCCTGCTGCAGGCCGAAACTCTGCTGACGGACCGTATGCGGCCGGCAAAGCTCTGCACAGATGCACCGCGGCCTGGCGAGGCAGTCTGGAACATCGGGAACCCGTTCGGCACTTCACGCTATGGTGGTGAGCCGAGTATCGGCCACGGGGTCGTCAGCGCCATCCATCGTACCTACATGAACAATGAGACCGGCCGTCTGTATCTGGACAGCATCCAGCACGACGCGCCTACCAACCCGGGCAACAGCGGCGGCGGCATCTTCAATGACCGCGGCGAGTTGCTGGGGCTGAACGCGCTGATTACCACCACGCGCGAAACGCCCGGGGACAGCGGCGTGGCGTTCGCCGTGCCCACGCACATTCTGGTTGAAAAGGCCGAGGCGTTTCTGCACGGACGCGCGCCGACGCACGGCTGGTTCGGCGCGGATGAGTACAAGCAGGCGACCGAAGTGTTCCCGCAGGGCTTTGGCCGGCTGCGCGCCGTCTTCGGGGCAATGGCGCCCAACGGCCCGGGCCAGATGGCCGGCATCCAGCCGGGCGATGTGATCATCAAGGTCGACGGGAATGAGTTGTACGGGATTCACGAAGTGCTGATGCTCGAGGACGCAGTAATCCCCGGCCAGCAGATCACACTCACCATCAACCGCGCCGGCCGCGAATTCGAGATCCAGATCCTCGCCGGGCAACGCCCCTGGCCCTGGGGCTAACTACTTCACCTTGACGTTCTTGAACCAGGCGACGGCGTCATAGGTGCCGACGCCTGCCAGCGTGTCTTTGCACGAAGCATAGTGCTCAACCTTGAACTCGGCCCAGCGCCCGCCAGTCGTATCGACGCGCACCTGGCCGGCAGCTGCGTCGTACACGAGCTTGAACGTGTGCCAGATCGCCTCTCCGTCTTTGGCCACGTCCAGGCTCGATTCATAGTTGACCGTCGAAAGCGTCTCCCACTTTCCGTCGTCGTATGAGAACAGCATGGCCTGCGCCGGCATCAATGCGACTTTCAAGAAGCGTTGCGCCGTTTCGCCGGCTGCGTACGCGAAGACGAAATCGGCCTGTGGCGATGAGTCGTTGGAGTCCCAGCGGAACTCGCCGCTGAGCGTAACGGTGTTGCCCTGCGCCGGTTGATTGAGAACAGCAAAGCCTCCCAGCCCTACTTCTGTGTTGATCTCCAGGATGCCGTCGCGCTCATCCACCGTGGTGTTCCAGGTGACGTACCACTCGCCATCACGCGCGGCCTTGGCCCGTGCAGTCTCGAAAATCCGCGCCAGCGGCGGATAGCGCTGGTCAAGTTCGCGCCGGAGTGCTTCGTCCGCGCCGTTTGCAAGGTTGTGCTCGGACGCTGCTGACCACATGGCAACCATGTCCTTCGGCTGGGCATTCAACGCCTGCCCGAGCGCCCACGCGGCCGTGTAGTAACTGCCGAGTGTCTGCGAGCCGCGCTCGGCCAGCATGTCTTCCGCGGATGGAAATCGTCCGGCGCGGGTTGCGTGCACGAGATCGGTTAGTCTTCGCTTGCGGTAGTTGGCGGCCGCCTGCTTGTCCGCGACTTCCATGCCGCGCTGCGCTGCCAGCTCGGCCATGCTCTCCTGCCACCAGTCCGCGCTGTAGCGCATGCTCGGGAAGGCATGAAAGACGAACTGGTGATGCAACTCGTGGACAATGACTTCAAGCAGGCTGCTTGGCAGGCCGAATTCACCATCCCAGTGAGTGTAGTAGTAGACGTAGCTGCACGAAGTAAGCCATGCCGAGAACGCACCGTTGCGGCCGAACTTGCCCGAAGTGAGCAGCGTGTCGATCGCAGCGTAGCTGTCGTGTTCACCCAGCAGGTACAGCCGGTAACGAAAGCCCGCCGGCAGCTTGCCGCCCGTGAGACCCTCATTGACTTCGACTGCCTTGGCCGCCAGGTCGGCGATCTCCTGTATGCGGGCTTCGTCCGGCAAGCCTGAGTAGACGGAAACCCGGCCGGACTTTCGCTCAGTCAGCGTGCCCATCGTGTCATCGTGCAACTGCTTGCTGACGAACTTCCAGCTGAACTTGATGCCGCCCCAGTAGACACTGACCTTCGAGACCCCGTCTGTTGTTTCGGCCGCGGTGTGTGGCTTGTCTTCCGTCGGCGTGTCCAGATAAGCGCCGTCTACATCGACGACTTTGCCCTTCGCATCATGTGCAACCAGTTGCAGGTTGTGCGGTCCCTGGCGAACACCAATCGAATAGCGCCCCGCCTCGACTGCGAAATGATCAAGCCAGCCGGCCTGATCGACGTCGATTCGAACGAGATCGAGTAATGCGTCACGCTGCCGGGCATCCAACGCGGCCGCCTTGCCCAGTACCGGCTCAAGATGCTCGCTCCAGACAGACGCGCTGCGGGCGGTGATCGATACTCCACCGGCGCTGCTGCTGCCGGACCAACCGGCTCCAACGATCTGCTGCAGCCATTCTCTCTCGGCACTCGTGATTTCGTCGTCATCGGCACTTGCGGGGCGGGGCGCCACGCACAGGGCCAACAGGGGAACCAGCAGCAGCATCCATCTGCGCATCGATCACTCTCCGTTCAGCACAGCAGTATGAACGAACGCGACGCCGAGATGATTAAAAAAGAAAGCACGGGCGTTGCCGCCCGCGCTTGAGATGCGCTTTCAATCAGCTATTCGGCCGGGACGGTGATCTCGACCTTTTCGCCATCCTTGCGGGCGATGCAGAGTTTCACGTCACCGTTGGCGTCGGCCAGCAGCTTCTGGAAGTCCTGCAGGCTGGTCTCCGCGGTGATCTCGGTGTCGCCGACCTTATAGATCAGGTCGCCGTTCTTGACGCCTGCCTCGCGGCAGGGGCTGCCCTTTTCGGGGATCTGGCTGACGCTGTAGCCGGCCTTCACGCCGCCGAAATTGTCCTTGATGACGTCGGGCCCCATCTTGGTGAAGCGCTCAATGCCGCGCCAACCCTTGCTGCTGCTGTCCGTGGACACTGGCTTGGGCACGGCGACCTTCATGCCCTTTTCGATGCTCAGCTTTTTCTCAGGGTCCGGGATGAAGCCGCCGACCTGCTCAATCCGCGAGCTTTCGTCCATCGGGTTCACGTGGTAGCGGCGCGTGATCACCAGCTCAGAGACCTGCTTGCCGTCCGCGTCGTAAATCGCGAGCTTCGAATCCGCGGCCGGTGCCTCCTGGCCTTCGGGCACGTTGATCAGAACGTAGAGGTCCTTCTTGTCGTCGCGGTATTTCACGCTAGCGACCGTGCCGGTGAAGCCACCGGTCGTTGCCGGCGCCGGGTCCTTGGCCTCGGGGGTCGGGTCGGCGGTCTTGCCGCCGCCGAAGTCGGGCTTGAGAACGACTTCCTGCGCCTTCTTCATCTCATCGCCGAACACGCCGCTGGTCATCAGGACGCGGTTGCCGAGCGCCTTGCTGGGGTCATTGAGACCGCCAAGCATGCGCCCGATGCCCCCACCACCGCTGGCTTCCTTGCCCTTCTTCTGGCCGACG
Organism: Planctomycetota bacterium; assembly: GCA_020425605.1. Taxonomy (GTDB): domain Bacteria; phylum Planctomycetota; class UBA8742; order UBA2392; family UBA2392; genus JACKID01. The sequence continues at coordinate 89,219 of JAGQRH010000009.1, read as the reverse complement.
ATTCCGAGCACCTTGCCGTCCATGCTGAGCACGACGCCGCCAAGGCAGTCACCGAGCGAGCCGTCGAGACCGTAGTACTTGCCCTCCTCAACCACTGAATTGATGCGCGCCACGTGAAAGAAACGGGCGTAGTTAAGGGTCTCGTCGTAAGCGCCGATCACAATCACTTCGTCGCCGAGTTGCGGAGCAGCAGGCTGGTCGCCGAATGCGGCCGCTGCCGGCGAGCCCTCACCCAGCGCTGCGCCGTAGAAGCGCAGGTTGAGGTCATCTGACTTCAGTGCCTCGGTGGCCGCGTACTCCTTGCCGTCTGCGGTATGCAGCTTGAAGCCTTCCGGCCCGCTGCTCTCGCCGCGACCGAACATGCTGGCCATGCCGCCAACTGCGTTGCTGAGCGGCTGCGCGGAAACCACGATCAGTCCACCACTGCCTACCAGCAGCCCGGTGGTTGAGCCGGTGTTCTCAATCGTCTGGCCCATGGCCGAGGTTGTGCTGGTCCAGGTCAGGACCACGACCTTGTCGCTGAATTTCTTGTGCAGGTCGCGCAGCTTGTCGCCTCGGTCGTCCGCCTGAAGAACGGTGGCACCGATCAGTGCAATCGCGAATACTGGAAGCAGGTATCGGGTCATGGCTCTCTCCGTTTCTTAGTCTCTCGGTGGCCGGCGCCCGGGACCGCCGGGACGCTTGCCGCGGGGGCCTTTCGGCTTATCACCGCGGGGGCCGTCGCGCCGTTCCCCGCCGGGGCCCGAAGGCCTGCCGGTGCGAGGGCCGGAACGCTTCTTGTCGCGCGGGCCGTTACTCCGCGGCCTGTCGCTTCTGGGCCGGTCACTGCGCGGCCTATCTCCGCGTGGCCTGTCCGGCCGATCGCTGCGTGGCCTGTCACTGCGCGGGCGATCGCTTCTGGGACGATCACTGCGCGGCCGATCACTGCGCGGCCGATCACTGCGCGGCCTGTCACTGCGCGGCCTGTCACTGCGCGGTCGATCTGACCGGTCACCTCGCGGCGCATCCGATCGGTCCCGACGCGGGCCCCTCGAGCGCTCGTCCCGGGGGCCTTCACGCCTTGGTCCGCGCGCGTCTGAGCGTGGCTTTCTACGCTCGCCGCCGCGCTCGCCGCCGCGCTCGCCGCCTCGGTCACCGCCTCGGTCACCGCCTCGGTCACCGCCACGATCGTCCCGTCGATCACTGCCCCGGCTACCCGCCCGAGGCTTGCGATCCTTACCCGCCGTTTTCACGCGGGCTGAAGTCTTCTTCTGGCCGACAGTGCTGGTCCCGCGCGTGCCGGTTTTCTTACGCCGAAAACCGGTCACCTCGTCGTCGCGCTTGAAGCGGGCGGGGTTCACAAGGTCCTTCTCATAATTCAGGCGCCCGGCCTCGGCCTCGTCGGCATAGGCCATCAGGTCGCGTATCTCATCGCCGCGCAGCTTGCGGATTGCACCGCCCGCCATCGGGCCCATCTCGAGGGGCCCGAGCCGAATGCGCTCAATGTGCTTCACGCCGTGGCCGAACTTCAGGCAGATATCGCGAATCGCCTGGGGCAGGCCTTCGTAGACCGTCAGCGTCAGATGGGTCTTGCCGCCGACTCGCTTGCCGATCTCGATCGGGTGAAAGTGCCCGCTGTCCATCGCGTAGTACAGCGCGCGTTCCATGTTCTTGGTGGCCTGAGGCTCTACGTTGCCGCGCACGGTAAGCTTGTAGACCTTCGGAACGCGATAGCGCGGGTGCGTCAGCACGTTGGCGATGCGCCCGTCGTTCGTAATGAGCATCAGGCCGCGCGCGCTGCGGTCAAGGCGGCCGGCCGTGAACAGCCGGCCGTACTCGCCCTTCACGAGGTCCTGCAGGGCGTGCTCAGCCTCGGCGTCGTTGAAGCTGGTGCCTTCCTGCTTGTTGAGCATCCAGTAGGCGGGCTTGGGCAGGTGCACCTTTTCGCCGTCGACCGCGACGATGTCGCGGAACGGGTCGGCACGAACGCCGAGCACACTGACTGCCATGTTGTTGATTGTAACGCGCCCCTCAACGATCAGCTCTTCACAGGCGCGACGCGAGCCATAGCCGGCCCGCGCAAGAATCTTCTGCAGGCGTTCTTTGCCCGCTTCATCAGTTGTCATGACTGCTCCAGACACCGGCTCCCGCCGGGGTTTTGACAGCGGCTCCCGCCGCAGTTCGGGCCATGAAGATACGATGGAGAATTGCGCGCGATAGTAGCGGCGTGGATGACATTCCGCTCAAGGAGCGTTTGGTCTGTTATGGATCCATCTGCACAGGGCAACGCACTACCGCCCCGTCGATCCGGCGGGCTCAGCATCGGGCGACTCTTCGGCATCGAGGTGCGCCTGCACTTTTCCGTGCTGCTGATATTCGGGCTGATTGCCTACAGCCTCGCCAGCTCGACCTTTCCCGGCTGGCATCCTGACTGGTCACCCGGGCTGAACTGGGGCGTCGCGCTGGCCGCGGCCGTGATGTTCTTCGTGTCGCTCCTGGCCCACGAATTCGCCCACTCGCTGGTTGCGAAGTGGAAGGGCCTCAAGATCGACCGAATCACTCTCTTCCTGTTCGGCGGCATGGCCGAGCTGAAAACCCAGCCCAAGACCGCCGGCGTAGAGTTCCTGGTTGCGATCGTCGGCCCGCTCATGAGCGGCGTGATCGGGCTTGGCTCAATCCTGATTGCCGCGGCCTTCGTCGGCCCCAATTTCGTGGAAAACCTGCAAGCTGACCCGGAGGCCGCCATGAAGGGCCTCGGCGCGCTGCCGACCCTGCTGCTGTGGCTTGGCCCGATCAACCTGGTACTCGCCGTCTTCAACATGATCCCCGGCTTCCCGCTGGATGGCGGGCGCGTGCTGCGTGCCATCCTGTGGGCGATCTCCGGCAGCCTGTCCAGGGCGACGCGGTGGGCATCCGTTACCGGCCAGGTGATCGCGTTCGGCTTCATGGCAATCGGCGGGCTTCAGATCGTCGGCGGCGCCTGGATCAACGGGCTGTGGCTGATCTTCATCGGCTGGTTCCTGTTCAGCGCCGCCAAGGCCGCCTACAGCGAAACGGTGGTGCGCACCAGCCTGCAGGGCCACAACCTGTCCGAGCTGATGGACACCGGCTTCGAGTTCGCGGACGCAACCGATGACGTCGAGAAATTCACCCGCGAGCGCGTGCTGCACCGCAGCCAGTCCGTCTGGCCGGTGCTGAACAACGGGGCGCTGGCCGGCATTGTCAGCGTGGACGACATCGCGGAAGTACCCCCCGAGGCGCGCGCTCTCGTGCAGCTCGGGCAGATCACGCGCCCGCTGGCGGCCGTCGACTTCGTGGACAGCAACCTGCCCGGCACCGAAATCATGAAGCGCCTGGCAGCCAGCGACTACGGGCTGGTGCTGGTGATGCAGGACCATCGCGTCGTCGGGCTTCTACGCCAGGCGGACGTAATCCGCTGGCTGACGTTGAACGCCGGCGCGTAGTGATTGGTGCTTGGCCGTGCTCTGAGCCCGCGCGGTGTTTGTTCCAAACACCTAACCCCTGTTGATGTACTTGCCGTGGTTCTGCTCGGCGAGCTTTTCCATCATGTCCATGTTCGCGTCTTTGCCGACCGCGATCGCGTGGATGACCACCTTGCGGAACGTGTTCACGCGGGTGATGTCCGCCAGAATGTTCTCCGGCTTCACGTAGCGCCCGTTGCCGATGCTGCCCCACTTCGGGTGCACGTAGCCTTCGCCGGTGCTGTCGTCGCTCCAGCTCGGCTCGCCGTCCGTGAGAAAGAAGATCGTGTCTACGCCCTCAAGCATCGCCTTGGCATCCAGCGCCGGGTCGTCTTTCACCTTGCCCTTGCGCACGACGCCGAAGGCCTGCGTCAGCGCGCCGTGGATGTTCGTGCCGCCGCCCGCTTTTAGGCCGTACACGGCCGTCGCGAACTTGCGCTTGTTCTCGTCGGTCGCCGCCACCAGCTCGGTCTCATCGGCGAGGATCAACTGGTGGTCCTTGCTGTAGGTGATGATGTTGAAGTAGTAGTCCTCGGGCAGGTTTGACAGCGTCCACAGCAGCTCGACCTTCGCCAGGTCCAGCTTGCTCTTCACTTGGCTGTAGTCCGGCCCGGCGTCCTTGCCCTTGCCGGTGACCGGGTCTTTCGCGAACTCCATGTCGGCCGGCCAGTCCATGCTGCCGCTGATGTCGATCACGAAGATCACGCGCGTGCCGACGGCGATCGCGTCAAAGAACGCGACCGTCTTGCCCATGCCGGCGTCGTCCGAAACATTGCCCGCGAGCCACGCGCGCCACCAGCCGGCGCTGAGGTACGCCTGCTTGCCGCTGATCCGGCTCAGGCCCAGCGCCGCGAAGTATTTAATGCGGTCGTCCTGGCTGGCCTCCAGCACGTGGATCAGCGCCTCGATGTACGGCTTCTGAGCAATGCGGTCTTCGCCCTTGGGGCACAGCTTGCGCACGGCCGTGATGGCCGCGAGGTTTTCAAACGTGTTGCCCTTGTCCTGCTCGGCCGTGTAGGCGTTGACGATGTCGAGCGCGAGCTGGGCAAGGTCGTCGCGGCCGGCCTCGCCCACGGCCTCGAGTGCGCAGGCGCGCAGCGAGACGTCTTTCTTATGGCTCTTGTCCAGCGCCTTCTTGAGCGTGCCGGTGCCCTCGGGCGTGTTGCCAAGCGCGAGGCCGCACAGCGCCCAGTAGGCCGCGAACATCTCTTCAGTTTTCTTGCAGCCCATGACCGAGGAATCGGCCTGGTTGAGCCCTTCGTTGGACTTGAGGTCGCTGAACGCGCGGCCCATTTCACGGCCTGCGAAGCCGTCGCGCTCGGCGACCATGGCTTCCATGACGGCTTTGATGGACTTCTTGTCGCCGTCTTTGAGCAGGCGCTTGGCGCCCTCAACGCGCTTGTCAGGGTCAGCATCTTTCAGCAAGGCCACAGAATCAGCGTTCTGAGCCCGCACCACCACGGCCAGCAACAGCAAAGCCACGCACCCCACAACCATGCGTCGCATAGCAACCTCCCACGTCTCGCACACGAATGCACACTAGCTAGCCCAAGGTGCAAAGTGTCACGAAAGGATCAAATCCGTAGCATGGCCTGCTACGGAGCGAAGGGCACGGTTTGAGTGAAGAGCTTGTGGATGCCGAATTCGTCCTGCTTGAAGACCGAAAACTCCAACTCGCGCGGATGGGCATTTTCAGGCGGAACAAGTGCGCCGCCGATATCATTCATCAGCCACGCCTGGGACTGGTTTGAGAGACCACCGGCCGAGCCAATATCTGCCATGCCGGCAGAAACGACTGACCTGCCGATCTTGAGTACGGCCAATGTCCCGTGAACCGCACCACCCTGACCGTGCTCTGATACGCGCCATCTGCACCAAACACCGGCCAAGCCGTCATTGAGTCCCGGCGCAACGGTTACAGCCCCGATTGGCGATTCGAATTCGATGTGCTTCTCGCCAATGTCCGGCCGTACCCATTCTGTTGTTCGCGGCAACGAGCGATTCCGACCGCGTATGAGAACTGAGACCGTTGGCCCGCCACCAAAGAAGGGAAAGTAATCGTGCAGGCTGACCTCAATGTGGTCAGGGCGCGCATAGCCCGGGGGCACCAGTTTGGCACCCAAATCCAGCAGGTCCCAGTTTGCGGCACACTTCTCATCCGCCTTGTTCGCTCCAGCGCGGGTGACGCCCAGAGCAATCAGGTAGGGACCGGAGCGGACTTCCAGACCTGCGCGCCAAAACCTCACACCTGCATCTTCAACATCAGGGTCCCAACTGCCGCGTGCAGCCTCGACGCCACCACCAAGGCTGGGCGTCAGAACGACCCGACCATAAGGAAACTCGGCGACAATCTCGTCGGTTCCAAGATCCGGCAACGTCCAAGCGTTTGTATCGGATGGAATCGGTTCAGCAACCTGCTGCACACCCGAGCAGGCCGCAAGCAGGAGGACGAAGCACCCAAAAGCCAGGCGTCGCATAGCAACCTCCAAGTCCACATCCGCGCCAGCAGCCTACCCAATCAAGGGTGCAAAGTGTCACGAAAGCATAAAATCCGTAGCATGCCGTGATGCGCGTTTGCCTTCCGTTCCTGATGCTTCTGCTGGCGGGCTGCCCGGTTTACCGGCCCTATGGCGACGACTTCACCGCGGCCGACTACAGGGCGTCGCGGCGGAAAGCTGAAGCGCCGCACGACATTGCGCTGCACAGCAACCCGCGCGTGGGCCAGTACTGGGATCGCCAGTATGAAACGCACGGGTACCCGAACGAGCGGCAGTCGTGGTCCGAGCGCCGGTGCGTTACCCGTGAAGTGGACGGGCACTTCGTGATCGAGATGCAGGAGCATCGCCCGGACTTCAATTGTACCGGCGAAGACGTGTACTGGGTGACGGCCGTGCTGGTCGATCAACCCGGCGAGCAGGCGCGCGTGCTGCGCGCCTGGGTCGGCGAAAAGGGCGGCAGGCCGACGGAGATCCACGTGCAGCCGAAGCACATTGAGGAAGAGACGCGCCACACGCATCTCCTGTGGCACTCGGCGTTCGACCAAACGTTCGACGGCTACGAACTCAGTGGCACGGAAAAGGTGCTCGGACCACATGAGGACGGGCCGCGGACAACATGGATTCGCAAGGCCGGGAACGGGTGGTTCGACGGGATCGTCGACTACGAGTTCTCCTTCATTGACTACGGGAACGAGTATCACCTACAAGCCATCGGCCGCGACGGAGCTACATGGCTCAATTGGGAAGGAGTGGACACACGGCCCGACTATCTGCTCGACGAAGAGAAGAAGGTTGTGCGAAGAACCCAGTAAACCCAAGCCCAGCCCGCGAGGGCTGGGGTGTGCAGGAATGAATCTCGACGGTCGCGCGACCCGTCCAACCTTGCCGGGCCAAGCCGTAGTGATTCTCGAATTGCAGGCTAGCTACTCGATTCGAAGCATGACTGCGTCATCGAACGTGTCCCGCAATGCCTTGAGGGCATCGCTCCCGATGCCATCGCACTGAAGGAGCGAAATAGAGCGAAGTTGCGGCAAGTCTTTCAGCGTCCCGACGCCTACGCTGGTGACCCGTGGGCAACGCAATACATTCAAGTGAATCAATGAACTCATCTGGGCGATGTCCCGAAAACTCTCGTCGGTGAAAGCACCGTCTTCCAAATTAAGTCGACTGATTTGTAGCTCGGCTCGACTCACGAGGCTACGCACGGTTTCGTCGCCAGCCGAGACAACCCAGACCATTCGAATCTCTGGCGGCAACTCGGCCACTTCTGACTCGTTATGCACGACACGGTATTGGATCGCCCAGTTAGAGTCGGAACTCGTAGGCTCGCCCTCAACCGGCAATTCCGCGACCACATTCGAAGCAGGTGCTGCGCACAGGGGAGTCGGGCTGAGTCCATTGCCCGCCGTGGACGGCGCACATCCGGAGACAAGGAGGCTCAACATGACGCCTACACCGAAGTAGATCCGAATTGATTCCACAAGAACTGGACTTCTCACTTTCACTTCGCGGCTCCAAATAGGCCATCGGTACAAACGGGCTTGTTTCACGGCCGGCCCAACAAACGTCTGGATCCAGGCTCTCGCGGGCTCGGCTTTGGTTCTTAGGCTGTCCGCATGCGGTTCAATGATCCGATCGGGTTCTTCTTCACTTGGACAACCTATGGCACTTGGTTGCACGGCGACGATCGCTGGTCGGTGAACCGCAAGGGCGAGACGATCCGAGAGAAGTTCCTAGCCCCAAATCTAACGCTTGAACGCACCCATCGAAGCTTGCTGAAACATGGCCAAACGCTGCTCAGCGGACCGATGCGCCGAGCCGTGAGAGAAGCTATCGAGCGAGACTGCGAACACCGTGGCTACGTGCTTCGCGCGGTGAACGTGCGCACGAACCATGCACATATGGTGGTTCTGGCTACGGCTGATCCAGCGCGGATTCTGAATACGCTGAAGGCCTGGGCCACTCGAGCGCTTCGGGAGGCAGGACTGGTTGATAAAGACACATCTGTCTGGACGAAGGGCGGAAGTCGGCGTTGGTTGTGGAACGCAGAAGACTTGGCTGCTGCGGCCGACTACGTCATCAATGGCCAAGGACCGGACCTGCCAGAAGTCTAAACGGAGCCCGGCCCGCGAGGGCTGGGGTGTGAATGGTCGAGTCCTGGCCATCGCGTGATTTTCCCCAGCCCTTGCGGGCTGGGCTTTGGTTTTGTCCTACTCCGGTTCGGCGGCTTTGGTGGGTGGTCTTGTGGCTGGGGCTTTGACGCTGCGGCTTACTTTTTTGCCGCTCAGGCGCTCGTACATCGACAGGTCGCGCTTGCTTAGGTCGTCGCGGCCCATGCGCTTATGCAGCTTGGCGCGGTTGTAGTAGGCGTTCACCAGCCGCGGGTTGTGGGTTAAACACATGTCGAGGTCGCGTAATGCTCCCTCCAGGTCGTCCACGCGGCTGCGGACGATGGCGCGGTGGTAGAACAGGTCGGCCTCGTCGGGGGCGGCGAGTATTGCCTGCGTCAGGAATGCCTGCGCGTACTCCAGCTTGCCGTCGGCCTTGAGCAGCAGGCCTTTATAGTAATGCCCCTCGTAGCGCCCGGGCTCGAGGTCGATCAGCTGGTTAAACAGCTCGGTCGCGCTCTCGAAGTCGTCGGCGTCGTAGGTCTCTTTTGCGATCGCCAGCAGCGCGTCGTAGATGCTTTCCTTTAACTCGTGCAGCGAGTGGAGCTGCAGCCGGTCCAGCCCCTCGGCCGCGAGGCGGCGCCAGGCGCGCGCGGCCTCGACGGGCTCGTTGCTGGAAAGCAGCTCGCGGATCTGGCCGACGAGGGCCCATGCGCCGGGGGTCAGGTCGGGCTCGCCGCTGCCTTTTACGTAGCCCGAGTCTTCGCCGACTTCGGCCACGACGCCGCTTTCATCCGGCTTGAGGCGCTCCAGGCTGATGCTGGCGCTGCGTTCGAGCTCGAGCTCGAGCTTGATGTGGCTGTCGATGCCGAGGTTCACGAAGGTAGTGTGGTTCTCCATGGAGCCCACGATCAGCGTGAACGCGCAGTTGCGCTTGTCGAGAATGTTGTAGGTGTCCACCACCCAGCGGATGTCGCTGCCCATGGCCGAGTACTCGGGCTCGAGCGCGACGGCGATGCTGCGGATCTCGGTGGGCAGGGCTTCCAGCAGATCAAACAGGCGCTGCACCTCGGTGATGCCGAGGCTCTTCTGGCCTTTCACGCGGATCACGAGCCTTTCGGCGTGGTTGAAGATTCTAAAGCGCTCGGCGTATTCGAGGTCGCCTTTGATGTCGCGCAGCTCGAACTGCTTCATGGCCGCGAACGCCAGCGGCATGCGTTTTTCGCCGCCCTTGACCTCGAGAAAGCTGGCGGGCACGAGGTCCGGGTCGTTGCTGGCACGGTAGACGACGCCCATCTTGGGCATCAGCTCACGCATCGGCACGACCGGCTTGTTGTCGACGAAGCACGCGCGCTGGGCCTTGAGTGCGTTGCGGTACATCTCCTCGGATTTGATGGCCGTGAGATCAACCGGATGCGGGTTGAGCGGGCGGCGTGACCAGGGCTCGGGCGCGGCTGGAAGCTGGTGGCGGCGCATGAGCTTGAGGTCGAGAAGCACGTCGTCAATGTTGGCGTAGCGGTCGGCCGGGTTCTTGGCGATCATGCGCAGGGCGACGCGGCTGAGTGTCAGCGGCACGTCGTGGCGGACGACGCTGGGGGCCGGCGCTTCCTCGCAATGGTGTTTGACGATCAGGTCGAAGTTGTTCTCGCCGCGGAACGGCAGGGTGCCGGTCAGGCACTGGTAGGCCGTGATGCCGAGGCTGTAGATGTCGGTGCGGGCGTCGACGGGCATGTATTCGGACTGCTCGGGCGCCATGTAGGCGACGCTGCCCATGAACTGGCCTTGCGACTTGTCTTTTTCGCCCTCTTCGAGGCGCGCGAGGCCGAAGTCGAGGATCTTGATGATGCCGTCGTCGCCAATGACGAGGTTGCCGGGTTTGATGTCGCGGTGAACGATGTTGAACTTGTGGGCGGCGCTGATGCCGCGCGCGACGCCCTCGATGTAGCCGAGGGCTTCTTCGATCTCGAGCGGCCCGCGCTTGAGGCGGTCCTTGAGGTTCTCGCCGCGGGCGAACTGCATGACGATGAAGTTGTAATTACGGTCCGTGCCGACGTCGTAGATCTGGATGATGTGCTCGTCCTCGAGCTTGGCGGCGAGGCGGGCCTCGCGCAGGAAGCCTTCAATGTGGCGCTCATGGGCTGCCCAGCGCTCATCGAGGATCTTGAGGGCAACTTCTTTGCCCAGGCTTTCCTGGTTGGCCAGGTACACAGCACCCATACCGCCCGTGCCGAGAAGTTTCTTGATCTTGCAGCCGCCGATGGTCTGGCCGATCAGCTTGAATGCCGAGTTGTCGGATGCCATGGATACCCTGGCCAGGGGGATTGGGGGTTTGCGCAGCAAACGTACCTGTCGACGCACTGCGTTGACAGGATGCTATGCTACCCTTCCCGGCCCCAGTTGCCAACGTATGCGGGACTCAAGCGTTACACCGATCGGGGAAGCCTATGCGATCATTGCTCATCATCATAGCCGTGTGTCTGCTCTCGGGTTGCATCAGCCAGCAGGTGGATGACCGTGGCAACCCGGTCAAGCCTGTCGAGCTTGAGAAAGAACTGGTGATCGACGATTCCGGGCGGATCATCGCACGCCCGACGCACATCTACCCGCCGGACCGCATGATCGTGAATGGCGACACCCCCACCGAGCGCGAGATTCGCCTGCTGGGCGTAGAGGGCCTACCGGAAGACGAAGCGCCCAACACCTACGCCGAGGCGCAGGAATGGATGGCCAAGTACCTGGCGCCGGAGGACGAGATCTACATCAAGCCGTCACTCGACAGCGATCTCGACAGCAACACGATCTACGGAATGGTCTATCTGCGCGCCCGCGACCCTGATACCGGCAAGGAAATCTCCGGCGGCTACGTGAACGTGAACATGGCGCTGCTGAGCAAAGGCCTGGTGCGGATTCGTGACGTGCGCGAGTTCGAGGGCACGGAGCTGCGCGACCGCATGACTGCGGCCGAGAACATGGCCAAGCGCGAGAAGATCGGGCTGTGGGCGAAGCAGCCTTAGTCAGAGTCGCGTTCGTCCTGCAGGTGAGTGATGCTTTCGTGGGGATGAACCGCCGCCAAGTCCCTGGCCAGCGTGACGCCAACACCCGCTACCAAAGCTTGCGCATCATGGGGACGCCGTAAGCGCGTCGATGATCTTCTCGCGCAGCACATCACTCACGACGTACTTCTGCGCGCGCGCGAGGGCGCCGCGAGCCGTCTCGCCGTACTGTGCCAGCGCCCAGATTACCGCATCCTGCACCGTCTCGTCGTCGGTCATCAGGGCCTGCTCCAGCGACGGCAGAAGCGAAACATCCTGAAGATTGCCGGCCACAATTGCCGCGTTTCGTTTCAGGCGTCCGACACCGGCGCGTTGGAGAGGCGTCCCGGCAATACGCTTCTCAAGGTGCTCCGGCTTGCCGGTGAAGATCTTGGAAAGGGTCAGGTCGGCGAGGCCCTTGGGCACGTCGGGCGTGATCTCGGGCGCTTTGCTGTTCCACGGGCAGACTTCATTGCAGATGTCGCAGCCGAACAGCAACTCGCCCATACCCTTACGCAATGCTGGATCAATCGGCCCATCGTGCTCAATCGTCAGGTAACTGATGCAGCGGGTGGCATCCAGTTGGTACGGCGCCGGGAATGCGTCCGTTGGGCACGCGTCGAGGCATCTAGTGCAGGTGCCGCAATGGTCGGCGCCCGGCTTGTCGGGTGGCAACTCGATGCTGGTTACCACCAGTGCCAGCAGCGTCCAGCTTCCGCGTCGCGGATCGATCAGCATGGTGTTCTTGCCGACCCATCCCAAACCTGACTTGGCCGTGATTTCGCGCTCAAGAAATGCGCCGGTGTCCTGGTACCACATCGCGCGGCTTTCCGGCCCACCGATGCGCAGCACATCATCCTCGAGCTTCTTCAGCCTTTCCTTGTATGTCTCGTGATAGTCGGCGCCCCGGGCGTAACGGGCGATACCGGGCAGCATTGACTTGGCCGGCAGCCTGTCCGGCAAATCATGGGCGTAGTCCATGCTCAGTGTGATGAACGAGCGCGCCCACGGATAGCGTGACCGGATATCCTTGCGCGTGGCGGGGTACTTGGCCAGCCAGTCCATGGTTCCGTGCCGACCGTTGGCGAGCCATTCATCGACATAGTGTGCGTGCGGCGACTCTTCGGCCGTGCAAAACCCGACATGGCCGAAACCAAGCCTTTTTGCGGCTTGCACGATCGCCTGCTTGAGTGTGTTTTCAGTCAACGCGCGAAGCCGCCTGGTGTGGATCAAACCCGTTGCATCCATCTTTACGGGCGCTAATGTAACCGCGCAATCCATGGGGTTGGCATGTTTCTCGCAGAAGTATCCGAAACCGCCCGAACCGCGCTTGAGCTGCTGTTTAATGCAGCGAAGGTGCTGGTTGTGTTTGGCGTGATCATGACCGTAATCCCCGGCATGATCTGGCTTGAGCGCAAGATGGCGGCGTGGATCCAGCTTCGCGACGGACCGACCAAGGTCGGCCTGCCCAACTGGAAGATCTTCGGCCCGCTGGCCGGCTGGGGAATGTTCGGCCTGCTGCAGCCGCTGGCCGACATGTTCAAGCTGATCCTCAAGGAAGACTTCATCCCACGACGGGCCAGCAAAGTGCTGTTCGTCCTGGCACCGGCGCTTGTCTTTGCGCCGATCGCGATGGCCTTTGCGGTGATCCCTTGGGGCCACGGATTCACCTACACGTTTGAGGACGGCAGCCACTTCTTTGTGAACTACCAGATTGCCGACTTCGGGGTAGGCGTCCTGTTTGCTCTGGCTTTCCTGAGCCTCGCGGTCCACGGCCTGTCACTCGGCGGCTGGGCCAGCAACAACAAGTACAGCCTGTTCGGCGCAGTCCGCGCGGGCGCGCAGTTGATCAGCTACGAAGCCGCGATGTTCATGGTGATCCTGGCCATGATCATGACCTACGGAACGCTTGATCTTGGCGACATGGCCCTGAACCAGGCCGACCACGGCTGGGGTATCGTGCGAGGCCCCCTGGGCTGGCTTGCATTCATTATCTTTTCGATCTGCGCATACGCAGAGTCCAATCGCCTGCCGTTCGACTTCCCGGAAGCCGAAGCTGAGCTGATCGGCGGCTACCACACCGAGTTCGGAAGTATGAAGTTCGCCATGTTCTTTCTTGGCGAATACTACGGAATGGTGATTCAGAGCTGCCTGGTCGTGCTGCTGTTCCTGGGCGGCTGGACGTTCCCGGGCATCGACCCACGCGCGGACACCTTTGTGGCCAGCCTTGCCGGCCCGCTGATCTTCTGCTTGAAGGTCGGGGCCTTCCTGTGGCTCTACATTCAGGTGCGCTGGACGCTGCCGCGCTTCCGCTTTGACCAGCTGATGAACCTTGGCTGGAAGAAGCTGATCCCGCTCAGCCTGGTGCTGGTGGTTGTTACCGCGATCATCCTGAACCTGTCCGAGCGCCACTAGGCCGCCGGGCTTACTCAAGAATAATCGCCTGTGCGATGTTGAAGTAGACCAGCACGGTCAGGATGTCTGCGGCCGTGGTGATGAACGGGCCGGCCGTCACGGCCGGGTCGACGCCGATCTTGCGCATGATGAGCGGAATGGCGGCGCCCAATGTATTCGTAGTCATCACGGCCAGGAACATTGAAACACCCACGATAATGGCCACTTCGCCCACTGCGTGACCGCCAAGTACCTGTGGCTCCGCACCGCGCGTCAGAACCAGCACCGTTGCGATGGCAGACAGTGTCAGCGCCAGTGCCACGCCGATAATCACTTCACCGAGGAAGATGCGACGCAACTCCCTGCCGTCCACTTCGTCAGTCGAGATCGCGCGAATCAGAATACCGGCGCTCTGGGTACCGACGTTGCCGCCGGATGCAGTCAGCAGCGAAATGTAAGCTGCCAGGAGCGAAAGCTGGGCAATGATCGGGTTGTACGCCTGCTGCACGAGCACGCTACCGGTGCCAACCACGGCCAGCGCTACCAGCCAGACAACGCGACTCCGAAAGCGCTTTGCATAACTGGCTGAGAAGTAATCATCCTGCGCGGTCGCAACACCGTGCATTTTCAGGATGTCTTCCGTGGCCTCTTCTTCGGCAACGTCCGACAGGTCGTCGAACGTGACGATGCCCACCAGCTTGTCCTGCGAGTCCACGACGGGCACGGCCAGCAAGTCGTACTCACGTAGCTTGACCAGCACATCTTCGCGGTCGTCCGTCGTCTTCACCGAGATGACCGCTTCGGTCATGAACTCCGTGACCTTCTGGTCAGCGCGGGCAATCACCACGTCACGCAGACTGGCGGTGCCGGTCAGACGATTCTGGCTATCGATCACGTAGATGACGTAGACCGTCTCGACCTCGTCAGCCAGACGGCGGACTTTGTCGAGAACCTCGGCCGCGGTCGCGTCGGCTTTGACGTGCAGGAACTGCGGCGTCATCAATCGACCGGCGCTGTCTGGCGGATAGCCAAGCAGCGCCAACGCGCGCTTTCGCTCATCGGGCTCGAGCGACTCCAGCAGGCGCCGCGTCACTTGCCCGGGCAACTCGCCCAGCAACTCGGTACGAACGTCGTCGGACAGGTCGTTCAGGATCCGCGACAGCACCTCAGGCTTGAACTCGTGCAGAAGGCGGGTCTGCGCATCGGGCGACAGGTACTCGAACACATCCGGCTGCAACTCGCGCGCCACGGCTATGAAACCAACCAGCAGCCGCTCTTCCGGCACGGACTCAATGATCTCGGCCATGTCGGCCGGGTGCAATTCCTCAGAAAGCGCGCGGAAGCCGGTGTAATCCCCGCTGCGCAGCATTTCCTCAACTTCGGGCGTGATCAGTTTGCCCAGCACCATAGACATCTCCGAGGCTGGGGATTTGGCATTCCCCACGCCCCCACCACAAGCCACAATTACAACGATGCTGAAAGGAATCGCCCTTTATCTGGTCTTTCCCGTGGTGATTGCAGTCGCCGCCTGGACCGCGCTACACACAAGTGCCCAGGTAGCCGAGTTGCCACAGCCGAATGCCCCGCTGGCGATCGCGGCCGGCGATAGCGTCAGCATTGCCTGGAGCCTGCCTGCCAAGCCGAAGCCGGAGACTGTGGTGATTTACCGCGGCACGAGTGACGGCCAGCAATTCGTGGAAGTTGGCCGGGTGCCGGCGTCTGACCTGCGATTCAGCGACGACAAGGTCACGCTAGGCCAGACTTACCAATATCGGGTTCAGACCATCAAGGGCTCCAAGAACAGCGCCCTGTCCGAGCCTGCCGAGATTCTGGTCGGCGGCAGCGCAAAGATCACGTTTCTTGGCGGCTCCATCGATCGCGCGCTATTCGAGGTCGTGGTGTTCCGCCGCGGCCGACGTGTTTCGGCGCAGTTCGTCCAGAAAATGGGCGATGCCATAGGTGACCTGGCTTACGTCGATGAGCTTGATTCGGTTGAGGACTTTCGGCTGGGTCCGGTCCTGACAAAGCTCAGCATCGGCGTAGCCGAATCAAAGGAGAACGCGAGCCTGCCGCTCACCACGGCGAGCGGGCAGCCGCTGAAAGACTCAGCGGGTCGCGAAGTTAAAATTGACTTTGAGTTCCCCGGCGACACCCACGAAATCATCATCGCCACGCTGCTCGCCAAAGACGGACGGACCCTGCAATTGAAAGAAGGCGAGAGCTACAGCCGCTAGAAGTGATTCACACGACGTACTTATCGAACATCTTGCGCGCGCTGTGCCGGTGCCATTCGAGCTCTTCCGACAACTGGCCTGTGGCACCAAGCCCGCCGCCGCTGCTATAGCCCATGCGTCGCGCAAATGCTTCCAGCTCATCGCCGTCGGGCAGCTCGTGCCTGGATACACCATCGAGGATCTGCAGGCGATTGACCACCTGGCGCAGGTAGGCATACGAGCCGGCGATTGCGTCATAGCTGCGCGCATCGATCAGTGCATGGTCACGGGCAATGGCCAGCACCTCCCACAGGTCCGGCTGCTTCAGCGCAGGTACCTGCGCCGCATGCTTCAGTTGCAGATGCGCCAGCAGGAACTCGATATCGAGAGTGCCGCCCGGCCCACGCTTGAGCGCGTTGCGGGGCGACTCGCGTTCAAGCCTTTCGCGCATGCTGCGGGTCTCGGCGGCGTCGGCGCCTGAGCCGTAAACGAACTCGTCGAAGATTTGCCGCGCCCTGACCGATGCCGGTGCATCGGGATTCAGGATTCGTGCCCGGCAGCCGGCCAGCCGCTCCCAGAAGCCGGCCTCAGTGCTGAGGTAGCGTTGCAGCTCGTCCAGCGTCACTGCAAGAGTACTGGCGCTTCCGCGCGGGCGCAGGCGCATGTCGACTTCATACAACCGCCCGCGCTCGCCGGTTGCACTGAGCAACGAAAGCAGCCGCCGCACGACCTTGGAATAGAACGCCTGCGCCAGGGCCGGCTCATCGAACGCGCCGGGGTCGTATGCGAACACCAGATCAAGGTCGCTCGCGTAATTCATCGCGCCGGAGCCCAGTTTGCCCATGCCGACGACGACCAGGTGCTCGCGTGGATCGCCCCTTAGTTGCGAGTCCTGCCTCCCTGCTACGTCGCCAATGGCTACGTCCAGGGCGGCATCGAGCACCACTTCGCTCAGCGCACACAGCTCACGCAACGTCTCGGGCAGCGGCGTTCGACCGGTCAGGTCGAACAACCCGATCCTCAGCAATTCGACATCGCGCTCCCAGAAAAGCGCGTCGGTCACGTCTGCTGCGACCTGCATGCGCTCACCGAGTTGGCGCCGCAAGCTCGCCCGATCGAGCGAATGCATGGTCTGCAATTCCTCGATGAATTCGTCGACCAGCCCCGGCCTGCGCACCAGAATTTCCGTCAACCAGTTCGAGTTTGCGGCAATCGAGCCGAACAGAAGCAGGGCGCGCGGGTCCTCGGCGACAAGCTCGAACAGGATGGCCTTTGCGCCAAGCGCGCCGGTAATGCGCTCGAAATTGCGCAGCGTGAAATCGGCATCCGGCGAGTTGCCGCAGAACTCGAGCAGTGCCGGCATCATGGACGCGAGGTACTTGCGGGCTCGCGCCTCGTACATCATCTGGCCGGCAGACTCACGAGCGAGATCGCGGATCGCTTGAAAGGCGGTGTCCGCGTCCTTGAAGCCGTAGCTTTGCAGAAGCGGCCTGGCCGCTTCTGACGTGATATCCGGGTCAAGCACCAGCTCCGATTCGGCCGACGCGCCCTGGTTGTCAAACAGGTCGGCAAACAGACGCAGCATCAGCCCACGTGCCTTCATCGTGTGGGACTGCAGGTCGTGAACCAGCACACGGGCAGGGTCCATCGTGCGTTTGCCGCGATAGCCCATCGCTCGGCCAAGCCGAAGCAGATCTGCTGGGTCGGCCGGGACGGTGTGGGTCTGGGCGTCATCCCAAACCTGTAGCCGATGCTCCACGCTGCGCAGAAATCGATAGGCTGCGGCAAGGGTTTCAGCCTCAGTCGGCTTCAGCGCACCTGCCGTCTTGAGCGCTTCCAGCGCCGGGAGCGTCGCACGAACCCGAACTTCCGGCATGCGCCCACCGTTCATCAGCTGCAGGAACTGCGTCGCGAACTCAATGTCCCGGATACCGCCGAACCCGGTCTTCACGTCGGTGAACTGCTCGTCTCGCTGCTCCGTGCGCTGCTCAATGCGCCGCTTGAGAGACTTGATCTGGTTGATTTCTTCAAGGGTGAGGTACTTGCGGTAGACCCAACCCTGCAGCCTTTCCAGCAGCTGTTCGCCGATTTCCAGGTCGCCGGCGCAGGCACGGGCCTTGATCAGCGCCTGCCGCTCCCAGGTGCTTCCGAAGCTGTAGTAGTATTCGACGGTGGACTCGACCCTGCGCGCCAGCCGGCCGCGCTTGCCCTCGGGGCGCAAGCGGGTATCCACACGGAAGACATGGCCATGCTCTGTCACTGAATCCAGCAATGGAATCAGGGTTTCAACGAGCTTGACCGCATAGGCCTGCGCGTCCATACGCCCGGGGCCGTTTCCGTCGTATACGAATATCAGGTCAATGTCCGATGAGTAGTTCAGCTCGCGCGCGCCGTGCTTGCCCATGGCCAGTACACAAAGCTTGAAGTCTTCCGGCCGAGTCAGGCCGCGCTTCGCTTGCAGAGTCGCGTAAGCCTGCTCCAGCGCCACTGCCAGTGCGGCATCCGCAAGCTCGCTGACTTCCCATGCGACTTCTTCAAGCGGGCGGGCCAGGGCGACTTCGTGGTACAGCACTCGCGTCGCGAACGAATGATGGTTCAGCCTCAAGGCATCGCCGGCGTCTTGCCCCGCAAGGATGCGTCCACGGGCCGCTTCAGCGACCTCGATTGCCGTGACGGCACGTTGCAAGTCTTCAACCGGTGTACGCAGGAACTCGCGCCAGCCCTCGCGGATCAGATAGCCGCCCAGATGTCGCGAATGTCCCAACAGCACGAACAAACGACGGAAGGCAGCCGGGTCGGCCAGTGCGGCGCCCACGAAATCAGTGACTGCATCTTCCTGCGTGTAGAACAACCGCTCCAGCGCGGCGACGGACTCGGTGGGCGCGGGCGACTCATCAAACGTCCTTGATAGCAGGTCGATGAATTCTGTCGCCTGGCCGGAATCCAGCAAGCGAAGATCTTCCTGTATGCCTTCAGAGGCGTACTGGAGCGATTCCTGCAGAGCCTCTTCCTCAAGGCTGCCGGGCTCAGGAATGGGCCAATCGAAAGATCTCGGGTCGGGGTCGGTCACGCGTTGAATCTACACACGCACGCGGCAAATTGCGAAGCGGCCGGCAAGATGCCGGCCGCCGGGATCACCTGCTTGCTACTTCAGCCTGATGACCAGTTTGACGCGCGCCGTCGCCTGCGCCTCAGGAGTCTTCGGCTCAGCCGGGTTCGACAACGCGGGAGCCTCTTCCGCGTCTTGCTCATCCAGCGGCAAGTAGCCATTGATGTGGCGCTCTGAGCGCTTGTCATCGAGTGCCTCGGCCGTCGCATCACCGACATCTGCGCCGCCAACCTCGCCATAGCCCTGGTCCTTGGCCAACTTGCGGAGCGCCGACAACAGCTCAGCAACCTTGTCAGCGTCGACCTCCACAGTGATGCTCTCTACACCTTCTTCGGCCTCATCAGAAACGCTGGCGTCGCCGTACAGACTGCTGACCCACAGCACGTCGGTCTGTGCGGTCAAAGAATGAGCGTCGCTGATTTCAACCTCGCGGGCAGGTGCGTCCTTCCGTTTGCCGAAATTCTCCGTGCCATCATCTCCACCCTCTTCGGCCGGGGAGGCTTCCGGCGGTGCCGGAGCGGGAGCCGTTGAGTCGCCCTTCTTCTTCGGCTCGGGCTTGCCGCCGGCCAAACCTCGGTCCTGGCCGTCGCGATTCGTGCCTGACTTGGTGTCCGTGTCGTCGGAGTCGTGCTTGGCGTTGTCTTCCTTCTTGCTGCTCTCAGGCGTCGGGACATTGCCGGCCGCCGGCTCACGACCAGACTTCAGTCGAGCAGCATCGTTTGCGTCGTCTTCGCCGGAATTGTCTGCCGGCTTGTCCTTGTCAGCCCCGGGCTCGCCTGCCTGACGACTCTTGCCCTCACCGGGGCGTGCTGCTGAATTTGGTTGCGCCGGCTCGGTTTCGGCCCTTTCGTTCTTGGACTCTGTTGGATCCTGCTGGGGCGACTCGGCATCATTGGCCCGGTCCGTCCCGCGAGTTTTTCCACTCCCGCCACTTCCGCCGCCCCAACTCTCCTTCTCTTCGGCGCTCTTGCCGTCACGGAGTTCACGGCGCAGTTCATCGGAAGACTTCTCGACTTCCCTCAGGTCCTTGCGCAACTTCTCGCTGTCACCGTCGGTTGACCTGGCATCTTCCTGCAGGCTTTCGAGCGAGTCTTCCGCAGATCTCTCGTCCACCACATCGCCGGCCGGAGCTTCGGGGTCAGCCGCCGCTGGCGCAATGTTGTCCAGCACGCCCCGCGCAACGCCCGTGGGCGACGCATCTCCAGGACCGAACAGTGATGGGCCGAACATGATCCCAAGGCTGACAATTACGGCAGCGGCGACCGCATAAAGCGGCGTACGCCATGAGATGGTCGGGATGGATTCGAATGGCTCGCTGCCCGGGCCCATTGCCTTTGGCTTGAAGTCCTTTTCGAGCTCGCTGAGAACTCGGCCTGATAATCCTATCGGCGCGCGCACAGGACCGTGCTTGGTCACGAGTTCCGCGGTTGCACGCAGAGACTCGAGATACTGCTTCGCATCTACGCGCTGCAGAAGCTGCTCAACTGCCTGCTTCTCGGCGTCGGTGACTTCACCATCGAGCCATGCAGACAGAAGCTGCTGTTGTTCCTCTGTAAGAGGGGTATCCATGCTGTCCCAATCCTTGGTGCGACTTGGCTCCCGCACCTTACTATCCCCACGTCCCGACTGAACCAGTCGGCAGCAGCAGGAAGGGGTCCCGCCACGCAACTAAGACGGCATTCGGGACCTGGTGGTTCCAGGTTGCGGCAAAATATTGTGGGAATTGTGCGACTCGAGCAGATCAGCGTAACCGTATGACGAGTTTGATCTTACGCTCATTCCCATTTACCCGATCCTGGAGGTCCGCGAGCGAGTTCCCCGGGCCCTTGGCAGCATCAGACAGTGCGGCACGGTCAAGTACCTTACCCAGCATGACCTCATTGTCTTTGCTCGAGATGGCATCGGCATCGCGATTGACGCAGTCACGCTGTACCTCTGGCGGGAGATAGGCGCGGGCGCCGCCACGTGCGATTTCTGAATCTGCCGAGTCAGTGGACGGTTTGTCGGCCCGCGCAAGCTCTTCCAGTTCGCGAGAAATGTCCTGAAGCTCGTCCACCGTTGCCGTGGTCGACTGGATCGACTTGCGCAGATCTACCGGCACGATGACTTCGCCATAGTTCTGCTCGGCCGTAAGGCGGTTGAGTGCAGCCAGCAACTGCGGAACGTCTTCGGCGTCCAGCTCCACTTCAACACCGTCAAACGTGCTGAAGTCTGTCCCGATGAACTTGGTCGCTGACTCCTTGGCTAGGTTCTCCGCTTGCTTTTCGATTTCGGGCTGCGCGAAATCGGAGATCCGCGCTGAGCCGTACATGCTGCTGACGATCAACATGTCGTTGTAGACCTGCAGCACACTGGCTTCGCGGGCTCTATTCAGGTTGACGCTCAGCTCGAAGGGCAGGTCAACGCCGCGATCCAGGCTCAGCACGGCCACCGTCAGCCCACGACCGTCTGTGCCCTCGGGTGGCACCAGCTTGGTCGGGGACTTGTCTGTCGGGCTCACAGGCGGCCTGGGGTCGAGCCCATTATCGGCCTGCTCGGAGGGTGACTTGGAGTCGTGCTGATCGTCGGACCATGCAGAAGAGTCCTTCCCGCCGGAGTTCCGCTCATCCCGTTTTCCGAAGGTGCCGAAGGGTTCGCTGCCTGGGCCCATCTGCGTGCGAGCGTCCGATTTCCCACTCGCGCTTTCGGCGATGGCAGGAGGTGTATCGTTGCCCGACGAAGTCAGGGAAGGCACATACACGAGCGCCAGGCTGACAACAACCGCCGCGGCCGCTGCGGCCAGGGCCAATCGCCAGGGGGCGCGCGGCAATGGAATCACAGGAGCGGCGAATTCATTTTTGAGCGCCGCGCAAACCCGATCATGGAGGCCTTCCGGCGCCGGCACGCAGCCGTACGTGGTTACAAGTTGCCTGAGGCGTTTCAGCTCGTCGACGTAGAGCTGGGCCTGTGAGTCGCTCCGGGTGAGTTGCGCTGCGATTTCGCTCTCGGCCGGCGTCGTTTCACCGTCGACCCAGGCGTGCAGCAACTCCATTTGTTCGTTCGTCAGCGCCATGGTATCCGTCCCGGAGGCTCTTCGGCCCCTCAGCAACTAGACGCTCGAAAAGGTTCACCGGTTCCGCAATTTATTTGCTGGTCGCGGTGGTGACCGGCTCCCATCCCTCCGGCACCGCCGCTGACAGCTCGCGACAGATCGCCAGCAGCCATAGCGACGGCCCGTCGTCTGGCTTCCATTCCAGCATCTCGTTCAACAGCGCGATCGCCTCGTCGAACCTTCGCTCTCGATAGTGGGCCAGCGCTTGCTCGTACTTCATGAACTCGGTCGAGTACACCGCCGTTTCACCACCGACCATTGCCAATGGCTCGAACACCCGTACCGGGCGCGTCTTGCCGACTACTCTTATCTGGTCGATCTCGCGGAAGATGACGAACTTTCTTGCCATCTCTCGCGTGCGCTCGTCGACGAGAATCTCCGTACCGTAGAGCTTGTTTGCGCCCTCCAGCCGGCTGGCCAGGTTCACGCTGTCGCCGATCACGGTAAAGTTCTTCTTCGTCTCTGTGCCGATGTTGCCGATCACGACTTCACCCGTTGCAATGCCGATCCTCTGAAAGAACAACGGTTTTTTCTGCTTGCTCCATTCCTCGCGAAGTCGCGCAGCAACTTTGAATGACTCGATGGCCGTCTCGCAGGCGCGCACGGCGTAGTCACCTTCCTTGACGAACGGCGGCCCCCAGAAGGCCATGATCGAGTCGCCGATGAATTTGTCGACGTAGCCTTTCTGCTCACGAAGCTCTTTGCCGAGTGCGGTGAAGTACTCGTTGAGCTGTGCCGTCAGGTCCTCAGCACTCAAACCTTCACTGATGCCCGTGAAACCCTTGATGTCACTGAAGAAGATACTGCCTTCTTCGCGGATGCTGGCCGACTGCATCATGCCCGGATTGTCGAGCAGATTGCGCGCCAGCGTGTCGTGTGTGTACATGCCCAGCGCCTTGAGCCCGGACGTCATGTCATTGAACGCCTTCCCGAGCTTGGCCAATTCGTCGCGCCCGCGCACATTCACGCGCGTGTCGAAGTCGCCACCACGGATCCTCAAGGTGGCTTCCTGCATCTGGCGAAGCTGCCGGATCACTAGGTACGCCCCGAAGTAGGCTATGATCGCTGCAATCAGGCCGAGTCCCCCGCCGATCATGAACACCCGCTCTCGTAAGTCCTTGAACGGCATGAGTTCAGCGTCGAGGCTCTTGAACGCGACGAAACCCGGTCGATTGACCAGCTCAGGCGGTGACAGGTTGCTGCTGAACGCGACGCCCAGGAATGTCTCGTCGTTGCGCTGAAACTCGAATTCCTTGCGCCCGCGTTGTTCGTTGATTGCCCCGAGCTCACGGGCACGCGCCACGATGTCCTCGGCCGCCTGTGAGTCCGGCTGAGCAGCCGAGCCAAGCGTAGAGGAGGCGACCACCTCGCCCGTGAAGACGATCTTCTCGATGCTGTCCAGGTCGGCCGACTGATCTTCCGTGTCCGTGCGTTCGAGCCAGTCGCGCGACAGCTCGGTCAACACGACTGCTACGCCGATCACGATCCGGTCCTGAACACTCTCCCACAGGTAGTTTTGAACAACCAGATAGACGCGCCCAGCGACGGGCAGCACCGCCACCTCGCTGTCCGGCATTCCGACCGCATCGCCCTGCTTGAACGCACGGTCGTAGAAATTGCCGATGAACCCGAGCAGTTCCTTGTCCGAGAAGAGCCTGGAGCGCCACTCGGCCGTGCTTTCTTTGCGCTCTGCGATAGACACAAACGCCAGGGCGTCACCGACCGGGGCCAGCAGCCTTGCCTTCCTCTCCTCTGCCACGAACGAGTCAATGACGGCAAGCGCGACATCGCCATCTGCGTCGCGGCGCCAGTCCTGCGCGAACGGGTAGAGGTTCTCAGCAAGTGTGGTGATGCCGCGATCATTGAACAGCTGGACGAGTTCGCTGCTGGCTGAGCTTGCCTTGATGCCGGTACGAGAGATCACGGCCGCGTTGTCGATGCGCAACTCAAGGATCTTCTGGTCTTTGTGGAGCTCGTTATTAATTCGCCGTCGGGCGTCTTCTTCGAACAGGCTGCTGCTGCTGACCACAAGGAAGCCGGTCAGGAACGCAACCAGCGCGATCACAGCAATCAACGCCTTGTAGCGAAGACTCATTTACCGACTTTGGGCAGATTGTTGACCGTCAGCTCGGCCGTCAGCGTGGTTCGTTTGCCGGCGACGACCTTCACTTTCTTGGACCACTCAGGCAGCCGCGGCGGATAGACCGTGACTTCGTATTCGCCCGGCGGCAGATCGTTGAAGAACGCGCCGTCTTCGCTGTCGCCGATCCAGGCTGCGGACTCGACGACGAACAGGATGCAATGCAACGACTCATCTTCATCACAGTAGACGTCGTAGCGTCCGGGGTTGCTCACTTTCACGGTGCCCAGCGATCCCGCCCCGACTTCCGATTCAAACGATCCATCCGCAGCATTGAATCCGTACAAATGCACGGACGAGCCTCGCGCGTTGCGCAAAGTGAACTGAGCTGACGCGCCGGCCTTGACCGCTATCAACTGGCCGCGGCTGAAGCCGTCGTCATTGATCTCAAGCTCAGATGCAGATGGCGCCGCCGCTCGCGCCGGCGCGCCGTCGACTACTACAACCACATCCGGAAGATCGCTGTAGTCGACGCGCTCAAAGGACTCGCCCTTCTCAATGCTCTCGCGGCGGGTGCTGTAGTCTTCCCGTACTTCCCGGCGCTTGGGGCCCGTGACGCCTTCCTTCGGCTCGCCTTTGAGATCCACGAGGATCTGGCCGTTGCTGCCTTGCGGCTCGGGATAGCTAGGCGCGCTTGCACATGAGGCCAGCATGAGCCCGATCAGCCCCAGTGCACAAATGCTGGTGGCTGGTCTCATCGTGCCATCTCCACAGTCACGTCCGTTGTCCCAGCGTCCGTAACCTCAACCGTGGTTTCAAAGTCCTTGAAGCGCTTCTGCTTCTGCCAGGTGTGCAGCTTGTACTTGCCGGCCGGTACATCCTTGATTTCGAAGGAGCTTGCATCGGCCTCAAGGACGGCAAACGCAGGGTTTGGTGCGACATAGAACTTGGCGTCCATACGCTTGTGGATGCTGCAATGGACACTGACTTCGCCCGCTTCCTCGAAGTCATGCTCGCGGCTTTCACCCTGGTCGAAGATCCCGAGGTCTGCCTCAATGTCACCGAGAAAGTAAACGTTGTGGCTGATCTCTTTTTCTTCGTCGTTCAGGAACTTCACTTTCTGCTTGCGCACCAACACGGCAAAGCTGGGCTCAAATTTGCCGCCCTGCTGACTGACCTCAATCATGTCCGGCACGTCGTACAGGCCTTGCTCACCGGCCTTTTCATCAGTACCGAGCTTCACAAGGTAGACCACAATCGGCTGCTGCGGCCGTCGCGTACTGAAGCTTACGGTGCCCTTGACGGTGCCCTTCTTGGAATCGGCCCACTTCCAGTCGCCGTCCTCGAAGGTCGCAGACTTGGTGTACAAGGGATCGGGCAGATGAGACGGGGCGAGTTGCGCCTTGATGGCCGCCGTGGCGAGCACGGTCAAGGCCAGCGCCACACCCAACAACGGCAGTTTGCGCATTTTGTTGGTCATTAAGCGACCATCAAACCGGCCCAGGTTGATCCCGTCAAGCTTCGCGGCCCGCTTGTGGATGAGCGGCCCAACGCCTAAATTGGACCAGTTGCGGGATTTACGCGAACCGTACGCACCTTCGGCGCGTATTACCTTTGCACAGTTGGCTGGAGCAGGATGTCTACCGCCTCCGAGAATCAGGACCTGAAGCTGATGGCCGCGATCAAGCGCGGCAACATGGAGGCGTTTGAGCAGCTGTTCTACAAGTACTACCGTCGACTCTATGCGCTTTTCTACCGCCTGAGCTGGGATGACGGGCGGGCCGAAGACCTGCTTCAGGAAACATTCATGCGGGTCTGGCGTGGCGCGATGACGTTCCGCGAGGACCTGAAGGTATCCAGCTGGATCTACCGCATCGGCCGAAACTGCTGGATCGACCTCGAAGCCCGCCGCAAGTCCGTCAGGCGCGCCGTGGATATCGAGAGTGACAGCCTCCTGGATTCCGGCCGGGTAGATGCCCTGTCTGAAGGCGATCCTCGCGCAACCACCAGTGGTCGATACGCGGCAATCCGCCCCGTTCAATTGATAGAGGAGATGGCCAGCGGCAAGGAAGAGTCGCCTGATTCGCGCGCTGAAAAGCGCGAGATCGAAGACGGCGTCCGCAGCGGCTTGCTCGACCTCGACCCCATGCACCGGTTGGTGCTGGTTATGAGCTTCTACCAGGGCATGACTTACACCGAGATCGCGGAAGCGCTGGAGATCCCGTTGGGAACCGTGAAGTCGCGAGTCTACTACGCAGAAAAGAAGCTCCGGGACAAGTTGAAGCGCTTCGTCGGCCCACAGGCCGAGGGGGTGAAGAATGCTTGATGACGAGAAACTCACGCAGCCGTTGGGCGGCGTTCAGTTGCTGTCGTACACCTTGGGCGAGCTGGATTCAGACGCCCAGCAGCAGCTCGAAAAGAAGATCGAGGCTGATCCGTCACTCAAGGACGAACTCGCCGAGATTCGCGCTCACCTGAAGTTGCACCAGGAAGTCCGCAAGGTTGCTCCCCGGCGCGGAAGCTATGAGCGACTGCGTGCACACATGAAGAAGGACGGCGCGTTCCAGGGTGCGATTCCCGGCGTCCACTGCATGCTTCGCCGCTCTTTCATGCTGGCCGTGCTGGTCGCGATTGCGGCGATCGCGATTCTGATTGCTGTCGGCTCCAGCGGCGGCTCTTCCGCGGCGCCCGACGTGATCGGTCAAATCGTGTATCACAATCCATCACTGGTAATGGGCCAGCGTCGCGCGGAAGTTGAGCGCCGCGAGCTGACTCTCAAGTCCGAAGCGGACAGCCCAGAAAACACTGGCGCATACGACGCGTTCATCTGGCTGCCGACTGGCGTGGACAACACCTACAGCACGATCGAGCTTGGGCAGAACACCGAGTTCAAGTTCACAAAAACGCGCCGGGTTGAATTGACCCGCGGCTTCCTCCGCCGCCTCGATGTCCAGCCGGGGGGGATGGGCGAGGGCCCGTTCGTGATCGTTACTCCGCACTGCCTCGTCCAGGTAGACCAGGGCAGCCTCAGCCTCGAAGTTACACGCGACGGAGTCGAGACCCAGATCAGCGTCGGTGACGGCAGCGCCCGGGTCTACGGGCTGGACTCAGACCGCAGCTTCCCGGTTCCCGCGGGCTACTGCACGTCGGTTGAGCGCGGCAAGCTTCCCGACCCTGCGCGCCCGGTGCTGAAGCTGACACTGGATGCAGTCGCAACCAGCAAGTCGCTGATCCAGGTCACGCTCGCAAATGATGGCTATGTGCCGGTGAAGGTGCGTCGGGCCATCGATGCGGACAATGTGTTCCGTGACCCGATCTATATGCTTCAGATCTCCCACGTCTCGCAGTATTCGCCAGAAGAAGGCGTGCCCGAGAATGTGACACTGCCGCCATGGCCCGTGACGCCGGAGCCGGACGTAAGCAGCGACCACACCGGCGAAGTCTGGCTCGACCGTGGCGAGTACTACCGCTTCACGTTTGATATTTCCTCGTTGCTCGTCAGCACTCCGCCGGTTGAACACTGGCTGAGACTGGAGTATCGCGGCGACCTCTACGGCCCACCTGGCGAAGCCCGCGTGCGAATCGATAGCAACAATTTGAAGCTCGATCTCAGGAAGCGCTAGATGAGCCTTACGCTGATTGAAAAGAAACTGTCCCAACTGCGCGGCCACATTCGGCTGATGTTCTTCTCGTGGGGCTTGGCAAAACTGACCATGTGGGCGGCCGGACTTACGCTGTGGCTGTTCTACACGGACCTGCTGCTCAAGCTGCCGGGCGGGCTTCGCGTCGGGTTCCTTGTCGTTGCGTTGCTGATATTGGCCGTGATCGCTGTTCGGTCATTGTTTTACCCGCTGTCTCGCACTCTTTCTGACGAAGACCTCGCCCTGTTGGTTGAGCGCGAGTACCCGCTGTTGAACGACCGCTTGATCAGCTCGCTACAGATGCTGAAGAACCAGGAGCGTTACAAGGACGCCGGCAGTGAGGACATGATCCGCGCCGTCGTCAGCGAGTCTTTCGATATTGCCGGACGCCTGCAGTTCAATGAGGCCGTCCGGTCTCGACGCCTGCTCTACATGGTGATGGGCAGCCTGCTCGCCATGGTGCTTCTGTTCGGCCACGCCTGGATCGCGCGAGACGCCATGAGCATCTGGGTCAAGCGCGCGCTTGGCGCCGGCCCCGAATGGCCCACAGATACGCAGCTCGAGGTTCTGATTCTGAACAAGGACCAGATCGCGCAGTACCCCACAAACGAAGAAATGATCGTCAACTTCACCTTCGATCCGGAAGAGAAGATCCCTGAACTCGGCGTGAGCGGCGTCTACCAGGTCGCAAACAACAGTGACCTGCGGTTCATCGCCCGACCCAGCGGCAAGATCCCTGACAAGGCCGAAATCGTCATCTCGACATACCAGAAAGACCCCGAAAGCGGCCGCTACGAGCGGGTCGGCAAGGACATCTCCCGACCAATGGAGCGCGCCACGATCACCGGCAGCGACGAGAACGAGGCGGTGTACTTCTCGTACAACAAGATGAGCATCATCAACCAGCTTGAGCAGATCACGATTCGCGCCGGAGATGCGACAGCCGGCCCGTACACGCTGCGGATGATCCCCGCACCGGAACTCGATGCCGCGCTTGAGCTGACACTCACCTACCCGGAATACCTGGTTCTCGAGCCTCGCAAGACGCAAGAACTGGCCATTGATGCAGTGGCGGGCACGAAGGTCGAATTCAGCTTCAGCACGACCAAGCCGCTGATGCTGGAGGGTCCTGAGGCCAGCGCACTGCTCGTCGATTTCAATGTCGGCAGCAGCCAGAAGTATCCGATCGACACCGACAGCGCTGCCGGCGAGAACCACTACACGGCGCGCATCCCGGCGCTGCAGCTGGGCATGTCACGCTACCGCCTGAAGCTCGTGGACAAGCTGGGCATTGAGAATGCCAACAACACCGGCACGAACAACTTCAGCGGGCTGATGACCGTAAAGGAAGACACCGCACCGAACGTGCGCATTCTCTTCAGCGGCGACCCACTGGTCTCAAACCAGCTGGTGTACATCACCAAGGACGCGATTCTGCCCATCGAATTCGAGATGGCGGACGACTACGGCATCGGTAGCGCCCGCATGTTCTGGCGCTTCCAGATCGAGACCGAGTATCGCGAGTACCCCCCGTTTGCCGAGCAGTTCAAGTACCTGGAAACGGGTCCAAAGCAGAACATCAAGACCACATACACGCTCGACTTCGCCAAGCTGGTCGGTGACGAGCGACTCCCCACAGGCACGCGTCCTGCCATCGAAATCTATATCCAGGCATACGACCTGAACCAGGTGAAACTCTCGGACGACGCGCCGCCGCAATACCAGGGCAGCAAGCACCACACCGTGCTGACCTATGAGCTCTACGAGATGGACGAGCTGCGCGCCAAGGTCAGCAGCCAGATCCGCCAGATCAAGACCACCATTTCAAGCATGGCCAGCCTGCAAGAAGAGCTGATCGCAATCACCAAGGACGCGCTCGACAAGGCCAACCTGCTCGACTTCCGCGAAGAAGACGGCCAGCGCCTGCGCAACGACCTCGACGAAGCCTACAAGCGTCAGAACCAGATGCTCCGGGATGCGGAGGTCGTGCTGAATCGCTTCAGCGTTTTCGCCCAGGTGTATCGCTTCAACCGCCTGGAGCGCGAAGACCTGGACAAGCCGCAGGAATCACGCATCCAGACTGTGCGCCTGTTGCTGGCAATTGCGGCGGCAGAGCGTGAGTTGCAACAGCGCGTAAACTCCCCGCTCGTGCGCCTTGAGGAAGCTGAAGACAAGGACATCGCCCGCCACGCCGGAGAGCTGATTGCAAACCTCAGCGCCGAGCTGATGCGCGCCCAGCCCGACTCCACGTTCTCGGCGGACAGCTTTGGCAAGCTGATCCAGGACACCGGGCTGTTCACGCCGGGCAGCATGGAACGTGCACGCGGCCTGTACGAAAGCCTGCTGGAGGTCGGAATCAAGCCGAATGAACGCCGTGAACTGCTCGTCGAGCTTCAGAAACAGCAGGACCTCAGCATCGACATCATCCGGGCGGTGCAGGACCAGGTGAAGAAGTGGGAAGGGTTTGACGACATCCTGCACGGCTTCCGCAATCTGCTCGACACCCAGAAAGACACCAACGACAACGTGAAAGACGAAGTCGGCGGCGGCGACTAGCCACGATCCCGAACTGAAAGAGGCCCGCACCGGCGGGCCTCTTTTGTTTGCTGATTTGTTACAGCGCATCGCATCTGCGCAACTCGTTTACAAACCATGACTTACGATACCATCGCCGGATTGGACAAATTGACTCTGTTTTTCTTCCTTTCGGGTGTGAACCGCCGGGCCGAACCTTGCGTAATACCTGTGTAGCGCATTGTTTCAGACAGAACTCGCATGCACAGAGAACCTGGAAAGAATCCAATGAAGCTCAATCGCCTCGGCCACCGTGCCCGCCACTGGAAGCAGCTCTTCAGCCTCGCCGCCGTTATCGCCATGTCCGTCATGCTTGCGCGCGCGCCGCAGGCGCAGGACGCCGGCAAGAAGGATGATCCGGCCGGTGCGACCAAGAAAGACAGGCTCGAAAAGATCGCCGAGAAGCAGAAGGCCGCGCGACAGGCGCTGGTCAGCCTGCGCGATCGGCTCGAAAAACTGCTGCTTGAGCTTGAGCAGAGCGACGACCTGACGGAGCGTCGCCGCATCCCGCAGATCCAGGCAGCACTCAAGCGCCTCAATGAGCTGAAGATTGAAGACGACATGGGCACCACGGAAGAGAACATCCGTGAGGGGCAGGTCCGCACCGCGCTCGCCAAGGGCAAGGACATCGAAAAGGCGATCGCCGAAGTAATCGATCTGCTTGAGAACGGCGCCAAGATCGGCGAAGACGAAAAGATCAAGGAACTCGAAAACCGGATCGCAGCACTCGATGCCATGCGCGACGACCAGATGCGCATCCGGTCGGATACCGAAAAAACCCGCGACAATGACAAGGCCCGCCGCCTCGACGAGATCGAGCAGTCGGTGCGCGACCTGAAGACCGACCAGGAAAAGCTCAAGAACAATACCGAAGACCTGCAGGCCAAGCGCGAAGAGCTTGAGCGTCAGATCAACGAGCTCGAGCGCCTGAAGAACGATCAGGAGCGCGCCGCCAGCGACCTCGAAAAGCGCAAGGCCGAAGAGCAGCAGAAGCAGAAGGAGCACATCGAAAACATCGAGAAGGCTCTCGATGAGGTCAAGAAGCTCGAGCAGGAAGCCAAGCAGGCCAAGGAGCAGGACGAAAACCTCAAGGCCCTCGACCAGATCAGCAAAGACCTCGAACGCCTGATGAAAGACCAGGCCGACGTCAAGAAGAACAGCGAGAAGGCCGGCGAAGAGCCCAACCAGAAGGCTCTCGACGCCATCAAGCGCGCCGAAGAGAAGCAGCTTGAAGCCTATCGCAGCACTCGAACCGAGAACGCGCAGCGCCAGGGCGCCAACACACAGCTGCCCAAGGAGGTGATGGACCGCCTCGAAGAGCAGCAGAAGGACGCGAAGGACGCCATCGAGCAGGCCAAGGAAGCGACCAAGGACGCGCCCCAGGGCGTCGAGGCTCGCAAGGCAAAGGAAGCGCTCGACCGCGCTGCGGAGCAGAGCCAGAAGGCGCAGGATGCGCTCGACCAGGGCGACCCGGACGCAGCCGAAAAGGCCCAGGACGAAGCCAATAAGGCGCTGAAGGAAGCCTCCGAGGCACTGAAGCCGTCGGCGCAGGCCAATAATGACCTCAAGCGCGCCACGACCGGTGAAGAGAACGCCAAGGCCAACGCCGAGAAGTTGAACAAGGACCTCAAGGCACTCGCCAACCAGATCGCCAAGCAGCGCAAGGAACGCGGCGAAGAAAACGCCGACCAAGCCAGCGAAGCGGACTACGCGCAGGAGAAGCTGGAAGCGGCCCAGAAGGCCATGGAAGAGGCCGCGGAAAAGCTGGACAACGCGGAGACCGACAACGCCGAGGCCAAGATGGCCGAGGCGATGAAGAGCCTCGAGGAAGCCAAGTCCCAGCTCAAGAACAGCGATGGCATGGACCCGCAGGGCAAGCCGGACTTCAGCAAGGCCGCCGAGAAGCAGAGCGAGCTGGCCAAGAAGCTCGACGACCTCGCCAAGGATGTCCAGCAGCTGCCCGAGCCGCAGGTCGACAAGGAAGGCATCCAGCAGGCCATCGACCGCGCGCGCGAATCCGCCAAGCCGATGCAGGAATCCGAAGACCGCGTGATGCGCGGCAACGCCAAGGCGATGGACAAGAAGCTCGAAGAACTCCAGAACGAAATGAAAGCCAACGGCGAGGCGTCCGCAGAAACCATGCGTGACGCAGCAGAACTCGCCCGTGCAATGCAGCGCGAAGCCGAGCGCGCCCCGGGCGCCGAGGCACAGAAGGCCGCCCGCGACGCGGAAGACGTCGCCCGGATGCTCGAGGAAGCAGCCGACGCCAAGGAAGGCGCACGCCAGGCCCGCGAAGGTCTGAAGGATGCCGCGCAGAATTCCGCCAAGGCCGCGGAGGCAATGAAGAAGCAGGACGGCCAGACCGGCGTGCAGAATGAGACGGACGCGCTGGACAAGATCAGCCAGGCCCGCGAAGGCCTGCAGCGTCGCCTTGATGCTGAGCGCGGCGCCAAGGCGCTTGAAGGCGCGAGCGAAAAGCAGGATGACATGGCACGCCGCGCCGCCGAAGCCGCCGAAGCCCTCGACAAGATGGCCAAGGAAGCCGGCAACGCGCAGAGCAAAGAAAACAACGGCCAGGCCAGCAAGGAAGCCAGCGAAGCTGCCAAGGCTATGCAGGAAGCAGCCGATGCGCTGAAGAAGGCGGCCGAAGCCAGCCAGAGCGGCGGAGAGCCGAAATCAGGCGACCCGAAGTCGGGTGACCCAAAGTCAGGCGATCCCAAGTCTGGAGACCCGAAGTCCGGCGAGCAGCAGCGCTCTGAGCAGATGCAGAAGGCGCAGGAGGCCCAGGCGCAGGCCCAGCAGAAGCTCGACAAGGCAATCGATCAGCTCAAGAAGGAACAGAGCCAGCTTGACCAGAAGCAGGCGGAAGCCGCCAAGAAGCTGGCCGAGAACCAGGACAAGCTGTCCGAGAAGGTCGACGACCTGGCCAATCAGCTTGAGAAGACCCCGGACGGCAAGGAAATGACGCCATCCGAGGCTGAGGCTCGCGACAACCTGAAGCAGGCCGAAGAAGAGATGAAGCAGGCCTCGGACAACCTCAACAAGTCCGACCCGAAGAAGAGCAGCGAGAACCAGCAGAAGGCCGTCGAGAAGATGGACAAGGCCATCGAGAAGCTGCAGGAAGCACAGAACGAGTCCATCGACGAAAAGGAGCGGCGCAAGTTCGTCGAGCTTGAGGAACGCCAGAAGGACCTCGAGAAGAAGCTGGAGGAGTTCAACAAGAACCCGCAGAACAACGAAAACCAGCAGGCGCAGAAGGCCGCGCAGGATGCCCAGCGTGCCATGAAGAAGGCCCGCGAAGACCTGAACAAGCAGAACAGCAGCGAGGCCGAAGAAGAACAGAAGAAGGCCGAGGAGAAATTGAAAGAGGCCTCGGACGCGCTCAAGGAAGAAAAGAACGAATACGTCCAGAGCCAGCAGGAACAGATGCTGGTCAAGGTCGAAGAAACGCTCAAGGCCATGAAGGAAAAACAGCTTCAGGCCAACAGCGACACGGTTGAGCTCGACCTGCAGGTTCGTCAGCGCGGCGGTGACTGGAACAGCATGCTCAAGCGCCAGGCCAAGGCGCTGTACGGCGAGCAGGAAGAAGTGAAGTCTCTGGGCGATGACTGCCTCGAGGCACTGAAGACCGGCCAGTACGGCGGATTCACAAGCAACATGGAGCTGATCAACAAGCTGCTCAATGAGATCATGGGCCAGATTGAAGGCCGCGAGGTCGGCGAAGGTACCCAGCTCGACCAGCAGGAAGTGATTGAGAAGCTGGACCGCATGCTCGGCGCCGTCG
This sequence comes from Planctomycetota bacterium, assembly GCA_020425605.1. GTDB lineage: Bacteria > Planctomycetota > UBA8742 > UBA2392 > UBA2392 > JACKID01. The sequence continues at coordinate 55,234 of JAGQRH010000009.1, read as the reverse complement.
AGGGCGAGCGCAAACGCCTCGCCAAGAAGCGCGAAAAGGGCGACCAGGGCTCGCCGCCGCCGGGCCAGGGACAGCCGCAGGCCGAGCCGCTTGTCAGCAAGCTCGCCGAGATGGAGCTTGTGTACGAAGAGCAGAAGTCGCTGGGTGAAAAGATCCGCAACCTCGGCGAAATGGCCAAGGAGTACGACCGCGACAACATGCCGGACTACTACCGCCGTCTCTACGAGCGCTATTCCGCAGAGCAGGCGGCGCTGAAAAAGACCTGGGATGATTTGCGCAAGCAGATCCCCGGCTATCAGCCCGACTAACACGGAACCGGCAAGGCAAAGGCAGCGTTAAACCGATAGAGTGACGACGGCCCACTGGGCCGACCAAAGGAAGAAAACCATGAAAAAGCTGATGCTCGCAATCGCAATGGCCGGCCTGATCGCAGCGCCCGCCGCACTTCACGCGCAGGACGGTGGCAAGGGTGAAGGCGGGGAATGGGGCGGTGAAAGCGGCAAGGAAGGCGAAGCCAAGGAAGGCGGCAAGTCCGTCGATGAGATGATCGCCGAGCTGCACAAGCTGATGAAAAAGGCCAGCGACGAAATGGGCGAGCTGGAAAACGAGCTGGCCAAGGCATCTCTGGACTCGCCGAAAGCCGACGTCATCGCCGAGCGCGTCAAGAAGCTCAAGGAAGCGATGGAGCAGGGCAAGCTCGATGAGATGCCCGAAGGCCTGCGCAAGCAGATCGAAGAGAATCCCGAAGAAGTCGCAAAGGCCACCGGCAAGAGCAACGAAGAGGTCAAGAAGATCGCCCAGAGCAGCGATGAGCTGACCGAGCTTCTGCGCAAAAACCCCGAGCTGCTGAAGAAGCTGTCCGAGAGCCAGGACACCATGGACGGCATCATCCAGAAGCAGCAGGCGGCCGAGAAGAAGATCGAAGAAACGCTCAAGAAACAGGATGACGCCGTCGAGGCCGCCAAGAAGGAATTGGATGACTCGCTTGAGCTGGCGCACGACATCAAGGCCAAGAGCCAGGGGCAGGGCCAGGGTCAGGGCCAGCCCAAGAACGACAAGGGCCAGAAGACCAAAGACCCCAAGGAAGGCGAAGGCAACCCACAGGGCGGCAACACAAAGAAACCGTCAAAGGGCGCCGAAGAAGGCTACCAGCCCGGCGAAGGCGATATGAAGCCGGACGACAAGGTCGAGGAGTACGAGCGCGCCAAGGAAGGTGGCTTCCAGGCGGACAAGAAGGCCAAGGACATGAAGGACGGCGCGAGCAGCGACGAGAAGCGCGAACCCGAGAAGTACCGCAAGTTCTGGGACAAGTTCAACGAAGAGATCCGCAAGAAGACCGAAGAGCGCAAGAAGGACGACTAAACAAGGACGAAATCAAAGCCCCCGCGCATGCGGGGGCTTTTTCATTTTCCGTCCAGGCCCATCATCTTGAGCGCCAGGTTCTTCACATCCAGCATGGTCACGGATGTCGGCAGGTCTCCACTGCTTGCGATCAATGGACCATCTTCCGGATTCCCGGCCGGAAGTCCGTGGCTGCCCTTCACGATCGATGCATCCAGCGGGCACGACTTGAAGCGATAACGCAGGCCCGCCTTCTTTTTCAGCAACGTGACTCCCATCGAAGCCTTGCTGCCGGCAAGGAACAATTCGCACGGGTCGTAACCCGGCTTGCGATGGATGTCGACACTGCGCGCAAAATCCGGCGCCAGGTCGTCATCCAACCAGTATGGGTAGGCAAACCACGCCTCAGACGTGCTGAGCACAACCAGTTCGCCGCTGCGCTCATGGTCAATCTGGAGCTCTGCCTGCGCACCGCGATCCAGTACGCGGGCGACGCCGGGCGTGGCCGCGAGCTGGCGGCGTACAGGCGCAACGTCAGCCGGGTTTCGAACGTAGACATGCGCGATCTGGTGATCCGAAACCGCGAATGCACGGCTTTCGTGTAGATCCAGCATTTCGCCGAACGGCCCGCTGCGCACGCGCAACAGGCCTTCGCGGCGCAGCACCCTGTTCAGGTAGACGGGCATACTGACCGGCTTCAATCCGTACTCGCTGACGACCAGCACGTTCGCGCCGATCTCATTGGCCGCATCAAGAACCAGTGCGGCGCAGGCGTCCACTTCCCCAACCAGCTTGGCGTCATCGGCCGATTCACCGAGTCGCTGATAGTCGTAGTCAAGGTGCGGCAGGTAGCACAGGGTTAGCGTCGGCTTCTTCTCGCGCATCACCTGGGCCGTGGCCCGTGCGATCCACTCGCTGCTGGGCAGCCCGGCCATCGGCCCCCAGAACGCGTGAAACGGGAATTCACCCTGCACGGACTTCAGCGACTCCGCCAGCTCTGGTGGCTCCGTCAGGATGTCGAATTCCTTGCTTCCGTCACTGCCGTAGTGCGGCTTTGGCGTGACGCTGTAAGTGCATCCGCTGCCCTGGTTGAACCACCAGAACATCTTTGCGCACGTGAACTCTGGATTGGCCTTGTACGCAGCGCGGTACAGCGGTTCGGCCTGCATCAGCGCGTTGGTTTGCACCCAATTCCGCACTTCGCCCAGATCGCGCCAGTACCAGGTGTTGCCGACAACGCCGTGCACGTTCGGCGCCGTGCCCGTCAGCAAGCTGGCCTGCGCCGTCATCGTCACTGCGGGGAACACGCCGGTCATCGGCCGGGAGGTCAGCTGTGACAATCGCGGCGCGTGCTTCAACAGGCGCGGTGTCAGCCCGACTACGTTGATGATGACGAGCGGTTTCATGAACTCACTGCCTTCAGACATGCGTGCCGAACGGGTTTATCACCGGCGAACACGATCTTCATACGGCCTTTAAGCGCGACTGTTACAAGCCTTCGCAGCAATGGATTCGATCAACCAGACCTTACGGAGTCACTAACCATGCAGAAAACATTTGTGATGCTTGCGGCGCTGCTGATTGCCGGGCTGGCCTTCGTGGGCTGCAAGAGCTCGGGCAGTGGCGACGCCAATGGCAGCGGCGGCGAGTGCGGCTCAGGCGCTTGCAGCAGCAGTTGCAGTGGCGGAAGCAGCACCGACATGGCCGACATGATGATCAAGATGTACACCGATGGCCAACAGAAGGCTTCGCCCTTCGTTGCGCTGCATTCGTTTGTTTCCGTCGGCCAGTATTGGGAAGTCACCAGCAACTTCGGCGGCCAGGAGAGCGTCAACAAGTGGCAGGTGACCGCCAAGGCCAAGGGCACCAAGAGCGAATTCATCGTCGAAAACGACATGGGTATGGGCTACATCCTCGCCTACCAGGTTGATTCATGGGCCGAGGCCGGCAAGCCGAATGTCAAGAAAGCCTGGATCGGCAAGACGGGCGAAGAACCGCAGGAAATCGAAGTCATGGAGTGGGAGGCCACCACCGGCGGCAACGCCCCCGCGTTCAACGGCATTGTCCTGAAGGAAGACTTCAAGGCAGTCAAGATGGCCGGCAAGGACTTCGACGGTGAGTTGGTGATCGTCAAGTCCGACGGCAACACTACCAAGACCTGGACCGCCGAGAACGGATGGTTCAGCAAGGTGATCAAGATGGAAATGAACGGCGACGTCGTCATGGAACTGACCGGCGTCAGCTTCGATGAGAAGGTCGAAGCGTGGTTGAAGTGGGAAGCCGACGAAAAGAAGTAAGCGCCCCTCCGAAAAAGCGCCCCGGGCCCGCCCGGGGCGTTTCCGGTTTAAGCCCGCACAAGCGTATGATGCTGTGGGGGTAAACCATGAGAACGCTGTGTGTACTGGCCGCGCTGCTGGCGCTGTCGGGCGCAATTGTCGCCCAGGATGCCGAAACATCGAAGGACAAGCTGAACAAGCTCGAGGAACGCCTCAAGAAACTGGAAGATGAGGCGGCCAAGCTGCGCAAGGACGTCGATGAGTTAAGACGCGCACTCGGCAAGGGCGACCTGCCCGAAGGCGTGCTCTGGACCATCGACATGAAATCCGACCTGAAGGGCTCCGGCACCGTCGCGGACGTTGACGCTGACGGAAAACCCGAAGTCGTCTTCGGAAGCTACTTCGGCGAGCAGCACCTGTTCTGCGTTCGCGGCGCAACCGGCGAAGTCATGTGGAAGCACAAATCCGACGCCGGGCCTCTGGACGCCTCCACGGCCGCGATCGACCTCGACGGCGACGGCAAGCTGGAGATCTTCAGCGCGGATTCTTCTTCAGGCCACTTCTACGACGTCGCGCCCGAGGGCACGCTTAACTGGAAAATCAAGCTTCCCAACAGCACAGATTCTCCAGTCGCGATTGCAGACCTCGATGGCGACGGAGTAAAGGAATTCATCATCGGCAGCATGTGGGAGCGCGATGGCAAAGGCTCTGTCACGTGCTACTCGGCCAAAGACCAGAAACAGGTATGGCAGTCACGATTCAAGGGCTGCATCCAGTCCGAGCCGGTACTGGTGGATCTGAATGCAGACAAAGTGCTCGACGCCATCGTCACGACATGGCGAGGCGACAATTGCATACACGCGCTGAACGGCAAGGACGGTACAGAACTCTGGTCGTTCAAAACCGAGGGCACTGACAAATCGATGGGCATCTACCACGGCGTCGCGCTGAGCAAGGACGAGAAGACAGTCTACGTCACGACCTGCCAGGGCGACGTTTACGCAATCAACAGCAAGGGCGAACAGCAGTGGCACAAGCACTACGACGACTACCTGTTCGCGCCAATCAGCGTCTGCGACATCGACGGCGACGACAAGGAAGAGTTGGTGTTCGGCGGCCACCACGTCTACTGCCTCTCGGCTTCTGACGGATCCGAGCACTGGAAGTACACACTGGCAGGCGGACTCGACCGCGGCGCCGCATTCACGGACGCAGACGGTGACGGCGACCTCGACGTGATCTTCAACGACCAGCGCGCGGTCGTCGCACTGGACGCCAAAGACGGCAAGGAGACCTTCCGCTTCGACGCCACCTACAAGGGCGAGCAATGGGAAGAGATTTCGTCGGCCCCGCTCGTGGCCGATCTGGACGGCGATGGCACGATGGAGTACTTCCTCGTCATCGGCGTCGGAACCAGCAACGACAACTTCGTCCACAACTATGGGCGCGCAATGGCCATCAAGCTGAAGGGCAAGGGCCCGTCCTGGAGCACATTCCGCTCGAACCTGCGCCGCACAGGCAACCCGGCGCATGCGAAGTAGTCACGCGTGCAGCTCTTTGCAGGCGGCGAGCGCGCCGTCGAGGAAGTCAGTCAGCATCGCCACCTGTCGATCCGCACTTGCGGCAGACGTGAGTTTTGAGCCGGTAAGAATCGCACCCGTCCAGCCCTTGCGGTGCCAGGTCCCCCCGCTGGGCAATCCCGGCAACTCGTCCGTATCAGGATACGGCCAGGGCGTAACGTAGTAGTACGGCTGCTTGTAGCTCGCGTCCCCGGGCGACATTCCGACCCCGATCGTGCGGGCCTTCTCGGCAGGCTCATACGGGTCCAGGTTCAGCAGCGTTGCCATGTCGAAGTGATGCGGCCAGCAACGAACCTGCAGGGCGTCACGCTCCTTTGCCGCAACGAATTGCAGCGCGCGGTCAGCATTGGCGTACCAGCGGGCGAGCTCGCCGAGAGTCTCTGCGTCCGCGCCGAAGGTCCCACCGCGACCCAGTTCATGATCCGGCATTTCGTAGTCTGGCCGTTTGATGGACGGCCGGTCTTTCGTTCCTGTCTCCTCGGCAAGTTGGCTGGTCAGCCACTTGATGCCTGATTCCAGTGTTCGACCGTCAAGCGCCAGCGAGGCGAGGTCATTGCCATCCTTGGTCAGCAGAAGCAGCCGCAGGTCGCGAATACGCAGTCCGACGCGCAGCCCGCCGGGAATCTCATCGCCAACCAGAGCATGCACACGATCCAGCCAGCCTGTGGCGGTCTGGCTGTCGTCCGGTCTTGGCTTCAACAGGCTTTTCCCGGCCGCTGCCACGACCTGCAGACCGAAGTGCGCCTGCAAGCGCGCGGAACCGAGCGCGTCCGGGGCGACGTCGCCAAGCCTGGTCCAGTTTCCAATCAGGAGATCGTGAAGTGACATACCCCGATTCTCGCGAATCACGCGAGGATCACAAGCAAGTTCGAGCACTCATTCCGATTGCAACCGGCGCACATGATGGAAGAGTGAGCAACTTCGACGAGGACCCATCGATGCGAACGCTGGCCATCGCGTTGCTTTTGACGCTCGCAGGGGCGCTGTCTGCTGCCGACAAGGGCACCGATCCCTACGCCAAGGCTGAGAAGGGCCTGTACGTGTGGAACGCGTCGTCGGTGAAGCCCACGCCCCGGGAATCCAATCACCATGCCGTCGCCGCCAATTCCGACGGCCTTGCAGATCGTCTCGCCACTTTCGCAAAGCTCCACGGCTTCACGCGTGTCTATCTGTTCATCGGCTCTATCCAGTGGGACTGGGAGAGCCTCTACAAGCAGCACAGGCTGCCAGAGAAAGACAAGCTGGCCGAAACCGTCGGGATGCTGCGCAAACAGGGCATCGAGGTCCATCTCATGTGGTACCTCAACGACGACGCAAACGATCTCTCCGGGCACGAACGCGCGGCCGACCTGGTCGATTGTGTGGCCGAGTTCAACAAGCGACACAAGGACGCACGCATCGCCGGCCTGCACTGTGATCAGGAACCGGATAAGCTCGAGTCATACGCCGGGCTGACCGAGATGTTTACGCAGATGACCGCGCGCAACAAGGAGCTCAAAGCCGGGTTGACTCTCGGAGCCGCCTTCAAGCCGCTCTGGATCCGGCAGGACTGGCAGGGCAGCAAGGTCTTTCAACACCTTCTGGACTCGCTTGATACCGCTACACTGATGGCCTACAGCAGCAACCCGGCAACCGTGAAGCAGCTCGCGACGCCGCTGCTGGCCTACGCAGACAAGGTCGGCAAGGTCGTCGACATCGCAATCGAGACCGGCGGCTACAACGCCGCGCCTGAAGAGACATTTGCCGGGCAGCTGAAAGCCGACCCCGAGAAGTTTCTCACCACGGTCGGCACACTGGCAGCCGACCTGTCCAAGCTGAAGGGCTTTGATCGCCTGGTGATCCACGCCTACGCGCAGTACTTCAACGGCCTGTACGGGATTGACCCAGATGCCAATGACTCGGATCCCACGGAGCTTTTCGGACCGATCGCCAGCGACGCCGCATTGCCCGAGGCCAAGCTCCCTGACGGCACGGAGGGCTTCGTCGGCAAAGTCACCGGCACAGTGACGCAGCTCGGGCGAACGGCATTCGCCCTCAGGGTCAGCAAAGTGAAGGCCGCAACCGGCAGCAGCGCCAACGATGCCGACGCACTCAAGGGCGAAGTCATCATCGTGCGTGCCGGCGCCGATGATCTGCACAAGCGATGGATCAGCACCCTGAGTAATGATGAGGAAGTGTCCGTAGAAGTCGACACCAAGGACAGGGCGCTGCGGATTGTCGAACTAAGTTCGACGCAGCGCAAAGCTGCTCGCAAGGCGGACTGAAGTTGTGACTCTACTACGCTTGAATTGGCCTATATCGCCCAATCAGCACAATGATCGGCGGGTTCTCGGGCTTTCTGCGCGGGTTTACTTTGCGGGCCCTGCAGGCGCATCGCACAATGTAGGTCTGTCCTCGACATTTGAATCGTAGCGCTCACCTTTCGGGGGAGGCACCCATGTTCAAGAAGCTGATTGGCCTATCGGTGATGCTCAGCTTCGTCGCGACGCTCAGCCTGGCAGGCAGTGGCTGCAGCAAAGACGAAAAGAAGGCGCCCGGGCCTGCCGACCAGGACCTGTCATCTGTCCACACCCTGTCGCAAGCCGAGCGGATCTACTTTCTCAAGCGCACCCACTTCGCGTTCAGGCCGAGTGAACTCCAGCGCCTGAACCAGATGGGCTATGAGGCCTATCTCGACTGGATGCTGTCTCTCGAGACAGACCCTGCGCTTGAGGCACAGGCACTTGCCGCCACAGTCGCTGACCCGGACTACCCCAGCACGACAGAGATCGCGCGCTGGTGGGAGTGGCTGATGGTCCACAATCCCAACCCGTTCCAGGAATTGCTGGCCATGTTCTGGCACGACCACTTCGCCACAAGCGATGAAGTGCTCGACGCACAAAGCATGTACTGGATGTTCAAGCACATCAATCTCTGGCGCCAGCACGGCACAGACAAGCTGCCCGACTTGCTTGAGGCTATGGCCCGCGACTGGACGATGCTGATCTGGCTCGACGGCTATGTAAGCACCAAGAACGCGCCCAATGAAAACTTCGCTCGCGAGTTCTGGGAATTGTTCACGCTCGGCGCGGACAACGGCTACACCCAGGCGGATATCGTGGAGGCCAGCCGCGCGTTCACGGGCTATCGCCGTATCCTGGTGCCCGACAACGCCGGGGCAGGTCGAGATCAGTTCGTGATGGTGTTCGACACGAACCGCCACGACTACTCCAACAAGACGATCCTCGGCCAGACGCTCTTCGGCACCGGCCTTTCCGAGTATCGCGACATGGTCGACATCACGCTCGCCAACGGGCAGGTCGCCGAATTCATCTGCAAGAAGATCTGGGAGCAGTTCGTCTACCTCAACCCCAGCGCGAGCGTGCTGAAAAACCTGTCGGCGGGGTTCCGCGCCAGCGGCTACGACCTGAAAGCACTGTTCAAGCGCATATTTATGTCGAAGGCGTTCTTTTCGCAGACATCTCGGGACGGCCTGGTGAAGAGTCCTGTGGAACACCATGTCGGTTTCATCCGCGCCACTGGCCTGGATGTGTTCACTTCGCGCCTCGACAGCGGGCTCGTGGACACGGCCCAGCGCCCCAGCCAACCCCCCACGGTAAATGGCTGGCCGAGCGGCGGCTTCTGGCTTTCAAGCCAGGCGCTGGTTGAGCGCGCGAATTTCCTGCGCGACTGCATCTACTACTCGCACGAATCGCCGCAGGCCGGCTACGACGTGGGGCTGGCGCTGATCCCCGCCAACAAGACCGGAGACGGCGAAGTCGTTGACCAGTTGGCCTGGCTGCTGCAAGTGGACCTTGAGCCCAACCAGCGACAGGCCGCCATCGACTACCTCAACACCGACCGCAACGGCACGGGCAACTTTGCCGACCCGTGGAACTTCAATGACCCCGTGGACCGCGACAAGAAAATCCGCGGCCTGCTCTACATCCTCGGGCAGCACCCGACCTACCAGATTCGCTGATCGGAGAAACGCCATGAACACGATCAAGCAAACGCTCAACAAGTCGCGTCGCAACTTCCTGCGGGTTGGTGCTGCGGGTGCAGGCGCGCTCGCGCTCGGCGCACTGGACAGTCGCGTGTCGCCCCTTTCCGCCAAGCCTGCCAAGGCGGCGGCGTTACCGGCGCACAAGCGACTGATTGTCATCAATATGCTCGGTGGCAATGACGGCCTGAATACGGTCTTTCCCGTGACCGGCAGCGTCGCGAGTATCTACCAGGCCAATCGCCCGACAATCGGATACACCCCCGGCCAGGGCTTGTCGCTGACTGGCGGGCCGGGCGTATCGGCGTACGAAATCCATCCGTCTCTCGTGAACATCCAGTCTCTGTGGAATCAGGGCGATGCGGCATTTGTGCACAAGGTGGGCTACCCGAGCCAGAACCTGAGCCACTTCGTAAGCGAAGACATTTGGAGCTATGGCGCCCGCAACGGTCTCGCCTCGTTGCCCAGCATGGCACCTGGCTGGCTTGCTCGTTTCGGCAACAACCACGCCCCGACGTCTATGGGTCTGGTCTCGATCGGCGTCGGACGCCGCCTCGATTTCGAGGGATCTACCGCAAACCCGTTCCTGGTGAACAGCGTTTCTTCATTTGCTTACGACACAGACTGGCACTACTCCAACAACCACACCCTGCGCAAGGAAGTCGCCCAGAACATCCTGTCCATGCAACCGGCGACAGGCCTGCGCGGCGAGATCGCATCGGCCGCCGAAGCCGCCTACAATGCGGCCGCACAGGTTGGCGTCGCCGCGACCGACTACGCGACCTATGAGACCACCAACTCGATCCAGTATCCGTTGCGCCCGGGCTCAACAACCAGCCTCACCAACATGGGCCGGCGCATGCGCGACATTTCGCTGCTCATCTACGGCGGGTTCGATACGAGCGTCTTCTACACGGGCATAGGCGGCTTCGACACGCACTCCGACCAGGCAGCGCGCCACGCGCAGCTGCTGCAAGAGATCGACGACGCGATCGGCGTTTTCTATCAGGACATCTCGATCCAGGACGCAGCGTTCGGCACCGCCAGCGATCGCATCTGGCCGAACCTGACGATCGTGATCATCTCTGAGTTCGGTCGGCGCAACTACGAGAACGGCTCAGATGGCACAGACCACGGCCACGGGAGTTGCGTCACCGTGCTGGGCGGCCCCGTAAACGGCGGAATCTATGGCGACTCGCTTCTCGACGCGGACTTGAACGCCGAATACCTGCCGTACACGACCGACTTCCGGGACATTTACCGCAGCCTGCTGGGCGCGAATCACATGGGCCTGAATACCACCGAGCTTGCGGCAATCTTCCCGGAAGCCCAGCCAATCAACACGACGATCAACGTGGTCTGATGAAGACAATCAGCTGCATCCTGATTCTTGCGCTGCTTGCGCTCACGACCGGTTGCCCGGGGAAGGATGACGGCGGCGGGGGCGGCACCAGTGGCGGCGGCGGCATCCCGGACCCGGGGCCTCGCAATCCATTGCCCAGTGCCTGGGTCGACCTCGACTACTACTTCAGCGTTGAGTTGATCCAGAACGGGCTGAACATGCCCTGCAAGATGGACCAGGCGCCCGACGGCCGGCTCTTCGTCAGCCTGCTGGACGGTGAGATCATTACCGTCGATACCGCCGCCCCATACAACACTAACAGCTGGGCTACGCTGACGGTCCTGAACGGTAGCGAGCAGGGCCTGCTGGGCATTGCGATCTCACCGAACTTTTCGACAGATCACTATGTCTTCGTGCGCGCCTGCGTGAACAACGGCTCAAACGTCCAGCAGATCATTCGCTACGAAGAGGTCGGCGGTGTGGGCACGAACCCGACCGTGGTCGTCGACAATCTGCCGACTGCAAACATTCACAATGCCGGCGCACTTCTGTTCTTGAGCGATGGCACGCTGGTCACCACGGTAGGCGATACCAACAACTCGGCCAATTCCCAGACCAACGGCTCGCTTGCCGGGCGGGTTCTGCGATTCACCACAACGGGATCCGCGCCCGGCGACAACCCGTTCAGCGGCTCTGACCAATACGAGTGGTGCCGCGGGCTAAGAAACACCTACGGGCTGTGCGTGCACCCGACTACTGGCACGCTGATCGGCGTAGAAAACGGTCCGAACAACAACGACGAGCTAAATTACCTGGTGAAGGGTAAGAACTACGAATGGGGTAGCACCGGCGGTATACCAGGCTCGCAGATCGGCGTCCGCATCCGCAACTGGCCGACGGTGATCGTCCCCACCGGCGTGACCTATCACAGCGGCAATAGCTTCCCTACCGGCTACGCGAGCAACCTGTTCATCTGCAGCTATGACGAGTCGAGGATCTACCGCTTCGTGATGGACGGCAGTCCGCCGGTAAACATCAGCACCGAGCAGGTGTTCGGCGAGATGTCCAACACCGGCACGACCAACAAGCCGCTCGACATTCTTGAGGCATCCGACGGAAGCCTCTACGTTTCGACATTCACCTCGATCTGGCGTATCTACCGCCGCACGGGTCCCTGATGTCCCGTGACGAGACAATCCAACGCGAATGGCAACTCCTCTTCGACCGCTTTGAACAGCGGCTGCGCGACCTTCAGCCGGCCTCCGTACTCGACGTCGGTTGCGGGCGAGGTGTGCTGGTCGCACGACTCTGCAATGACGGCATTCTCGCCACAGGTGTGGACCCCGCCGCAAGCGGCCAGGACCCGCAGGTCCTGAAGGCCGAAGCAACGCGATTGCCCTTCGAGGATGCGTCCTTCGAATGGGTCACGCTGAGACACGTGCCCCATCACCTGGCGGATCTGCCCGGCGCATTGCGGGAATGTGTGCGCGTCGCCCGCACGGGGCTGCTGGTGGCGGAGCCGTGGTTCGACCTGACGGACCCTGTCCAGCAGATCGCCGAGCGCTGGGATCGATGGTGGAAGCGTCAGCATGAGCGCGCGGGCGACACCCACAGGCCGTGCGTGAGCCTGAACGAATTGATAACAGCGCTGCCGTCGGCCGGGTACGACGTCGAAAGCGAGTACTACCGCCACGTCGCATCTATCGCGCCACGAGCCATTGAAGCACTCTCACAGCCGCTGCTGGACGAGCTGCCAACGACGGATTCCGATCATGCGGAATTCCTCAAGCTTCAGTCCTTGATCCGTGAGCGTGGCTTCACCTACAACGGAACACTGATCGTAACCGTTCGATTGCAGGAGAGATCATGATCGTCCTCGTAACCGGTGCTACCAGCGGCTTCGGCGAGGCCATCGCACGCCGCTTTGCGGCCGAGGGCCACTCGTTGATTCTGGTCGGCCGCAGAGTTGATCGGTTGCGGCAACTAAAGGACGAGATCGAGACGCCCGTCTACGACCTGCCGCTCGACGTGCGCGAGCGCGATACGGTTGCGGAGGCAATCGCTGACCTGCCCCCGGATTTCAAGGACGTCGACGTGCTGGTGAACAACGCCGGTCTCGCTTTGGGGCTGGAGCCGAGTTGGGCCACGGACCTCGATGACTGGGAAACCATGGTCGACACAAACGTGAAGGGCGTGCTGTACATGACGCGCGCGATTCTGCCCGGCATGGTAGAGCGCGGCTGCGGCCACGTGATCAACATCGGCTCGACGGCCGGCAACTGGCCCTACCCGGGTGGCAACGTCTACGGTGGTACAAAGGCGTTCCTGAAGCAGTTCTCGTTGAACCTGCGCGCGGACCTGCTCGGCACTGGCGTGCGCGTGACGAACCTTGAGCCGGGGCTGGCCGAGACCGAATTCAGTCTCGTTCGCTACAAGGGCGACGCGGGCCGAGCAAGCGATGTGTACAAGAACATCGAGCCGCTCGTCGCTACCGACATCGCCGAAGCCGCTTTCTGGGCGACTTCGCAGCCGGCGCACGTGAACATCACCCGCATCGAGATGATGTGCACCGCGCAGGCGAATGGCCCACTTGCATTGCACCGCGGCGCCGACGGCCACGCGGGACGGCGCAGGTCCGGCAAATAAGTATCCACAGTGATCTCAACTTTTAGCCAACAACTCCCTATGGGGCTGTGTCGGGCGCACAATTCCCACAGGTAGTGATTGCTGTTGGATTCTGTCCAAGGTCAAGGAGAAGCAAATGGCAGCGGCAAAGAAGAAGGCAGCACCGAAGAAGAAGGCGGCGGCAAAGAAGAAGCCGGCGGCGAAGAAGAAGCCGGCGGCAAAGAAAAAGCCGGCGGCGAAGAAGAAGACCACAAAGAAGAAGTAGCAAAGCGTTATGTTGACAGGTCAAGGCCCCGGTATCAGCCGGGGCCTTGATGCGTCTAGTAGGCCTGCGCGAACAGCGCTTCGGGCGCGCCTTCTTTGCCGCTGTAGATGCACTTGCCGGTCTTGCCTTGTGCGTCAAAGGGCAGGCAGCGCACGGTGGCCTTGGTCTCTTCCTTGATCTTGGCCTCGGCCTCGCGGTCGGGGTGGAAGAAGCAGCGCACGAAACCACCCTTATCCGCAAGGATTGACTTCAGCTCATCGTAGCTCTCGGCGCGGTGCGTGTTCGCGTCGCGGTACGCCTTGGCCCTCTCGAACATCTCGGCCTGCACGGATTCGCACATGCCGCGCAGCCATGCGGCTGAGACATTCTCGAACTTCACGATATCCTTGCTGCGGTCCAGGCGCTTCTTCACGACCATCGCTTCGCCGTCGACATCGCGGGGGCCAACCTCGATGCGGAAAGGTACGCCGCGCTGTTCCCAGTGGAACTGCTTGTCGCCGGGACGGTTGTCGCGCCAGTCTACGAGGATGCCCTGGCCCGTGTGCTTGTCGAAGAAGTAGCGGGTGATATCGCCACTAGAGAGTCGCGTTTTAGCCGCCGCCACTTCTTCCTCACCGCACAGGGCAGCCACGATCTTCTCGATGTAGGCGGCCACCTTGGCCTTGTCTTCGTCGGTCTTGAAGATGGGCACGATCGCCACCAGGTTGGGCGCCACGCGGGGAGGCAGCACCAGCCCGTCGTCGTCACTGTGCATCATGATCAATGAGCCGATCAGCCGCGTGCTCACGCCCCAACTTGTCGTGTAGCAATGCTCGATCTTCTGGTCGCGCCCGAGGAACTTGATGTCGAACGCCTTGGCAAAGTTCTGGCCCAGGTTGTGGCTCGTCCCGTTCTGCAGCGCCTTGCCGTCCTGCATCAGCGACTCGATGGCGTAGGTGGTCACCGCGCCGGGGAACTTTTCGCTCTCCGTCTTGGGGCCCTTGATCACGGGCATCGCCATGAACTCCTCAACAAAGCTGGCATAGACGTCCAGCATGCGCAGGGTCTCCTCCTGCGCCTCTTCGCCTGTCTCGTGGGCCGTGTGGCCTTCCTGCCACAGGAACTCGGCCGTGCGCAGGAACAGGCGCGTACGCAGCTCCCAGCGCATGACGTTGGCCCACTGGTTGATGAGAACGGGCAAGTCGCGATAGCTCTGGATCCACTGGCTGTACATGTGGCCGATGACGGTTTCGCTGGTGGGGCGGATGATATAGGGCTCCTCGAGCTCGCCGGCAGCCTGCAGCCCGCCCTTGCCATCCTGCTGCAGCTTGTGATGGGTAACGACGGCGCACTCCATCGCGAAGCCCTCAACGTGCTGGGCCTCCTTGGACATGAATGACATGGGGATCAGCAGGGGGAAGTAGGCATTGACGTGGCCCGTCTCTTTGAAGCGCCGGTCGAGGTCTCGCTGCATCGCTTCCCAGATCGCGAAGCCCTCGGGCCGGATCACCATGCAGCCGCGCACGGGCGCGTAGTCAGCCAGCTGGGCAGCCTTGATGACGTCGAGGTACCACTGCGAATAGTCTTCCGCACGTGTCTTGATGTTCTTTGCCATGACATAGCTCCGGTAACGCGGGCCGCATGCCCGCGCGGATTGTTGCTGAAAACGCCCCGGGCGCAAGCCTTCAAAGGCCGCCCAAGGGCATCAAATAGGGAACAGCAACCGGATCACGGTCGATGGCGGGAAGAGCGGGACTGGTTCAGTCGTAAACTCATGCCCCCAAACGTACCAGGGTTTCTTGACGCGTCAATAACGTCAGCCGCCAACACCACTTGCGAACCTGCCAGAGGATAACCATGATCCGCGCCATGGACGGCAAGACGGTCATTGTTACTGGTGCGGGCTCGGGGATCGGCAAGGTCTCAGCGCTTGAGCTGGCGAAAAAGGGTGCGCTGGTTGTGCTGGTGGCGCGTTCGGAGGATCGCATCAAGCCGGTCCACGACGCGATCGCCAAGGCCGGCGGCAAATCCGAGATCCTGCCGGTCGACCTTTCGTCCAAGCAGGCCATCCGCGACGGCGCCGCGAAGTTTCTCGAGACTCACGACAAACTCGACGTCCTGCTGAACAACGCCGGGCTCTGGGTGGGGAAGCGCGAAGTCACCGCCGACGGGCTGGAACGCACCTGGGCCGTGAACGCTCTCGCACCATTCATGCTGACTCAATTGATGCTGGAGCCCCTGCGCGCGGCAAAAGGCAGGGTCATCAACGTCGCCTCGGAAGAGCACACCCACGGTTTCATGAACTGGGATGATATTCAGTACGAGAACCAGTTCGATCCGGCGCTGGCCTACCGGCAAAGCAAGCTGGCGCTGGTCATGCAGACCCTGACGCTGGCCGAGCGCGAGGCGGGCGTGATCACCGCCAACTGCCTGCACCCGGGCATCATCGGCACCAATCTGTTTCGCAACTTCCCGGGCTTCATCCGATTCTGGATCAACCTGCTGATGCTGAGCCCGGAAAAGGGCGCGCAGCCGCAGATCCGCATGGCAAGCGAAGTCGCATGGGGCGACATCACCGGCAAGTACTATGTACGCTTCAAGGAAGGCCGCCCCCACGGCAGCGCCCAGACGGCTTCACAGCGCGAGCGCCTGTGGAAGCTCCTTGATCAGCAGGCGGGCGCCTAGTTCGGGGTTGGCTTTCACCGCCCGGCGGGTAGGCTTGCGAGAACACCACAGGCGAGGGCGCGATGGCTCACCAACAGATCGATGCGGCGCTGGAAACCTTCTATTCAGGCGACACAGACGGCGCTGAAGCCGCGCTGAAGGCGATTGGCGGCGGCAAGCTTGAGCCGCCCGCGGGCCTGCAGCCTCTCGATGAAGCTGCGTACTGGGAGGGCATCGGCGGCATCCAGCTCGCGCGTGAAGACGCCAAGGGCTCAGCCGAAGCGTTCCGTAAGATGATCGAGCTGGAAGAAAAGGGCAAAGCAGACCCCAACGGCCACGCCACAAGCTGGGGTAAGCTGGGGGAAGCACTCTCAAAGACCGACCAGATCGACGACGCCATCGAGGCCTTCAAAAAAGCGGTCGCAATGAAGACCGAATGCAAGGCCCCCACCGCCAGCCGCCTGAATCTGACGTACAGCTACGCCGAGTGCATGTTCCGCAGCGGCCGATACAAAGAGGCCGGCGACCAGTTCGACAGCGCCATCGAGTTGGCCAAGGAAGCGGGCGTGGACGACGCGACCATGGCGACGCTGGTTCTGTACCGCGCGGAGTCCATCAAGCACAAGATCGGCCCGATGCAGGCCAGCGTGCGTGTACAAAAGGGCATGCAGGGCATGTCGCCGCCGCCTCAGATTGCGCTGTTGGAAAAGCAGCTCGAGGTCGAATTCCAGCAGGCGATCGAGCTGTACCGCCGCGCGAAGGAGCTGGCCGAGGCCGCCAAGATGCCGGAGGACTTCCAACTGCAGATCCAGCGCAGCATGTCCGAGGCCTATCACGACGCCGGGCGCTACGTGAAAGGCGTCATGCAGCGCAAAAAGCTGATCCAGATGGCCGAGCAACAGAAGCTGGACCCGCTTGAGCTGGGCTACATGTATCACGGGCTGGGCGAGTCGCAGCGCGAGATGGGCCAGGTGCCGGAGTCGATCGAAAGCTACCGCAAGTCACTGAGCCTGAAGCAAAAGGGCGAGGCCGACAAGGTCAGCCTCGGCAAGACCTGGTACTCAATGGGTGAATGCCTGGCCGGCGGAATGAAGTGGGACGCCGCGCTTGAGGCACTGGGCAAAGCCCGCGACCTGGAAGAAGAAAGCAACGCCGAAGACGAGAACCACAAGGTCCGCCTCAAGAAGTACTGGAACACCCTCGGCCTCGCGATGCAGGCGGCCGGCAAGGAAGAAGAGGGCAAGGCGGCCATCGCAAAAGCTGAAGCGCTATAGCGATTTGGCCTGAACTTGCGGCGGCGCCTGGCGTTCAAAGGGTGGCGTTGACCCCCCTCACGGCCCCGCTTATCGTAATGGCATGCCCGCAGCCCTCGCAGCCAAGCTTGCTTCTCAACTTTCGCGTGCACTGATCGGCAAGCCCGAGGTGGTTCGATACCTCATCACGGGGCTGTTCGCGCGCGGCAACGTGCTGATTGAAGACCTGCCGGGCCTGGGCAAGACTACGCTGGCACGGGCACTGGCGCGGGCCGTGAGCTGCGACTTCAAGCGCGTACAGTTCACGCCCGACCTGCTGCCCACCGACATCATTGGCACCAGCGTCTACCGCCAGCAGGACGGCACCTTCGAGTTTCGCGAGGGGCCGGTGTTCACCAACATCCTGCTCGCTGACGAAATCAACCGCGCCACGCCACGCACGCAATCGGCATTGCTGGAAGCCATGAGCGAGCAGCAGATCAGCGCCGAGGGTCAGACCCGCAAGCTTTCGCGCCCGTTTTTCGTCATCGCCACCCAGAATCCGATTGAGCACGCGGGCACTTACCCGCTGCCGGAATCGCAACTGGACCGATTCATGCTGAAATTCGATGTCGGCTACCCAAGCGGCGAGGACGAAAAGCGCATCCTGAACGACCACGCGATGGGCGACACACTCCAGAACGTCGAGCGTGTGCTTAGTCGCGAAGAGGTACTGGTGGTGCAGGAGGCCGTAAAGAAGGTTCGCGTCGAGCCCAGCATTTCCGACTACATCCTTGAGATCGTCAACGAAACCCGCGTGCACCCCAAGCTGGTGGCCGGCGCCAGCCCGCGAGGCTCTGTGGCGCTGTTCCGTGCTGCACAGGCCTGGGCGATGATCGAGGGCCGCGACTTCGTGGTGCCGGACGACGTAAAGGCACTTGCAGTGCCAGTGCTGTCTCACCGGGTAATCGAGCGCGCAAGCTTCGACCGGCGCGGCGGCAAGGCCGGGCAGGAGATCATCCGCAAGATCCTCAACAAAGTCGCCGTCAGCGCGTAAGCAGCGTCAGCTGTGGCTCTGGGCAACTCCTGGAAACGAAACCGGCCCGCCTCACGGCGGGCCGATCTGTATCTGAATAACTGGTTATGCCCTGCGGCGCATAAAGCGCGCCCCGCAAGCCAGCATGCCGAGCGCAGCCAGCAGGGCCAACGTCAGGTTTGAGCCCGAATCGCTGGCAGCACAGCCGTTGTCCTTGGCCTTGCCGCGGCCAGACAGGTCACCCGAGAGGACAATGTTGTAGGTCTTCTCGTTGGTGGCACCCGTAGCATCGGCAACGCGGATGGTCACCGCGTAGACTCCTCCGAAGCCCGAAGGCGTGCCGGAGAGAATACCGGCCGAGGTCATGCCAACACCGGCCGGCAGATTGCCGCTGTAGATCGACCACACATAGGGCGTGCTTCCCTGCGACGCGCTCATGGCCAACGGGCCATACTGAACGGACGGGATGGCACCCGGCAGAGTCGGAGTATCGATCTGCACGGCGTTCGGGTCTGTGCCTGTGCCGACAAAGCGAACGATGTATGGGTCGGCTTGACCCGGGTCATCCTGCGAGAACTCGACCTGGCAATCCTTCATACCAGCGAGCACGGGGTCAAAGCTTACGCTGAACTGGGTACTGGCACCCGCCGCAACGGTCGTGCTCATGCCACCAAGGCTCAAGATGAAGTCCGCCGAGTTCACACCGGTCAGCGTCGGTGTGCCGAGGTTGAGCGTCTGGTTGCCTGTATTCATGATCACGATGATCGACGGGAGCGTGTTGCCGAAGCTGACGTCAATCGAACCGCAGTCGCGTCCTGTTCCAACCGCGCTCGAGCCGCTGGTAATCAGCGTACCGATGGTCGTGGATTCGCGAACTTCAATGATGGGAGCGTTCAGCGCGCCGTCGCCCGTAAGGTTCAGGACAAACGGCGTGCCTGCGGTCGTATCATTGTGGGTGAACTGGACAACTGCTGTGTGAGTTGCGGCAGTGGACGGATCAAACGTGATACCAAAGGTCGCACTGGCACCCGGCGCCACGCTGCCGGCAAAACCGGTAGTCTGAAGCTGGAACTCGGTGGTTGCCGACTGGAAGCTCGGAATGCCCAAGGTAAGTGCCGCCGTTCCGGTGTTCGTGACATAAATCGTCGCGGCAGCCGTCGGGCCAGCGTTCACATCCTGGGTTCCGAAGTTAAGGATGCCCGTCGCCGGCGCCGGGTTGGTCAATACTGTGCCGGTGGCATTGGTCTCACGTACCTCAATGGCCGCTACGGTCGTTACTCCGTTGCCCCTGAAGTTCACGATGAATGGGTTTGTTGCTGCCATGTCATTGTGAGTGAAGGAAACCTGCGCGAGCTTCACTCCAACGGAAGTCGGTGAGAAGGTCACCTGGAATGACGTGTTGGCACCAGCGGCCACGGATGTCGCAAAGCCCGCAGTGCTGAGGTTGAACTCGCCGGGGTTTGTCCCGCCGAGAACAGGCGTACCCAGCGTCATGGCCGCACCGCCGGCATTCACGATGGTGATGGTGCATGGCGCCGAAGTGTTGCCAACCAGAACATTGCCAAAGTCTCTGGCGCCACCTGCGGGGTCAGCATGGGCCAATGCAGGACCGGTGGCTGCCCCTTCATGCACTTCAACCGTAGGACCGGATGACGAAGTGCCATTGCCGGTCACTGGAATTATGAACGGATTTGTTTGGGTTGAATCCGTGTGCTGTACATGAATCTCCGCGTCCTTTTGCCCAATGCTGCCTGGGTCAAAAGTAATCTCGAAGCTGGTGCTCTGGCCGGCGGTCAGGACACTCGCGAATCCGATGGTATTCAGCTGGTACTCAGACCACCAGGTTCCCTGCCTGTACGGCGCGGTGAGTGACAGGCTGCCCGTGCCCGCATTAGTGACAAAGACGGTGATGGGCGAGCTTGCACCGGCGCCGATGTCCCTGTTTCCGAAATCGCGTGGCGTACCGGTTGGTGACTGCTGGTGCGTAATCTGGGGGCCGGTTGCTGAGCCTAAATTGACCCGGATGATGGGTGCCGGCGTTATCGCCTCACCCCGTACGTTGATCTGGAATGGTGTCGAGCCTGAGTACGCCGCGTTATGTGGTAACTCGATTGTCGCGGTACTGACTCCGACTGTTGGTCTGTTGAACACGATTCGTAGCGATGTGGTTGCTCCGGGCTGCAACGGGTTCGATTGGTAGAAGACGGAGCTATTGACGTAGAAGTCGAGAGGGTTGGCGCCCGTCTTGACGTAGGCGCCGAAATTGATCGGCGTCGGGCCATTGTTGGTGAAGTAGAGATCGAGCGGCGCCGAGTTCGTATTGACGGAAATCTGTCCGAAGTCGCGCGCGCCGCCTACTGCGTCATTGTCATAGATCTGCGTACCGGTGACGCTGTTTTCATTTACCTGCATGTCATAGCCAGGTTCTTCAATCAGCAAGTCGTCGATCGACCAGCCGGTGCTGGCATTTGCGCCGGTTGGGCCGATGCTGATCCGGATTTGACAAACGGATTTGTTTGCGCACACAGACCCAAGATCGTAGGACATGGATGTCCACGTCGCGGTTGCGTTGCCGCCAAGCGTCTGGCCGCTTTGGGACGTCCAGATATTCACCCACGTAGAACCGTTGCTGGTCGCTTCAACTTTTGCAGTTGAGCCGATTGCCAGCCCCAACCAGCCCCAGAAACTGAGTCGAACATTGCTGGCGCTCGCGCAGCTGAATGGCGGCGACACAGCCCAGTACTCCTGGCTGTTGTTGATCGCATATTTGTAGGGGGAGCCGATCGTGTCACCGAGAATCATGTTGTCGCTGCTGCTGGCAGTGTGGTCCGTGCCCGGCTGGCTCTGTGGCGGGCTTGCCTGTGTGAACGCCTGCGCGGCCGCACGCTGCCATGGTGACGTCAACTGCCAACCCTTGTCCGTCGAGAAGTTGTCCGAGAACGGCAAGCCTGCAGGCTGTGGGAAAATGGTGATGGAGAATGACGCTGTTGATGGCACAGGAGTGGATGCACTGTCATGCACTTCAACAGTGAAGTTCGAAGTCCCCACTGCGGTCGGAATACCGCTGATGCGAAGAGCATTGCCTACGGGTGTCGCGGTCAACCCGGCGGGCAGTGACCCACTCTTGATGTAGCCCTGGCCTGAGAACTGCCAATTGTAGGGCGTCACACCGTTTGTAGCAGTGATATCCTCGGTGTACATATTGGTTAGAGCCCCGGTCGGCAGCGGCGACGGTGTATCAATCGCGAAGCCAAGATTGACGAGGTAGTCCTCAGCTTCCCCGTACGAATAGCTTGCGGTCGGGCTGGTCGCCGGCGTGGAGTAGTTCGTCCGCATCCTCAGCCGTTTCACGCCGCCAAAAGCAGTGGACGGAGTGAAGGTGATGGTCACGGTTGTGCCGGCACCGGACGTCGGGCTTGGGCCCAGGTACTCGCCCGCGTCGGCGAAGTCGCCGTCGTTGTTGTAGTCGATCCAGGCGGTGGCGTAGGTCGGGTAGGTGCTGCCGCTGCCAGTCATCGTGACTTCGATGGTATGGCTTGTCCCGGGAACGAGGTTCGCCGGACCCACCGTGCTGAAGAACGTATTGTACGGCGTCGTTGACGCGCCGCTCGCGTTCGTGAGCAGTGTCGTCGATCCTCGCTTGATGGCGACATTCGAGCACGCCATCAAGCTGCCCGTATAGGGCCCCACCGTGTACGCGGCATTTGCATAGCCGGTCATTGGCGGCTGCGCAGACAGTGAACTCGCACATACGATGGCAAGCATCGAAAGCGCGATCGTGCTAAGGGTTAGCCTCATTTCAGTCTCCTCCCAGGACTGCGGTTCGTTAACTCACCCAACCACAACTTTGCCTGGACGAGCCTCCACGTCCGCGGCATAGCGTGGTTGAAGAACCGACCTCTTTTGAACGGCTTCTACGCAGGTACAAGCTTAACCACTCACCGGACTTACACAAACACTTTTTCTTGCCGGAATGTATTAGTCTGCATCCGCGCTGTTGACTGGACCTAAATCAAACAACCCGCCGTACTTACGGCGGGTTGTTTGGTTTTTCTCGTGACAGTCTAGGCACGTTTGCGGCTGTGGAATCGTACACCCATCGCCAGGAACGCCAGAATTCCCAGCAGTGCCAGCGGCACGCCGGCATCGCTGCCTGAGGCACAACCACCGCCCTTTGCCTGGCCACGCCCGACAAGACTGCTGATCACAGTCATGGCAAACAGCTTCTCGTTCGTAGCGCCCGTCGCATCGGTCACTCGAACGCGGAACTTGAATTGCCCGCCGTAGCCTGTTGGCGTGCCCTGCAATACACCCGCAGGCGTGATCGCCATGCCCGGCGGAATGTTGCCGGTGTACAGCGACCATGTGTACGGCGCGCTGCCCTGCACGGCCGTGAATGTAAGCGGCTCGTAGAGCGTACCGGCCGCGCCGCCCGGGATGGAAGTCGTCGTGATCATGACACCGGACGGATCGACTGCAGTACCAATCAGCGGAACAATGAACGGGCTGGGCTGCGTCGAGTCGTCGTGCGTGAACTCGATCTGTGCGTCCTTCATGCCACCCAGCGTCGGGTCGAAAGTGACGGATACGGTCGCCCCGCCACCTGGCGGAACCACGGCGGTGAACCCACCTGTGTTTAGGGTGAAGTCCGCGGCATTTACGCCGGTCAGCACAGGCGTACCGACGTTCATGTTAAGCGTACCGCCATTGACAATGAAGAGCGTGATCGGGGCTGTAGCTCCGGCTGCTACGTTGATCGAGCCGCAGTCGCGTCCGCTGCCTACCGCAGCTGCCGCACTGCTGGCGACGTTCGGGCCGCCCGCAGAGCCCTCGTGCACCTGCACGAGCGGCGAATTCAGGATGCCGTCGCCGGTCACATTCAGAACAAACGGCGTTCCCGTGGTTGGGTCGTCGTGTGCGAACTCGATAACAGCAGTCAAGCCCGCGCTAATCGTCGACGGATCGAACGTGATCGAGAACGTCGCGCTTGCACCCACAGCGAGCACTCCGGCGAACCCGGTGGTCTGGAGCTGGAAATCAGTCGAGGCCGGGTTGAACACCGGCGTACCAACCGTCAGCGGGCCTGTGCCGGTGTTTTCGACATACACTGTCGCGGCGGGTGATGGTCCCGAGTTGATGTCCCAACCGCCAAAGTTGAGGACACCCGTCGCCGGCGCAGGATTCGCGAGCGCAGCGCCGGTGGCATTGGTCTCTCGCAGCGACACTACGCCAGACGTAAGTGTGCCATTGCCGGTTACGTTGATGATGAACGGGCTGGTGGTGTTGGTGTCATTGTGCGTGAACGTGATTGTGGCATCCTTCTGGCCCGCACTTGACGGGTCAAATGCGACGGTAAAAGTTGTGGATGCCGCGGGCGCAACCGACGTCGTGAAGCCGGTGAGGTTCAGAACAAACTCGCCGGGGTCGGTACCGCCCAGTGCCGGCGTGCCGAGCGTAAGCGTGCCCGTACCCGTGTTGTTGACACTGATGGTGAGCGGCGATGTCGCACCCGCTGAGACCAGCATGAAACCGAAGTCCCGTCCGTTAGCCGCCGGTGCATTGTGCGCAAAGGACGGGCCAGTGGCGCTGCCTTCGGTCAGATTCAGTGTCGGGCCGGGTGAAGTGCCGTTGCCGAGCACCGGTACCTCATACGGCGTCTGTTGCGTTGAATCCGTGTGCGGAATCTGCACGAAGGCGTCTTTCACGCCAACGCTCGTCGGGTCAAAAGCAACTGTGAAACTGGTGCTTGCCCCGGGCGCCAGCTGACTGGGCATACCGGTCGCGGTGATCACGTACTGGTTCCACCAGGTGCCACCCATAACCGGAGTAGAAAGTCCGAGATTCCCCGTGCCGGTATTCAGGATGAAGATTGTGATTGCTGCAGTGGGGCCGGCGCTGACGTCCTGGTTTCCGAAATCGCGGATCGTCCCCGTCGCCGGGTCCTGGTGCGGGATCATTGTGCCGGTCACCGAGCTGAGGCGAACTTCAATCACGGGAAGCGGTTGAATGGCCTCGCCCCGTAGGTTGATTTCAAAGGGTGTCGTGCCAGAGCCGGACGCATTGTGGGCGATCGAAAGCTTCGCCGTGCTGACTCCAACCGTAACTCGGTAGAACTTAACTTCGAAAGTCGCCGTCTGGCCTACCGCTATACTTGACGGGAAGCCGCCCGCATTGATGTAGAAATCATTGGGGTCCGCGCCGCTCTTGGTGATGCCGCTACTGACGTCGATCGGCGTGGGGCCGACGTTCGTCATCGCGATAGTGAGTGGAGCCGACTGCACACTGACATTCACCTGGCCAAAGTCACGCAGCCCACCAACGGCTTGATCGTCCGTGATCAGCGTGCCAGTGGCACCGCCTTCGCGAACTTCGAGATCCGGGCCTGGCTCCTCAATTTGGAAGTCGTCGATGCACCAGCCTGTATGGACCGTCGAGCTGGTTGGACCAATTCCGAACCGAACCTGGACCGAAGCACTGCCGGCAGCAACGGCTGTGATGTCGTAATAGACAGACGTCCACGCCGTGTCGCGGATCGTAGTCTGCGAAGAACCCTGCGTGCTGGACCAAACCGGAGTCCAGGTCGAACCGTTGTTGGTGACTTCAATGGAGGCCGTGCTTCCGATCGAGCAGCCCAGCCAACGCCAGAACCGCACACGCACCGTGGAAGCCGAGGTGCAGTTAACAATCGGCGATATCGCGTAGTACGTGCTGCCCAGGCTGGCGGTGTAGTCGCCGCCAATGGTGTCACCAAGTATCTTGTTGTCCGTGGAAGTAGGAGTGGCGTCAGTGCCCGGCTCGCTGCGCGGCGGGGACGACGTTGGCGCAAACGCGGACGCAGTATTGATCGACCAAGTCGTTCCCAACTGCCAGCCAAGATTGGAATTGGTGAACGTATCCAGGAACGGCATGGATGCCGGTGGAGGCACCACATTCAGCACGTACGCCTTTTGCGCCTGCTTGGCGGCGCTGTCGGTGACACTGACGGTGAAGTTGTATTGCCCGACAGTGGTCGACATCGTGGGCATGCCTGAAAGCACCAGGTCGTCGCCGACCTGTGCGGCCGTAATGCCGCTGGGGAGTCCAGTGATGCTGGCGGTGTTCCAGGTGTAGGGTGTCGTACCGTTCGCAGCCTGAATGGTCTTGTTGTACGCGCTGTTCTGTGCGGCCGACGGCAGCGGCGACGGTGTTGTGATGGAGAACCCAAGGTTCAAGAGGTAGTCATCAGTCTGCCCGTAGCTCTGGCTGGTAACTGGATCAAACGGCGGAGTAACGTAGTACACGCAACGTATGCGCATACGTACGAAACCGGACGCAGTGGACGGTGGGGTAAAGTTGATCGAAGCCACGGTCGAGCTGGTCACTTGCGACGGGTAGTAACCAATCGCCTCGCCGGTATCCGTAAAGTCGCCGTCATTGTTGTAGTCGATCCAGGCCATCAGGCCTTCGGACCAAGTCGCATTCCCGGTTTGCAGCTGCAGCGTGTACTGCGTTCCCGGCGCAAGCTGTGCGGGAGTAATTGCGCTCCAGTAAACGTTGTCTGACGACGATTCGGGCTGACCGATGTTCTGCATCAGCGTGGTCGAGCCCTGCTTCAGCCACATGCTGGAAACCCAGTCGCCCGTAACACCGGTATTGGTGTAGACCGAGTTCGCGTAGCCGCTGTACGGCGGCTGCGCCGACAGGCCTGCCGCAAACATCAATGTAAGCGCCACCAGGACGCACACGCGCCCTGTCATTCCCGATAAAGACATAAGTTCTCCGCACCTGACTTTGTTGCTGACGCCCGGCCGCCCCACGCAGCCGGGCTCAAGGATACCGGCCCCCAAGCACGCTATCCTTGTGCTGCCTCCGGCTGCCTGAGTTCGGACGGCAGCTGGTCAATCGTCTTCGCCTGCGCCCATAGCCCGTCGAACAGGACCCTCATGTTCTCGGCGAGTCCTCGGTTCGGAACCACGAGGCCCATCGTCGAGTTGTCCTCTTCAGCGAGCTCGATCATGGCGGCCTTGCCGTCGGTGATCATGAAGCGCAGCGGCACATCTTTAACAAAACGCACACTTTCGCCCAATTCTTCCGCGTTTTGGACGACTTGCGGCCCGTAAACCGCGTCATGCAGGATTTCTTCGTCGATCAGATAGCGCAGGCGAACGCCGCGCTCAATCATGCGCTTGTCGGTCGCTGTATCCGGACCCATTACCATGGGCGCACGGACTGCGATGATCAGCTCTTCCTCTACAGTGTCGAACGCGTCTTCGACAACGCCGACGATCTGGCCGGAACGAACAAGTCGGATTCCGAGACTTCCCGGGTCGTCGGTCGGAGCATCAGGCGCCTTGGCGCCGAGCTCTTTCATATCAGCGAGGGACTCAGTCAGCGAGTCCTCGACGCTGCGACGGTAGTTTTCGAATGCCTGCTGCGGCGGGATGCCACGATAGAGCTTCACGTCGCCGAGTACCTGCTCAGCGAACCCACGCTCAACCAGGCTGCTCAGCGCGCCGTAGACTTTGCTTTGGGGAACACCCGACTTGCGGACGACGCGAGAGGCCGGCGCACGTGTTTCGCCAAGCAGTGCGAGATAGACCTGTGCCTCGTACCCGCTGAGGCCCATTTTCTTAAGCTTCTGAACCCACTCGTCGCGGTTCACGGTGATCTCCAACGTAAAAACACACAGTGTCTCGGGTCATAAATTGTCCCGAGGTAGCCGGTATTCTCACGCTGCAATTCACTCGTTTAGCGGGGTGCGCGGTCCTTCCTGACGGGCAAAGGTCATGCCCGTGTCGCGCGTTTTGGCGGAGCGTGCTGCTTTTAGTTTATGTCGCATAATTCGCTGTGCGGTTTTACTTCGAACTTCAAATTCTGCAAACCGTATTCCTTGTGAAACAGCTGAGCCATTGCCCCGGAGCCGCAGTATTCAGACATCCTTGCTCAGCGGCACGTCCTAACTCCATGCACTTGCTGTGCTTTCAAGTATCGCAGCGATTGCACACCAGACCCGAAATCTTGCGAACAATGTTTGCAAATACCGTTCACCATGTGATCGGAAGACACCCGCGTACCTCCATCAGGTGTTCGCCGCACGCGCAATCAAAAAGCCCCCGCGAGCGAGGGCTTTGTGCCTCTGGGTTGTGACGCCCAAAGAGTTGTCCAGTGGCCTGCGTCGTGGAAACAGCCTTCCACTCATACGCGATCGGGGCGACTATTCCCTTTTCACGTCCCGGTCTCTCGACCAGATGGCGGTTGCTCGGGGTCGACCCCGATAAGGCTTGACCGGTCAACAGATGACTCTCGCCTTCTGTTTTCCTTGCGCTCAAGGCGCCAGGCCAATCCCGGGTAACGAGCTTGCAGGCCCATCACCCTCAACCCGGTGCTGCATCACCGCGCTGCACAGGAGGCTAGATATCGCCTCAAAGCCCCTTGTCCAACGGTGTCAGCGGATAGTTGAGATGGGGACAACTATGCCTTTGCCGACCTACCAGCTAAGCTGCGCAGGTGCCCCAACTCTCAGCCGAACATGCCTACCTGTTCCGCCACGCGCTCCTGCGCGACGCGGCCTATGACTTGCAGCTGCCCGCCGACCGCTCCAGGCTGCACGAGCTTGCATTCCACCTGATCGAAGCGGCATTCGGCGGCCGAGCACCGGACCCACCGCCACCGGATGGCCGATTTGTACCCCACGCAACCGATGACATCGCTTTAGAACTCTGCCGCCATGCGCAGGCGGCAGGCGAACATCTTGTCGACTCGAGGCGCATGTATCTGCACCGGGCCGCCTTTCACGCCAGGCGAAACTGGCACAAGGATGAACACCTGAAATGGCGAGAGCTGGCGGAAATCTCCGTTGGCGGAAAGCGCGGTGAAGCACTGAGGCGCATGAGCGCGGCACTCGCCCGATCCGGCCAGACTGCGCTAGCCGAAGAAGCAGCGCTGGAAGCAATGACCGAGCAGCAGAAGGCAGGCGATCGAAGGCTCTACGGCTGGGCGATGGGAGACCTCGCCGTCCTGTACATGGACACCGGACGGTACGAGCTTGCCGAAAAGACAATGGCCGAAACTGCCTCCATCTGCGGAGAGGCGGGGGATCGGCGCACTCAGGGAGAAATGCTTGGGAATCTCGCCGGCATCTACCACGCGACCGGCCGCCATACCTTGGCCGTTCAAACACTTGAGCAATCATTGGCGATTCATCGAGAGCTTGGCAACGCCAATGGGGAAGGCGTAGATTTTGGCCGGCTGGCACTCTTGAAAGACCAGACAGGCCAGCACGAGGAGGCCGCCGGACTTTATGAACAAGCAATCATCCGCCTTCGCGCAGCAGGAAATCGAAAAATGGAAGGTTGCACTCTCGGCAACTGGGGCAATGCGTTCCTGGTAACCGGGCAGTACGAAAGGGCTGAGCAGCTATACCGGCAGGCGCTGGAAATTCATCGCGAAGTCGGCAACAAGAGGTTCGAAAGCATGGTGCTCGGAAACCTTGCAATTCTTTACCAGTACACGGGCAGAACCGAGTTGGCCGAACCGACCTATCTGAAAGCAATCGCCGGAAATCAGGAGTTGGGCGACGCACACGGCGTGGCCAGTGCTCGCGGCAATCTGGCGGTACTCTACACACAGACCGAAAATCTGGATGGGGCGGAACGCGCCGCCACTTCAGCGCTGGAACACTATCGCGTTTCTCGGAACAGGCGCGGAGAAGGCCATGTGCTGCAGATACTCGCGGAGGTCCAGTCGCAGAAACACAACTACGCCGAGGCCGAACAGCTCTACAACCTGGCCATGGCGGCACACCGGGAAGCCGACCATCGCAGGGCGATTGGCTCGACGCTGACCGGGCTGGCCTGGTTGTATCTCAAATCAGGACGCCATGACGAATCCCTGAAGGCATTTACTGAGGCGATTGAAGTCGCCGTCGCAGTAAAGGACAGGCGGGGCGAAGGCACGGCCAACTGCCGCTTCGCACTGTTGTACCTGGCGCTTGCCGACGTTCAGTCAGCCCGTGATCGCTGGCAGCGCGGAGAGTCGATCCTAAAGGAACTTGGCGACACTCTTGCAATCACTGAAGTTACAGAAGAAATGCGCCGCAGCTGCGAAACCGCCCGCGTTGCGCCACTGAACTCGGATACCTGAAACGGCAGACCGCGCTACTTCTCGCCGTTGCGTTTGGCGTCGCTGGCTTCGTAGGCGTCGATGATGCGCTGCACCATGTCGTCGCGGACGATGTCGCTGTTGCCGAGGCGGCAGACTTTGACGCCTTCCACGCCGTCGAGGCGATCGACAACGTCCACCAGCCCCGAGCGCTGGCCGTCCGGCAGGTCGGTCTGGCTGATATCGCCTGTCACCACCGCCTTGCTGCGACGCCCGAGACGCGTCAGGAACATCAGCATCTGCTTTGGTGTCGTGTTCTGCGCCTCGTCCAGCAGAATGAACGCGCGGTCCAGCGTGCGCCCGCGCATGTAGGCCAGCGGCGCAACCTCGATGACGTCGCGCTCGATGTAACGCTGGATCTGCTGCATCGGCAGCATTGCACCCAGCGCGTCGAAAATCGGGCGCAGGTACGGGTTCACCTTCGCCTGGTAATCGCCGGGCAGAAAGCCGAGCTTTTCGCCGGCTTCAACGGCCGGGCGCACAAGCACGAGCTTACTCACGTTGCCATGGATCAGCGCGGCGACGGCCATGCTCGTGGCAAGGAACGTCTTGCCCGTGCCGGCCGGCCCGACGCCGAACACGACATTGCTTGTCTGGATTGCCTCAATGTACGCCGCCTGGCCCGGCGTCATGGGCTTGGCGCCCTTGAGCCCGAGCGGCGCGATTTCGCCGTCGCTGGAAACATCCGGCGCGTCGAGACGCAGCAGTGCGCTTTCGACGTCCTGGGTACGGATCTGCCCGTACTTGCGGACCTTCTCGATCAGCGTCAGCAACGCGACATATGCATCAAGCACGCTCTGCTCGCTGCCGGCGATGCGTAGGTTGTTATCGCGCGCAAACACCTTCACGTCGAAGTGGCCGCGGATCATCTTGAGGTGACGATCACGTTCACCGAAGAGGGCGTAAGCCTCTTCTTTGTCGCGCAGCCGGATCGATTTTTCCATGAAACCGTGAGAGGAAGGGTGTTTGGAGCGGTGCCGCTCTAGTGTTTTTCCCATGCCTTTATTCTACCCCGTTCGCCACTTTCTGCCACACCACTTTCCGGCTGTTAGCCGCCTGTGGACAGGCTGTGCGTAGCGCTTCCGCCCCCCTCTATTACGCCGGCCAGAGGGCCAGCACGACGATCAATAACGGCCCGGTTAACATGAAATTGTCCATGATATCCATGACGCCGCCGAAAGAAGGAACGAGGTGCCCGCTGTCTTTGATTCCAGCGGCGCGCTTGAAACCACTCTCCACCAGGTCGCCTGCCTGCGCCGCGATGCCGACGAAACCGCCGAGAATCGCGCCATACCACCACTCAACGACCACCGGTTTCAGCGCCCCGCCTGTGGCCCAGTTCCCCCACAGGAACGCCACCGCGCCGCCCGCCGCACTGAACAGCAGGCCGAAGATCGCACCCTCGACGGTTTTGCCCTTGCTGAGGTGCGGGATCAGCTTGTGTCGCCCAAGCATGCTGCCCATCAGGTACGCGCCGACGTCGCCCAGCCGGCTGGCGGCCAGCAGGAAGTAGACAAGCCATTCGCCTGTGTTGGGAATGCGCCGGATCCAGAGAATCACGGCGATCGGCAGGACCAGATACAGGAACATGCCGAGGTTGTTGTTGATCCGCGGGCTGAGGTTGGACACATCCGTGCGCACCAGCCCGACCAGCGAGTAGATCACCGCGACAAGAAGGGGCAGAACCAGCGTGAGTTGTCGGAAGCTGACCGGTACCCAGAAGACGTAGTGCGGCAGGCCTTCGCCCCACAGTGCCTTGAATGCGCCGATGCGCGGAGGCTCAGCCACGAGTTGCACATAGGACAGGACGACCGTGACCGTGACGTACAGCAGCGCCGTATCAAGAGGCAACCCGCGCCCCTTGAACATGCGGCCCATCTCATAGACGCCGCCCCAGCACATCAGCAGGCAAAGCGCAAAGAACCCCCACGTAACGTGCAGGTAGTGATCGAGCGCGAGCAGCCCGATCAACGCAAAGAACATGCTGAAGCCGAAGAAGAAACGTTTGCCCATGAAGGCAAAACACTAACTCGCAGTCATCAGCGGGCAAGGAGGCACAGGCAAAGACGCTGACTCGTTTCCGCCTTCACCGATTTCGCGCGACCCATCACGACGCCTCGCAGTAAGATTTGGGCAAGGAGATTTGCGTTTGCACCCATACCTCTACATCGTCCTGCCCATGCTCGGAGCGGTGATAGTGCTTCTTGCGTCTGGTTGGTTGATTCCCCGACGACGCAGGCAACACAAGCCCAGCGCCCTGCAAACGCTTGTGCCGTTGGGGCTGGCATGGAGCTTCTTCTTCGCGGCACAATTCGCGCTGTTCGCCTTCATACCCGGCCAGGGAAGCGGCGGCCCGGTCCAGTACATCGGCGACGATTCGTCCGCGATGGCACTGTTCCACTACCGGTTCTACCTGTTGCTGTTCACCGTGTTGTTCCTGTTGCCATTGATGGCCATGGACTTGGGCCTTGTCGTCGCGGCCGTCATTCGCAAGAACTGGCGTTTCTTCGCTGGGTCAATGGTCGCTTGCTGCCTTTCAGCCCTGGGCCTCTTTCTAGCCCTCTCTTACACGTACTGGTTGCCGACCGTTTGATGGACTCACGATCAGCGGCGTAACGCAAACAGACGGGGCGGGCCGTTCGGCCCGCCCCAGATCCTTAACCCTCCGCTAATCTCGTCTGAAGGGCTTCTCTTCATAGTCTTTGCCGTTGGGTCGGTCGCGTTCCGCCTTGCGGGCTTCGCGACGTTCCCATTCGCCCTTGCTGATCTCTTCCTGTTCTTCGTCGCGTGGCGGCAGGGCTTCCCTCGGGCCGCCGTCTCCGTTCGGGCCGGTATTCCGCGGGTTGTTGTTGTCGTTCGCATCCGGCGCGGGCTTGTCCGGCGCCGCAGGCGCATCTTCGACTTCGCGTACGATGTTGCGCACGCGGCGGAAAGCCTGCTGCACCTTCCAGTAGATCGACGCTACGCCTTCAACATCGTTCTCGTCATCGATTGCGTTTCGGAAACTGCGCTCATCGCTGCCGATCGGCATTTGGATCAACTGGCCTGAGCCTGTCGTCAGGAACAGATGGTCGCCGTCCACGCAGGGCTCGGCCAGGAATCGCGTGTCCTTGAACTTGTATGACCACACCATCGCGCCCTTGCGTTCCTCGAACGCGGTCACGATGCCGTTCGTTCCAGCCACGAATACCAGTCCACGGGCAATCACGGGGCGCGTGAACTCACTCGACTTGTCCGCAAACTTGACGCTCCAGACTGCGCGACCCAGCAGCGGATCCACGGCCACCAGGTTGCCTGAATATGCAAAGTAGATCCGGCTGGTACCGACGCCCGGGCGCAGGCCCTGGAAGTCCAGCCCGCCGCTGGGGCCGGACACCTTTGAGCCGCTCTTGCCGGCCGGCTTCTGCGACGGGTCGTCCACGATTGCCACGCGCCTGTCGTTGGCGGCCACCATGGTGCGGGCGACCTGTTCTTCGGCTTTCGTCACCGTCTCGCGCTCGTGGCGCTTGCGCTCTTCGGGCGTGATGGCCTTGTCGGCCGGGCGGGCGCCTTCGCCGCCCTGGCCGTCCCATGTGGTGGTGACCAACAGCCCCCACTTGGTGGGCACGGGGGCCGAGACCGCACCGAACTCGGCCGTCCATTGCTTCTTGCCCTTGTTGCCCTCAAGGCACGTAACGCCGCCGTCGGCAGAAGCGATAAAGACCCCGTCTTCGGTCAGCACCGGCGCGGTCAGAACCGTCTGGTTCCCGACGTCGGCCTTCCATTTCTGGGTGCCCTTGTCGGCCGTATGCAGCGAGACGTTCCACTTGGAGCCATTGCGGTACGAAGCCGCCACCAGCTCATCTTTCACATCCGGCGCGCAAGTCACGGTCGGCGCTAGATAATGGCTGTAGCTGGTGTTGCCGTCCGCGATCCGGACGCGCTCAAGCGTGCAGCTGTATGTCGTGTAGTAAGCATGCCCGAGCGAAACCAGAATGTTGGAGATGCCCGAGTCCTTGCTCGTCGCGGTCCATTTCAGCTTGCCCGTGGACGCAGCATAGCCATAGACCTGCGCGCCCGAGCCGGAGCCGACAACCACCACGCCATCCTGCGCGGCCGGCGATCTGGGGTTGTTGCCGGCGACTTTCGCCATCCAGGCGTCGTCCGTGGTGTGCCCGAGCATGAAGGTGCGCGCGTCGCCCGCCAAGGCCGCACCGCCTGGCAGCGAGACCGGGATTGAGGCCTCGGCCAGATCGAGCACCTGGGCATTCGCCGCCGGCGCAGGCTGCTTTGCCTCCGGCGGATCGTCCGCATGGACAGCAAAGCCGGCGCCGGTCGCGACAACACAAAGCGCCGCCGCGGCCTTAAAGACCGTACGATGAAGAGCTTTCATGAATGGTTCCCGATAAGGGGAAGACGGGGTCTACGCGCCCCAACTGTATCCCATGGCCCGCGGAGCGGCCAAATTTGAGCTGTCGGGCTTTGGCGGATTTGAGTCGGGCCGGTACGCGATTGCGGATCGGCGAGTGCCCGGCGCAGCGGACCTAGTCTTCGTTCAGATAGAACTTGTTCTTGAACAGCTCAATCAGCGCCTTCACGGCGTCGCCGGCGTCGGCGCCGTCGGCCTCTACCGTGAGTTTCGTGCCCTTCTCGGCCGCAAGCATGATCACGTCGATGATGCTCTTGGCGTTGCAGCGCTGGTCGCCGCGAATCAGCCATACGTCGGCGCCGAACCGCGACGCGGTCTCGATGACCTTCATGGCAGGGCGCTGATGAAGGCCGTACTTGTTCAGCAATTCGACTTCGGCGGTGACGGGCATGAAAGCTCCGGCGAACGAGTCTACATAGGCGCGCGACGCTCAGGAATCAAGTGCGTGGAATACGCGGGCACTGGCCGGGGGTTTCAAAGCCGCTATTCTCCGTCAGGGTCTGGCTCAATTTCCGGAAGTTCGAAGTTGTGCCTGACCCTTTGCCAAGCTGGAGGACGATGATGACTGTTCCTGTGTACCTTGTGGCTGGTTTCCTGGGCTCCGGCAAGACGACGCTGATGAAGCGACTGCTGGAGCATCTCAACGCCCGCGGCGAAAAGCCGCTGGTGCTGATGAACGAGTTCGGCGAATCCAACATCGACAACGAGCTGCTTGAGGGCTCGCAGGCCCAGATGCGCGAGCTGATCGACGGCTGCATCTGCTGCACGAGCAAGACCGAGCTGACCAAGACTCTCTACGACATCGTCACCAACGATGCGCCTTCCAGTATCCTGATGGAGGCCACCGGCCTGGCCGATCCCGTCGAGATTCTCGACATCTGCACGCTGCCGAACCTGCTGGATCGCATTGAGCTGCGCACCATCGTCAGCGTCGTCGACGCCACCCGATGGGGCAAAGTCCCGCAGGCGGAGGCGCTTATGAAGCGGCAGGCCAAATACGCCGACATCCTCCTGTTGAACAAGACCGACGTCGCGGGCGATGAGGTCAGCGACGAAGTGGAAAAGCAGGTCCGCGCGCTGAATGAACGCGCCAAGCTGCACCGCACCGTCCGCGCGGGCGTGGACCCTGAGCACGTAATCGGCGCCGAGGGCACCGAAGTCGTCAACGACGGCAAGGACCACAGCCACTGCGACCACGAGCACGACCACTGTGAACACAGCGCAGACGGCCACGTGCATGCACACAAACATGATCACGCCCACGACCACTACCTCAGCGTCACCATCAAGCCGAAGGGCAAAGCCGACAAGGCCAGGCTGAACGACTTCCTGAATGAGGGCGTGCCCGGGTTGCTGCGCCTGAAGGGCTTCCTGCAGGTGGAGGGCGTCGAGCCGCAGGCGATCCTGCAGTGGACCGGCGGGCACTGGGAGCTGATCCCTCGGCCGGAGATTCTCAAGCCCAAGCCGGACGTGCTGGTGTTCATCGGTGAAGACCTGGACCGCCACGCGCTGATTCACAAGCTGGAAGAAACGGGCCTTGAGTTCGACGCGAGCGAGCACGAGGGACATCACGATCACGACCACGAACACGCGCATCACCACCATCATGAGCATTGATTGGCTGGAAGCAGAATCGGCGATTGACGAGCGGCTCGCGCTGCAGGCCCAGCGCGAGAAGCTGGAAGCCGCGTACCTTGCCGACAAGTCCGACGCCGAGGCCGCCCTGCGGCTGCTGAACGTCCTGGACCAGCTTGGCGTGCCCGCGCCGGAAATGGCACAGCTCACTGAGCCGGCCATGCACGCCAACCCCAACGATGCGGCGCTGATGGCATGGCTCGGCCAACTGAGCTATCGGCTGGGTGAGTTGAAGCTCGCCATGGTCACGCTCAAGCACGCGATCGCACTGGACCCTGGCGACACGCTGGCCAACTTCACCCTCGGCCAGTGCATGCTTTACGCGGGCGCCCACGAAGACGCCCTACGCTATGCCCAGCAAGCCATGGAGAATGGCCAGGCGGCGCACTATCGCAAGGACATCGGCCGCCTTTACTGCATTGTGCTGGCACGTCTGAAGCGCTTCGAAGAGGCCTACAAGTTCCAGCTGGAGCAGCTTGCTGAACGCCCTGAGGACACGCAGGCAATCATAGACACCAGCGACCTGCTCAGCGAAATGGGGCGCGCCGAAGAGTCGCTGCAGATGCTGCTGGATGCGCACAAGAAGAAGCCGAGTGATACAGAGCTGCTTTTCCGGCTGGCCGTCACGAAGTTCGAGGACAACGATTTCGCGGCCGCGATCGGCTGGGCTGACAAGCTGCTGGCGGTCGATGCACAGCACCTGGAAGGCTGGAACCTGCGCGCTCAGGCCAAGTACAAGCTTGGTCTGTTTGATGGCGCGATCGCTGACCACAGCATGATCCTTGAGCTCAGCAAGTCCATGCCGCTCGACCAGAGTTTCGTCGCAAGCTGCTACGAGGGCATGGGCAACAAGGAGGCGGCGATCGCAGCGCTGAAGAAGGGGCTGATCGAGGCCAAGGACTGGCCCGACCGCAAGAAACAATACCAGCAACACCTGGACCGTCTGCAGATCGTCCCGCCGTCGCAGCAGCAGAAGAAACACAACCTCGGCCCGAACGACCCCTGCTGGTGCGGCAGCGGCAAGAAGCTGAAGAAGTGCCACGGCAGCTAGTGGCATGCGCTTCAAGCGCATGAGTTCCGCCTGCTTCCAGCAGGCAGCTTTCAGCGGCTGGAAGCCGCTGCCACTCATTCGCTGGAAGCGAATGCCACTTTGCAACTCTCCTCCGTTCGTGATTGCGACGTGCCCGGACGCTGTAACGCGTGCCGGGCGCTGATGGATCCGGCGGGCCGGCGGCGTGGGCTGCGTACAGTCACCACGTTCCGTGCACGGGCTTTGAACCGGCGGATGCTCGGCATCGCCCTGGGATATAGCTCAACGGCAGAGCATCGGTTTTGAGAACCGAGAGTTGCGGGTTCGAATCCCGTTATCTCCACCAGTCCGCTGATAACGGACACCAGCATTTCGAGCTGGCCTGCGGTCCGCAAGGACCGCCACATGTGCCGGAAGGGGGTGGTGAAGCGCAAGGCCCGTCGCCGAAGTTGGGCGACAACACGAGAAGAGACTCTGCAGCACGCGGATTCCGACCAGCCCCAACCGGCCGGACGCAACGCGCCAAACCGTGCGGGGAACACGGGGTAGCGCGGCGCCAAAGGCCCAAGTAGCGCCGGTCTCAAGCAGTGCTCCGTTTCAGACGTGGGGCTGAGCGTCGATCCATCCCTGGAAGGCCGAACTAGCTGTTAACCACCAGCCATGGGCCAGCCAGCAACAGCGAACAGCCTTCCTGCAACCCGACCCCGTTCCATTGACGTGTCAACAGAAACCCTTCAAAGGGGGCAGGCAATGTTCATCTACCGCAAGTTCAAGATCGCTTCGCATGAGCGCGCACTCGTTTTCCGCGAGGGTGAGTTCGACAGCGTCCTCACGCCGGGCACGAACAAGCTGTTCGACCCGCTGCGCAAGCTGGCAATCACGCGCGTCAACCTGCGCGACGTCTACTTCAAGCACGAGAACCTCGACGTTCTCGCACGCGAGTTCCTGGTCCGCCAGAACCTGGGCGATGCGGTCCGCGTCGTCGAGCTGGCCGACCACGAGCGCGCTTTCGTGTTCGTCGACGGCAAGTTCGACCGCATCCTGAAGCCGGGTACGCACGTCCTGTGGGTCGCCCTGCGCAAGGTCCGCGTCGATGTCGTCGACACGCGCGAGCCGGTCTACGCCTCGGCCGACCTGCCGCGCATCGCACGCGGCAACACGCTCGAGGACGAGGCCACGGTGCTCGACCTCGCTGACCATCAGCGCGGCCTGGTATGGGTTGACGGCCGTTTCCGCGTCGCTCTGCGCCCCGGCCTGTACCTGCTGTGGAAGGGCATGAATGACGTGCGCGTCGAGGTTGTGGACGCATCGGGTGTGGTGTTTGCGCACCGTGATCTGTCGGCGATCCTGCAGACGGGCTCGCAGTATGTTCTGAACCAGTTCACGATCGAGGCAGGCCAGGTCGGCCTGTGGTTCATCGACGGCAAGCTGGGCGGCGTGCTGAAGCCGGGCACGCACGCGTTCTGGACGGGTGTCGGCAAGCTCAAGCTGCTGCAGGTTGAGCTGCGCGAGCGTACGCTGGACATCTCGGGCCAGGAGATCATGACCAACGACAAGGTCACGCTGCGCATGAACGCGCTGCTGACCTACCGCGTCACGGACGCCCTGAAGTCGGTCACCGTCACGGAGGACGCGGCGCAGGCCCTGTACCGTGAGGCGCAGCTTGCCCTGCGTGCCGTGGTCGGCGCGCGCGAGCTGGATGCACTGCTGACGGAAAAGGACGCCGTGGCTTCGGAGCTGGAGGCGCTGGTCAAGGCCAAGGCCCCGGAGTTCGGCCTCGAAGTCCGCTCGCTCGGCATCCGCGACATCATCCTGCCGGGCGAGATGAAGGAGCTGATGAACAAGGTAACGGAGGCCCGCAAGGCCGCCGAGGCCTCGCTCATCAACCGCCGCGAGGAGACGGCTGCCATGCGCATGCAGGCAAACACGGCCAGGATTCTCGAGAACCAGCCGGTGCTCATGAAGCTGCGTGAGCTCGAAGTGCTCGAGAAGATCGCCGAGAAGTCGAACCTGACGGTAGTGCTCGGCGAAAGCGGCGGCCTCAACGACCGCGTGATGAAGCTTCTGTAGGCGGTTGTTACTTGTCAGAAGCGAAACGGAAGGGCTTCCGCCCTTCCGTTTCTGTATTTGCTGACAACCGACAACTAGTTGCCGCGCTGGGTCTCGGCGTCGCCGACGCGCCGCAGGGCGAGCATCATGGCTGCCGTGCGCTTGCTGCACTTTTCCTGGCGGGCAAGCGTATGCACGTCCATGAAGGCCTTGCGCATCTTGCGATCGAGTTCCTGGTTCACGCGGTCTTCGTCCCAGTAGAACTGCGTCAGGTTCTGCGACCACTCGAAGTAGCTGACGGTCACACCGCCGGCATTGGCCAGAATGTCCGGGATCACCGTGATTCCGCGCTCGTGCAGCTCTTCGTCCGCTTCCGGCATGGTCGGGTGATTGGCGCCCTCGACGATCAGCTGCGCCTTGATGTGGCCGCAGTTGTCCGGGGTGATCACGTCGCCGATCGCGGCCGGGATCAGGCAGTCCACCGGCAGTGCCAGCAGATCCTGGTTGTTCATCACGTCGGCGTTGGGGAAGCCCGCAACCGTACGCTTTTCCTGGAACCACTGGAACAGCGCGGGCACATCAAGGCCCTTTTCATTGTACACGCCGCCCTTCACATCCGTCACTGCGACGACCTTGCCGCCGCGCTCGTGCCAGAAGTGGGCGCTGTAGCTGCCGACGTTGCCGAAGCCCTGGATCGCGGCCGTCTTGCCTTCAATCTTTTCGCCGCGAGACTTGTAGAAGGCATCGGCCACGGCAACGACGCCGAACGCAGTCGCGGTAACGCGTCCATGGCTACCGCCGAGCGCGACCGGCTTGCCGGTCACCACACCCGGGCTGTAGCCGCGACGTGAACTGTACTCGTCCATCAGCCACGCCATCACCTGGCCGTCGGTGCCCATGTCAGGTGCCGGGATGTCACGATGCGGGCCGAGCACGATCGCGATGCGCGCGGTGAACTTGCGCGTCATGCGCTCAAGCTCGGTCATGCTCATGTTCATCGGGTCGCAGGCCACGCCGCCCTTTGCGCCGCCGAACGGTACGTCGATCAGCGCGGTCTTCCATGTCATCAGGCTGGCGAGCGCGCGCACTTCATCCTTGTCGACTTCCGGGTGATAGCGGATGCCGCCCTTCCAGGGGCCGCGCGCGCCGTTGTGCTGCACACGGTAGCCGGCGTAGACGTGGATCTTGCCGCTGTCCATGCGGACAGGCACGGCCACTTCGATCTCACGGAACGGCGTCTTCAAGATCTGGCGAAGCTCATCGGCCATCTCAAGGCGGTCTGCAGCCTTGTCGAACAGCTCATTGACGGCTTCGTAGGCGTTGTAGTGGTGCGAAGTGGACTTGTAGCGTCCCGTGATGCGAGTGGTCATGTAATGTCCTGACGTGCCCAACCCGTGGTGCGTCGGCTCCGTCAGGTGCAGCTGCACCCGCAACGGGAGCCCTATTGGCGCGGACTATGCCTTTTATGGTGTGCCGGTGCAAATGGGGGACTTACGCCTTGGCAGGTGATTCCGATGCACGCGGAGTGAGATGAAAGTCCGCCAGCGTATAGCCCGCGAGGACTTTGCCGATCTGGTCTTCCACTTCGCCGAACACTTCGCGCATTAGGCAGTCGCCATACAGCGTGCAGTCGGACTCGGTGGCAAAGCATTCAAACACGCGCGTGGGACCGTCGATTTCGGTGAGGATCTCCTGCAGGGTGATCTCGGCCGGCTCAACGGCCAGCACGAAGCCGCCACTGGGGCCTTTCAGGCTGCGCACAACACCCTTCTTGGCCAGCTGCTGCAGGATCTTCGACAGGAATGCCTTGGGAATCATCAGGCGTTCCGCGATCTCCGTCAGGGTCACGGGGCCCTTGGCGCGGCGGTCTGACAGGTACATCAGCGCGCGCAGCCCGTAGTCACTTTTCCTGCTGAAGATCACAGTTAGCCTTCCTCGTCCGCAGGATAGCGGACTTAATTGGTCCTGTTCAGTACACAGCGCTGAAAGCTAGGTGTCAAGCGGCCTGAGGGCGAGAAACCCGCGCGAACAGTGTTCCGACCGGCGGCCTGGCTGGGACATTCCGCTAAAGGGCTTGCACCCCGGTTCCGTTTCCGTTGCATGAGACGACCATGAAAACCTACACCGACTACCTGTACTTCAACACGCGCAACAAGCGCGAGTACATCCGCATTACCGACAAGGTCGAGCACGCCGTGCAGGAATCGGGCGTCCGCGAGGGCATGGTGCTGGTGTCGGCCATGCACATCACCGCAGGCGTCTGGGTCAACGACGCCGAGGACGGGCTGATTGACGACATCGACCACTGGCTCGAAAGCCTGACGCCGTATGGTGCGTACCCGGAGATCAAGTGGCCCAAAGAAGGCGAAGAAGGCCCGGTAAACGCCGTGCGCCACGAGTACAAGCACCACCGCACCGGCGAAGACAACGGCGACAGCCACCTCAAAAGCATCCTTGTACATCACCAGGTAATGGTACCGATCACTGACGGGCGACTCGACCTGGGCACCTGGCAGCAGATTTACTACGCCGAGTTCGACGGCAAGCGCCGCAAGCGCGTCATCATCAAGGTGATGGGCGAATAGGCGTCGGGGCTGAACATGCGCTGGGAAGCCGACTCCTTTCTGAACTGGGCCGAAGCGCCGTGGTGGCTGCGCTGGCTGATCTGTCTGATCCCCCTGACCATCGCCGGAATCATGCTGGCCAACGGACGCTTCATGTACTGGCTGTGGGGCATCGGCGGCGTGCTGACACTGATCAACCTTTACATCACCTGGAACGAAATCCTCGACCACGTCATGCCGAAGAAGGACGAGGACTAGGCCCCAGCTATAAAACCCGCGGCAACCTGCAATCGCCCGGTGCATGTGGACGCAAGTAGCCTTACTCCCGTAGCTCGGAGTGAGGACGCCACATGAACGGCATCACAACCTGGTGGAAGGGCCTGGCACTCTGGCTGCGCTGGGCCATCGTTGGCACACCCGCATTTCTTGCGCTTGCATTGCACCGCCAGCTTGGAGATCACGTTGCCTGGCTTGCGGTCCCGGCCGGCATCCTCGTGATTGTGCACGTCTTCATGACGTGGGACGACATCGGCGACGTGCTGCGGGCGCGGATTCACAAGTACTTCTAGGGAGGCGAGCACGACATGAGAGGCACCGGACAGATGGGAGGCGGGCTGGTGACCTGGTGGATGGATCGGCCATGGTGGCTGCGCTGGATCATCTGCTTCGCAAGTGCCGCGCTTTGCCTTGTCACCTGGTATGCAGTGGGGATCACGCTCCTGTTGCTGCTACTCAACCTGTACCTGAGCTGGAACGAAATCCTCGACCGCTTCCTGCCTCGCAAGTAGCCAGGTAGCTGATGCGCCTACTTCAACAGCCCAGATAGCTCGCGGATGTCATCGATCAGGGCGTCGGCCCCTGCCAACTCTTCGCGCGGGCCGTAGCCATAGGTGCAGCCGATGAACCAGAGGCCGCACGCTTGCGCCGCTTCGCCGTCGTGGATGCGGTCACCGACCATGACCCCCGCCTTTGCTCCCAGTTGGTCCAGGCCGCGCCGCAACTCGCCGGGCTTGTTCACTTCGGGGCTTCGCCCGGCGGCGGCGCGGAAGTCGAGCAGTTCATCGAGCGCGAAGGTCTCGCACACAGCGTCGATGTAGTCCTGGCTGCAATTCGAGACCAGCAGCAGCTTCCATCCCCGTGCCTTCAGCTCAGCCAGAACCTCACGCGCACCATCGAACAGCTTTCCGCTGCCGTCCTTCAGGAACGTTTTCTCATTGGCGCTGGCCGCGTGGTGCAGATCAAGCGCCTTGCGCTTCAGCGGCTCAGGTAGCAGCTCTGCGTAGAAGACATGCGGCGGCTTGCCGATCTGGTGGCGGATGGCGTCTTCAGTCGGGGGCACATCCAGCCCCGGCAACTCACCCGCCGCCATCATGCCTTCAAATGCCAGCCGGATCGCCCGCGCGCCAAAGTCGCCCGAGTTCAGCAGCGTGCCGTCCATGTCGAACGCCACGCAGTCGAGTTGCTTGCCAGTCCACGGATGGGTCATTCGGGGATGCTAGGAACTGGAGCCAGAAACGTAAGTGAAGGGACACGCTTCACAGGACCCACGACGACGCCTCTTGGATGGTGTGTCCAGATTCAATCTCCACTACACGAACTCTATGACCGTGATCTCGGGCGGGCAGTTGATACGGATCGGCATCCATTGGCCGGTGCCACTGTTTACATAGAGCTTGCGTCCGTCGTACTCGTACTCACCGGCATGATACAGCTCGACGGGCAGTACCGGTGACAGCTCGTATTGCCCGATCCGTCCCAGACTCACCTGGCCGCCGTGCGTATGCCCGCTGAGCTGCAGGTCGATTGGTCGGGTCCGGCCTTCCCAAAAGCTGCTGGGGTTGTGGGCAAGCACTATGCGAGGGGCTCCATCATCGCCAACGTTGTTCAACGCTGCGTCAAAACTGGCGGCCGGCTGCCGGCGCCCGGGGTAATCCACGCCCAGCATCCAGAAGTGGTCACTGCCGACATCTACCCGTCGGCTCTCATCGCGCAGCATCACGCAGCCGGTTTCGTTTACGCCGGCGATCAACTGATCCAGATTCTGCCCGGCCGCGTAATACTCGTGGTTGCCGAGGCACATGAACAGGCCGCGCCGGTGCTTCATGCCGCGCAGCATCAACTGTGCGTCCTCAAGCTGTTCCATGTCGTGGTCGACCAGGTCGCCGGTGCAGACCACGATGTCGCCATCCAGCGCGTTCACGGCCGAGACAATCTCTCTCAGGTGCTCATGCCGCATGAAGCGCCCAATGTGCACGTCGCTGATCTGCACGATGCGCAGGCCATGCAGATTGGTCATGTCCCGCGGGGTCGTGAGCGAGATCGTGCGCACCACGGGGTCTGCCATTGCCCCTACCGCACCGACTCCCGATGCGACAACCAGCGCGGCGGGCGGAATGAGCGCTGCGCGTTTCAGGAGCTCGCGTCGACCCTCATCTACCGTCTCTGTAGACATCAGGCGGCGGCGAACCCGCATGGCCGCATACCACGGGAAGCTGAACGCGATCATCCAGATGCCGA
Organism: Planctomycetota bacterium; assembly: GCA_020425605.1. GTDB lineage: Bacteria > Planctomycetota > UBA8742 > UBA2392 > UBA2392 > JACKID01. Next base: position 11,570 of record JAGQRH010000009.1, on the reverse strand, counting down.
AACACAGCATCGCGAACTGCCAGGTCATGCTGGGCAACGACAGCCACAGCGGCGCATCCGGCCAAACCGGCAACAACAGGGTCGGGATCAGCAGCAGCCAGTACAGCGCCGAAAGCACAACTCTCGCTTGCAATTTGCGCTTCGGAAATACGGCCGACACGCGCACCCACAGGCCCCAGAAAATCAGGCCGTTGATCGCCAGCAGGATCAGCAATAGCCGCATCGCCCCATCCTACGAGGCGAGACGCGCTCAGACCAATTCGATCAACGTAATCTCGGGCGGGCAATTCAGGCGCACCGGCAACCAGCTCCCGATGCCGCTGTTCACGTAGAGGCGGCGGCCTTGATACTCGTACAGGCCCTTGTGGTAGAACTCGACGGGCAGGTTCGGTGTCAGCTCGCAGTCGTCAATGCGCCCGAGGCTGATCTGGCCGCCGTGCGTGTGGCCACTGAGCATCAGGTCAATCTGCCGCTCGCGCGCCTCAAAGAAAGTCTTCGGATGGTGCGACAGAACAATCCGGGGCGCGCCGTCGTCGTCCATGTCTTTCAACACGGCGTCCATGCTCTCGCCCGTGCTCGGGCGATCGCCCAGTGCGCAACCCGGCACGCCCGGAGAGTCCGTACCGCCCAGCCAGAAGTGGGAGCCTCCAACGTCAACACGATGCGCCTCATCGACCAGCAACGTCGCGCCGGCGGCCCTGTAGGCTTCGCGCACAGCGCGCTCGTTGCCCTGTGCGGCGATGTATTCGTGGTTGCCCATGCACATGTAGGTTCCATGGCGGGCGTTGAGCTTCTTCAGCAGCCGTTGGCCGTGTTCGAGCTGATCCAGCTCGTTGTCGATCAGGTCGCCGGTGCAGACGACGAGGTCCGGCCTCAGCCCGTTAATCACACCCGCGATCTCTCCCAGGCGGTCCCGTTCAAGATAGCTGCCGATGTGCACGTCGCTGAACTGCGCGAACGAAAAGCCGCGCAGGTGCCCGTAGTCTCGCCCCACAGGCAGCTTCACGCGCCTGACGACCGGCGGGAGCTGGCTGGCCACGCCCCCCGCCGCCGCAGCCGTCACGATGATCGCCGGCACCCCAATGGCTGCCTTGCGCAGAACATCGCGGCGCCGTGAGTCTGCCAGCTCATGCTCCAGCAGCAACGCAGGCGGATTCCACACTCGGTGCAGGACGCGGACGGCCTGTCTCGGCAGGTTGGTCAAAGACAGTACGCCACCGTAGACCCAGACCGCGAACTGCAGGGCCATCCCGGCGACGGCCAGCGGCGTGGGCACGTACTCATGAAACAAGTGCGCGGCGGTCGTGCCGCCGATCGCCATGGCAATCATCGGCGACAGCAGCAGCCAGAACAGGATGCCGACCAGCCAGCGAAGCCCCGTCCCGCCTGGAAAGGCGCGCCGCAACCGCTTGATCAGCGCGCGGAACACAAGCACATTGCCGGACGTAACGACCAGCCCGATCATCATCACTCCGATCGACGAATTCTCGACCGAAGCGCACCAGCCCTCAGCCTGCTGGATCCACTCGGGGGCGCTCATGCGGCCCTCCGGCGGACAGGCTTCGGGTCACGCCAGCGGGCCTTGCGAACGACAATGCTGCGCGGCCGATGATTGGTGCTGCGACGGCAGGTTGAGCGACAACGCATCAGCCCTGCCTCCGCGCCATGGGCGGCAGCAGCCGAAACCTCAGGAGTAAGCTCGAGCCCGGTGAGTGAATCAGAAGACGATTGCGCAGAGTGCTGAGCCGCACCGTCGGCCTGTCGCGGTGATGCAGGTCCATGGAATCTCCGCAGAAGCAGAAGCGCGCGCCGAAGTGGGCGCGCGGGCAGAATTCGAGTGGCGGGTTGGCAGCCTTCGAGGAGCCTTCCTCGCAAAGGGGGTGAGGCAGATGGCAGCGGTGTCAGCACCGGTCGGTTGGTTCCCTTGTCAGACGGCAGGACCATACCGCGCGATTGTTAAGACGAAGTGGGTGTGTCAGTAAGCCCGCGTAGGAGTTGGGTTAGGCCTTCGTGTCGGCCACCAGCTCAATCAGGCTGATCTCTGGCGGGCAGTTGATCCGCACTGGCATCCAGCCTCCCGCGCCTCGGTTCACGTAGAGCTGACGGCCCTCATGCTCGTAGTGGCCGTTGTGGTAGAGCTCAAACGGCAGCACGGGGCTGAAATTCCAGTCGCCAATCCGCCCTAGCACGAGCTGGCCGCCGTGTGTGTGCCCGCTGAGCATCAGGTCGAGCTGCATCTCGCGCCCGTCGAAGAAGCTGTCCGGGTTGTGCGCAAGCACGATGCGCGGCGCGCCGTCGTCGGCCATTTGCCCGATGGTGTACTCAAGGCCCTCCCGGCGCGTGCGCCGCTCACCGGGGAGGCCGCGGCTGGTCGGGTAGTCGATGCCGCCGAGCCAGATGTGATCGCTGCCGACTTTCAGCATTCGCGATTCGTCAATCAGCAGCTGGGCCGGGGTCTCGCGCAACCCGGCCAGGATCGGCTCAATACCCGACTCACGCCCGGCGATGTACTCGTGATTTCCGAGGCACATGAACAGCTCGCGCCTGGGCTCAAGCCCGCGCAGAAAGCGTTGGGATTCCTCAAGCTGCTCGATGTCGTTGTCGAGCAAGTCGCCCGTCATCAGGTGGAAGTCGGCATTGAGCGAGTTCATCGCATCGCGGATTTCATCCAGCCGCTCCGCGCCCATGTAGCTGCCGACATGCACGTCACTGACCTGTGCAAACGTCAGCCCGTGCAGATTCGTTGCCTCGCGTGGGACTTTCAGTCGCAGGCGCGAAATCACCGGCGCCTGACGCGCCGCAATCGCACCACCTGCAGCCGTGGCAATGATCGCTGCCGGCAACGCCAGACCGGCTTTCGTCAGCGCACGCCTGCGGTCATGGTCGATTTCGCCCTCGCCGGACTGCTTCTTCGTGATTCGCCGGTAGGCGTCGGCGAATGCGGAAGGCGTCGCCTTGAGCAGCAATACGGCGCCGTACAGCCAGGTCGCAAGCTGAAACGTCATGGCCATGATCTGGCCCCACTGCGGGACCTGCTGGCGGAAGGACATCATGCCCGAGATACCGCCGAACATCATGAACAACGCCGGATGCAGAAGAACCAGCATCACCAGCCCGGCACCGATACTGATGGCGTTGCCACGTGCCGGAAAAGCAACCAGCAGCCGCCGACGCAGCGCAATGAACGTAAGCACGTTTAGCACCGTGACCAGAAACCCAAGCAGCATGAACACGTAATGGACCATCGCCACAGTGTAACCATGGTTCGGGCCTGCGCATTCCTGCCGCTAGGAGTTGATCGTCAGCAGGTCGATGCCGGGATGACGCCCGGAACCATCGGAGCCCCTGTCGGGGTGCCTGGCCTTGATGTCAGCCATGCGTTCGCGGAAGAACTGGAAGCCCTCAAGGATCTCGAAGTCGTGTGACGACAGCGTAGCGTCACCCTTTACAGCCGCACGTTCCATTCTTGCAACCGCGTTAACCAGCGGTCGCAGCGCATCTTTGGCGCCGGGCAAGTGAATCAGGCGCAACTCTTCCAAACTACTAACTCCCTCCGCACACCTGGGTAAGCTAACACAGTGTTGCACCGCTTTCACCGACCACCGAATGCGGTAGCTTGACGTGAACCCATCGCTCCAAGTGCCTTGAAACGCCCATGCGCATATTCATCTCAGCCGACATGGATGGCATCACCGGCATCACCCACCCGGACCAGATGTTCGAGGGACGGCCGGGCTATCTCGCCGGCTGCGAGGCGATGACGGCCGACGTCAGCGCAGCCATTGAGGGCACCCTGCGCGCCGAACCTGCCGCCGAGTTCGTTGTCGCCGACGGGCACTCGCAAGGGCGCAACCTGTTCATCGAGAAGCTGCACGAGTCTGCATCGCTCGTGTGCGGGCCGATGCACGAAAGCGTTCGTCCACTCAGCCAGGCACAGGGGATGGAGGGTTGCGATCTGGCTTTCTTCATCGGCTACCACGCCAAGGCCGGCACCCCGGGCGGGCTACTCGCGCACACCTGGGCGGGTCCGGTCATCGCTGACGTGCGACTGAATGGCGTCAGTGTTGGCGAGACCGGCATCAACGCGGCCGTCGCCGGGCACTGGGACATGCCGCTCGGCCTCGTCAGCGGCGCCCACGATCTGCGACCAGAAGTCGAAGCACTGGAGTGCGGCACACTGTTCGCACAGACCAAGCAGAGCTACGGCCGAACGGCGGCTCTCTGCCTGCCAGCAAAAAAGTCACGCGAAACCATCAGCCGGACGGCCCAAGGCGCAGTTGAGGCCATGCGGTCCGGAGGGCTCAGGCCCTACAAGCCAACCCTGCCGATGGTCATGGAAGTAGACACCCACCGCCGGGAGCAGGCCGACAAGGCCTGCCGCGCCAAAGGCACCGAGCGCGCCGGCGAGCGAACCATAAGAGTCACGGCAGAATCCACGCTGCAGGCCACCCTTACAATGTGGGAAGCCATGTGCCGCGCCCAGGACGAGCCCCCGAACTGGCTGACGTGAGGCAGCCGATCCACTGCATAATCAGGGCATATATGCTCTAATGTGGGCGTTATGTAAGTGTAGATTGAACACTGAGGAGCTGACCATGGCCGGCACTGTAATGCCCTCCCCCATTCGGGTTGAGGAAGACGAAGCCGAGAACATTGAGCGCGTTCGTGAAATCAAGCGCGAGCGCGGCGATTCGCTGATCATCCTGGCGCACCACTACCAGCGCCTTGGCGTGCATGCCTGCGGCGACGTGGTCGGCGACAGCTACCACCTGTGCAAGGCCGCGGCCCACACCGACAAGGCCCGCGACATCGTGTTCTGCGGCGTGCGCTTCATGGTCACCAGCGCGGCCACACTCTGCCGCGACGACCAGACCGTCTATCACCCGGACCGCAACGCGGGCTGCCCGATGGCCGACATGGCGAACCTGCCGCAGGTGCGCACGAGCTGGAAAGAGCTGGGCGAAGTGGTCAACACCAAGGCCGTCGTGCCGGTCGTCTACATGAACAGCGACCTCGACCTGAAGGCCTTCTGCGGCGAGCGCGGCGGCATTGTCTGCACGTCATCCAACGCCGGTAAAGTCTTCGACTGGTGCTTTGAGCGCGGCGAGAAGATCTTCTTCTTCCCCGACGAGCATCTCGGCCGAAACACCGCCAACAAGTACGGCATTGCCCGAGATGAGATCGTGCTGTGGGACCCGAAGCTGCCCAAGGGCGGGCTGAGCGATGAACAGATCGCCAACAGCAAGGTCATCCTGTGGAAGGGCTACTGCCACGTGCACACGCGCTTCAGCGTCGAGATGATCGAAAACGTCCGCGCCGAGCACGATGGCATCAAGGTCATCGTCCACCCGGAATGTACCGAGCAGACGGTCGCCGCGGCCGACTACAGCGGCAGCACCGGCTTCATTCAGAACTACGTCGAGAACACCATGAAGCCCGGCGACAAGGTCGCGATCGGGACGGAAGTGAACATGATCCACCGGCTCAGCGTCGAGTACCCGGACCGGCTGGTGATCCCGCTGGTGCGCAGCCTGTGCCCCAACATGTTCAAGATCAGCACCGGCGACCTGCGCGACTGCCTCGAGAACCTCGATACCTGGGAGCCGGTAACCCCCGACCCGGCCGAGAAGGCATTCGCCAAGACGGCGCTGGACAACATGTTGGCCTGCGCCGGGTAGCCGATGAACACTCCATGGCGAGGATGGCCATGTTACCCCCAATTCCGCCTTGCCGGTTTTTCCGGCCTCGGAATAATGCTAGATACCCCGTTGTTATTGGGACGTACGCGCTAGACGCGGTGCAAGGCGCCCGCTGGGCACACACGGAGAACGATCATGGCTGGACCCGATACCAAGGAAGTCACTGGCACCAATCTGGATGACTTCAAGCAGGGCGTTTCGATGGTTGACTTCACCGCCACATGGTGCGGCCCGTGCCAGGTGCTCGGCCCGATTGTCGACAAGCTCGCGACTGAATTCGCAGGCAAGGTCAGCGTAGGCAAGTGCGACATCGACAAGAACCCGGACGTCGCCGGAGCCTTCGGCATCATGGGCGTTCCGACGCTTGTGTTCTTCAAGGACGGCGAAATGGTCGACCAGCACGTCGGCCTGCTGGCCGAAGCGGCCCTGCGCGACAAGCTCAGCAAGCTTGCCGGCTGAATTACGCAGCAATCAACAGCAAACGACCCGGGCCACGGCCCGGGTCGTTCTGATTTGCCTACTACCTAGTCCCAGTTCTCACGCAGCATCGCGATCAGGCGGTCGTTTTCGTCCCAGAAGTACCAGGTCGTACCTTCGGCTTCGCCGTTGCCGGCGCGGGCTTCGTCGGTGCGCTGAACGACGTTGGTGAAGCGCACGCTGGTGCGGTTGGACAGCTCGTCGCTCCAGTTGCGCAAGTGCGGCGTCCACTTGCCGCCCGTGGCTGCCTTGTCTTCGGCGAATGCACCGAAGTTGGCGTACATGGCGACGTTGCCCTTGCCGAACTCCATGCCGCGGTCGACCGTGATGTCGGCAGTGTCGACGCCGGTCAGCACTTCCTGCCGCGTCTCACCGAGCATCGCCTTCGGCCCGGCCGAGCATCCGGCGAGCAGCAGCAATCCGACAATCCAGAATTTGCGCATGGCTGCTCCTAGAATTCGATGTCGATGCCGAGGTTGACGCCAAAGCCGAAGCGCTGCGGGATCGCCTTCGGGTCAGCGGTCGTGCCAAAGTCCTGCGTTGTCAAACCGACCTGGCCGGCAAAGTCGAGGTGCAGGAACCAGAGCCTCAGCCCCAGCCCGGTCGTCAATGTCACAGCCTGCTCGGCGTCGGCAAGGTTCTTGAACGCACCGAGGCGGATGCCGAATCCGAAGCCGCCGAATTGCGGCTCAAACGTCAGCGCGGCGCGAACAAACTGGGTGTGGTAGCGCGGTAGAATGTCGCTACCGATCCGGTTGAGGTCACCCTCGGCAGCGAAGGTCAACGGCAGGCCAATCGACGAAAACCACGTGTAGCTCGCGCCCACGTTGAATTGCGGGTCGAAGCGGATGAAGTTGGGCTCCGGGTGGGTGGCCGGGCTCCAGCGGAACTCGGGGCCGTTGACGTTGCGGGCGACGAAACTGATGGCAAGCGTGTCCAGGAAGGGGATCTGCGGCGTGAAGACCGCGCCTACGTCGACACCGACGTTGAAGCGTGATTCGCCCTTGAGCTTGTACGCGTCCTGCGTCTGCCGCCCGAGGCTGCGCAGCATGTCCTTCACGCCATCGCTGGTCATGTCTTCGACGGGGAGGAAATGGCTGAACGTGTAGGCCTGGATAAAGCGAATGGTCGCACCGACGCTCAGCCAGTCGCCGATCACCGGGATCGGCAGCGGCAGGCCGTAGCTGATGCCGGCCTCATAGAACGCAAGCCCGCGGATGATGAAGCCTGAACCGTTGCCTTCGAGCGGGTTGGCGCCGCTTTCCAGGCTCTGGCCGGTGCCGTTGCGCGTGTTGACCAGGAAGTCGAGCAGGATGTCTGCACCGATGCCGCCGAAGTTCACGCCGGAGTCTTCGGCCGTCTTGGCCAGGATGTCCGCCTCATTCGCCGGGTAGCCGGCCGCCTGCAGTTGCGTGCTGAATTGCTGCCCGCCGGCGGATGACGGTGACGCCGCCGGCTGACCTGAAAGCGTGGCCGCGACCGTGACCATGGTGTCCCACTGCGCGCCCGATTCGTCGACGAAGCGGAAGTTGCGCAGGCTGTCCAGGTCGACAATTGTGGCAGCACCCGCGATGGCAAAGCCGCCGGTGGTAACGGTCAACCCGTCGCCGCCCAGGAACAGGCTGCCCATCCGTACGCCGAGGCCGGTCGCGGAAGTGGCATAGACACCGTCACCGCTCAGGCTGTCCAGGATGTCGAGCTTGTTGAAGATGTCGAAAACCTGCCTGAAGTCGCTCAGCGTAGCGGTACTGGGCGTGTTGAATGCACCGGACTGGAAGCGGTCAAACGCGTCGTTGGCGTCTTCCACGACGTCGAACATCTTCTGGAAGTCGTCACCATGGATCGAAGCCGACATGTTTGTTGGCAGACTGAATTCGAGCGTCGTCGGGTCGTTTTCCTGGCGCTCCCATGGGCGCAGTGCGCCGAACGCCGGGTTGTAGCGCGCGGCCGTGGCGCCACGCGCCGTGATGCCGACTCCGCCCGCGCCAAACGCCGGGGTATGAAAGTCCACCCACTCCTCAGCGCCGAGAGTGGCACAGAAGGCAATCGTGAACGCGGCAAGCAGCAATCGTGACATGTCGTCTCCTACAGCTCTTCGCCGTACAGGGGTTCCAGCACTCGCTCATCATCGACGAGCAAGTCGACACTTCCGCCGACGAGCAACGAGATCGCGTCACTCGGTCGGGCATCCACGCGGACTTCACCGTCGGCAGTCTCGATCACCAGGTTTGCGTAATAGGTATGGTCTTTGAGGTCGGTGATCTCAACGGCCTTGATGGTTCCGCCCATGCCCGCGATGACGTTATCGAGCAAGTCGTGCGTGAGGGGGCGAGGGTGGTAGCGCTTCATGGCGCGGCGGTAGATGGCAACAGCCTCCGGCTCGCCGATCTCGATGGTGAAGTGACGCTGGCCCCCAACCTCGCGAAGGATGATGCGCTGCGTGGGATGCGTGTTGGACAGAATGATGCGGGCCAGTGAAAACGGAACCATCGTCATGAAGACGCATACCTCTGTGCTGTGAGCGACTGTTTCAGTGTACCGGTGATCCGCTGCCGCACAACGAGTCTTGCTTGCCGCTAATCAACGCGCGTCACGACCCCTTCGCGAAACTTGAGGCTGACGCGTGAGCCGACCTCCATTGTGAGTTCCAGCTCGCCGGACCATGTGCCTGACTCGACGCGTCGGACAACGCCGCGATTTCCGCTGACTTCGCCTTCGTACTCAAGATACGCCCCGCGATGGTCCTTCAGCCGCCGGCACTCACACGACTCCCCCACCACCAGCGGCCAAGTCGCCAGCTGGTAGGTCCGCAGCTTATCCTGCCCCTCGACCTCCAGCATCAGGTCGAAGTGCGCAGCACCATTGACGCTGTGCTCAAGGATGACGAATCTCTGTGCCATGCGCAGGATTGTCCTCGATATCGAGTACCACGGGAAGGGCTTCTACGGGTGGCAGCGGCAGGGGCCGGATCGCACTGTGCAGGGCACGGTGGAAGCGGCGCTCGCGGACCTTGTTGGCCACCTGGTGAGCGTCCAGTCTTCCGGGCGTACCGACCGCGGTGTTCACGCCCTGGCGATGCCGGCGCACGTGGACGTCGACACCCGCCTTGCCCCCCGCGAAATCATGCCTGCGTTGAACCATCGCCTGATGCATGACGTGGCCGTGCGCCGCGTGCGCGAAGTCGACCCGCGCTTCCATTGCCGGTTTGACGCAGTCACCAAGCTCTATCGCTACACCCTGCTCAGGCACCGCGCCCGCAGCCCGCTGCTGGGCGATCGCGCTCACCAGGTCCCCCGCGGACTGGACGTGGCGGCCATGCAGGAAGCGGCCGCGATGCTGGTCGGCACGCACGACTTTGCCAGTTTTCAGACCAACCCGGACCGGGAACCCGCGCCAGAAGACCTGCCGGAGACCACCGCCGACACCGTGGGGCCGGCCGCGATCGCTTCGGGCGCGACTGAGCCGCCGGGCTGGCGCAAGCCACGCCCGAAAGAAACGGTCCGCACCCTTTCGCGGGCAGCGCTGGTAGAAGCGGGTGATCTGCTGCACATTGAAGTGGAAGGCGACGGCTTCCTGCGCGGCATGGTCCGCGCGCTGGCGGGCACACTCGTTGAGGTCGGGCTCGGCAAGAAGCCTGCCGACTGGGTGACACAGCTCATTGCCCTCAAAGACCGCTGCGAGGCCGGTGCAAACCTACCACCTCACGGTCTCGCGCTGGTTCATGTAGACTATCCGCCGGAGCCTTTCGAAAACCGGGAAAGCACAGACGATCTGCCGCCGCTCTGACCGATAGCATGGGCGGAAGATGGTCGCCTTGACACCCCCGGGGGCGCGGCTAGCCTCGCGTGGCTTTGATCATAACCATTGACGCATCTTGAGGTTGGGCGTGAAGGCAATCGTCTCTGACATCCATGCCAACATCGCCGCGTGGGAAGCGGTCCAGAAAGACATTCGCTCCCACAAGATCACCGACATCATCTCATTGGGCGACCTCGTCGGATACGGCCCGGAGCCGATCGACGTCATCGACCAGGCGATGGATTTCCGCATCAACCTGATGGGCAACCACGACGAAGCCGTTGTGTTTGAACCAGTGGGCTTCAACTATCGCGCCCTCACGGCCATTCGCTGGACCAAGAAGTCGCTTCAGGGCGGCATTTTCGGCTTCCGCAACAAGAAACGCATGAGCTTCCTGAAGGGCCTGAAACTGACCCATCGTGAAGACGGTGCGCTGATGGTCCACGGCAGCCCGCGCGAGCCCACGACCGAGTACATCCTGAAACACGACGCGCTGGGCGCTGCCCAGAACGTGCCCGAAGCGGTCAAGAAGATGAACGACATCTTCAGCCAGTTCGAGGGCCTTTGCATTGTCGGCCACACGCATATCCCCTGCGTGATGGATGAGTCGTTCAACTACATGACTGAGAAGTCCCTCGAGTACGAGTTCAAGCCCGAAAAGGGCAAGAAGTACGTCATCAACGTCGGCAGCGTCGGCCAGCCGCGCGACCGCGACACCCGGGCCTGCTACGTGATCTGGGATGACAAGAAGTTCATCTGGCGCCGGGTTGAGTATGACGTAACCGTCACGGCCAAGAAGATCCGCGCGCTCAAGGACCTCGACGACTACAACGCCGACAGGCTTGAGCAGGGCATGTAGGCAGTTCCTTGCCTGGTCAGCTTATTGTGCCCGGCAAGGTCTGGCGTTGCGGCCCGATGCTCATTAAACCCGAGGCCCAAAAGCGCTGCGCAGGGCATCCTACGGACGGGCGAACTTGTTAGAGTGCCACGCAGTCAACTGAGAAGGAGAAACGGTGCGAATCACCATCACCGCAAAGCACGTCAAGGTCACCGGCAAGATGAAGGACTACGCGCGCGAAAAGCTGGAAAGGCTTGAGCGCCACTTCGGACGGATTGCGAACATCTCGGTCATTCTGGACCGCGATGGGCTCGACAACGTATGCGAAGTCAACATCTCAACAGACACGCACCACCAGGTCACTGCCGTCGTCCACAACCAGGAAGACATGCACGCCGCCGTTGACCTGTGCGTCGACAAAGCCGACCGCCAGCTCAAGAAGATCAAGGAAAAGCTGAAGAGCCACAAGGGCAGCGACCGGCGCAAGAAGCTCGGCCGTGACGTCAAGCGGCTCACGACCGCGATCGACAAAGAGTCGACCTACGAAGAAGCCAAGAACGAGTAAGGGCCCCCCGGCGCATCGCGCCTCACAGCAGGACGCAGCATGGCTTTGTTCCCGCGACTGTTCCGGCGTTCGCTCGCCGTGGTTGCCATCGGCGGCGGTACCGGGGCAAGCGGGCTTCTGCGCGGGCTGAAGGAACACACTGACAAGCTCACGGCCGTCGTCACGGTCGCTGACGACGGCGGCTCAAGCGGCC
>JAGQRH010000099.1:749-2095 GCA_020425605.1 Planctomycetota bacterium | reverse complement strand
TGATGAGGGAACAAACGTGCTCGTCGGCACCGACGCCACGCGCATCGTCGAAGAGGTGGGCAAGGTGCTGGCGGGGCGTGGCAAGCAGGGGCGCCGGCCAGAGCTTTGGGATGGGCTGGCGGCAGAGCGGATTGTGGGGGTTCTTGCTGCCGCGATTGAGCCAGAGGTGGTTGTCTGAATGTGCTGCGAATGTCTTGTGTGCTGACGGGGTTGTCGCTTGTCCTCTGACCAGTTGATCGAAAAACCAAACCAGGGCGGCGGCGCGGCCCGCATGCCGCGGACCCCGCTCGAGGTCACCTTGTCGGTCTGGCGCGCGCTGTTCCTGCGGGAAGGGGTGACGCGGCTTGCGGCCGGCCGCGCAGCCTGGCTGTGGATACTGCTCGAGCCGATCGTGCACGTCGTGTTCTTGATGGTGGTCTTCTCAACGCTGAGAAGCCGTGTGCTGTCCGGGGCTGACTTTGCGGTGTTTCTTGCCTTGGGCGTGATGGGCTTTCACATGTTCAAGAACCCGACAACCCGATGCATGGAAGCTGTGAACGCCAATCGTGCCCTGTTTGCGTATCGGCAGGTCAAACCCGTCGATACGGTCATCGTGCGCGCGCTGCTTGAGGGATTCGTCGAGTTCATTGTCTTCTTGCTGGTCATTTCGGGCGCCGCTTTCGTTGGCATGGATTCGATTCCGCATGACCCGCTCAAGGCACTTGTTGGCGTTTTTCTTCTCTGGCTTTTCGGCTTCGGGCTCGGCCTGGTGTTGTCTGTGGGGAATGAGCTGATCCCCGAGGTCGGCAGGATCGTCAAGTTGATTTTTACGCCGCTATATTTCATGTCCGGCGTGATGTATTCGCCGACGGCCCTGCCGCCTGCCGCACGCGAGTGGTTGCTGCTGAACCCGGTCGTGCACGGCCTGGAGTATGTGCGCAGCGGCTTCTTTCCCGGCTACCATTTGGCTCCAGGTATCGGCATCGAATACCTTGTCGTGTTCGCCGTGGTTTCGATGTTCCTGGGGCTCGCGCTGCACGTGCGTTTCGAAAAACGGCTGGTGGCGCTGTGATCGTCCTGGAAAATGTCGCCAAGCGCTATCGTTCGGAAACCGGTGCCAGCAAATGGGTGCTCGAGGACGTTACGATAACCATCCCACGCCGCTGCAGCGTAGGCCTGGTGGGGCGAAACGGGGCAGGGAAGTCGACCTTGCTGCGCTTGATAGGCGGCATCGACCAACCGACCCGTGGCTCTGTCGAGCGGCGCTGCCGCGTGTCATGGCCGCTGGGCTTTGGCGGCGGACTGCAAGGCTCGCTTACCGGGCGACAGAACGTAAAGTTCGTGTGCCGCTTGCATGGCTATGAAGA
>JAGQRH010000099.1:0-739 GCA_020425605.1 Planctomycetota bacterium | reverse complement strand
TTTGGCGGCGGACTGCAAGGCTCGCTTACCGGGCGACAGAACGTAAAGTTCGTGTGCCGCTTGCATGGCTATGAAGAGCATCTGGCCGATCAGATGGCATTTGTTCAGGACTTCTCGGAGCTCGGCGACGCCTTCGATGAACCCATCAAAACCTACTCGTCCGGCATGAGTGCGCGACTGAAGTTCGCCCTGTCGCTGGTCTTTGATTTTGAAGTCTATCTGGTCGATGAACTCACCGCCGTGGGTGACGCCGCGTTCAAGAAGAAGAGCCGTGCGGCATTTCAGGAACTTGCCGACCATGCCGGATTGATCATGGTTTCGCACGACGAACGTTCGCTCAAGGAGTTCTGTTCGGCGGGGATCTGGTTGCACGAGGGGCGTGCGCACTGGTTCGACAATATCGATGAAGCCCTGGGCCGCTACAAGGAAAGTATCTCCGCATGATCGACAAGATTCGGGAAAGCTCCACCTCGCAGTCCGTTGCCGGATTTGCGACCCGCACGCATCGGCGCTTCGCGGGCAAGCGACTGCTGCAGTTGGCCGTGCTGGTGATTGTGCTGGCGGTGATTTACTGGGCCCTGATCGCATCCGACCGCTATGTTTCCGAGGCTCACGTGGTAGTCGACCGCACTGATCTGGGGAGTTCGCAAACCATGGATTTCGGTGCGCTTATTACCGGCACCAGGGGAAACTACGATCTGCTGTTGTTGCGCGACCATTTGCTGTCGATCGACATGCT
>JAGQRH010000098.1 GCA_020425605.1 Planctomycetota bacterium | reverse complement strand
ATCCCTTGCGTCGCATGGAGGTCGCCGCAGGCGACGCCGCAGATGCACCAGTTCGTGAGACCGAGGAGAGAGTGCGGCAGATCGTCCGAGGGAAAACCCAACTATCGGAGGAGACGCGCACGTACCTGAGGCAGAACTACACCAACAGCGACGGCGCGTTGGTGTGCCAGTGCTGTCACGATGCCATGCCGTTCAAACTCAAGGACGGTTCGTGGTACTTCGAGGCAGTCCAGTTCGTCCCTGGGCGGAAGCGAATCCACTGTTAGCGCCAGTTGGAAACTGACCCACCTGCCGGTTGAAAACTGACCCACCTGCAATCAGAGCGGTGCTTCCTGCAGCGGCTTTGGAAGCTCCGATGTTGATCCAGGAGGATGCAGTGGAGATAGAGGTTTTGTTGAGGCAAGGGATGGGGATACGGGAGGTGGCGCGACGTTGTGGGGTGTCGCGCAACACGGTTCGGCGGGTGCGCGATGAAGGTACTGGTCGGCGTTATCGGCGGCCGGAGCGGCCGGGGAAGTTGACGCCGTTCCATCAGTACATCCGTGACCGCCTGAACGCGGCGGCGCCGGATTGGATACCGGCGACGGTGATCCAGCGCGAGATCACTGCGCTGGGGTATACCGGGTCACATGCGATCTTGCGGGCGTTCATGGCCGAGCTGCGGCCACCGCCCAAGCCCGACCCGGTAGTGCGCTTTGAGACCCCGCCGGGTCAGCAGATGCAGATGGACTGGGCCGAGTTTCGGCTCGATGGTCAGCGCATCTATGCCTTTGTGGTGACACTGGGTTATTCCCGCTGGCTGTTCGGACGCTTTGTCGACAACCAACGTTTCGAGACGCTGCGCGATCTGCACGTAGCGGCTTTCGGGGCGATGGGCGGGGTGCCCTTTGAGGGGCTGTACGACAACATGGCCACGGTCGTGGTGCAGCGTGATGCGGACGGGGAAGGCAAACACCGTTTCCACGCTGGCATGGTGGCGCTGTCGCGCGAGTACGGTTTCAACCTGCGGCTTTGTCAGCCCTATCGCGCACGTACCAAAGGCAAGGTAGAGCGCAGCATTCGCTTCATCCGCTACAGCTTCTTCGTGCCGCTGCTGGCCGAGTTTGCCCAACGCGGTGAAACGCTCACGCTGGAGGTGATCAACAGCCGATTTGCGCTATGGCAGCGCGAAGTCGCCAATCAACGACGGCACGGCACGACCGGTGAGCAGCCCCAGGCCCGATTGCTGATCGAGCAAGCGGCGCTGTTGCCGCTACCGAGCGTTCGGACTGCAGCCAGCGTGCGCGAGCTGCAGCAAGGTGCTGCACGGATCGAACGTCCCAGCACACCGCTGCAACGTCCGTTGTCGGCCTACGACGCATACAGCGCGGGGGTGAGCGCATGAATCTCACCCACGAGAAGCTGGCCGAGGTTTGCCAGGACCTCAAACTCAACGGCGTTGTCGACGCTGCCACTCGATTGGCTCAGCAAGCTAGTGCAGCGGAGTGGTCCTACCTGGATTTCCTCGACCGGGTCCTTCGAGCCGAGACCGCTCAACGCCAGGAACGAAGCCGAACCATGCTGGTGCGCACCGCCGGCTTTCCGGTGGTCAAACGACTGGAGGATTTTGACTTCACCTTTGCCGGGATCGACAAGAAGCCCTTCACCGAGTTGGCCACGCTGACCTTCATTGAGCGCAGCGAAAATCTGGTGCTGCTCGGACCCAGCGGCGTAGGTAAGACCCATCTGGCGCTGGCTCTGGGTCTCAAAGCGGCTGAGAAAGGCTATCGAGTCCGCTTCTACACCGCCGCCGACATGATGCGCGACATCAGCACCGCTCGCCGACAGGAGCGGCTGACGACCTGGCTCCGCGGCAGCGTCCGCAATCCCAGACTGCTGATCATCGATGAGTTTGGCTATCTGCCTTTGGACAAGAGCCAAGCCCATGATCTGTTTCAGGTCGTCGCCAAGCGCTACGAGTACGGCAGCTTGATCATCACCAGCAATCTGAACTTTGGTCAGTGGGATCAGACCTTGGCCGGCGACAGCGCGCTGGCCGCAGCACTGCTCGACCGCCTGCTGCACCACGCGCACGTCATCCCACTGAAGGGAGAAAGCTATCGACTCAAGGACAAGCG
>JAGQRH010000097.1 GCA_020425605.1 Planctomycetota bacterium | reverse complement strand
AAGAACACTGGCGCGGATTCGCTGGGGCGCTGGGCGGCTGAAGGCGTGCTGTTGGGCAGCTACAGCTTCGACGTGCTGATCACCAAAAAAGACAAGAAGAAGACGCCAGCCACGAAGATCACACTCGCGGGCGGCCCCGAAGCGCAGATCAAGAAGGGCGTCGCCTACGGCGAAGCCACGGCCGAGTACACGGCCCACGCCCGTGACCTCGTAAATGAGCCCAGCAATCGCATGAACCCGGCCACCATGGCCAAGTTCGCGCAGGACATGGCGCGCAAGATTCCCGGGCTTACCTGCAAGATTCTGAACAAGGCGCAGATTCAAAAGCTGAAGATGGGTGCATTCCTGGCGGTCAACGCCGGCAGTGACATCCCCGCGCACCTGATCATTCTGGAATGGAACGGCGGCCCAAAAACCGAAAAGCCGATCGCCTACGTCGGCAAGGGCCTCACATTTGACTCGGGCGGTTACGACATCAAGCCCGCGGCCGGCATGCTGGGCATGAAGATGGACATGGGCGGCGGCGCGGCAACGATCGCGGCGCTGGGTGCCATCGCGAAACTGAAACTGAAGGTGAACGCGGTTGGCGTCGTGCCTTCGACCGAAAACCTGATCAACGGCAGCGCCTACCACCCGGGCGCGGTCATCACCAGCATGAGCGGCCAGACCATCGAAATCGGCAACACGGACGCAGAAGGGCGCCTGATCCTGTGCGACGCGCTGACCTACACCCAGAAGACCTACAAGCCGCGCGTCATCGTTGACATGGCTACGCTGACCGGCGCACAGGTTGTCGCCCTCGGCGGCAAGGTCGTCGGCATCATGAGCAACGACGACAAGGTCGCGCAGCAGCTGCACGATTCATTCCAGGCTGTCGGTGAAAACGGCTGGCGCCTGCCGTTGGATGAATTCTACGACAAACAGCTCGATACGCCGATTGCCGACATGAAGAACATCGGTGGCAACCCGGGCACCATCACGGCCGGTCTGTTCCTGCAGCGTTTCATTGATGAAGGACAGAAGTGGGCCCACCTCGACATCGCGGGCCCTGCCATGAACGACGGCGAAGGCTGGCGCCTGTGGGCAGCCAAGAGCGCAACCGGCTCGCCGGTGCGTTCGCTGGTTCAGTTCGCTGAGACGTACAAGTAGTTCGTGAATCGTAGTTCGAAGGCCCGGCTAACGCCGGGCCTTTTTCGTTAACCGAGCAAATGGCAGGCGGCTGTCTTGATCACGGCCACGGCCTGTGTGTCTTTGTCGAGTCCGAGCTCAGCCGCGGCGCCGGGCGTAATTCGCGCCAACAGGTCTGTTGCGCCGATGCGCAGGTTCACCAGCACTTCGTGGTCCATGGCGTCTATCTGCGTGACTCGGCAAGGCAGCGCATTGCGGGCCGAGAGACCGGCCGGCTTTTCAAGGCACAGCATGATTTCGTCCGCATACAGCCCAACACTTACCTGCTGCCCGGCATCCGCAGTGCAAAGCGGCGCGGCAAGTTCGTGGCCGCCAAGATCAAGCAACGTTACGCCGCCTTCTTCATCGTGCCGAACGACGTTCAGGCGCAGCAGATTGTCCACGCCGACAAGATTCGCCACTCCGATGGCGCGCGGCTTCGAAAGCACCTGCACGGGCGGCCCCTGGGCAACCAGCTTGCCTTCGCTCAGTACGATGCAGTCGTCGGCCAGAGCCATCAACTCGCCGGCCTTGTGGGTCACAAACAACATTGCGACGCTCAGTGAACGCTTAACCTCAAGCAACAGAGCCAGCACTTCGCGCGCGAGCTCGGCGTCAAGCGCACTTGTCGGCTCGTCCAGCAGCAGCATCTCGGGTTTGCTGAGCAGTGCGCGCCCGAGTGCGACGCGCTGCTTCTCCCCGCCGCTGAGATTGCCCGGGTTACGCTCAAGCAGCGGCTTCAGGCGCAGCACGTCGATGATCTTCCAGCCGCTGTCACTTTCCAGTGCGTCTGCAGCGCCAGGAGCATAGGTCAGGTTGGCGCGCGTACTCAGGTGCGGGAACAGCAGCGGGTCCTGCGTAACGATGGCCAGCTTGCGGCGCTCGGGCGGTGTCCACGTCCCGCCCGGACGGTTGCAGACCACTCTCGTGTTCACAGCAATCTTCGCGTCGCGCGGCTTGATCAGTCCGGCCACGCAATTCAGCAGAGTCGTCTTACCGCTGCCGGAGG
>JAGQRH010000096.1 GCA_020425605.1 Planctomycetota bacterium | reverse complement strand
GAAGAAGGTGCGTTGGTCATCTTCGATGGCCTGGATGAGGTGCTGGTTCACCTCACGCCCGCGCAAGGCCAGCACTTTGCCCGCGAACTCTTCAGGATCTTGCCGCCAGCAAACAAGCGCCAGCCAAAAACCGAAGCGATCCGGCGTGGCCGTTTGCTGATCTCTTGCCGTACGCACTACTTTCGTACCCTGCGCGACCAGAAGACATTTCTGACAGGCGAGGGGCGTGATGGCATCCGGCATGAAGACTATCGTGCTTTGGTTCTGCTGCCGTTCAATGAGGATCAGATCCTCAGCTTTTTGACTGAAACCTTGCCTGATGAAGACCCTGCGCGCGTCATGGAGGTCATCCGTTCGGTGCACAACCTCTCGGAAATCGCCGAACGCCCCTACACACTGAGCCTTATCGCCAAGCACTTTCATCAGATCGAGCGCTGGAATCTCGAGGGCCGAAAAGTCACCGGGCTTATGCTCTACCGCCACATGGTGCTGTCCTGGCTTGAGCGGGACACTGGCAAGCACCAGTTAACGCCCGATCACAAACAGGCCTTGATGGAATACTTTGCGGCTGCATTGTGGCGTTCCGGCAAGCGGCTGTGGCGGGTGGGTGAAGTCGAGCAGTGGCTGATTGATTTTCTCGAATCCAATCCGAACATTGCAGCGCATTACGCTGGCGCCAACCGCGAACTCTTGAAAGAAGACCTGCGTACCGCGACCTTTCTGGTTCGCGAAGGTGAGGATGGTTTTCGATTTGCCCATACGTCGCTGCTCGAGTTCTTTCTCGCTGGTTTTTTGCGGCGTGCATTGGTGCATGGTGACGAAGGGGTTTTGCAGCTGCCGCCTGTCAGCCGTGAAACGCTGCACTTTCTTGGCCAATGGCTTGAAGACGATGACCTGCTGCCGACGGCCTTGGCCACGCTCGTCCGTATTCGCGATGCCTATCGGCCACAGGCGAGCGAGTTGGCCTTCGAATACATGCTCTATGCGCAGACGCATGCCCTGCCAGCGCCTTCGCTGTCTGGCTTACAGTTGCCCGGGGCCGATTTGTCGGATCGTGTATTCACCGCCGAGGGAAGCGATGGCTTTCTCAACCTCTCAAATTTGAACCTCAAGGGCGCGACACTTCGCCGTACAAGTTGGCAGGGGGTCAATCTGGAATCGGCGGTGCTTGACGACGCCCGGCTGACACAGGCGGAGTTTCTTGATTGCCGGTTGATTGGTTCGCGCTGGGTGGGCGCCGATCTGACCGCTGCCGTATTCCGTCGCTGCAATGCAACAGCTGCTGACTTTGGTGCTTCCACCTGCCGCAGTACTCATTGGCTTGATTGTGCGTTGGCAGAGGCGCGTGGTCTGCCCGGCGCGCATCGTGCCGCCTACTATGCAGGTAATCGCGGCTTCAGCGCAGCGCTGGCCCAGCCTTTTCAGAAAAGTGCTGCCAAGCCATGGATGTTTCCTGCCCATCTGTTTGCTCACGGCCTTTCCTGGTCGCCGACGGGCGATCGGCTGCTGTCGGCGGGGAATGATGGCACGCTGCGGGTGTGGGACGCGGCCTCGGGCGATTGCCTGCGCACCCTGCGCGGCCATGAGGGCTGGGTGCATAGCTGCGCGTGGTCGCCGACGGGCGATCACCTGCTGTCGGCGGGGAATGATGGCACGCTGCGGGTGTGGGACGCGACGACGGGAGAAGCACTTCCGCTGCTTCGATACCATCTCGATGACGATGCATGGTGCGTGCTGGACATGGCGGACGGGCGCGTACAGTCCTGCGGGTCGGAGGCGTGGCTCTGGTTGCGTTGGGTGTATCAGCACCCCGAAACGGGCGAGCGGGAGTTGCTGTCCGCCGAGATGTTTGGTCCGCTGCCGGTGTTGCCTGGGCGTTGAGCGAGCCCGCGCGTGTTTGGCACGCTCGGGCTCGGCTTACTGCCAGTCGCTGACCGCCTTTACCTCCAGAAAGTCTTCCAGCCCCCACACCCCGCCTTCGCGGCCATTCCCTGACTGCTTGTAACCGCCAAAGGGCGCACCCGCGCCCAGCGGCTTGCCGTTGACTTCGACCATGCCGGCACGCAGCGCGCGGGCGACGCGTTTTGCGCGTTCGGGGTCTTGTGTTTGCAGGTAGTGGGTGAGGCCGTAGGGGCTGTCGTTGGCGATGGCGATGGCTTCGGCTTCGGTATCGAAGGGGATGAGGCTGAGCACGGGGCCGAAGATTTCTTCGCGGGCGATGGTCATGGCGTTGGTGACGTCGGCGAACACGGTGG
>JAGQRH010000095.1 GCA_020425605.1 Planctomycetota bacterium | reverse complement strand
CAGGTCACCGGATGGAGCATTTTTTGCTGAATAAGTAGTTCAATGGATTCGTATGATCGCTTGGTGGGTAGCGTTCCGTCGTTTTCTGCGCAGAAGCCTCCATGGTGAGAATCCCCACTTTCGCGCAGCAGCCACGAACGGCTCGGTAGAACGTCGATCGCATTGCGTGCGACATGGGGGGCAGCATTTCAAGCGAAATGCCGGCGGTCGTCGATAAGTACAAAACCGAAATCTCGATTTCTCAAGCGAACCAGGATCATCTGAGTAAGGATCGGGAAGCAGTTCTGACAGCACTGTAGCGAGACGCACTCGGCGAGAACGCTGACGATTTCGAAGACGCCATGGCACGGAAACGGACGAAGAACACGTCGCCGGAACGTAGGAATCGTCCCGTTTGCGACCAGTGGTTCGGAGTGCATTACCCTGCTCGGTAGCTGCACGGTAGGAACAGGAGAGAACTCGCCGGGAAGCCGAACGGCGGAGAGCCTTCGCTACCGGTGCTGTATCAGTATCCGCCTACCAGACCCCCCCGAGAATGCCGTGCTGAAGCGCGCCCGACTTGTCGTCCTGAGCTTGTTCCCACTTGTCGCCGTTGTGTCCTCCCAAGCTGCCTGAGCGACGGCTACGCAGCAATGCCGGCGGGCAGCGTCGCAGGCTTAGGGAACCACTGATTTAATCGCCACCCATCCACATGGTATAATCGCGGCATCCCACCGACAGCCGAGCCACGCCGATGAAGCAGATCAGTTTTTCCCAAGTCGAGTTTGAGCGCAAGAAGCGGATGACGCGACGAGAACGATTTCTGGCGGATATGGAGAAGGTCGTTCCCTGGGCCGAGCTGATGGCGGTGATTGAACCGCACTACCCGACGGGCAAGCGAGGTCGTCCGCCGGTCGACCTGGCGCGGATGCTGCGAGTGTATTGCGTGCAGCAGTGGTACGGCCTGTCGGACGAAGGCGTTGAAGATGCGATCACCGACAGTCAGGCGCTGCGCGCCTTTGTCGGGATCGACCTGGCGCGGGAAGCGGTGCCGGATGCCACGACGCTGTTGCAGTTCCGTCACCGGCTGGAGAAGCACGAACTGACCAAGACGCTTTTCGAAGCGATCAACAGGCAACTGTCGGCGCAGGGCCTGATGATGCGCGAAGGCACGATTGCCGATGCAACGATCCTGGCCGCACCGCCGTCGGTGAAGAATGAAGCGAAGGCCCGTGACCCCGAGATGCATCAGACGAAGAAAGGCAACCAGTGGCACTTCGGCATGAAGGCGCACATTGGCGTCGATGCCGAGAGTGGCCTGGTGCACACCGTCGTCGGCACGGCGGCGAACGAAGCGGACGTCACCCAGACCGTGCATCTGCTGCACGGCAAGGAGAAGGATGTTTTCCTGGATGCCGGCTACACCGGTGCCGAGAAGCGCGACGAACTGAAGGAGCGGGAGATCAACTGGCAGATCGCCATGAAGCGCGGCAAGCTCAAGGCCGTCCCGGAAGACACGCCGGTCGGCCGGTTGCTGCGCAAACTGGAATCCGTCAAGGCCAGCATCCGCTCCAAGGTCGAGCACCCCTTCCACATCGTCAAGAACCTGTTCCACTTCAGGAAGGTCCGCTACCGGGGCCTGGACAAGAACACGGCGCAACTGCACACCCTGTTCGCTCTGGCCAATCTGGTGATTGCCAAGCGGCACTTGTTGGCGCTTCACGCCCAAGCTGCGTCCTGATGAACACCACAAGCCCTGAAATGGGCGGGGAAAGCTCGGAATGCGGCCGTAATCGACGAATGGCGATGCGCACGTCATCAATTCGGCATTCCAGCGGACTTGCCTCGCGTTTTGGCGGCATCGCCGAGGCTGCAACGCTCATTTTTCAGCGGTTCCCTTAGTGCGAGGATGCTGAATGGAACGACGCTTCGACCTCATTGTTTTCGGCGCCACCGGCTTCACTGGCCACCTGGTGGCCGAGTATCTGCAAGCGACCTACGGTGCTGCAGGGGGGTTGCGTTGGGCACTCGCCGGGCGGGATGCCGCCAAGCTCGCGAGGGTGCGCGATGCCATCGGCGCGCCCGCCACTCTGCCTCTGCTCACCGCGGATGCGTCGGATGCCGCCGCGCTGGCCGCCCTGACGGCGCGTACGCGTGTGATCCTGACCACCGTCGGCCCCTACCAAAGCCATGGCGAAACGCTGGTGGCGGCTTGCGCGCGGGCTGGCACTGACTATGTCGACCTGTGCGGCGAGCCGGCCTGGATGGCGAAGATGATTCCGCGCCTGCAGCCGATGGCCGCGCAGAGCGGCGCCCGTATCGTCTTCTC
>JAGQRH010000094.1 GCA_020425605.1 Planctomycetota bacterium | reverse complement strand
GCTGGGAAGGATGAACGCCTTCGCCTCAGGCAGCGCGGCCGCCAACAACCCAAGAAGCATTCGTGCAGGCGGTGTGTCACGGAACAGCCGCCCTTCGCGCGCTGTGGCGTCGAGTTCGGCAAGGCTCAGCAGGCGGCTGCCACTGCCATCGAGCGCTCGTACCACAGGAAGTTTGCTAAGCTCCGGGTCGGCAAGTGCCGCTTCCAGGTTCTTGAGCCGGCGCACGATGGTGAGGGATGCCGCACCTGCGGCCTCGCCCTGCGCTGCGTTCGCGAACAGCGGCTGCAACGCTGCGATAAGTGGCCGGGCCTTGTCGGCGTCGAGCGTCGGGCTGTCGTCCGTCCTTTCCGGTAGCCATGCCCGGGACAGACAAAGTGGTGCGTTCTGCGCCTGCGCGAGTGCGCGCAACACGTAGCGCTCGGAGGCCGAGGGTGGCAACGGCACGATGTCCGCACAATTTACGGTGGCCAGAACCTCAGCGATCCGGACATGCGGTGCAAGCGCGCGCGCCGACGCGATCGCCTTCCTTAGCCGGTCTATGACTGGCTCGGCCGCAGCCACGCGCAGATCTTCGTTGGCGCATGCGACAAGTAGGAAACCTGTCAGAACGCGCGTGTGTCTTTCGCTTGCAAAGCACTCGGGCTCCAGCCCCGCCAGAAACTCCTTTAACTCACCGGGGTTCCAGCCCGGCACTTCGGGCGCGAGCAGTGCATCTGTGCCGCAGACCAGCGTTAGGTTGCGCGCCGCCGCCCAGTCGACTACATTGGGCAAGAGCTCTAAGAGCGCGACGCGCCCACGGTCGTTGGTTGCCGGCAGGGGCCGAAGGGCCGTCCCAGCCGAAACGAGGCGCCAGCGCGCCACCGTGCTGTCTCGAGTGATGTCAACGCAGCGGGCCAGCACATGTTCCGCCGCGATCGCTTCGCGGTGCGTGCGACCGAAGTCGCTGTTCGCCAGTGCGCTGACCGCAGCTGCTAGCGCCTCACCCGAGAGTACCTGTTGTGCCAGCGCGTCGTGAAAAACGGCTGGGATCAGCGGCAGAACAAGCTCGTCGCGGAGGCTACGGTTCCAATCCGCACGTAGCGCAGCCTCGTTCGAAGGCTTCTGCTCAGAGTGCCTCGTGCCGGCATCGTCAAGTCCGATGACGGCCTTGCGCCCGCTGTCTACGAAAAAGCATCCATGAAGTAGCAGCTTCAGGCGTCCCTTGCCGTCATGTCGGAGGGCGCGAAAAGCCTGAGTTACCGGCAGGAGCACCGACCAGTCGGCAGAGAGCTGCCCACGGCTGTCAGGCTCGACCACGAGGATTGCAGTGCCGTGGGGTGTTGCTTTTTGTTTCTGCTCCTCGTCGGTGTCCGGGTTCCGGCTGAGTGGCCAGTTGTCCGACCCTCGAAGGTCGCTGCGGAATTCGTCAGATGCACGACGTTCGCGGCCGAGGCTAAAGATACCCGGGCCGAGCGCCCCCCCGAAACGATGATCACCGGGATCAAGTCCGTAGCGAACCATGCTGGGGGCCGCATCGCGGTCGAGTTCAACGCGCACGCCGTTGATCTCGACCGACACGCGGCGCACATGACGCAGCGATGCGAGCATTTCAGCGAGGCGTTGACGGTCTGCAAGGGGCGAGAGGCTTTCAGGCGTGACGTCGGTTGCGACAACGCCCTTGCTCGTCGGCTTGGGGCGCAGTCCGTGACGTCGCAGGGGGAACCACAAGTTCAGTCTGCGGGACGAGGATATGAAGCGCTCCCCCGCCGAAACGATAAGGGATGCATCGCTTTCGTCGATTTTGGTCCAGCGAAGGCAGTCATCGCCTTCGCGTCCGAGCGTCTCGAAAGGGTTGACGACAAAGGGAGCGTGTTCTGCCCCGTAACCACAGGGAACAACAACAAAGGCATCGCAAAGGTGAAAGACAGATTTCTGCCCGAGGCCGAACCGCCCCACGGCGGCCTCATCGAGCGCCTTCACGCTTCCGCCGAAGGTTTGCATTCCTGTTGCTGAGCCGGCGTCAAAACCACCGTCGTTGACTAACAAGAGGCCCGGTCCGCGGAGCAGCGGATTGGCAGCCTCCGGCCACCCACTGAGAAGGCTTACGGCTACGCTTTCAGCTTCAGCTTTCGGGTCATCGGCATTCTGCAGAAGCTCGCGAAGGACAGGGAACCCATCAGCATAGGGATAACGCTCAAGGTTGTGGCGCAGATGTTCGACGATGTCTTTTGGGTCGAATCTCATGGCGCCCCTTTGATTTCTGGCGGTGCCATCACCGCACAGAGCGTGTTAATCAGCCGCATCTGCTCAACCGTCTCGCATTTCGCCTCGCGCAGACGCGGAGCCCCGAAAACCAGGGCCAAACCTTTTGCCCGCGAGACGGCCACGTTGATGCGGTTGAGCGA
>JAGQRH010000093.1 GCA_020425605.1 Planctomycetota bacterium | reverse complement strand
CCCATTGGCCTGCGCGACTATGCAGTTCTGTCGCCCTAGATCCTCGCCTTGCATGTCCACGAAACAATGCCAGCCGTGCCAATAGGCGAAGAACTCTTCCGCGAGGTCTTCGATCATCTCCCCCTTCATGATCTGCCCGAACACGACGGCCGCGCGTTGCAGGCACGCAAGGGACTGCCCGACAGGATCGTAGATGTCCAGAACGACCGTGCCCTTGGCGAGATAGCAAAGTCCGCCATCTGCGCCAAGATGAGGAACTGCTGCGGGCAGCTCATGAGGGATTTCCAGCAGCCGGATGCGAGGCAAGTCGAAGAACGTGGGGTCGAGATGGACTTCGCACGGCCAGCCTTTGTCCGCTTGCGGCGGCATCAACCGCCCATGCAGTCTGAACCAGCCGTCATCCGTCTTACCAACGAACTCGAAGCCTCGCTGCTTGAAGGCCTCGATTACGTCTGCGACCGCTGCGGCGCTGCTCATCCAGCCTTCGTTCGCCCGACAAGCTCGCTCGGACCGGCCGTGGCCGGGGCCGCAGCAATGGTGGCGGCGACGGATACCACCTTGACCCGATCCGGGTCGTTCGGAAAGCGCGGGCCGAACTCGCCCTGCATCCAAATGCAAGCCTGTGAAGGGCTGCCGGCGCCGGTGGCTCCGCGAAGCACCTTTTCAAATTCTTCGAACGCCTTTGCAGCTTCTTCGACCCCCGCTTTGCCGAGCCGCCCCGTGAGCGACTCGGACTCTTCCACGGGGTTGTTCACCCCCGCACGCAACCGGGCCGGCAGCGCCGCGACGACATCCAGCAAGGCTAGGTCGTCGCGCCGATCGCGTTTTTCGAAGAGCGGGGCTGCGGCGGCCATCAACAAGATCGAAGCAGGCCCGCCGCTAGACCACCTCCAATCACGGAACGCCTTCAAGTAGCGAATCACGCGGCGGAACTGCTCCCCCTTGGCCTCCACCTCGCCCAGAAACCACTCTTTCACGGGTCTGGGATCGGAGCGCATCCAGTTGCACTCACGATGGGCCAGGAGCACCTCGTCAGCCGGCAGCGCGGTCCAGGCATCGCGCTCTGCCATGTTCACCGCTTCCGTCAGCGAGTCGTAGCCATATCGCTCCATCGAAGCCTTTGCGAGCATGACAAATTCTTCGTCGGGAATGGCGTATAGAGGAATATCAATGTGGGCATAGGCGGCAATGACGATGCGGATGCACGTCGGCTTGTCGGTGACAAGCTTCCACCGCCTTTCCTCGACCAGCGGCTTCAATGCTTCTTCCGCAGCGGCAAAGAACACCGTCGCCGCAGTGCTGGGACGCTTCGTCTGCGAGACGAAACTCATTGGCAGATAGCAACCGTCATCCACGTCGGCCTGCTGCGGACGTTGCGCCGGCGAGTTCAGCGTTTTGTATGCCCAGGAACCTTGAGTGAAGAACCGTGGCTGCGGCACGTCCTCCGTGTAGCCGCTCGCCCTAAGCACGCGGGGGATGCCCGTGCGCAGGCAGTTTCTTACATCAGTGCGCGCGCTGGCGATCCAGGCGCGTTGGTCAGGCGTCAAATCCAGCTCGTCGTGCATGCACGATTCGTCATCAGCAGTGGTAAAGAAAAGCGGGCTCAGGTTCAGCATGCGGCCTCCGGAACATTCTTGTTGGGGCCGTGATAGAAGATGGGAGCGCCGGCCTGGTGCGCTCGAAACGGTTGGAAAAGAGGATCGCCGAGCGCACGCTGCGCCGCGTGGTTGCCGCGATCCTTGAGCGTATTCGTGGCGCCAATGGAAACCCGATCCAGCGCCTTCACGTCCTTGCTTTGATCCGGCGTTGCCTTGTCGTCGATCTGGAAGTAGTTATTGCCCAGCGCCTGCCGCAGCATGTAGTCCACCGACGACTCCTGGGCAGAGATCACGAGGTCGAAGAGTCCCCCGCGCCACTTGCCGAATCCGCGGTCGAGGCTGGCGCCGCCGCGAACGGTCGCACCGATGGTCATCGTGCCGATGGCGAGGACCCGAACCAGCGCATCCTGTTTCGGCGCCAGGAACGTCTTGACCTCGTGCAACCCGAACAGGCCTGGGGCGTTACCCACCAGTCCCCCATCCGCGAAGACACCACGGTCGTTGCGCGCCAGAGGAAAATAGACCGGCGCGGCAGCAGTCGCCAACGCCACATCAACGACCTTCATTCGGTGATCCAGCTCAAAGGACGGATGGTGCGGTGTCTTGAAGAACTGCCCACGCCCCGTCGAGTAGTTGACTGCCGGCACAAGAACACGATGCTTCAGGTCGCCTATCGTGGTCCCCTGGAAACGCTCGGTCAGCACTTCTTTCAATCCCGCTGAGTCATGCTTTGCGGTCAACCAGAATCCAAGAAGCTGCCGTGGAAGGCTGCGGCAACCAAAGATGCGGCTGCCCTGTTCTTCAAACAGAGCCTTGAGTTCG
>JAGQRH010000092.1 GCA_020425605.1 Planctomycetota bacterium | reverse complement strand
TGGACGCGTCAAAGGCGGAAATCCCCCTGCGCTCAGGCACTTATCGCTTATCGCCGGTGATCGACGCGTCGTTTGCAAAGATGGACGCGTGGATGGTCGAAATCACCGTTATTTCAGCCGCTTGCGCCTCGCCCTGAGGCCCCTGCCGCGGCTTGCAAAGAGAGGACTCGATCGCCTTGCGGCGGTCGCCCCGCTAGCAGCCTGTCGGACTCCGCCCTGCGGGGCGGAGCAGTTTTCGCGATGCGGGACAACAGACGGGGATAACAACCGTTTTTGAGGCCTTTTCGCACGCAAGGCGGACGATTCCCAAGGGTTCTCCTCACTGAAGACGCAATACGGCCATGCGCTTCAAGTTCCACGCCAGGCAAACGAGCGTCCATTCGTCGCACACATTGTCGAGCCCGCGCAGCAGAAACTGCCGAAACCCCATCACCGACTTGATGATGCCGAACACCGGTTCGACGGTCTGCTTGCGCAGGGCGTAGGCGGCACGGCCTGCGCGGGTCTTGAGCCGGTGCGCCATCGCCTGGACGGCGGAAGCGTCGTCGGCCAGCGTTGCGGGTTCGCTGAAACGGTCGCGCCAATGCGGATGATGTTCGTCGCGCTGGCGGGCGATCAGCGGCGTGATGTTCGCCGCGACACACGCCTTGACGTTCTGCTCGCTGTAGTAACCCGTATCGGCGAGCAAGGTCTCGGGCTGATTCAAGCCCGCGGGGTTGTCCCCGATCTTCTTCAACATTGGCTCGACCTGTTGCTTGTCGTTGCTCGCCTGCGTGACGTGCGTGGCAAGGATGAGCATCGACTCGGTATCGACTGCCGCCTGGGCGTTGAAGCTCTGTTCGAATCCGCCACCGGGGCGGGGCATGATGCGCGATTCTTCGTCGGTCAGGTTCACCTGATCGTCGGCACGCGGACCGGCTTGCGGCGGCTGCGGCGGTTTGCCTCCGGATTTCTTTCCGCGTGCCGCTTCCTTCTCGGCACGGGCAGCGAGCTTGGCTTCGTATACCGCCTGCTCGCGCTGGAAGCGCTCCACCGCACGGGCTTCAATCGTGACCTTGGCGGCGGCGATTGCGGCCAGCCGGTCTTCCCGGCGCCGGATCTCGTCAGGCAGCTTCACGCCGTCCGGCAGCGAGGATTGATCCGCCGCGTCGGCGAGCTTCATGAGTTCCTGCACTTCGGCCTTGAGCTGGGCCTCGATCTTCTCGGCATGACCGTAAGACAGGGCGCTGTGCCGGCTGGCGTTGGCGTGCACCTTGGTCCCGTCCAGGCTGACCGTGCCAAACTTGGCCAACTGGTTCTCGCGTGCGATCTGCAGCACCTGCACAAAGGCCGATTGGAACTCCTTGCCAAAGCGCTTCCTGAAGTTGGCCAGCGTATCGTGATCCGGGTGCCGGTTGCAGGCAATAAAGCGGAACGCCAGCGAATCATAGGTTGCGCGTTCAATCTTCCGGCTGGAGAAGGTCGCTGTGGTATAGCCGTAGATCAGCAACGACAGCAGCGTCGCCGGGTGATACGCGGTACTGCCGTTCCCCGCATACGCTCGTTCCAGTGTCGATAAATCGAGTTGCTCAACAACCTCCACGACGTAGCGCGCCAAGTGCGCTTCCGGCAGCCAGTCCTGTACCGACGGCGGCAGCAGAAAGTCCGTGTCTCGGTCTATCGGGTGAAACGCCATTGGTGTCTTCCGCCGCATATTGAAAACCCATACATCATAACACGCAGGAAGTCCGACAGGCTGCTAGAGGATTGCGCGGCTGTTAGCCAGCTGCAGGAAGCGTCGTTTGTCAGCCTCTATTCCACCCGGGAGAATACCGAACCGCGACCTGAACACAACACCAATTCGACATGCAGAGCTTTTCGCCCGACGATGACAGCCAGCATAGGCCTCTTGTCCCGACGCTTCGCTGACAAGCACCTCCATTCTGATCTATCGAGACCAGAAGGATAAGGGTGGTCTTCGGGGTGGGTGTGCCATTCACCCAGATAGCGGACGACACCTTGGCTCGCTATCCATCTAGACAGAGCGATGGCTTCGTGACCAAATGGCATTCGCTCGAACAGGCAGCGAAACTGTTTATCCCATGCCATAGGAACCGTTGCCTGCTCAATGAGCATGTGAGATCCATGGACCGAACCGAGTAGCAGCCCGCCAGCTTCGCAGTCAGAATCGCTGGCCTGAACATGCTGACAGAAAGTCTCCAACGTGAGCTTCGAGAAATGCAACAGCGTCCTCTTGTCGTCGGCTGCCCAAGAACTCATGAATTGCATAATGGACATTCCCGATCCCGCAGCGGATCGCAATCGGGGGTGGCAAGCTCCTGGGCGCGGTCGATCAACCTAGTTCGCAACGCGGGGGAATAGACGCCGTTGACCCAATCAAGCGTCATCTCAGCGCCCAGGCTGGCAGCGTGCACCGACACCGAAGCGGGGAATGGCACGTACAAGCCCTCGCATCCATGCCCCGCCAAA
>JAGQRH010000091.1 GCA_020425605.1 Planctomycetota bacterium | reverse complement strand
CAACCTCCCTGTCGCTGCGTTCGCCAAGATGGCAGGCAAGTCCCGCAGGTGGATCAGCTACGAGATCAAGGCAGGCAACCTGCTGGCGTTGAACGTGGGCAACCGCGGCCAGCGTGTACCGGACTGGCACCTCGACCCCCTCAAGCACGAACTGATCCAGTCCGTCCTGAAACTGAGCCGGGGTGCGGACCCTTGGCAGATCTACCATGCACTGCTTCAACCGCGCTCGATGCTGCGAGGGCGTTCGGCACTGGAGGGCGTGACTGCCAGCAATCTCGACAAGCTCGTCATGGCCGTGAGCACAGCCGTGAAGGAAACCGACTGGACCCCGCCGCGCGTTCGGGTGGCCTAGCAGCAGGAAGCGGGATCGTGGCGAAACCGCGATCCCCGCGCACCTGTCAGGACACCAATCGCGCGCGGCGGGCGAATCTTGCCTGGGTGTCCGACAACGAAGCGTTGCGGCGGAGCAGATAAGCCATCACGATCGTCGGTGCGCCGGCCAGCGGTCGCACAGCGACGCCGCGGTGCAAGTAGCTCGCCAGTCTCGCGGCAGGCGCAATGGCGATCCCGTACCCGGCGCCAACCAGCGTCATCGCCACATCGAATGTCTCCACCGCTTGCTCTCGCTCGTGCAGCACGTCATCGAACACGCGCTGTACGGTCATGCGCCATGATTCGTGGGTCGTCGACTGTGAGCAGATCACGGACTGCTTGAGGACTTCCTGGCACGGCACTTCACGGTAGGCCAGCAAGTGGGAGCGCTTGGCCATGGCGACCGCGAGCGTGTCGTGCCACAGCGGCTCGCATACCCAGCCAGCCCACTGCCGGGCAACCGCAGACAAGGCGAAGTCGAAGCCGTCGCCTAGCGGCTCCGCACCTCGACCGCGATCGGTCCATCCTGCGAGGACGACATGCGTCTCCGGCTCTTCGGCACGCTGCAGGACGAGCACGCTGGCAAGTTGGGGCGGCACCCATTCGCCGAGCACGGCCATGCGTATCTCGGCGGTGACGTCACTCGACTCCACGTCCAGCATCCCCCAAGCGGCAAAATTGCGGCCTCTGACTTCGAAGCCGCTGTGTGAGTTAAGTTTAACGTGGTTTAGATCGTGGCCGCGATCGACGCTTTTGGCAATGCAAAAGCGTTCGATCCAAAGAGGCCGTCCCACCGGCACCACTACCTACGAAGCGAAACCAGCCATCGCGTTTGGTGCTGCCGTGCGGGAGGAAAGAACCAACCAGGGTATCGCTCAGGAAGCCCTGGCCCACATGGCCGGCATCGAACGGTCGCACATGGGCAAGATCGAGCGCGGCGAGCATGTCCCCACGCTCCCGCTCATCCTCAAGATCGCCCGTGCGCTGAAATGCAGTGCCGCCCACTTGATGACGCTGACCGAAGCCAAGCTGGCGGAGTCGGTCCCATCCGCGGATTGAAGGCCGCCCGTGCGCCTACCGCAGCCTATCCCTGATCGTCATCATCATTGCCGCCAAGGACTGCATTGTCACGCCTTGCTGCCTCGTCGATGAGCCGCAGGTAGGGGTTATCCGGCGGCGCTTCGCAGAACAACGCATCCGCGCTGGTGAGCAGATAGCCGTGCAGGCGGCGCGACTTGCGCGGCCCCGTGACTTCGCAGGTCCAGATGTTCAGCCCGCTGGGCTGCTTGCGGTGCTGTCCCAGCTTCTCGAAGCGCTTCTGTATCCACTGCCACCCCTCCAGCTTCTCCTGCTTGGCCAGCGCGGCGACTTGAAGGAACTCCTGAGCGTAGCGCTGGAACACACCGGGACTGACGAGGTAAGCCGTGCCGGCGACGGTATGCACCAGGGCCTTGGCGTCATTGATGATGAGCTTGCGCGTCTGGATGCCC
This sequence comes from Planctomycetota bacterium, assembly GCA_020425605.1. GTDB lineage: Bacteria > Planctomycetota > UBA8742 > UBA2392 > UBA2392 > JACKID01. The sequence goes on along the minus strand of JAGQRH010000091.1, from coordinate 713 downwards.
TGACGCAGCCAAGCCATGAAGTGCGCCCCGGAAGGCTCCGTGCGATCCTCGGAAGGCGCAAGGCTCATCTTCGGCGGGAGTCCGGTCGAAGGCGTCGGTTCGGACTCGGAGACGCGACAAGCCGGGATCTCCGATGCTGTGGATGGAGCGGTGTCGCCCAGCAGATCGAGCAGCGCGGCCACGCCGGTGTCTGTGCCTGCGGATGCGATCGGCGCCGTGCTCGCCGGGACAGCTTCGATGCCTTCCACGCGCGGCCCATCGGGCACCGCCAGCGCCTGCGGGGTCGGCCCCGCCTGCTCCTCGTCGACCAGCACGCGGCCTGCGAACGGTGCCGGCCGGTCAGCGGCATCCCAGATCATCGCCGGCGATACCTTCAGGAAGGTGAACGCGTGCGACCAGCCGGCGTCGCTGGTGACGGTAGCCTTCCAGATCGCCTTTCCATCCGGCGTCGGCTGCACGATGCCGTGATCCTGCAGCACATTGAAGACTGCCGAGTTGCTCGCCGGGATGCCGTCGACGCCCTGCGACAGCAGATGCGCGCGCAGCTTGTCGGAGACGGTCTTGCTCACCAGCCACAGCGCGTCCTGGGTCAGCCAGCCGTCCGCCGGCCCCCCCTGGTTCAACTTGAGCTCTTCCTTGAGCAGGTAGCGCAAGCCGTCGAGCAGTTTGCGTTGCAGCGCATGCCGGGGCGCCGCCAGCGCCCTGCTCGGATC
>JAGQRH010000090.1 GCA_020425605.1 Planctomycetota bacterium | reverse complement strand
GCCAAAGATCTTCCCATCGCCGCCCGCCTGCGAGATCTGAAAGTCCACGTACTGGGCGGTCTGCTCCTTGCTGAGCGGCCGCAGCTGATAACGGACCGATACCCGGTTCAGCAGGTCCGCATGTTGCGCCCGCTTGACCGTGCCGCGGAGTGACTCCTGGCCGACGAGCAGGATCTTCAACGGCGGGCCGACCTCCAAGGCCGAACTGATCAACAGCCGCACGTCGGTCAAGGATTCGGACGTGAGCAGATGGGCTTCATCGAAGATCAGCAGCAAGGTGCCCTCGCTGCGCTGGGCTCGTTCCAGAATCTGTTCGTAAAGACGATCCTTGCCGCGCTTCGGCGTTTCGCCAAGTTGCGTAGCGATCAGCTTCAACAATCCTGACGAAGGCAGATGCGTCAAATGACAGTAGACCACCTCGCACTGCTGCGGCGTCAGTCGGCTGAGCAGTCGCTTGATGAGCGCCGACTTGCCGACACCACTGGGGCCGGTGACCAGTCCCAGTTCGCCCATCGCGAGCAGGAACTCGAGCCGAGCGAGACCTTCCTTCATGCGTGTGTCTTGCCACAAGGCGGTGGCGGCGGCGTGTTCGGAGAAGGGCTGACTGCGAAATTGAAAATGTTCGAGGTACATCAAGCGTCTCCTGGAAATAAAAGGGATTGAAGTTGCCACAACACGTGTGGAATCGTGAGTGCTTCGGCCTGAGCGACCGCCGTGCGCACGAGCGCTTCGTGCAGGCGGTTGTGTCGCGAGTGGAAGGCGCGGAGTGCATCGAGTTCCTCGCGGCTGAGTGCCGAAAGTCCCGCAGGGCGTCCCAGTAAGCGGGCCACGAGCGCGGCGAAGCTGCTGAGCGACCAAACGTTGCGCTGTTGGGCGGACTGAAAGTCGAGTCCTTGCTGCCGCCGTTGTTGTTGGCTGGCTTCGTGACTGGCCTGTAAGGCGTTCAGGTAGGACGGTTCAATCGGATTCTGCTGCGCGGGCGGACCGGGTTGCGGGTGATGTCCCAGCTCGCGCTGATAGCGGCGGGCGAGGCCCAGATAAGCACCGTCGAGCCGGAAGAGCTGAACTTCTTGCAGCGATTCCCGCGTTTGAAAAGGATCGAACCGGACTTCCACCAGATCGCCGCGCAGCTTGGGATCGACGGCGAACGTTTGTTCGAGGATCGTGACGTCGGAGTGGTCGCGATCGACAGTCCGTTGCTCGCGGCGATGAAACAGCGGGATAATGCCCTGTAGCCGCACCGGGCGCTGCAAACGCGCGGCCGAGTGATAGCGATCGTGGGGCGTCTGCCTGGTCTCACTATGAACGGCAGCGTGATATTCCTGCGTCAGCCAAGCTTGTAGCGCGCGGTTGATGTCTCCCAGTGATAACAGCTGGGAGGCGCGGATTTCGGCTTCCAGTTGGCCCTGCAGCGTCTGAAAGAAACGCTCGATCAAACCTCCCGCCGCTGGATCGCGCGGCGGGCGATGCAGGAGCTTGATGTTTAGCTCGGTGCAAGCCAGCTTCAACGCACTGGCGTGATAAATCTTGGCATTGTCAACATACAGTTCGCGGCTAGTGCCATGATGCGACCAGGCACGCAAGAGCGAATCGACCAGGATGTCGAGATTCTCGCGGAGGTAATATCTGGCTTCCACGACATAGCGGCTATGGCAGTCGATCCAGGCGGAGAGATGCGTCTTGACGGCGCGGCCTTGATGCACGACAGGCGGGCCGTGCTCGAAGTCGCCGACCCACAATGCTCCGGCCTGATCGCGCGTCCAGCGACAGCGGATCTTCTGTTGGCTGACTCCCAGCTTGCGGCGCGTGGCACCTTCGCGATGGAGATGGCGGTAGAGTGTCGAGCGGGGTACGCCGCGACCGAACTCTTGCTTCAAGATGCGGTTGATGACGACGTCGCTGCGGCGCGGCTGTTCCTTCTTCAATTCAACGGCCCGATCCAGCAGTGCTTGTTGTTTGGCGCGAGGCTGGCCCCGGTCGCTGCGCGAGCGGCGGAAGGTGCCTGCGACTCCTTCACTGCGGAGCCGGTTCCACCATCGCCGCAGCGTGCGCACCGAGACACGCTTGCGTTGTCCGTTGGGCAGCAACCGTTCTTCCGCGGCCAGGCGGCGAAAATACGCCTCGCGCTCCGCTTCCGGGATCTCTCCCAGCAGCAGCGGACTGAGTAGCGAGCACCAAAACACGGCCCACACCTGATCGTCACGACCCATAAAAATTCTCCTTCGCGGGAACCAAGTGATCTGTCGAAGGAGCAAGCTACCTCAGGGAGGCCGTGATCTTGTTGCGAAACGGGGGAAGAACGGTTCTGCAAAAGTCTGATTCCAATGATCGATCAGATGCAGCAAACGGCGCGCGGTGCGCAAGATCTCACCCCGTTGCGGACTGCGGTATTTATGCGGGGCGACGGCACCCAGAAAGCGATGCCCGGTGGCGAGCGGATCGTGTTCGCTGCACAGTTCGAGACCTAACTGTAAGGCGGCCGTCTGCGTACCGAGAAATTGCAGCAGCCGCCACAGCGTCGAGCGATGTAGCGCCCGCTCGTCGATCTTCTTCTGTCCCGGCGGCGTGACATAACCGATGACACGTTTCT
>JAGQRH010000008.1 GCA_020425605.1 Planctomycetota bacterium | reverse complement strand
AACTGCACCATGCCGCAGCTCGCTAGCGCGATCACGCACGTGCAAAGCGCGAGAATGGCCGCTTTCGTTGTCGAACTGCTCATCCGGGACTCGACCTACAGGGTGCTCGCCCGACGAAGGAGTTCCGTCACGGGCTTGCTGTTGCGCGCTACTTGGTTGACGGCCAGTCGGTGTCCTTGTCCTTGCCCTTCAGGCGAATTCCATAGGACTCCGTCTCGAAGTCAGTCCTTCCTGCAATGACTGTGTTTGTAGGGGCATCTTCCTCGTCGGAGGTGACTTCGTGAACCGGGGCCAGAAGCAACAGACTGCCCTCTTCCGCAACATGAAGGGCAGCGAAGGTACTGAAAGCTGATTCTCCTCGATGCCCGATCTTGATGAGTTGAAGGCGAGGAAACTTCCCGTCCTCAACGCTCAGGAATGCGGTCGCTCCACCGGTCCTGGATGCCAGTCCGATCTGTGGAGTCGATCCGTCTACTCCCAATAACAGGGTTGCGCGTTTGTCTTCCTGTTCGGATCCTGAGATCGAAATGCCCGCTCGATCCTGCCGCAGTCCAATGGTGAGGCTGGCAAATCCCTTCTGGTCATAGAGCTCAAGCGTGGGGTCGCCGTTGTCGCTAACGTCGAACACGCCCTTGAGTTTTCCGTCCTTGTCGACCAAACGGAAGGAAGTTGCGGTGACTTGCTGGGCCTTGTCCGTGCCGTCCTGCGCCTGCAGCTTTCTCTCGCCCAGAAAAAGCATGCTCGTCAGTGCCGAGCTCACAATGCTGCCCGCAATCGCACCCCCCAGGATTGCTGCGCGTAGCCCATTGGCTGTCTGCATGAATTCCTCCCTAGATTGGAAAAGCCGACGAGAGCCCCTGCGAATAGAGGGCCCCCCGGTCGACGACGTCAGCACCGCACGCCGTCCGTGACAGTATAACCTGTCATCGCGACACGGGCATGTTGCGCGGGTTATTGGACCCAAACTGTGCCGGCTAGCCGTCGGTGGTGATGGCTTCGATCAGCTCTTTGAGGGTTTCGTCGGCCTTGTCGGCGGGGACCTGGCAGGTGCCGGCCGCTACGTGACCGCCGCCTCCGTGCCTGAGCATCAGCTCGCCGACGTTGGTCTTGCTTGAGCGGTCAAGAATGCTCTTGCCGCAGGCGATGGCGACGTTCTGGCGCTGCTTGCCCCACATCACGTGCAGGCTGATGTTGGCGTCGGGGAACACCGCGTACGGCATGAAGCGGTTGCCGGCGTAGATCTCGTCTTCCTTGCGCAGGTCGAGCACCAGCAGATTCTTGTGCATCTTGCCGCAGCGCTCGATCTGCTCGGCGTTGATGGCCCTGTGCCGCTTGTACAGCTCGACGCGCTCGACCACGTCTTCGTCGGTCAGGATTTCCTCAATGTCCTTGCTGCGGATCAGGTCTATCAGCTTGAACATCAGGTCGCGGTTGCTGATCGCGAAATCATGAAAACGCCCGAGGCCAGTGCGTGCATCCATGATGAAACTCAGCAGTACCCAGCCTTCCGGGTTGAGTATCTCGTCGCGTTCGAACTGCGCGCTGTCCGACTTGTCGACCGCCGCCATCAACTGTTCGGTCACATTCGGGAACTTGTCGCTGCCGCCGTAGTGCTTCCAGATCACGCGCGCGGCCGACGGTGAATCCGGCTCGGTAATGAAGTTCTTGTGCTCACCGACGCGCGAGACTTCGCTGGCGTGGTGGTCGAATGCGAGGTGCACGCCCTCTACGTAGGGAAGGTTGGCGGTGATGTCCTTGTCGCTCACAGCGATCTTGCCGTCCTGCATATCTTTCGGGTGGACGAACTCGACGGTCTCGATCATGTCGAGCTCTTTCAGCAGCGCCGCAGACATCAGCCCGTCAAAGTCGCTACGCGTGATCAACCGGTACTTGTCCGCCATCGCCAGTCCCCCTTATGCAACCGGGGCAATATAGCCCGGGCAGCGCCGGGCCAAAAGGGCGTCCACGGGCGAGTTTCAGCCCGTCACCACGACTTGCCCGGTCTGCTTGCCTTCAAGCAGCTCGACGTACGCCTTGGCGTTTTCGGTTGCGGGCAGACCGCCGGGCATGCCCAGCTTCTCGGCCGTCTCCTTGATAAACGGCGGGCAGACGGCGTTGATGCGAATGCCGCGCGGCAGGTCCAGCGCGGCGCCCCGGACGAAGCTCTCAAGCCCGCCGTTGACCATGGCAAGCGCCGTCACGCCGGGGATGGGCTCGCGGCCGAACACGCCGGTCGTGACGATGAAGCTGCCGCCGTCATTGAGGTGCTCGACGCCGAGGCGCACGAGGTTGACGTTGCCCATCAGTTTGTTGGCGAGGCTGAAGTCAAAGTCCGCGTCCTGCAGCTCTGGCAGGGGTTTCCAGGCGCCGGTGCCGCTGCAGCTGACGACTGCATCGAGCTTGCCGACCTGTTTGTAGAGGGCGCGAATGCTGTCCGCGTTTTGCAGGTCCACTTTGTGAGCACCGTGACGAGATGCGGCGAGCACCTCGTGCCCTTTGGTTGACAGCGCCGTCGCGACGGCTTTGCCGATGGTGCCGGAGGCTCCGACCAGGAGGATTCTCATGTCGACTTCCTTTCAATTGGTCCGTCAGAACGGGTGTCGGGGCAGGTCGCATTCCCGAGTTCTGTCGCCTCCTTGTTGTAGTGGCCGTTTGGGCTGATAACTTTGACACAATGGAGCAGAACCCCGAACTTCATGCATTCCTGCGCCAGAAGATGCCGGCCGAGTATGCGGCCGTGCGTCCGGCGATTGAAGACCTGCGCGCATGGCTGGCCGACCCGGGAAACCTGGGCGCCTCGGACCCTGTGGCGAGCAAGCGTGCGCTGGTGGGGCTGGAAGACCCGGAGGGTTACACGCCGGTTCCGCAGCTGCAGCAGACAATCGGCAAAGCGATTGATTCGATCCAGGCGGACCCGAACAACGCGGCGGCATACTTCATGCTCGCGCGGGCGATGACCGAGCTTGGCCGCTACGACGACGAGCACTATCACACCGGCCCGCTGCGCGACGCCGTAGAATTCGCCGAGCGCGCGACGACCATCGCACCGAAGGTCGGCAAGGCTTGGCGCGCGCTGATCGAGATTCACATCCACCTGCATCGCGACGAAATCGTGGCCGAGATGCTCCGGGACCTTGGCGCGAAGGGGTTTGCGCCCGGCACACACGCGACACTGAGCGCGAAGTTCGCCGAGGCCCGCGGTAATTACGACGAAGCGATCGACTGGTATGAGCGCTCGATGGGCTATATCCCCGAGCCGAACCGCCGTGCCGAGGCCTTCGCCGCACAGGCTTTCTGCCTGCTGAAGCAGAAGCGCAAGTCCGAGGCCGAGCGTCCCTTCCTGATGGCATTGCTGGAGGGCGGGCCGAACCCCTGGATCGCCCACAACTGGTCCGTGCTGAAGTTCGAGCTGGCAAACCTGTTCGGCGCCACGGAGCTGAACCGGCGCGTGCTGAACTGGGACATCAACTACCAGCCCGCCCTCGATCTGCACCAGTTCCTGCAGGCGCAGTTTGAGAAGCGCGGCCAGCCGTTCCCCGCGCCGGCGGCCCTGCATGAAGAGCAATTGCGCGGCATCGCCCTGCCGGGCTGCGACCCGGCCGTGCTTGAGCAGATGAACGTGCCCGAGTGGCAGCCGCCTCGCCGCGGCACCCGTGCCCGCGCGACCCGTACGTTCCGGTCCGGGCTGGAATAGCACTCAAGTCACGAAGATTTCGCGAAACCGCCGAAACCGGGCGGGGTGGTATGTCGCGTATCCGCACCCATTCGACACCACAGGAGACACGCCATGCAATTCACCCGGATTCTCGCAGTAGCCCTGATGCTGACCCTCGGCGCAGGCGCGGCATCCGCGCAGGACGGCGAACGCCCGGAGCGCGACGGCAAGCACAAGGAAGGTCGTGAAGGCCGTGAACACAAGAAGGGCGACCACGCGGACAAGCACGCCGAGATCGCCAGGCGTCTGGCCGAGGCCCAGAAGAAGCTCGAGCAGCTGAAGGCTAGGCAGGCTGAAGGCAACGCCGAGGACCCCGAGCGCCTGGCCGAGGCCATCGCGCGCCTTGAAGAAAAGATCACTGAGGCGAAAGCCAAGATCGCGGCACACAAGGCCAAGCACGCAGAGCACCGGGACGGCAAGAAGTCCTAGCCTGACCAACCCTTCGACGTGGGCGCCTTCGGGCGCCCATGTTCGTTTACCGGCCCCGCATTCCCCAACGAAAACGGGGACCGGCATGGCCGGCCCCCGTTTGCTGGCTTCAGTGCTACTTGGTCTTCTTGCGGTCGAAGGTGATCTCGACTTCCTTCATCTCGCCTTCAACGCCTTCCAGCCCGACGTACTCGGAGTAGCCGGTGAAGGTGTGCTTTTCCGCGCTCTCGAACTTGTAGACGTTGCGGCCCTTCACATCGAGGATGGCGCCGGCCCAGGCCATCTTGTACTCGGCCTTCATCTCGAGCGTCTTGGTCTTTTCGTCGTACTTGCCGTGGAAGACGATGATGCTGCCGCTCGCTGACGTGATGCGGATGGCTTCGTACTCCTGCGTTGCTTCGTTGTAGCTGAAGTACTCGATGCCCTTGTGCGGGAACGGGCCTTCCTTCATTTCGTAGTTGGTGGTGATGAACTGCTCATCGAGCGTCCATTCGCCCTTGAGGTCGAACTTCATCTTGATGGGGTCCGTGCCCGGCTCCATCCACGCTGTGAAGTCGCAGGTCCACTCGCCGTTGAGCATCTTCAGGATGCCGTTCGGGTCCTGGCTTCCGGTGGGGTGCGCTTCGGCGGTGCCGCCGCAGGCCTCGTCGCCGCCCATGCCGTCCGAACCACCGCCCATGTCCTGGCTGAGTACGGGTACAAGCCCGATCAACGCGGCCAACAACAGTCCGGCACAACCAAACAGTGCAAATCGCTTCATGACATCTCCTGGTCAGGTTTGTTCTTCAGTGACGATTCAAGTCCGAGGCGGGATACGAAGATTCTTCAGAATCCCCGCCCGATGGGCCAAAGAGTCTGCCATTGCCTTTATGTATGTACAACGGAATCAGGCTTTCCGCCCGAGCGCAGGGTTGTCGAGCCAGGCCTTGATACGGGCCTTGATCTGGTCGCGGACTTCGCGGAAGACCTTGAGCTTGTCTTCCTCGGTGCCTTCCGCGGCGGCCGGGTCCTTGAAACTCCAGTGAAAGCGGCGCTGCACGCCGGGGAACACGGTTGGGCAGTTGCTGTCGGCGTGGTCGCAGACAGTGATCAGGTCAAGGAACACCTCATGCCCCATGAACTCGCGCACGTTCTTGGAACGCGCGCTGGAGATGTCGATGCCGTCTTCCTTGAGTACGCGCACAGTCAGCGGGTGCACGCCTTTGGGCTCAGTGCCGGCGCTGGCAGGCTCGAACTCGTCGCCCGCGATCTCGCGCAGCAGCGCCTCGGCCATCTGGCTGCGCGCCGAGTTGCCGGTGCACAGGAACAGCACTTTTCGTCCGGTCATGTCGGCCCCCTGTTTATTTTTCTGCCGTCCCGGAAACAGCCGGCGTCGGTTCCGGTTCGGGGAACCAGTGCTTTGTCCGGTTCGCGAACTTCACCAGTGACAGCATTACCGGCACTTCGATCAGCACGCCGACGACCGTCGCCAGCGCGGCGCCCGACGTCAGCCCGAACAGGCTTACCGCCACGGCCACCGCCAGCTCAAAGAAGTTCGAAGTTCCGATCATGGCGGCCGGAGCCGCAACGTTGTGCGGAAGCTTCAGTAGTTTTGCGCCAAAGTAGGCGATGACGAAGATCCCGTAGCTCTGGATCAGCAGCGGCGTCGCGATCAGCAACACGCGCAAGGGCTGCCCAAGCAGCGTTTCCGCCTGGAACGAGAACAACAGTACGACAGTCAGCAGCAGCCCGATGATTGAGAACGGCTTCAGCCGGTGCGCCAGCGCGTTGACGGACTCTTCGCCGCGGTGCCCGCGAAGCTTGACGAAGCGCGTCAACATCCCGCCCGCCAGCGGCAGCACGACGAAGATGACGACCGACAGCAACAGCGTATCCCACGGCACGAACAGGTCCGTGACGCCGAGCAGCAGCCCGGCGATCGGCGCAAAGGCAAACACCAGAATCAGGTCGTTGATCGTGACCTGCACCAGCGTGTACGCAGGGTCGCCCTTGGTCAGGTTGCTCCAGACGAACACCATCGCCGTGCAGGGCGCGACGCCGAGCAGGATCATGCCCGCGATGTAGTGCGCCGCGTCGTCGACGGATACCAGCCCTTCAAAGATGTACTTGAAGAACAGGATGGCAAGCGCCGCCATCGTGAACGGCTTGATCAGCCAGTTGATGGCGATCGTGAGCAGCAGGCCCTTCGGCCGTCGCCCGACCTGCGCGATGCAGCGCGGCTCCACCTTCAGCATCATCGGGTAGATCATCAGCCAGATCAGCGCGGCAACGACCAGGTTAACGCTGGCGTACTCGAGCGCGGCGATGTGCTGGATCAGCCCCGGCGCGGTCGTGCCCAGCAGGACACCTGCGCCGATGGCCAGCGCCACCCAGATGGAGAGATACTTTTCGAAGAGTCCCAAGGTCGCCTTCGTGGCAGTTGAAAGCCCGGGGCGCTCAGAGCGTCCCGGGCTTGCTTGTCGCTGCCTAGCAGCAGCCGGATTTGCCCGCCGTGTCCGGTGTGCAGCAAGGCGTCTCATCCTTCGCCTTGGCCGCGGTGATGGCGACGTCGGCCTGCTGCGGCGTGCAGCAGGCGGCTTCCCCGCTGGCGCGGTCTGCGATGGTGTCGCCCTTCATGAGCTCGGCTTCTTCGGTGCGGACCCAGAATTCCCAATCGTTGCCGTCCGGGTCTTTGGCCCAGAACTTGTTGCCGACCGCGTAGCAGCATGTGACCTGCTCTTCGATCTTGAGCGGCATCTGGGACTTCTCAAGACGATTGCGCCAGTCGTTCAGGTTCACGTTGTCAAACAGTTCGATTCCGAAGTGGCGCGCGCGGGAATCGCCGCTGGCGTGCTCGGGCGATTTGACCAGCGCGAGGTGCAGCGCCGGTCGATCGAGCCGGAAGTTGGCGTAGTCGTCGCGCTGCTTGGTCGGCTCCGTGCCGAACAGGGCGCTGTAGAAGGCAACACTGCTGTGCAGGTCGCTGACGCTGAGACTGATGTGGATGCGGCTTTTCATTTGGTTTCCTTATGTGCTGGCATGCTCGCGTGCCCGGACCGATGCCGGTTTGCAAACGCCGTTCACGCAGCATTGCTTCGTGAACCGCGCGTTCAGCTTGTCCGTCAATTCGGGTGTGAGCAGCTTCTTGAGCGTTCTGCGGATCGTTCCGATTCGGCCGTCCGCGTCGCCGGCCAGGCGGTAGTGGACCCAGACACCTTCGCGCCGGTCGGCCACCAGTCCTGCATGCAGCAGGTATCGCAGGTGGCGGCTGGTCTTGGACTGGGTCGCGCCGATGACGCTTTCGATGTCGCAGACGCAGAGCTCACCGTGCTGTACCAGCAGGGCCATGATCTGCAGGCGCGTCTCGTCGCCCAGTGCCTTGAAGATGTCGGCCAGTTCCCTCATAGCAACTGTATAACCGTTTATCCGGTTATATGCATTCCAAAAAAGCGGGGATTTTGGGCATGGGGCGTAGGGAAACAGCCTTCCCAGGCCCCAAGCCCTAGGCCCCGCCCTTTCGGTTGATCTCGTCCTTGCTGATGCGCCTGAGTTGCAGCGTCTGGCCTGCGCCGAGCAGCCAGTCTTTCCACGGGTTGTCGGGTGCGATCTCGCTGAACTTGAGGAAGGCCTCCTCGGCGATCTGCAGCGTGTGCCCGGGCGCGATCTGCGCTTTCTGGCCGGCTACATAGAGGAAGATGTTCATGAACAGGTCCATCACCTCGGAGGGCTTCTCTTCAGCCCCTTCCATGGCGAGGTCCGGTGCGTTGAACAGGTGATGCCCCTTGGTGACGAACCACGCGCCCTCGTCGGTCGTGAATCGCACGAAGCCGCTGAACAAGATTGGAGGGATGCTCTCGCGGAAGGCTTTCAGCATATCCGGGTTGGTGAACTCGCGTACGAGGTCGGCCGGCGCGCAGGTCCACGCGTCCTCGATCACAACGCCGCGCAGGTGGCCGCCGCCAAGCACGGCCGCGAGCTTGTAGAGCGCGATGTACTTCTCAAGCGTACTGGCGCCGCCGCCCGCGTGCATCAGCACCAGGTGTGCGTAGTGATTCTCAAGTTGCTCACGTGCCTCGCCGGTCCAGTTGCTGACTTTGACGGTCTTTTCCATCACCTGCCCGGGCGCGGGTGCATCGAAGCCGACAATCCCGATGCTGTGGCTGTCAAACTCGGCCGAGCCGTGCAGCGCGCCTTCCACCTCGTCGCCCTCGGCCGTCTTGCCGCCGACGGGGGCGTTTTCAATCTCGATCTTTGAAGGCGCCCGCAGCTCTTCGATGGCGTCCAGCGCCTTGGTCGCGGCCTGCGCATCGAACTGCGGCATACCGTCCAGCAGAACGATCATGCCGGGCGCGGCGCCAGTTTGCGGTGCTTCTTTGCTGCCCTTGAGCCAGTCGAAGAGTCCCATGGCGGCAGATGCTAAAGGCAAACGGCCGTTTCGCACAGAGACCACAGAGATCACTGAGGACTGCTCAAGCACGCTTCTCCGTGTTCTCTGCGCGAGATTGTAGTTGCGAGTGAAAAATCGGCGTCGGCGTGGAGGGAAGGCGAGCTATACTGTGACGGGAATCCGGGAAAACCATGTCGAACAAGACCAAAGCCTACAAGGTACTGGTGAAGGGTGAGCTTCGCGGCCCCTTCAAGGAATCCAGCATCATCAACGGCATCCGCAGCGGAATGGTGCCCCTGACGGCCAAGCTGCAGGACCTCGAAACGGGCGAATACATCATGGCCCGCGATTTAGTCGACGAAACCAAACTCGACTACGACAACACCATCCCCCTGTTCGACGGCGACTTCTAACGAGGTACCCATGCGTGCTGCAGCGGCGGTCATTGCCATGATGCTCGTTGGCGGTTGCGGCAGTGTTGGGATCAACGTCGGCGATCTAAGCGGACTCGGTTCCATCGGCGGCGGCGGCAGTTCCGGCAGCATGGACTGGCCCAGTCCGGCCGGGCCTGACCGGCTTCACCCGGTCTACCCGAGATACGCCAAGCAGTTCACACCCGAAGAGCGCCGCGAAGCGGCCACGCCCGAATACCTGAAGTAGTGCCGACTACAGCAGCTTCGCGAAAGCCCCGTAGCCCTGCTCGTAGTGGTGCTTGAAGAACTTCAGCGCCGCTGAGCGGGCGTCCTTGGTGGCCTTGGCTTTGCTGTCTTCCGGGTAGAGCTCAAGCGCGTTCCTGTAGTGCAGCGCCAGCGCCATCACCTGCGGGTTGACCTGCTTGTCGAGCCCGTCTAGCAACACCTGCGCTTCCTCGTGGTACTTGCGAGCCTTCTTGTCGTCGCCGGCGATGCGCGCGAGGTGCGCCGCGCAGGCCATGTAGGTGAACTCCTGTGTCGGGCGCACGGCGATTCGCCCGCGCTCGGCGTTCACCGCGGCCTCGAAGCCGCTGACCGCGTTCTTGGCCTCGCCGGTGAGACCGGCCGCGTAGGCGTGCCAGATGCCCTCTTCGGGAATGCCGGTGCGGTCGTCGCCGCCGTACTTCTTCAGAAAGGACTTCACGTGGTCGATGTCATCCACCAGCGCGGCAAAGCGCACCAGTGCGACGGCTTTGGCGCTTGAGTCGTCGCCGATGGCGGGTGCGTAATCCAGCGGTGTGAGCCCTGACAGCAGCATGCTCTCGACCAGCTTGCCCGAGAAGCTGCGCTTGAGCTGGTCCGGCAGCACCGGGTAGGTGTCGTGCAGGTCGCGCAGACCTTCGCGCATATTGCCAAGCTCGATGTTCAGCACGGCGTGCAGTGCCTGAAGCTGCTTGTAGCGGCCCCAGTCGGCGCCGACGTCTTCATACAGCGCCAGCGTGGCACGGCAGATGCGGCGGGCTTCGCGGCAACGGTCAGCCCGGTGCAGGCTGACGACCAGATTGATCGCGAGCGCGGCGTGGTCCTTGTCCATCGTGACGTCGGAAGCCGCGAGCGACTTGACGAAGACTTTGCGTGACAGCTCCAGCGCCCGGACCTGGTCGCCGAAGATGTGCTCGTAGAATTCCTGCAGGCTGTCGAACTCGACGCTGAGCTGAGGGTCGTCGCACAGGCGGCTGACCTGCAGTGCGGCCTTGCGGACTTCCGTGGCGCGCTGCATGTCCATGTCCTGGAGCGCCTTGCGCAGGCTGTCCAGCAGTTCGCGGAACACGCTGCGGGTGCGCTTGTTCAGGATCGCGCGCAGGGATTCGTAGCGTTCCAGTGCGTCATTCAGTTCGCGCAGGACTTTCAAGTGGTGCTGGCCGGTGAGCGCGCCCAGTTTCATCTTGGCGACCTGGTTCATCGCCTCGACCAGTTCCAGAAGATTGCTGGCCATCTCGGATGTGCCGGCGGAAACGTCGGCAAGGAACGGCGTGCCTTCGCCGGTCATCAGCCAGGCCGGGTTGACGCCGAGCCCGTTGATCACGGCCGTGCAGAATTCGCCGGGGATCTTGGTTGATTTGAGGTAGCGGTTGACGGTGCTGACCAGCGTGGTGGTCTTGCGCGCGAGGTCAGACTGGCTGCGGGTTTTAACCAGCGTGCGGAGGCGTTCGCGGATCTCTTCGTCGAAGGTCTTGGTCACGACTTGCTGGGACATGCCTGTCTCCGGCCTATTGCCAATGCGCAATCAGATAAGGGTGCTGTGCGAGTACGCAGTATTGCACATGCGCGCGCAGGATGCCAAGAGAGATTTCGCACTTTGGCATGAAAACCGGCCCGGCATCCTGCGCGGGCACGCGAAACGCTCCGCCATACGCGACGACGCCAGGCAACGTAGCCCGTGACGTCCTGGCGTTCGTTGCGTCGTGGCGTGAAGCAGTCGCTGCTATATTGCGCCCATGGACCCGCGCGATCGATTCAGCAAAGCTGCCGATGACTACGCCAGGTATCGCCCGGACTACCCGGACGAGCTGGTCGTGGCCTGTGCCGAGTATGCGGGGCTGGTGCCAGACTCGCATGTGGTGGACATCGGCTGCGGCACCGGCATCAGCACGCGACGTTTCGCCCTGCACGGCTATCGGCTGACCGGCATCGAGCCGAACGCCGCCATGCTGGCCAAGGCCATCGAGGCCGGCGCTGCTGACTATAGGGAAGGCGATGCCGCACACACCGGGCTGAGCGACGACTCGGCCGAGCTGATCATCTGCGCGCAGGCGCTGCACTGGTTCGACTTGGATGACTGCGTCGGCGAGTGGCAGCGCATTCTGAAGCCGTGCGGAGCGTGCGCGGCGTTCTGGAATTATCGGCGCGACGAAGGCTGGCAGGCCGAATACGAGGTGCTGCTTGGCAAATGGTCCAGCGAATACGGCGACGTGCGAAAGGCCGTCGACGGCGGGCAGGACAACAGCGCGTGGGTGAAGTCCCACGAAATCTGTACCGACGTGCAGGAGCGCGAGTTTTCAAACAGCCAGCGCATGGACTGGGATGCGCTGATCGGCCGGGCGAACAGCAGCAGCTACGTCATCCACGGCGTCAGTGACCGCCCGGGCTTTGAAGCCGCGCTCAGGTCGCTGTTCGACAAGCATCAGCAGGACGGCGCGGTTGAGTTCAGGTACCGCACCTACCTGCTGCTGTGGCGCTTCGCGAGCTGAGCCTAGTCAGCGTCCAGCGTGGCCTTCTTGAACAGGTCGTCCCAGGCGACGAGTTTTCCGAAAACCTTCAGCGTCTCGCCGTTGCGCAGCTTTTCGATCTGTGCGTTACGGGCCTTGGGGAAGCGTACGGCGTAGTTCTTGCCGGCGGCATCCTTGCACTCGACGGTCTTGCCGTCGCGGAGGCTGTCAGGCAGCTCGAAGCCCCAGCTGCTGTCGACGCGGTCGACCGTGAGACCGACTTCCCAGCTCGTGTTGCTGTTGTCGGCGATGATCTGTTCCCGTGCGCTGGTCATCAGTGAGCCGTCGGACAGCATGGCCACCAGCTCGTCCAGGCTGGCCGCGGCCGCGCCGGTGGGGGTCGCCTTCTTGCCGTCCGTCGCCGCGTCGAAGCTGCCGAAGCCGCTTTCGCCACGGTCGCTGTCTGTCGGGCTTGAGTCGAAAGCTGAACTGGGTGAGTTGCTGCTCCAGGCGCTGCTCGAATCGAATGCCTTGCTGGGCTCGTTGCTGCTCCAGGCACTGCTGGAATCGAATGCCTTGCTGGGCTCATTGCGGCTCCAGGCGGCGTTGGAGACGTCGTCGTTCAGCTTCGGGTCGGCAAACGCGTCTTCCAACGTGGGCGACTTGAATGCGTCGTCGGTTGAGAACTTTCCGGCCGAGCCGTAGGTCGCCGCGTCGGGAGTCTCGGGCACGACTTCGCCACGCTCAAGTTTTTCGCCGTACTGGTTGAGGGCGCTGGCCATTTCGCTGAGTGCCTTCTGCTTTTCCGCGCGGTCTTCGGGACGGCTGGTCCGTATCTGCGGGGTCCCGGTTTGTGCGAACAACTGCGCACCGAGAATCTCGGCTGCCGCGGCTTGCGCCTCGTGACGTACTTCTGTCCGGGACTTGATGGCGGGGGCTGAGCGAGTCTTGGCCTTCGGCGCGGGTACTTTCTCCGGCGGGCGCGTTCCGGCCAGTTCCTGGTAGCCCGCGTCGAGCGTCTGCGCGAGGTAGGACATGTCGGCAAAGATGCCCTCGATCTTGCCAAGGTCGCCGGTCATGCCCGTGTGCTCAATCAGGATCTGTCGGTCCTGCACGCGCAGCCCCGGGTGGCGCGTCACGACGTACAGCAGTGCTTTCTTGACCGGCGCCAGTCCCAACAGGTTGTGAACACCCAGCAGGTCCTGCGCCTTGATGATGAATGCGTTATCGATGACGGGGTCGCCGATCTGCACGTCCTGCCCGCCGAACACCTTGCCGACCTTGCTGAAGAAGCCCTCTTTATAGAGGACAATCCCGGCCGGCATGGGCGCGTTGATCGTGGCGTGGTACTGGGTGTAGGTGGTGCGGTTCTTGCCCGAGCCGCGGACGATGGTGTTCAGCGTGATGTAGACCGGGCCCAGCCAGCCCTGGATGGTCGGACGGGTCTTGCTGCCCTGCATCTGAAGCCCGTTCTTGCGGGCGAACATGGCCCAGTTTTCGCGGATCTTTTTCTGGTTGTGGGCGCCCCATGCAATCAGGCCGACCACGACGGCCACGATTACGAACGCAAAGATGAATCCGAAGGCGTCATCCTTCGCGAGAAACAGTGCCAGTGTCCCGCTCATTCGTCTGCTCCCTGTCCGTCAGCAGTCTAGCAAGCCGAGTATGCCATGCCGCTCCAACAACTGAGTGCATTTGTAGGGGCGTGCTTGCCCCGCCTGCGAGTTATCCCTGTACCCACGGTCCGCGCCGGGTCGGCAGCTTCAGGGCCTCCTCCAGTCGCCGTAGATAATCCTCGCGCGGAATCTGGCGGGCGCCGAAGCGCTCCAGGTGCGCGGTGTGGACCTGTGCGTCAACGAAGTGAAACCCCCACTCCTTGAGCCGGCCGACCAGCGTGGCGAAGGCGACCTTTGACGCGTCGGGCTCCAGCGCGAACATCGACTCGCCGAAGTAGGCTGCGCCCAGGGACACACCGTAGGCTCCGCCGACCAGCTTGCCGTCCAGCCAGGCCTCGGCCGAGTGGGCAAAGCCCAACTCGTGCAGCTCGGTGTAGGCTTTCTTCATCTCTTTGGTGATCCAGGTGCCGCGCTGGCCCGGGCGTTTGGCCTTGGCGCAAGCGGCGATCACGCCGGCGAAGTCGGTATCGAGGCGAATCTCGAAGCGTTCCTTGCGGATGGTCTGCCGCAGGCTACGCGACAGTTTCAACTCGTCGGGAAACAGCACCATGCGCGGGTCCGGGCTGAACCACAGCATCGGCCAGCCTTCGTGCGGCCAGGGAAAGATGCCGATCGAGTAGGCGGTCAGAAGGCGTTCCGGCGACAGGTCGCCCCCCACGGCCAAAAGCCCATCCGGCTCAGCCTCAGAAGGCTCCGGAAACGCAATTTCCTCAGGAAGCTGATAGACCGGCATGCCGACAGGGTAGAACACTGAGACTACCCAAGGGAACTGTTAGCATACGCGCCATGGCTGAACAGCCCCACATTGATCCTGCCGCCGAGGAACGCTTTTGGCGCGGCTATATGAGGTTCCGCCGCCGCCGAACGCCTTGGCTGATGTTCCTGTTCACGCTGCTGACTTTTGGCGCGGGTACCGTTTTGCTGGCGCTGCTCGAGTATGCGGGGGTAGACCTGCCGAAGTGGCTGGTCGTTGTGCCGCTGGGCGTTTTCTGGATTGCCATGTCTGTCTACATGTACCGCTACACCGCATGCCCACGGTGCGGACAGAGGCCGGAAATCATCTTTCAGCGCTTTTTCCCCGAGACCTGCCCCCGATGTGGCTACGCTCTGGAAAGCCAGTATCGCGACCGCGCGGCCGCAGCCTCAGAATGCTCGGATTCCCCGCCGCCCGCCTAGCGGCAACGCTCGCAAAATCGCCCAAACTGCCTCTGGCGTGTACTTTACAGGCCAATCGCCGGTGTTACCGTGTCTCGCCCGTTTCAGCGGGTGAGGGGGCCATTTGGGCAAGATTGTCGCCGCGAACTGGAAGATGAATCTGAGGCGGCAGTCGGCCTGTGAGCTGGCCTCTGCTTTGAAGGATGACGGGCGGGATTGCTGGCTGTTTGCGGCCTTTCCGCATCTGGCGCTGGTGCATGACGCGTTGATCGGCAGCGCGATCAAACTGGGCGCGCAGGACGTCAGCCCCGAGGAAGACGGCGCTTTCACCGGCGACGTCAGCGCGGAAATGCTGGCCGATGCAGGCTGTACGCTGGTGCTGGTAGGCCATAGCGAGCGCCGCCACGGCCACGGCGAGCAGGGGGCCGCGCTGCTTCTGAAGCTGAAGCGCGCACTGCGGGCGGACCTGAAGCCGTCGTACTGTGTCGGCGAGACATTGGCCGAGCGCAAGGCGGGCAAGGCGCAGGAAGTGGTGACGAATCAGTTGGCGACGCTGATTGAGCTGGCGGCGCCGGACAGGAATGAGTTGTCGGCCGTTGCCTATGAGCCCGTATGGGCGATCGGCACCGGCGAAACGGCGACACCGGAGCAGGCGGCAGAAATGCACGCCTTCATCCGGACCGAGTTGACGAAGCACGGGCTAAAAGAGCTGCCCATTCTGTACGGGGGCAGCGTCAAGCCCGACAACGCGCGCGACCTGATGACACAGCCGAACGTTGACGGCGTGTTGGTCGGCGGCGCAAGCCTTGAGATCGAAAGCCTGCGGGCGATCGATGACGTAGCACGGGAGATGTAGATGATGCTGGCCGCCACAAACCAGACCCTGTTGATGCTTCTTGGCATCATCTTTGTGGTCAACTGCGTTGCGCTGATGATCTTTGTGCTGTTCCGCCAGAGCGACGCTGGCGGCATTGGCGCGGCGTTCGGCGGCGGTGAAGGCGGCGGCGCGTTCGGCACCAAGGGACAGGCGGTGGTCGACAAGGTCATCACCTTCATGGGCGCCACGTTCATCATCCTGGCGCTGGTTTTCAGCCTCGTCAGCACCGGCGGCGTCAAGGACACAGCCAAGGGCATCGACCAGACCCAGGACGAAGCGCCCGCGGACGGAGGCGAATAGGTGCCCAACGGCATGACCGGCTTCGGCCGCGCGACGACCGCCCATCCCGGCGGCGCCGTGACAGTCGAGCTGAAATCCGTCAACAACCGCTTCCTGAAAGTCTCGACGCGCTTGCCGGACGTATTCACCGAGCTCGAGACCGAGCTGGAAGGCGTGATCCGCGGGCGGGTGATCCGCGGCTCGGTCTATTGCAATGTGCAGCTTGAGCGCAAACAACGCGGAAGCAGCTACAGCCTGAACGAGCCGGTGATCCGCGACTGGCTGCCCAAGCTGACCAAGCTGGCCGGTGAACTGGGCAGCGAAGCGCCGACACTGAACGACATCCTGGCCATGCCGGGCGTCGTTCTGGAAGAATCGGAGAAGCTTGAGCTGGATGAAACGCTGAAGCAGGCAGTACTGGATGCGCTCAACGGCGCGCTGGACGGCCTGCTTGAAATGCGCGGCAAAGAAGGCGCGGCACTGCTGGCGGATATGACGACGCGCGTGGCGCTGGTCGCGACGCACGCCAAGGATGTGGAAGGTCGCGCGCCCAAGGTAGTCGAGGAATACCGGGACAAGCTGAAGGCGCGGATCGAGAAATTGCTGGCCGACAGTGGCCAGACGCTTGAGCCGGATGCGCTGATCAAGGAGGTCGCGTTCTTCGCCGACCGCTGCGACATCACGGAAGAGACCACGCGCCTGGCCCATCACTGCGAGCAGTTCCAGCAGGTGATCGGCGGCAAGGGCGAAGTAGGGCGGCGGCTGGATTTCATCGCGCAGGAGATGCTGCGCGAGACAAACACGATCGCGAGCAAGGCCAATGACGCCGAGCTGGCGACCATTGCAGTAGCCATGAAGTCAGAGATCGAGAAGATCAAGGAACAGGTCCAGAACCTGGAGTAGGCGCCGGGCGGGCGGAACGTGGAAGAGTTACCGGGCATCCTGGTCGTGCTGTCAGGCCCCACGGCAGTGGGAAAGACGACCGTTGCCAGGCGCTTGATTGCCATGGGCGGCTATGTGCAGTCGATCAGCGTGACGACGCGCGAAAAGCGCAAGGACGAGAAGGACGGTATCGACTACCGGTTCATCAGCGTCGAAGAGTTCGAGAAGCTGCGCGACGCAAATGAGCTGGTGGAATACGCAGAAGTGCACGAGAACTGGTACGGCACTCCGAAGCAGCCGCTGCGCGAGGCGCTGAAGGCGAACAAGGCATGCCTGCTGGTGATTGACGTGAACGGCGGGTTCCAGATGCGCGGCAAGGGCTATGACTCGGAGCTGATTTTTCTGGCGCCGCCGGACATGGAAGAACTGGCGCGCCGGCTTCACAACCGCAAGACCGAGGACGCGATTCAACAGACGGCACGTTTGAGCCGCGCGACGATGGAAATGCAGAAGGCCGCCGAGATCTATAACGACATCGTTGTTAACAAGGATCTCGAGGCATGCGTTGACGAAGTACACGGGCTGGTACAACAGGCCCGCAGAAGATTGCTGGAAAAGAAGAAGGCCGGGGAAACGTTGTATCCCGGCCTGGACCTCAAGGAGTAACCCATGGCATTTGCACTCGACTACCCGGAACTTGAAGGACTCTACAGCCTTGCCGGCGGCAAGTTCCGCCTGACCGTCCTGCTTCAGCGCCGCGTGAACGAGCTCGTCGGCGGCATGCCGCGCCTCGTGCGCGTCGGCCATGAGCACGAGAAGGACTACATCTACATCGCGGTCGAAGAGCTCAAGCGCGGGCTGATCAACCTGGGTGAAGACAACGCGACGGTCGTGAAGAAAGAAACCAAGAAGAAGAAATGAACAAGCGGCCGCGCATCGTGATCGGCGTTTGCGGCAGCATCGCGGCGTTCAAGATTGCCGTGCTGCACAAGTACTTGCGTGACCACGCGGAGGTGACCGTCGCCATGACGCCCTCCGCGACGCAATTTGTGGGCCCTCAGACGTTCCTCGCGCTGACCGGAAACCCGGTCATCACCAGCCTGTTCGAGCCGACGCACAGCAAGCCAAAGCATATCGACCTGGCTGACGAGCTTGACCTGCTGCTGATCGCACCCGCCACCGCGAACATCCTCGCCAAGGCCGCCCACGGCATCGCCGATGAGCCTGTCAGCACGCTCATCATGTCCAGCCTGCCCTCGGAAAAGCCGATCATCTTCGCGCCTGCCATGAACACCCGGATGTGGCAGAACCCGGCCACCGTGGCGAACGTGCAGGTGCTTCGCGATCGCGGCTATCACTTTATCGACCCGGACGAGGGCGATCTGGCCTGCGGATGGACCGGCGAAGGCCGTCTCGCGGAGCCACAAGTCATTGCCAAGCAAGTCTTTAGGTTGCTTGGATTGGACGATGTCGCAGTCACGGGGTAGACTGTCGATGAGGACGGCGTTTCAGGCAGTTTCCGCCCTTGGAAATCGCGCGTGACCCCTTTCCAGATCAAGACTTAGGCGGACCCCGGTGGAACTGACTGACAAGCGCACCCTGAAATTCGTCGATGAGCACCGCCGAGGGCGTCTCGACCTGCTTGAGGAATACGAACTGGCCCCCTGGGCCGCGATGTATTCCGCCCTGCACCACTTCGGCTACCCGAACAACAAGATTCCCGAGGGCAAGCAGAGCACCTTCAGCTACGTGTTCAACACCGACTATGACGGGTTGTACGTCGAGTTGTCGGACTTCAAGGCCTACGTAACGTCCCACCTGATCTACACCGATGTCGCAGGCGAGGAGATGGCGCAGAAACACCGCGATGAAATGCGCCACGCGGCCGAAGCCCTGATCGAGACGTTAAAGCAGCCGGTCGATCACTTCGGCAAGCTGTTCGACCCGGCCAATTCGACCTTCACTGAGTAGACCCGCCCTTGCATGCGGACGCTACTCAACGCAAATATGGTGCTGCGCCATGTACGTTCGTGATTCCAAACGGTTGATTCGCCTCGTGTTGCTCGCTGCCGTTGCGGGACTGATGGCCGGCGGCGCGGCTTACGTGCTGTTGAACGGCATAGGCCTGCTTACAAACCTCGCGTGGCATGGTCGCCTTGATTGGTCACTGCCGTCGTTTGCCGGCCTTGAGCCATCCTGGCGGAACATCGTGGTACCCGTGGTCGGTGCGGCGCTGGTGACGCTGCTGGCGAAGTGGTCGCCCATCATTCGCGGGCACGGCATTCCTGAAGCCATGGAGGCCATATTGCGCCGCGGCAGCCGGATTCAGCCGCGCGCGGCCGTCGCCAAGCCGCTGTCCGCGGCGATTGCGATCGGCACCGGCGGCCCGTTCGGCGCGGAGGGTCCGATCATCGTGACCGGCGGTTCGATCGGGTCATTGATCGGGCAACTGTTTGACGTCAGTGCATCCGAGCGAAAGATCCTGCTGGCCAGCGGGGCGGCGGCTGGCATGGCGGCGACGTTCGGCGCGCCGCTTGCGTCGGTTGTCATCGCGCTGGAGCTGCTGCTGTTCGAGTTCAGCACGCGGGCTTTCATTCCGCTGGTTGTGGCGGTCACGCTCGCAGCGGGCGTACATTCTGCCCTGTTCGGGCACCAATCGCTGTTTTCCGTCCCTGCACATGAATACGCCGGGATCGGCAAGCTGCCCTTTTATCTGGTGCTGGGCCTGGCGTGCGGTTTGCTCGCCACGCTGGTTACCAAGGGCCTGTTCCTGTTTGAGCACCTGTTTCGCAAGTTGCCCGTGTCCGTCACCTGGCATCCGCTGATCGGCGCTATAGGTTTCGGGATCATCGGCGTGTTCGTGCCGCGGGCGCTGGGGGTAGGCTATGACTCGATCAGCGACGTGCTGGCCGGCACGCTGCCGTTTGGGGTGCTGCTCTTGTTGTTTGGCGGCAAGCTGCTGGCGTGGTGGATCGCCCTGGCTTCAGGGACTTCCGGCGGCACGCTCGCGCCGGTACTGCTTACCAGCGGCACGTTCGGCGGCATCTTTGGAATACTTGCCGAGCGTCTGTTTCCAGGCCTGGGCGTTACGGCCGGCGCGGCCGCGGTGGTTGCGATGGCGGCAACCTTTGGTGCGGCGACGCGGGCCACGTTCACGTCGATCGTGTTCCTGTTTGAGCTCACCGGTGACTACCAGATCATCCTGCCGCTGATGCTGGCCAGCGCCGTGGCGGACCTCGTTACATTCGCGCTGCTGCCGGAGTCGCTGATGACTGAGAAGCTCGCGCGTCGCGGGCTGAGAGTCACCACCGACATTCGCGCCGACGTCCTTGAAGGTACTCGCGTTCGGGAAATCATGACCCCGCAGGTGATTACACTTGGCGCAGACTCCACCGTCGGTCAGGCACGTGCGCTGTTTGCAGAGACCGGCCACAGCGCGTACCCGCTCGTGGAAGCCGACGGACGATGCGTGGGCATCGTACGCCGCCGCCATCTTGGCGACGTGGCCGATGACTCGTTGGCGATTCGCCAGATCGCGAGAATGGAAGTCGTGTCGGCAACACCCGAAGAGTCTGCCGATCGAGTACTGCTGCGAATGGTCGAGGAAGATGTCGATCACCTGCCGGTGCTGGACGGCAGCACGCTTGTCGGGATCTGCACGCGAACGGACCTGATGCGCGCAAAGTCGAGGGACCAGGCGGTCGAACGCCGCGAGCCGGGCTGGATTTCGGGCTGGATCTCACGTCGAAGGACCGGCTAGCTGGTGAGCTTGCGCCTGGTCATCCACTCGTGGATGGTTTCCATTGCCTTGATGACCTGGCCGGCTTCGCGGTCGCCGGCGTGCTCGAGGCCTAGGGCCACGCGGGTTGGGCCGATTGGCTCGACTGCCGACAGGACTTTCTCGGCTTTCCTGGTCAGCTTCAACTCGCGCTTGCGCTTGTCGGCCGCGTTGACTTCACGGGTGATGTAGCCGTTCTTCTCGAGCCGGTTGAGCATCTGGGTGATCGCCGGCTGCGCCTTGCCCAGCAACTCGGTGAGGGACGTGGTGGTGATATCGCTGGAGCGCTCAACGGCGCGCAGCAGCGCATACTGCTTGGCCGTCAGATCGTGCTGCGCCTCAAGCTCACGCGACCATGCCTCGTGTGCATGCTCGTTGGCCCAGTAAATGCGCAGGAACTCGCGCACGTAAGCGAGTGCAGCTTTCGTCTCCATCAGAGAAGCATAGCGGCCCGCAGGGCGGGAATGCCAGAACATAACGAGATTATGAAAGTGGACCCGAATGGTCTACGTTGACCAAAGCAGTAGGGGTTAGCGGCATGCGGCTACACCATGAGAACGGGAACGCTGCTCAGGCGAAGTACGGTCAGTGCCCTGCTGTAGGCGCCGGAATTGCGATCGGCCGGGCAAGGCAGCACAAGCAGGTGCCCGCCGTCGTTGCCGGCGCGGGCGGTAACATCGGGGTCGCTGCCGATCTTGAACTCGACCGAAAGCGTTGCCTTGTTGTCGGCGGCCCAGTGCTGCGCCGCAGCGACCAGCGAGCCCGCCGCCGCCTGCGCGTCATCCAGCAGCGCCTGGTCAGTGAGCTTGGACTGGTCGACTTCCTGGCCAAGCAGCGCCATTGCTTCTGCCATCGCGCCGGCGTCGATGACGAACAGGACGCCATACCGTGCACTGGTGCCGCCAAGCGCAAACGCGACGGACAGCGCCTTGGCAGCTTCCGGCTGGCGCACGTGTAGTTTCACCAGCGGCTTGCCGAGTGCGGGCGCAACCCTGTCTCCAGGCTCACGCGCAAACAGCACCGGGACTTTTGCGCGTGCGAGGACTCGCTCGGCCGTGCTGCCGACGCTGTCGCGCCCCAGTGTCTTCATGTCTTCCAGGTACGGCGCGGGCATGATGATGATGCGTGCGTCGGCGGCGTCGCGAGCGTCGATCAGCCGGTCGGCCGGATCATCGTCGTCCTGCTGCTGAGCGATCTCGCAGGCCACACCGGGCAGCTTCGCATGCATGGTCTCAAGGTGCTTGCGGCGCGTTTCGACGTCGAGCCCGGGCCGCGCCAGGGTCGTCACTGCCGTCGCGCCGAAGCGCGCGCAGACTCCGGCCGCGAGCTGTGCCACGGCGTCATCCTGATTGCTCTGGTCGAAGGCGACGAGCACCTTTGCGGGCGGCTCAAACGCAGGCAATTCAATCGGCTGCGCATTGGCAGCGGCGGAGAACCGCGCCATGGCTTCGTGCAAGTCGTCATCAATCGGCGTTTCACTCATGGCTTCTCCGTTCAGCCGCCCGCGTACTTCGGAAGTTGCGGCAGAAGCCCCAACCAGTTCATTATCAGGACGTAGCCGATTACCAGCACAGCCTGGAAGGCGAGGATCAACATGC
Organism: Planctomycetota bacterium; assembly: GCA_020425605.1. Classification (GTDB taxonomy): domain Bacteria; phylum Planctomycetota; class UBA8742; order UBA2392; family UBA2392; genus JACKID01. The sequence continues at coordinate 117,732 of JAGQRH010000008.1, read as the reverse complement.
CCGCCTTCATGAATTCGCCCCAGCCGACTTTCTCGCCGCGGTCGGTTTCCAGCGCGTGAAGCGCGACCACGCTGCTGACGCTGCCGATTGGCGTTCCGTTGCCGCCAAGGTTGCTCGCGCCCACCAGCACCCAGAACAGCGGTGCGGCGAGGCTGGGGTCACCCTGCGCGATCTTGTCGACGATCGGCAGCATGGTGGCCGTCACCGGGATGTTGTCGACGAAGCCGCTGGTGGCCATCACGAACAGGCCGATAATCAGGGTGAGTACCGTGCTGCTTCCGCCGCCGAGGCTGACCAGCGTATCGGCCGTGACCTGCAGCAGCCCGGTCGCCTTCACGCAGCCGATGATCACGAACAGACCGACGAAGAACAGGATGACGGTCCACTTGACCTTCTTGATCGCGTGTTCCGGGTCGCCGGCGCAGAACATCAGCGCCGCCATTCCGCCGACCATCGCCACGAAGTCGAGCCCACGTTCAACAACTGTGCCGTCGCGAAGCCAACCACTGTCATGCCCAGCACTGCGGCGCTGCGCCAGAACACCTTGCGGTTCTTGACCAGCGCCCATTCGTCAAAGTTGGCGACCTTGAGCTTGCGGTCGGCCTCTGCGCCGGCGGCTTCGCCGTCGGCCACCAGCTGCTTCTTGTAGATCTTCATCAGCACAACGTACGCGACGATGGCGGTGGCGAATGCCAGCGGCGTGCTGCCGATGAAGAAGTGCACGTAGGGGATCTGCGCGGCCGTGCCGATCATCAGCGTGGCGATGCCGCTGCTGAAAGTCGTAAGGGCAGCGCTGTTGGCGACGATGGCGACGGCGATCAGGTAGGGCTTCGGGTGATAGCCAAGTGTCCGGCAGATCACCAGCACCAGCGACGCCATCAACAGGCTGCCGGGCGCCAGCGTCAGCAGGCTGACGAACACGAAAGTCAGGATGCAGACAAACAGAAACAGCTTCCTCGGCTCGCCGTGCGTCATCTTCACTACGCGGATGGCTATGAAATGGAACAGCCCGCTACCGCCGACTGTGTCTACGAGAATGCTGGTGCCAATGATGACGCCCAGGATGTTGATGTCATGCCCGAGGATGGTGTGGACACTGTCGTAGCCCTCGGTACCGAACAGCCCAAAGGCCATGGCGGCGACGACGGCGGCGATCGCGCCTACGATAGCGCTGACGGATTTGTGCAGGCGCTCGAATGCGATGAAGAGGTAGGTGATCACCATGATCACGCCGAGCACGGCCATGGGAATCCATGTCGGCTCGAAGTTCGCAGTGACTTCTTCGGATGCAATGAACATGCCGCCCCCGGTTGCGGCGGAGTTTAGGTGAGCCGCGCCACTGAAGGAAGCCTGCCCGTCTGGCATGATGCGGCCATGAAAACGATCTGCGTTTACTGCGGTGCGGCCAGCGGCAACAAACCCGAGTTCATGCGCGGGGCCCGGGACTTCGGGCGACTGCTGGCCAAGCGCGGCATCGCTCTTGTCTACGGCGGCGGACACGTCGGCCTGATGGGTGTGGTGGCCGAGGCTGTGCTTGAGGGTGGCGGGCACGTAACGGGTGTGATCCCGCGCAGCATGGCGGACAAGGAGCTGGCCCACACCGGCGTCCAGAAGCTGCATGTCGTGGAAAGCATGCACGACCGCAAGGCGCTGATGGCCGAGCTGTCGGACGCGTTCGTGGTGCTGCCCGGAGGGATCGGCACGCTGGACGAATTCTTCGAAATCTGGACCTGGCGACAGATCGGGTTGCACGACAAGCCGATCGGGATTCTGGATGTATCAGGCTTCTGGCAACCGCTGATCGCGCTGGCCGGGCACTTGGACCGGCACGAGTTCCTGCACCGACAGGCGCTGAAGATGATCGTGCATCACCCGGAGCCGGCGAGGTTGCTGACGCTGCTCGGTGCATAGTGGCACGGGCGAGGGCACCCACGCCACTGCTACGCGTGCTTTGCCACCAGTTCTGCGAGGTTGGCTTCCGGCCGGGCACCCACGTGTGAGATGATTTCGGCTGCGCAGATGGCGGCGATCCTGCCGCAGTCGGCGAGCGGTTTGCCGTGGGTGTAGCCGTACAGGAAGCCGGCCGCGAACAGGTCGCCCGCGCCGGTGGTGTCCTCGACCTTGTCCACTGGGTGGGCCTTCACTTCGATGGTTTCGTCCGGCGTCACGATAAGCGCGCCCTTTTCGCTGCGGGTCAGCACCGCGACGTCGCACTTGCCGCGCACGGCCGTGACCGCCGCGTCGAAGTTGCCGCTTTCGTACAGCGCGACGATTTCGTTTTCGTTGGCGAACAGGATGTCGATGTGGCCGTGCACCAGGTCTAGGAACTCGGCCCGGTGACGGTCGACGCAGAACTTGTCACTCAGCGTCAGGCTGACCTTCTTGTTCGCCGCGTGCGCGATCTCGGCGGCCTTGAGATAGGCCTGCTTGGCGGGCGGCGCGTCCCACAGGTAGCCCTCGAAGTAAGTAACCTGCGCGCGCTGAATCAATGCCGCATCCACGTCAGACGGGCTGACTTCGCCCGCGCTGCCGAGAAACGTCTGCATGGTGCGCTGTGCGTCCGGCGTGACGAACACCAGGCAGCGCCCGGTTGGGTTGGTGTCGTGCGTCGGCTCGCTGCTGAACTCGACGCCCAGCGACGTGATGTCGTGTCTAAAAATCTTGCCCAGCTGATCGCCGGCAACTTTGCCGATAAAGCCGGCCCTGCCGCCAAGCGAGGCGATACCGGCAACTGTATTCGCCGCGCTGCCGCCCGAGCATTCCACGCCCGGGCCCATCTGGGCGTAGAGCGCGTCGGCTTGCTCAGCGTTGATCAGGCTCATCGAGCCTTTTTCAATCGAGCGGCTAGCCAGGAATTCGTCGTCAGAGTGCGCCAGCACATCAACCAGCGCGTTGCCGATGGCAACTACATCAAGTGAATTCGTCATGGCGGCATTGAACAAGGCGAAAGCCAGGCTGCAAAGGCCGTATCAGCGTGCTTCGACGCCGTCTTTGGTGAGCTTGTAGAGCTTGCTGCTGATGGAGTAGGGGCGGGTTTCTGAATCGAGTTTCACCTGGGCGCCGACGTTTTCTACCAGCTCCGCGTCGTCGGCCGACAGCACGATCATGAAGTCGCGGTTGGGCACACCCGCCAGCAGATTCGGGCCGATTACCTCGGAGAGCTTGCTGTACAACTCTGGCAGCACGAGGCGCGACGCGTCGTAGCTGTCGTGGGTTGCGATGATCACGGCGCGGGGATGCCCGTCGTTGTCCGTCAGCGCCTGCAGATTCATGTCCTGGCTCAGTGCCGACAGGTTCTCCCGCGCATAGAAGAAGACGTCTTCTTCGTCGACGCTGTCCCAGCGCTCGAGATCGTCGTGGCTTACGAATCGCAGCGTTCGGCCGGTATCGACCACGGCCAGCAGGTCAAGATCGCCCGGTACCACCTCACGACGCAGCACAGGAACCTTGGTGTCGCTTCCATAGCCCGCCGCCCGCACGACCGGGTAGATCATGCTGCGCACGTCGTCGAACGGACCGAGGTCTTTGTCCTGCTCGCCCCACAGCAGCTCAAGCCAGCCGGTCAGGAGCTCGACGGGGTCAGTGCGGTCGTCTTTGTCCCAGGCGTCGAGGTAGCCGATGTAGGCGTTGTCGAGGCGCAGGACGGACTTTTCACCGGTGCTCAGCTCAAGCGGTCGAAGGATTGCGGGCGTAGCTTTGTTGAGTGACTTGGCGTAGACCTCGGCCGCGCGCTGTGTGAAGTCCTCGGCGCCGATGGGCGGGCGCTCAATGATGTGGATACCGTTCACAAGCTCGTCGACGGATTTCTCGTCAGCGGTATCGGGCGAGCCGTTGAAGCTGACGACAATGCCTACCGGCCCGCGCTGCAGCGTCCACCAGCGCCAGTACTCTTCTTCGTTCTTAAGGGTGCCTTCGTAGTCGCCATAGATGATGTTCATGCCCTCGCGCTGGTAGCGCTGCATGTGCTGCATGTTGTCGCGGCTGGGAAGCGCGTCGAACAGGTTGACGCTGGCGTCATCGATGCGGTGGCGCAGGCAGCTTACGGTGACGGCGCCGTCGATGCCTGGGTGTCGGAAGACCAGGCTCTTGGCGCGTGGGTCGCGCTCAAAGCCCGCGGGCACGCGGATTGTGAACAGGCGGCTGGGATCGCGATAGAGGCGTTCGTCCATGACCGCCCCTAGTTCGTGCCGGCCGCGAGACGCGACCGAACCAGGTCGGCGCGGAGGGTGTCGCGCTCATTCGGCGGCAGGCTGCGGCCCTCCGTTTCCTGCAGGTGTGACGGCTGGCCGAGGATGAACAGCTCGTTGACGGTTCGCACGGGCACGTCGTTGATAATGCCGAGATCAACGCCGAGACGCAGCATCGAGAGGTGGGACATCATCTCCTGCACGTTGAGGCGGCGCGCAGAGCGCAGCAACGCCAATGAGCGCAACACCTTGTCTTCAACGAAGCTGCGTTCCTCGGTGTAGAGCTGGCCACGGCGCTGGCGCTCGAATTCAAGGATCTTCGGCACGATCGCCTTGATGGCCTCGACGATCTGCTCTTCGCTGCGGCCGAGGGTGGTCTGGTTGCTGAGCTGATACATGTCGCCGAACGCGCGCGTGCCTTCGCCGTACAGCCCGCGCACTGCGTGGTTCATGCGCTGTGCAGCCTTGAAGACCTGGTCAATGTTCTCTTTCAACGTCAGCGCCGGAAGATGGACCATTACGCTCACGCGCATGCCGGTTCCCACATTGGTGGGGCAGGCGGTGAGGTAGCCGTAGCGGTCGCTGGTCGCGTAGGGCAGCACGCTTTCGAGCGCGCGGTCGACCTTGCACAGGGCGTGGTAGGCCCGGTCAACGTCAAAGCCCGACTTGATCCACTGCAGGCGCAGGTGGTCTTCTTCATTGATCATAACGCTGAGCATTTCGCCACGACCGTAGGTTACGCCGCGCGGGCCCTCGCCGTTGGCGAGCTCCCGGCTGATCAGGTGGCGCTCAACCAGGACGTCGCGCTTGATCTCGGCCAGCTTGTCCAGCTCAAGCATCACAACGCTGCGGTCAAGGTGCACCTGCTTCAAGGCATCCTCGGCCAGCTTCAGCACGTCCGCTCGTTGCGTTTCGGACGCGCGCCCCGTGAAGGGGAAGCCCCGGATGTTGCGGGCAAAGCGAACGCGAGTGCTGATCACGATGTCGCTGTCGGGACCTGAGCCCTTCAGCCACTCGCCGAGCAGGTGAGGGAAGCTGTCGAATGCATCTTCCGTCACGAGCTCTCCTTCGAGGACTCGGGCTGGCTGGCGGATTCCGCTTCGTTGATCTCATCGCGCAGGCGCGCGGCCAGCTCGTAGTTTTCCTCGGCAACGGCGGCATCGAGCCGTTTGCGGAGGTCTGCAATGGTCTGTCGGCGCTGGACGGTCTCTTCGCCCGCGCTGTTTTCGGGCAGGCGGCCCTCGTGGCGGGCGGGCTGCACGTCATGGATGCGCTCGAACAGCGGGTCGAGATGCTCAGCAAACACCTCGTAGTCGCGCGGGCAGCCGAAGCGGCCCTTGGCGCGGAATTCGGACAGGGTAATGCCGCAGTCCGGGCAAATCGGCACGGGATCCTTGCCCACGGGAGTGATTCCGCCCGGCTCGGGGATGGTTGCAAGTGCCTTGTCGCCGGCGTTCAAGAGGCCCTGAACCTCGCGGACTACATCGGCCGTGACCATCAGCGGCTTGGTGATGTCGAACATGTAGCGCTTGATCAGGTTGAAGCAGTCGGGGCAGACGTTGATCTGTTCTTCAATGCTGTTGTCATCCACATCACAGATGCGGATTCCGGCGGGACGCTTGTTGCAGCACTGGCAGTCCATAGGCGCATTGTAACAACGAACGCTGCGGCGGCAGTAATCCCGCCGCAGCGCCGGGTTGTTCTAGAACTTCAGCTCGGCGATGCGCTCAGCGGCCTGCTCGACTTCGCCGATGGGAGGCACAAATGCGAAGCGCACGTGGCCGGCGCCAGGGTTCTCGCCGTTGACTTCGTCACTGAGCCACTCGCCCGGCGTGGTCACCACATGGCACTTTTCGATCAAGAGCGTGGCGAACTGCTCGCCAGTCATGCCGTCGGGCGCCTTCTGCCACAGGTACAGGCCGGCGTTGTTCTTGCAGTTCTTGAGGCCGGCCTTGCGGAGCGCGGTGCAGATCAGGTTGCGCTTGCGCTTGACCATGCGGCGCAGCTTGTCGACGTGCTTTTCGTCGGCGAGCGCGGCAATGGCCGCGTCCTGCACGAAGTTGGGCGTGCCGCTGTCGATGTTGGTCTTGACCTTTTTGAAGATGTCGATGGCGCGCTTGTCGCCGGCTGCCCAGCCGATGCGCCAGCCGGTCATGATGCTGCGCTTGCTCAGTGAGTGGAACTGGACGACGCCGTCGAAGTTGTTGTCGGCGGCGACTTCGAGCGCACTGTGGGGCGCGTCCTTGAAGTAGAGCTCCGAGTAGGCTTCGTCGCTGGCGAGGATGATGTCGTGCTGCTGGCAGAATTCGTAAGCCGCCTTCAGGAAATCCAGCTCGGCCACGTAGCCCAGGGGGCTGCTTGGCGTGGTGACCCACATGATGCGCGCGCGCTCGGCGACGTCGGGCGGGATCTTTTTGAAGTCATAGCGGCATTTGTTCTTGTGCGTGATCGCCACGAAGTGGGCGACGCCCTCAGCGAACAGGGTGCCGCGCTTGTATGGCGGATAGCCGGGGCTGGGGCAGATCACGTATTCGCCGGGGTTCACGAACGCCTCGGCGAAGTTGAAGATGCCTTCCTTGCTGCCGATTGTGCTCGTGATCTGGGTCTTCGGGTCGAGGCTCACGCCGAAGCGGCCCTTGAGCCAGGTTGAGACAGCCTGCCTGTAGGCCAGCGAGCCGATGTAGCTGGGGTAGCCGTCGGTCGCATGCTCGTCGACGGCTTTCTTGCAGGCGCGGCGGATCAGCGGCGGGGTCGGGTCCTGATAATCGCCCACGCCGAAGTCGATCGGCGTGATGCCCTTTTCCTTTAGCTCGGCAACCTTTTCGTCAACTGCGGCAAACGCGTACGCGCCGATGGAGGCGACGCGCTTGGAAGGAACGATTTCCATCAGAGTACCCCTGTTCGGTTTCTCGGACTTCTGTCTCTAGCGATTGGCCGGCCTATTTCAACCATAGAGGACACAGAGTCCACAGAGACTGCCCTGTGCTCTCTGTGTCCTCTGTGGTGAAACGTCCTATGCCAGGCACATCGGGCAATACAGCTGCGGGTTGGTGCTGGCTGTCTTTTCGTCGACTTTGCTGACCGGCGTGGTGTGCGGGGCGGACTTGACCAGCTCGGGGTTGTCCTTGCACTCCTGCGCGATCTTCTTCATGCAGTCGATGAAGTAGTCGATGGATTCCTTGGACTCGGTTTCCGTCGGCTCGACCATCATGGCGCCGTGCCCGCCCGTGTTCTGCGGCAGCGGGAAGTAGACCGTCATCGGGTGAATGCCGTAGTCGATCAGCCGCTTGGCGATATCCAACGTGTGTACGCCGTTTTCCTTATCCTGCTTCAGGTCGGTGAATACGACCTCGTGCGCGTTGGTGCGATCAAAGTGTACGTGGTAGTACTCGCGCAGCATGACGCGGATGTAGTTCGCGCCCAGTACCGCGTTCTGGCTCATGCGACGCACGCCTTCACGGCCGAGTTGCGTCATGTAGATGTACGCCATCACCAGCGCGCCGAAATTGCCGAAGAAGCTGCGCACCTTGCCTACGGTGTGCGGGCGGTCGTAATCAAACGCAAAGCTGCCGTCGTCATTCTTCTTGATACGCGGGGTCGGCAGGAACGGGGCCAGGTGCTTGCGCACGGCGATCGGGCCTGCGCCGGGGCCGCCGCCGCCGTGCGGAACGCTGAACGTCTTGTGCAGGTTGAAGTGCATCACGTCGATGCCGTAGTCGCCGGGCTGGACGATGCCGCTGATCGCGTTCATGTTCGCGCCGTCCATGTACAGCTGCGCGCCTACGCCGTGCAGGATTTCCGCAATCTCGCGCATCTTGGGCTCGAGGATGCCGAGTGTGCTCGGGTTGGTGATCATCATGCCGGCCGTTTGCGGGCCGACCTTCTTCTTCAGCTCTTCGATGTCGATGTTGCCGTTGGCCGCTTCCTTCAGTGTAACGGCCTTGAAGCCGGCCATGGCGGCGGTTGCAGGGTTGGTACCGTGCGCGGCGCTGGGGATCAGGAATTCCGTGCGCTGGTCGCCTTCGCCCTTGGATTCGAAGTAGGCCTTGATGCACATGACGCCGGTCAGCTCGCCGTGAGCGCCGGCCGCCGGCTGCAGCGTGACTTCATCGAGGCCGCTGACTTCGCGCAGGTAGTGCTCGAGGTTGTACATCAGCTCGAGGTGGCCCTGGATATCGGCCTGCGGCAGGTACGGGTGTGCCTTGGTGTAGCCCTGCTGGGCCAGCAGCGTGACGTTGATCTTGGGGTTGTACTTCATGGTGCATGAGCCGAGCGGGTAGAAGTTCTTGTCCACGCTGTAGTTCTTGCCCGCGAGCGTCTTGAAGTGGCGTACGAGGTCAAGCTCGCCGATTTCCGGCAGCCGGGCCGGCTCAGACCGGAGCTTCGCGCCCTTGAGTGCGACGGCCACGTCAACTTCGGGCACATCCAGCGCGGGAAACGTAACGCAGCGTCGACCGGGCTTGCTCAGCTCGAACATGAGGCGGTCGGCGGGATTCTCTGGCAGGTTCGACATGGCTATTCCTTTCCGCCGTGGCCATTGGGATGCAGCAATTCCGTAAGCGCTGCGGCGTAGCGGTCGATCTCTTCCCTGGTGGTCATCTCGGTGATCGCGACGAGGTAGTCGCCGGGCTGGCCCATTTCAACCACATCCAGCGGCAGCCCGCCCATGATGCCCTGCTTCTGCAAGGCCGGGTCGAGGCCGGGTTTGGTTCGGATCACGAACTCGTTGAAGACCGGTGAGTCCGCGTGCTGCAACTCGATCCCCATGATGCTGCCGAGTGTCTTGCGGGCGTACTGCGTCTTGCTGACGACCTGCTTGCCCAACTCGATGAAGCCGCCTTTGCCCCACGCCGCAAGCTGGATCAGCGCACGCAGTGCGCACAGCGCCTGGTTCGTGCAGATGTTGCTGGTAGCCTTCTCGCGCCGGATGTGTTGCTCGCGCGTCGCCAGTGCGAGCGCGAATGCGCGGCGGCCGTCGCGGTCGGTGGTTTCGCTGACGATTCGCCCGGGCATCTTGCGGACGAAGTCTTTCCGGCTCGCGAAGAAGCCGAAGGCCGGGCCACCCATGAACATGTGGTTGCCGATCGACTGGCCTTCGCCGACGCAGATATCGACACCGGCTTCTGCAGGCGTCTGCAGCACGCTCAGGCTGACCGCCTCGGCAATCACCTGCACGATCGTGGTTTCGGCTTCGTGGGCCTGTTTGACCAGCGATTCCACGTCCTCGATCACGCCAAAGAAGTTCGGCGACTGGATGGCGACCACGGCCGCCTCGCGAGTGAGTGCCGCCTTCAGAGCCGCCTCGTCAACTCTGCCGTCCTTGCCTGCGCCAACGGTGACGAGCTTGAGCCCGGTAGTCTCGCAGTACGTCTTGACGGTGGCCGCGTACTCGGGATGCACGGCGCCCGCCAGCACGACGGTCTCGCGCGTTTCCTTGCGGAATTTGTCGGCCGTGAGGCGATAGCCCATCAGCACGGCTTCGGCCAGGGCGCTGGCGCCGTCGTACATGCCGGCATTGCTGACTTCGAAGCCGGTAAGGGCCGTGATGCAGCTCTGGAATTCGAACACGCTGGTCAGCGTGCCCTGGCTGCACTCAGGCTGGTATGGCGTGTAGGCGGTGATGAAGTTGCCGTCGTAGAGGGCGATGTGGTCCGTCAGCGTGCTGACGTGGTGGTTGTAGATGCCGGCGCCGCGGAAGAACGCGTAGTCGCCCGCGTTCTTCGTCTTGGCCAGCAGTGCGTTGATGTGGCGGGTAACCTCAAGCTCGCCCATGCTCGGGTTCAGCTTGACCTTGTCGCCGTTTTCCTTGACGCGTATGTCGGCCGGGATGTCGACGTAGAGGTCATCAATGCTCTTGGCACCGATGGCCTTGAGCATTTCCGCGCGGTCTTCGTCTGTGTGCTGGATAAAGGGCATGGGTCGCTTTGCTCCGGTGACAGGTATCAGGTGTCAGGTTGCAGGGGATGGGTTGCAGCCCCTGAAACCTGCAACCTGAAACCCGAAACCTGGTGCGCAGCGCCTAGTGCGCTTCTTCTTCGAGCTGCTTTTCGTAGGTCGCGAGGTCCTTGGTGCCCTCGTTCAGCTCGTCGGCGTTGTCTGGCTTGACCTTGATCAGCCAGCCCTTGCCGAACGCATCGGTCTTGAGTGCGCTGAAGTCGTCGCCGTCGACGTCGCTGTGGACCTCAACGATCTCGCCGCTGACGGGCGCGATCAGGTCGCTGACGGCCTTGACCGACTCGATTTCGCCGAAGGCTTCGCCCTTGGTGACCTTGTCGCCGACTTCCGGCAGGTCGACGAACGTGAGGTCATTGAGCTGGTCCACGGCGAAATCGGTGATACCGATCGTGACCGTGCCGTCGCCTTCGAGACGGCCCCACTCATGAGATTCCAGGTAACGCGCGTTGTTCGGACGAGCCATGTTTGTCTTTCGTTTGAAGTGTCGTGCGAGAACAGTGTTTGACCTACTTCTTGCCCGGTCGCTTGTAGAACGGCAGCGGCACAACCAATGCCTTCTGCCCGTTGTCGCCCGGCTTTACGGCCTTGGTCTTTGAACGGAACGGGATATCAAAGGTCATCCCGACTTCGCCCATGGCCGGCGGCACGTAGGCCGTGGCGATGATTTCGTCTACCCACGGGCCAAGCGTGCCGCTGCAGATCGTGCCGACGACCTTGCCGTCGCGGATCACTTCCTGGCCCTGTCGCGGGATGCGCTTTCCGGCGACATTCAGGCCGACCAACTTGCGGTCGAGGCCCTTTGCCTTCAGGTCGAGCGTGGCCTGTTTGCCGATGAAGTCTTCCTTGTCGAGCTTGACCGCCCAGTCCAGCCCTGCCTCAAGCGGGTTGATCGTGTCGTCGATTTCGTGGCCATGGAGTGGCATGCCTGCCTCAAGGCGCAGGGTGTCACGACAGCCAAGCCCGGCCGGGCCGACGCCGAGGCCCTTTCCAACGTTCATCAGCTCGCGCCAGAAGTGAGCGGCCTTGTTGGCGGACATGATCAACTCAAAGCCGTCTTCGCCGGTGTAGCCGGTGCGCGAAACGATCACTTCCGGATCGCCGAGCACGGTGCTGCGCGTGAGGTGGTAGTACTTGAGCTTCTTGGTGTCGAGATCGCTGATCTTGTTGAGCAGTGCCACGCTTTCCGGGCCCTGCATGGCGATCATGGCGTAATCCTGGCTCATGTCCGTCACGTCGACGACGAAGCCTTTGCGCTCGCGCTCAATCCACTTCCAGATCACGTCTCGGTTGCCTGCGTTTACTACGAGCAGCGTGCCCTCGTCGCCCATGCTGTAGACCAGCACGTCGTCCAGGATGCCGCCCTGGCCGTTGAGGATCAGGCTGTATCGTATCTGGCCCGGCTTCATGGTTGCGCGGTTGTTGGTGATTATCCGGTCAACGAGCTTGATGTGGTCGCGCCCGCCGATCCAGTAGCGTCCCATGTGCGAAACGTCGAACAGCCCGACTTTGGTGCGCACGCGCTTGTGTTCTTCGACGATGTTCGTGTACGTAACCGGCATGTACCAGCCGGCGAAATCGACCATGCGGGCGCCGAGTTTCTCGTGTTCTTCGCGAAGCGGGGTTTCACGCATGGTGCGCTCCATTACTACCGGCCGGAGGGGGCATCGCTTTTGCCTCTTAATGCCCTCAAGGTCAACGATTTGGGATTCGGGAGGTGCGGCTACCGGGGCTTGCCATCCATGTCACGTTTCCAGATTCGGGTGGCATCGCCGACCGGGTCATCGGACGGAACCTCGCCCGTGCCCAGCAGGCACATCGCATCGCGCACCTGCTGAAGCGATCCGAGCAGGTAGAGCACATCAGCGTCGCGTAGCGGTGTGTCGGGCTGGGGGTTGTCGACTACCGCGCCGTCGCGGCTGATGGCGATCACCGACGCCTTCGTGCGTGAGCGCAAGTGCAGTTCCAGCAGGGACTTGCCAGTTCCGAAGTCCTCAGGCTGCAGGGAGTAGGTTTCGACTTTCAGGTCGCCGAGTGCCGACAGAGTGTTGCGCGGCACAGTTGCTCGTCGGACTGTCCCCTGTGTGCGCTCACGCACAAGTGCCAGTTCGCGCTCGATCACGTTGCGCGGGATGTTCATCAGGCGCAGAACCCTGGCCATGATTTCGACCGAGCTTTCCAGCTCGCCGCTGACGACTTCCGTGGCACCCATCTGCGACAGATGCGCAGCCTCGGCGTGGTAGCGGGCGCGCACGATGATCGGCAGGTCCGGCGTGACGCGCTTGACGGTGTCGAGGCCCCGCTGGATGGCGCCGGGATCATTGATCGTCATCACGAATGCCCGCGCGTGGCGGATTCGGGCGTGTTCGAGCGCTTCTTCGCTGGTGACGTCCGCATAGTACACGGGCTCCTTTTCCAGCCGGGCTGCTCGAACCGTCTCTGCATTCATCTCCAGCACGATGTAGCTGGCACCGACTGTCCTGAGCGCCCTCGCGAGCATTCTGCCGCTCACACCGTAGCCGGCGATCACGATGTGGCCGCTGATTTCCTCTTCATGATGCAGGGGCTGGTCAATGGGGCGCACGCCAAGCAGCTTTTCCAGCGGGCGAAGCAGCCGCGCGCCGGCCGCAAGTTGGGGGCTGAAGCGGATGACCAGCGGCGTGACGAACATGGTCATGATCGCTGCCGCGGTGAGCCAGCGACCTTCCTCGGACATGTTCACGAGGCTCATTGGGTCGTCGGCCGCCGTGTTCAATATGACAAAACCGAACTCGCCAACCTGCGAAAGGCCGAGCCCGGCGATGACCGCGGCGCGGGCAGGGAAGCGCATGAACAGGGCAGCGATGGTGGCAAGGATGCTCTTGCCGACGAAGATCATCACGAAAATGCCGGCCACCAGCAGCGGACTTTCAATCACCGCACGGATGTCGAACAGCATGCCAAGGCTGATAAAGAACAGCCCGGTGAGAAGGTCGCGCAGCGACATGACTTCACTGAGCGCCCGGGTTGCAAAAGGCGAGTCGGCAATCACGACGCCGGCCAGGAACGCACCCAGAGCCAGCGACAGCCCCGCATAGCCGGTGGCCAGCGCAATGCCGATGCAGATGGCAAGGATCGCGAGGACAAAGCTCTCTCGGCTGCGAGTCTGATCTACGCGGGCGAGAATGACGGGCAGCACGGCTCGAGACAGGACATAGGTGACGACCACAGCTGCTGCGGCCAGACCCAGGCTGACTCCGGTGTCTTTCAGGAGATCCACCGCGGTGCCGCCGCCGGCCAGCACGGGCAGCGTGAGCATCATGGGGATGACGCAAAGGTCCTGAAACAGCAGTGTGCCGACAATGAAACGCCCGTGGGGGGCGTCGATTTCGCCGCGAGAGGCGAGGCCGCGCAGTACGATGGCCGTGCTGGACAGCGAGATCGCGAACGCCAGCGGCACAGCCGTCTTGAACGAGAGGCCGAAGAGCAGACTGACGCCGATTGCGGCCGCCGTCGTCAGACCGACCTGCAGGGTCCCGCCGATCAGCAGCGGCTTGCCGATGCGCAGGAAGCGCGACAGCGGGAACTCAAGGCCGATGGTGAACAGCAGCAGCACCACGCCGACTTCGGCGAGCGTATCGATCGTTTCCTTGTCCTCGACGAGCATCAGCCCGAACGGGCCGCAGATAGCACCGGCGAGCAGCAGGCCTGTAACAGCGGGCAGCCGCAGCGCGGCCATCAGCAGTGACGCAATGACCCCCGCGCCCAGCACAATGCCGATATCTACAAGGAAGCCGAAGCGGCTGAGGTCTGTGGTCGCAAGGAATTCCACGCGGGCGTTATACCCGCCCCGTCAAGCCCGGGGGTGTTGATTCAACTGACGCTGGGCAGGGCGACGACCGATAGCCCAGTCCACTAGGACCGACCTGGGATCGGCTGGCCTATGTCGATTCGGTTACCGTCCCGGTCGGCCAGCACAAACGTCCGCAGGCCCCATTCGGCGTCTTTCATGCTCTTGATGATGCGACCTCCGGCCTCGATGCAGCGGCGGTGGGCCTCTTCGGCGTCGCTGACCATCATGTGTGCGACGTTGTGGGTGGCGCCGGTGTGGCCTTTGACCAGCGTGAGATGCAGCTCCGCGTCGTCGCGTTTCAGGATCATGAACCCGACCGGGTTGCCGTTCTGGAACGTCACCTCGAGCCCGAAGACGCGCTCATAGAACTGCCTTGCGCGGTCGATGTCCGAGACGGGGATCGTGGTTGCGACGCGGCCCAGCTTCAACGGTTTGGAATTCTGCACGAGACACCTCCTTGGTTGGTGCGTCGGCAGGCGGTGCTGCGTCGGCTGGAATCGGAGCGGTGTCCGGTACGACGACAATCTAGTCCGAGGTGACACACAGGTCAAAAAGAGACCCCCGCCAGTGGGCAGGGGTCTCTTTTTGGTTCGGGTTGGCTAGGCTTTAACGGCGGCCTTGATTTTGGCAGTTTGGCGTTCTTTGACGGCCGGCTTCTTGTATGCCGGCATATCTGCACAGGTGTAGCGCAGCAGGCTGGTCAGCCTCTGGCGCAGCTCCTTGCGGTGGCAAACCTGGTCGAGGAAGCCGTGGTCAATCAGGAATTCGCTGGTCTGGAAGCCCGGCGGCAGCTCCTGGCGCACGGTCTGCGCGATCACGCGCGGGCCCGCAAAGCCCAGCAGGGCCTGTGGCTCGGCGATCGTGATGTCTCCCAGTGCCGCCCAGCTTGCCATGCTGCCGCCCATGGTGGCGTTGGTCAGCACCGCGATGTAGACGCCGCCCTTGTCCTGCAGGCGCTTGATGGCAGCGCTGGTTTTGGCCATCTGGAAAAGGGACAGGATGCCCTCTTCCATGCGCGCACCGCCGCCAGAGCCTGACACGATAATCAAGGGCAACTTGTGGTCATGGGCGTATTCCGCGCCGCGGGCGATCTTTTCGCCGACCACGCTGCCCATGCTGCCCATGATGAAGTTGGGGTCGATCAAGCCGAAGACGACTTCCTTGCCGCCGATTTCAGCGGTGCCGAAGATCGCGCCTTCCTTGTGGCCCGTGGCCTTCTGGGCCTTGGTGAGCTTCTCCTTATATGACTTCTTGCCCTTGAAGCCGAGCGGGTCGGTCGATTCAAGGTTTTCGAACAATGGCTGGAAGCTGTCGGAATCGAGCAGATATTCCATCCGCTGCTCGGCGGTCAGCCTCATGTGGAAGCCGCACTCCGGGCAGACCTGGAAGCCTTCTTCGACGACCTTGCGGTAGACCATCCCCTCGCAGGAGGGGCATTTCATCCAAAGTCCGTCTGGCGCGCCGCGCTTGCGGGTTAGTGCCCATCTCATGGTCACCTCCTTCGGCAACGTGAGCAAAGCTTGATGATGGTAGCGGCGAGTAGTTCCCGGTCAACTGCGTGGAACAGTGACAGCACAGCGCGCGTTACAACATCAATGCCAGCAGAAGTTTACAGACACACCTCGACCGGCCTTGCTCTCCATTCTGTTAGCAACTACTAGCCAATCCTTGTTGATAAACACTTGCAACAAATTTCTGTGAACGAAGGCGCGCATACCGCACCGGGCTGGCGGCTTTATCGGACATTGCGCGCACTGCACTTCAGTGCAATTTGCGAAAACCCTTATGGCTATTTAGTTTGAAATCGCCAAACGCACTGCTGCAATGATAGGTCGGAGACCAACTTGAGCGTTCGCGACTACAGCAAGATTTTCGGCCAGGACGTCACCCCCGAGGATGTGGACCGGGCGAAGGCGGCCTTCTGGAAGAAAATGCAGCAGGTTCTCGGCAGAGTGCCGTTCGGGCGCCAGGCTGTCGGTCTCTACTACATGATACGCGACCAGAAGGTGCCATTGGGGGTCAAGGCCACTGCGGTGCTTGCGCTGCTCTATTTCATTTCGCCGGTCGATGTGATCCCCGACGTGATCCCGTTTACAGGCTATCTGGACGACGCCGCCGTGATTTCGTCTGCGCTGACGGTGCTCGGGCCAATGATGAAGCCATTCCTGGCGCTGGCCGACAAGTGGATCGAAAAGGGCCGTCCGCTGAAGGACGAGGCGGAGGTTGTCGTCGACATAGACATAAAACAGCACGCGACCAATCCTTGACGCCCGGCGGGGTTTGTTTGATTCTCGGGCTTTGAGCCAAATTTCGAAGCAATGGAATCCACGCTGAGCCCCGGCCACCCGACCAACTCACCTGAGAAGACAGCCCCTGCACCAGCCCGCAAGGCGCCCGCGCTGGCGTTCCTGCGCTATCAGTTCATGGCGATGGATGTGTTCATCATCAGCTTCATGCTGGTCGTGATCCTGTGGACTCTGCTCTCCATGGTTGCGCCGTGGGCACGTTTCTACTCGCACTCGGACAGCTACCTTTGGGCAGAGATGCCGAAGGCAGCGCTTCTCAGTCGCTTCGTCATGATCCTTGGTGCGTACGTGATCGCCCAACGATTTGGCATCTACTACCAGCGGCGATTCGCGAGCATCGGCATCAAGGCGCCTTTGTGGCTGTCGATTGCCAATCTTGTTTATGTCTTCATCCCGATCCTGCTGATCCCGATCGTGTTTAACCTGCTGGGAGCGTTCATTGCCGGGGTTTCTGGTGCTCCTGCGATCCAGGGGCACCCGCATTTTGACCCGGCTGTGAATTACGACCGCGCCGCTACCTGGTGGGATCTCTGGATGAAGCAGGCCGATATCAGCATCGCGGGCGTGTACCCGGCGCAGTGGTTCCGTCAGTACCAGGCGCCGTGGCTGACGGGACTGATGCTGCTCAGTTACTTGTCCTACTACGTTTCGCCGCTCATCGCGGTAGGGCCGCAGATTCTCAAGCGCGACTGGCTGAAGGTGCGCTTGTGCGCGGCCGTGTTCGCCGGCGCGCTGATGACCACCTATGTCGGCTACATCTGTGTGCCCGCAACCGGGCCGCGGTTTGAGGGCGGGTTCAAGGCCTGGCTGCCGGAGCAGGCGGGCTGGTTTGGGGCGCCGTGGTGGCAGAACATGCTGAACGACGCCGAGGTGATACGCTGGGACGCGTTCCCTTCCGGCCACGTCGCGATTGCGACCGTGGCACTGGTGGTTGCGTTGAAGTACCACCGCAAGACCGGGTTGGGGTACCTGCCGTTCGTTACTCTTCTGCCGCTGGCGACTGTATTCCTCGGGTATCACTACCTGATGGATGTTGCCTTCGGCCTGTTGTTCGCAGCGTTCGCATTCTTCGCCATTGAGCCGGCCGCCAAGTGGTGGGAGTCGATCTGGGCGACGGAGTAGCATGGCCATCCTGGCCATGTCGTATCTATCGGCAAGATGCCGATGTTACGAAGCCTCGACAAACCGGCCGTCTGTCATGTGGAGGTGGCGCTGCGCGCGCTGGGCGATGTGGTCGTCGTGGGTGACGATCAGGAAGGTCTTGCCCAGCTCTTTGTTGAACTGGTCAATCAGCACGAAGATCTCGTCGGCCGTCTTGCTGTCCAGGTTGCCGGTGGGCTCGTCGCAGAACACCACGGCCGGCTCATTCATGAGTGCACGTGCAAGTGCAACGCGCTGGCGTTCACCGCCACTGAGTCGGCTGGGTACGTGGGTAAGGCGCTCGGCCAGGCCGACGCGGGTCAGCAACTCGACGGCGCGCTCTTCCATTTTGTCGGCCTCGCGCATCCACTGCATGGAACCCGCGCCGATGCGCGCGGGCATCATCACGTTTTCCAGCGCCGTGAAGTCAGGTAGCAGGTGGAAGCTCTGGAATACAAAGCCGAACTCGCGGTTGCGCACCTTCGCGGCAGCCTCCTGCCCCAGGCGGGTGATGTTGCGGCCACGATAGAGAATGTCGCCCTCGGTCGGCGTATCCAGCAGGCCCAGCAGGTGCAGCAGGGTCGACTTGCCGGCGCCGCTTGAGCCTACGATGCTGGCAATCTCGCCCTCATACAGCTTGAAATCAACGCTGCGCAATACGTGCAGCGTCGTCTCGCCGCTCTGGAAGTCGCGCGACAGGCTCATGCACTCAAGGATGGCGTCCACGCCCGGCTCGGGCTGCGGCGCTTCAGTTGTGCTGGGTCCTGCTTTGGTGGGTTCGCTCATGAGCTCAGCCTCGCCACTTCACGCTCTGGTACGTGCCGCGGCGCTTCAGCTCATCGGTAATTGCCTGGTATATCTGCATCTTTGTCCGGCCCCACTGTGGGGCGATGACGCCGCTGCTGGTGACTTCGCCGACCAGCCGCTGAATCCAGACATCCGGCGGCATGTGCTCAAGGCAGTCGGCCGCGAGGCGAACATGCCGCTCGAGGCTGGGTACTTCGAACTCGCCGGCCGCGTACTGACCTGCCATCACGGTGTTTTCGTACACGTAGAGGTGATGGAACTTGATGCTGTCGGGGCGCAGCCGTGCGCACTCTTCGATGGACTGCCGGATCATCTCGTCCGTCTCGAAGGGCATGCCGCTCATCAGGTGCAGACACAAGTGGACGTCGGGTGCGTGCTCACGGGTCAAGGCAATTGCCTCGACTGTTTCTGCATGGCTGTGGGCGCGGTTGACGAAGTCGGCCGTGACGTCGTGCATGGTCTGCATGCCATACTCAATGCCGACGAAGGGGCGTTTGAATTCCGTGCGGCCCTCGGCGAGCTTCTTCTGCCACAACTCAGAGCTGCCGTCGGCGTAGCTCTGCAGCAGCTTCAGCTTCTCAGCGTCAATACAGTCCGGCCGGGTGCCAATGGACGTGCCCACGATGTCCGGCGCATCCAGCGCCTCGTCATAGAGGGCCTTGAGTCGCTCAACCTTGTCGTAGGTGTTGGTGAACGTCTGGAAATAGGCGAGGAACTTCGTCGCCTTGAATCGCTCGTGGTAGAAGGCTTTGCCCTGCTCAAGCTGCTCTGAGACCCGCGTCACGCCGGTGCGCAAAGCGGGGCTGAAGCTGACGTTGTCGCAGAACGTACAGCCGCCGGTAGACTTGCTGCCGTCGATATTCGGGCATGTGAAGCCCGCATCGAGGGTCAGTTTATACGCCGGTTCGCCAAACCATTGTTTCATCAAACGACTGAATGGTTTGTAGTATGGCGGCTGGGCCAGTTCTCGGATTTCGGTCAGGGTCTGCATGTCACTCATCTTCCGAAGGGCCGCGAGTATAGCGATCCTGCTGCTGATGGCAGCGGGGGGTGTGCTTAGTTCCGGTTGCGCCGGCACCGGCAACTACAAGTCGAGCCCCGTACAGCCCGAGATTCTGCCGGAATACACGCTGACCCTTGAGCAGCGCGGCGAACCCGAATACGACGAAGATCGATACGAGGTCAGCCTCGGCTTTGAACTGCGGGCGCAGGATGAATTCTCGTACAACGCAATCGTCCAGGAGATCGTGCAGGAAGTGGTGTACGAGCGATTCGACGGCCGAAAGATCCGCGAGACGCTAACGCTCGTCGAGACATTCAAGCTTCAGCGAGTCGGTCGTGACGACACCGGCGAAGTGGTCTACCGCCTGCCCAGTTTTCAGCGCGACCGGCACTATGAGCGCGGCTATGAGAGCGTCGGGCCCATGATCAAGCAGATCGACGTCTGGCGCGTGATTCGCTTCTATCCGGCGTACGTGCAGGGCGCCGACTGGACCGATCTCGGGTTCGCCCACCTGCCGCAGAACCGCACCGGCAGCCTGGTCACGGATATCCCCGAGAACTTCAACGAGAGCCACCAGCGCAAGCACGAGCTGAAAGGCGAAATCGTGCAGGACGACCGCGCACGCAGCCACTGGTACAACATGCGTTACCATTGGTGGCGCGAACCCTCAGGTCGCCGCCCGCAGGCGACGTTCAACTTCACCAAGGGCTCGCGCCCGGTGGATGAGCCCACTTGGCTCAGCACCACCATTGAGCGCGGCAGCCGCACCGCAAACGCCGGTGAGTAGTGTGGGGGCTCCTGCCCCGCGGGTCTTCTGCTGCGGGCTGACCCTTGCATACCAGCCACCAGCGCATAAAGAGGAACCCCGAATTCATTCAACGACTCACTTGCTACGGTCCACGAAACCATGAACGAAGAATTCCACTACAAGGGCGGAGAGTTGTACTGCGAAGGCGTACCCGTGCGGCAAATCGCAGTCAGGACAGGCACGCCCGTGTACATCTACAGCCAGAACCACTTCCTCAAGCAGCACGCGGCGATCGTGGATGCATTCAAGGAAGTCGATCCGCTGGTCTGCTACAGCATCAAGGCCAACAGCAACCTCGGCCTGCTGCGCGCGATGGCGCTGGCGGGCTCGGGCTTCGATGCGGTCAGCAAGGGCGAAGTCTATCGCGCCCTGCGCGCCGGGGCTGAGCCGGGCAAGATCGTGTTCGCCGGCGTCGGCAAGACACCCGACGAAATCGATTACGCCCTTGAGCAGGGCATCCTGATGTTCAATGTCGAGTCCGAAGCCGAGCTCGAGGCCATCAGCCGCGTGGCCGCCAAGCGCAAGATGGAGGCGCCGGTCGCGCTGCGCATCAACCCGGACGTTGATCCCAAGACCCACAAGTACATCAGCACAGGCAAGCGCGAGAACAAGTTCGGCATCGACCTCGACCGCGCCGAGGCGTGTGCCAAGCGAATCAAAGAGCTGAAGAACCTGCGCCTGCGCGGGCTTCACCTGCATATCGGCAGCCAGATCACCTACGCGGACCGCCACGCCGAGGCGATCGACAAGGTCACGCCATTTATCAAGTCGCTCAAGGAGCAGGACTTCCCGCTCGAGTTCCTGAACGTCGGCGGCGGCTACGGCATCAGCTATCACATTGGCGAGGGCCTGCCGATCGCTGACTTTGCGGCCCAGATGGCGCCGCGTATCAAGGCGCTCGGGCTGAAAATGCTGTGCGAGCCCGGCCGGTTTATCAGCGGCAACGGCGGCATCCTCCTGACACAAGTCATCTACAACAAGCCCAGCGGCGACAAGGATTTCCTGATCGTGGACGCGGCCATGAACGACCTGCTGCGCCCGAGCATCTATCAGGCCTATCACCTGACCTGGCCGGTGAAGTCGCCCGGGCTGGAAGATGGAGCGGCGCTTGGCGACGACTCCCCGATCGACGAATCCGGCCCCGGCGATGGCGTAACGTACGACGTGGTCGGCCCGATCTGTGAATCGGGCGACTACTTTGCGCTCGGCCGGAACCTGCCCAAGATGAATGAAGGCGAGCTGCTGGCAATCTTCAGCTGCGGGGCCTACGGCATGGCGATGGCCAGCAATTACAACACCCGCGGCCGGCCCGCAGAAGTGATTGTCGACGGCGACCAGTACTGGGTGGCACATGACCGTGAGACGATCGAGGACGTAATCCGTGGCGAACGCCTCACCCCACGCGAGACTTTCACCGCGAAGGCTTGATCCGCTTGCGCTCGTGATCAGCCTGACGGCCGCCGACAGCGGACTTTCGCGCCGGGGCATGCTCGCGCTGCAACGCCTGCGCCAGCGACAGCTTGAAACGATTGAGCGCTCGCGCGGCGCGTTCGTAAAGATCCAGCCGCGCACTGAGCCGCCGCTGCTGGACCTCGGCGCCATCGGGCGCGACTCGCCACTGACCGCCGACTACCACAGCCTGATCGTCCTGGAGCTGGTGACTGACTTTCCTGAGCGCGGCGCGGAGCTGAGAGCGCTGCTCAAAGCGCGGCGACACGGGCTGGATGCTCGTGAGCTGGCCGAGGCGCTCTGGCACAACGACGGCGATGAGGCATTCAAGGCCGCGGCTGCAAAGTACAAGCTTGATCCGCATCTGCTGGCTGGAACGCTCTGGGTAGCGCTGAAACCGCTGTACGAATCCGTGGCAGCCGCGATCATCAGGCACTTTGACGTCCTGCCAGGCAGCGACGATTGCCCGGTCTGTGGCGGGCCGCCTTGGGCGCGCAGCGGCGGGCAGCTGATCTG
Organism: Planctomycetota bacterium; assembly: GCA_020425605.1. Classification (GTDB taxonomy): domain Bacteria; phylum Planctomycetota; class UBA8742; order UBA2392; family UBA2392; genus JACKID01. Next base: position 95,732 of record JAGQRH010000008.1, on the reverse strand, counting down.
CGGAGTGTGCGAAACCCACTGGCAGGGGGACTTGTCCAAGCGTAGCTTCCGCACCTCGGACGGACCCCAGGCGGTGGGCGCAACCCGGCTCTACGATGCCGTTTCCGGCCAGCGGCTTGTCGATCTTGACAGCGCATTGCTTGCACAGGCGTTCGATGCGGGTCCGCTAATCGAACTTTTGCAGTTGCTGGACAAGCCCATCTGATCCGTAAATGATTGAATGGAAGGTCGCGCTGCCGCTCCACGGGGCGCGTTCCGGGTGTGCATGCTGAAGTCGATCGAAATTGAGCCACTGAGCAAGAAGGGTCGCCTAAAGGCGTGGGGGTTGGTTGCTGCCTCGGCCGTGCTGTTGATGCTCTGCCAGCCGCCGTTTGATGTTCCGCTTGTGGGCATGATTGCCTTGGCGCCCCTTTTCATTGCGTTGCCGCGCCTGCGGCCGCGTTCGGCCTGGTTGGCGGGATTTGCTGTTGGCCTGCCGTACTTCTGGGTCGACATGTGGTGGCTGGGACAGATGGTCACCGACCCCGGCAGTGAGTGGATCGTATTCGCCATGTTCGCGTTCGTTGCAACGGCGATGTCGATGTACTACGGCGTTTGCGCCATGGTGATCCGCTGGGTCTTCACGCGTCGCCATCGTCAGATGATTCTGCTGGTGCCTTTGGTATGGCTCGGGTTCGAGTTCATTCACGAGTTCAACACGCCAGCGCCGTACCCCTGGATGCCTCTGGGTACGAGCATTACTGAATTCACGCCCTTCATCCAGACAGCCGATATCTGGGGCCAGTATGGGCTCTCGGCCGGGTTGGCGCTGACGGCGCTGGCGATTGCGTCGCTCGTCTATCTCGATGGCGAAGGGGGGAATCTGAAACTGCGAACAGACCCGTTCCGCCGCTTCGTTGTTCCTGCGCTTGCCGTGCTGTTCGTGATCGGAAGTTGCGCCTACGGCTTCGTCCGGATTAACCAGATTGAGTCCGACACGGTTGACGACGGCCCGTTGGTCGCCGGCGTACAGGGAAACCTGTCGCAGGAAGTAAAAGTCCGCAACGACCCGGACCGACTTCCCAACGCGTTTACGAAGCAGATCAAACTGTCCAAACAGGCGGCGGACGAGAATGCGGAGCTGATCTGCTGGGCCGAAACCATGCTGTTCTTCGGCACTACGCGCGACGGACTGACCCGCGGTCGGGAAACGGAGTCGGCCGAGTTCTACAAGGACGGTGTTCCTGACCGGTCGTTGCTGAACGGCAAGAACTACACGGCAGCGGGCTATGAGCACACGACCAGCTACGTCGAGTATCTGCGCGCGAAGATTGCCTACGACATCAAGACGCCGATGCTGGTCGGCACGCTGACAGACATCCCGCAGTCGGAACGCGACGTGCCCTGGAAGCAGGACACCTACGACGTCCGAAAATACAACTCAGCGATGATGTTCGACCCGCTGGGCCGTGTGGTCGACAGCTACGACAAGCGCTACCTAGTGCCCGGCGGCGAGTATATCCCGATCGAAGAGATGCCGTTGATCCGAAAGATCATCGTTGATTACGCCGAGGGCCTGCAGGGCTACGCGAGCCGGGTCGAGCCCGGCCGGCGCCTGACGCTGTTCCGCATTCCCAGCAAGACTGAGCGTCTCGGCGGGCGCGACTGGGCTTTCACGAGCACGATCTGCTACGAGTACGCATGGCCCGGCTGCTATGCCGAGTTGCACGAGAAGCCGGATCGCTACCCTGACTTCCACGTCAACATCAGCAACGAGGGCTGGTTCAAGCAGAGCGCCGAGCTGGACCAGGCCGTGGACTATTTGCGGCTGCGGGCCATCGAGTCTCGGGTGCCGATCGTCCGAGCGACCAACACAGGCATCACGTGCAGCATCGACGCCTGCGGTCGGGTCCACGAGGTCCTTGAAGTCGAGGGCAGGGACCGCGAAGTCAGCGGGCTACTGCTGATGCGGCCCCGCGTGCTGGCCAACCCGGCGCCGACATTGTTCGTGAGCATGTTCGGGCGCGGCCTTGGATGGCTGTCTTTGGTGGTGATCTGCTGCATAATGCCGATGATGTTCATCGGTCGTGTGCAACATTACTGGCGCCGCCGACAGGCTAAGGTGGCCGAGCAGCGAAACACCAGAAAGATCGAGAAGTGAAGCTCCGAGCCGCAATCGTGATCCTGTGTTGCGCCGCCTTGGCGGTGCTCGGGTCCGTGGCGGCCCAGGATGAGCCGCAGCCGCCTGCGGCCGGGCAGCCCGAGGCACCAAGCTGGGAACGCCTGCAGGCAGTACTGCCGTACCTTGCCTCAAGAGTGCCGGAGCATCGGCTGCAGGCTGAGCGCCTGATTGAGTCCGGCGCGGACGCGCACTTCGAGGAGCTCGTCAAGGTTCTGCCGGATCAGCCCCGCCGCGGGCGTGAATTGCTGCTGCGCGTTCTGGCCAATACGCGGCACGATGGCCGTGTGCTGCTTTGCCTCGAAACGCTTTGCAATCGCGAAGCCCGCCGCGCGGAGCGCACGATTGCCTCGAGAGCGCTCAAGGGCGCCGACTCGGAGAAGCTGCGCCTGTTGATCGAGCAACGACTTGCTCAGCCTGAAATAGATGTCTACCAGACAATCCAGTGCTGCACGCTGTTGGGCACGCTGGCGAGTGCCAGGGCGCAGGGCGTCGCCGAAGAAGTGCTTGAACATGCGGCCGGCAACGAGCTGTTGCAATTCGCGGCCGAAGACGCAGTGCTGCGTTCAACCATTGCATCGGACTTCGCGGAGCCTGCCTGGAGCCGCTACCAGCAACGCCGACCAAACGCGCCAAAGGTCACGCTGAATCAGTTGCAGACGGCGTTGGACGACCTTGCGTTGCCTCGCGCCACGGACCGCGCACGGGCAGAGTTGAAGCTCGCCGACCTGGTCGGAGATGACAAGCGCGTGTTGCTTGCACTGGCACGAAGCCCATGGCCCGAGCGCGCGGCGTTCGCGCTGAAGCGTCTTGAGAAGGACCAGGGTAGCGAGCTCGAGCACGCCACACAGGCGGTAATGCTGGACCTAGTGATGACGAGCGAGCAGACCATTGCGCTGATGGCGATGGATGTGGCGATTGCAGGGACTCCACCGACCGATGACGAGATGGAAAACCTGCGCCCGGCGATCAGTGTTGATTCAGAGGCCCGGCTCGAGGCGATTCTCGAGGGAATGGGACGCGGTAGCGATCTGGCGGAGTTGCGCTCTCGTAACCGCAGGCTTGAAGCCAAACTGAGGCCGCTGCTGCAGCGGCGCGGCGCCTTTGACGCGGAAGTGCGCGGGCTTCTCAACGAGTTGCAGACTGTCCAGGGCCAGCTGGCACAGGTTGAAGCGCGCTGGGAAAACGGCTGGAAACGCGAATTCGAAACCGAGATCCTCGGCACCAACCCGGACTGATCCAATGGCTGAGCTTCCTCGCTACGGCCTGCCCGACGGCGATGCCGAACGCCGCGCCTATGCGGCGATCGTCGCTCAATCATTTGCCGGCGATGCGGAGATGTTCGAAGGCTGGGTGCGCGGATTCGGCGACGGCGTACGCGTCCTGCGCGACGACCAGCTGTTGGCTGGGCTGGTGATCTACGAGATGGGACAGTTCTTCGGCGGGGCGGCAATCCCGACGTGGGGAATCGCGGGCGTGGGCGTAAAACCGGAGTTGCGTGCCCGAGGCTACGCGCGCGAGATGATGCTCGAGAACCTGCGTGAGAACTTCGAGAGCGGCCCGGCCATATCGACTCTGTACCCGGCCGCACCGAGGCTCTATCGAAACCTGGGATGGGAGTACGCAGGTGCTCGCTGCATGTTTGCGGCAAACCTCTCTGAGTTGCCCGTGGCAGAAACCAGCCTCGAGCTTCGCGAAGCCGGTCCGGCCGATCAACACATACTTGAGGATCTCTATCGCCGCAGGCATCAGCACGAGAATGGCTGTCTTGATCGCAGTGACCTGATCTGGGAACGCGTGCGACGGGCGCCCAAAGAAACGCCTCCCTACAGCTATATCGCCGAGCGCGATGGTGAGCCCGAAGGCTACACCATTTACACGCAAAAACGGCAATCGGCGAAGAGCTTTCGCTACGACTTGCTGGTGCGCGATCTCGTCTGCAATACGCCGGACGCGCTGGCTGCAATGCTTGGGCTCTTTGCGCGGCATCGAAGCGTCGCGAGCCGGCTTGAGTTCTATGCAGCTCCAGATGATCCAATCGCCCTTGAGGTAGCCCGCACGACGGAGCTGGCGCTTGAGCAGCGTATGCAGTGGATGCTGCGTATCGTCCGAGTCAGGGACGCACTTCAGGCGAGAGGCTACTCAAGGCACGTCGCTGCCGACGCCGTGGTGCACATCCGTGACGAGATGCTACCAGGCAACTCAGGTGACTGGACGTTGCAGTTGGCCGACGGCCGGATGCGCGTAACGCCGGGCGGAAAGGGCGGGCCCACGATGGACATCCGGGGGCTGGCGGCGCTCTATAGCAGCAGTTTCGCCCCAGCCCAGTTGCGGGCGGCGGGACTGTTGACCGGCACGGACAGGCACGATGCGCCCCTGGCGGCGATGTTCGCGGGAACAGCGCCCTGGATGCCGGACTTTTTCTAGCCGATGACTTCGCGGTACAGCTCGACGTACATCGCCGCGATGGCGGCCGGTCGAAACCGCTCGACGTTGCGCAACCCGGCGGCAACCAAATGTTCACGGTAGGCCGCGTCCTTTGTAACGCGCTCAAACCCGGTCCGGATAGACTCGACATTCAATGGATCAACGAGGCATGCGCCGTCTGCGGCCACTTCCGTCATTGGCGCAAGGTTGGAAGTCACGACAACCCGACCGGTCGCCTGGCCTTCGATCACGGGCATGCCGAACCCTTCATACAGGCTCGCGAAGCCGACGATATCGCAAGCTACGTAGGCCTCCGCCATTTGCGCGCCTGACAGGTCAAACGAATTCTCGAACGGCAACCCCGACGCGGCAAGCATGGCGCGCTGGCCGTCGGACAGCCTGCCAATTATGTGCAGGTGACAGCCAAGCGGCTTCAACGCTTCGACGGTTCGGTCGAGATTCTTGTGCGGAAGCGTTCCAATCAGCAGGACTACTGGCGCGTCGGCATTGAATTCGCGCCGCGAGTGCTGGAAAGAATCCGCCACGCAGTTTGGTACCACGCGTACCTTTTCCGGATCGCAGCCGGTGACCGAGACGAGCTCGTCTTTCGTCGCCTGCGAAACGGTCGTTACGATTCTTGCCCGGCGGACGGGCAGCTCAAAGTAGAACTTGCGCAGCAGCGCCCGGCGAAGTCCTTTGGTGCGGCGCAGTGAAACGCAATCGTGGACCGTCAGGACTGTGCGATCTCCTTCCAATCCAAGTGCAAGATAGTGGACGTCGCCGGTGATGTGGTTGACACGCCCCTGCACACGACCGGCCCAACGCCAGTTTCGCAGGCGTGGCAGGATTGCGCGGCTGACCTCAGGGCAGCGCGCGACCCGCACATCCGCCTGCTCGAGCATCGCCGCGCGAAGGCTCGCGAATAGGTTCTCGATACTGTGGTAGTCGGCGATCGGCTTGCGCTCATAGTGTACGACGTCCAGTACTCGGGTAGAGCGCGGCCGGGGCGCCGGTGCGGTGCCGGATACTCCAAGCACGCCTGCCAGCGCATCGGCTGAGCGGTTCCAGTCGAAAGGCTCGATGGCGGACTTGAGCGAGTGTGCATCGAACGCAGCGAATGTTGACGTGGCAGCCAGCGCGTCCGCCCAGGCCGCTACGCTGTCGTCTTCTGTGAACCGGATGTTTGGCAGGGCCAGGCGTTGGAACTCCTTCAACGGATTGCTCAATACCGGCTTGCCCGCAGCGCTGAATTCAAGCGGGTTCATGGCCATTGCGTCGTGTGTCAGCGGAGAGATGTCCTGTGGGTGTGCGCCCGCATCGCAAGCTGCAAACCAGGCTGCCACTCGTTCCGGCGGGACGGCGCCGGCGACCAGCACGCCGTCTGGCTCACCCTTGCTGAACTCCAGTGCCCGCTCCGCGCCAGGACCAACCACGAGCAGGGCAAGCTCCGGCCGCTGCTTCCGGGCCACGACGTGTGCGTGCACGAGTCGCTCCATGCCGTCGAAAGGCATTGAGTGATTGGCAATGAACCCTACGGTGAAGCGGCCATGAAGCTTGAAGCGTGTGCGGATCGCCTCGACGTCCGTTTGGTCGACCGCGCGGATCTGCGCCGCCGGCACGCCGTTGGGAATGTAGACCACCTGCCGGTCGGCAAGGCGCTGGACATAGTCGCAAAGCTGAAGGCTGGAGGCACTGATGCTGTCGGCTCGTCGCATCGCTTCGATGTGGAATTCCCGGCGGGCGCGACCAACGCGAGTGGATGGCCACGCATCGTGGAAATTGTCGACGACGTCAAAGTGAAACCGGTAGCTGCGCTGCTTGGAAGGCAGGAAGAAGAACGGCGTGCTTACGTATGCCGTGCTGCAATCAAAGCGTTTCAGCGCTTCGATCAGGCGCCGCTCGTTCAGTGCTGCACCTGCCTCGTTTAACGCAGGGCCTGTTGCGGCCGTGATGGGCATGCGAAATCGCGTCACTGGGCCTTCGGACAGGACCTCGAAGGGTGCGCGCAGCAGGTCGACCCGCATCCGGAGCTTTTCACCGATGGTAGGGCGTAGCCCGCGAAGCGCAGTTGTGTGGTCCAGCGCGAACACGGCGGCGTGCTGCGCGAGCCGCGTGGCCAGTTCCGTTTCACGAACGCGGTAGTTCTCGCCGAACATCATTCGGCCGATCCACAGCACTCGATGTGCAGGAGGCGTATTCACGTGCCGAGCAACTTAAGTACGTCGTCGGCGATGCGGCCGGCAGCTCGACCATCGCCATAGGGGTTCGGTTGCGCCTTCAGACGGTTGCGCAGAGAAGAATCCGCCAGCACCTCGGTCAGCCCGGCTTCGACTCGCAAACTCTGTGTTCCCACCATGCGGATGAAGCCGGCTGCCAGCCCTTCCGGGCGTTCCGTTACGTCGCGGGCTACCAGCACTGGCGTGCCGAAACTGGGCGCCTCCTCCTGTATGCCTCCGCTGTCGGATACGACGGCTGCAGAATTGACCAGCATCCAGATCGAGTCCGCATAATCGAGAGGTGGGACGACTACCAGTCGTTCATGCCTAACCTGCGCGACTTCCGCCTGAACGATGGGGTTTGGGTGTGCAGACAGCACGGCCGTGCAGTCGGTGTGCTTGTCCAGGGCGGCGCATACGCCGCGCAATGTGTCGGCAATCCTTCCACCCTGGTTTTCACGGCGATGAGCAGTCACATAGATCAACCGTTTGCCGACGAATGGCATGAGCCGTGGGGACGGAGCATCCTGCCGGGCTGCCATCCACACCGCCGCATCAACTCCCGTCTGGCCGGTGACGAGGATTGACTCTGCTGCAATTCCTTCGGCCTGCAGCGCGGTACGGGCACCTTCCGTCGGTGCGTAATGCCGTGTGCAGAGTCGGTCCGTGATGATGCGGTTCATCTCCTCGGGCCACGGTGCATCAAGGCGTCCGCTACGAAGCCCGGCCTCGATGTGTCCGCACGGCACGCGTGAGTAGAAGGCGCTGAGTGCTGCTGCCAGCGCCGTGGTCGTGTCGCCCTGGACCAGCACTAGATATGGAGGGCTCGCCGACAACTCAGCGCCGATGCGCTCAATCAGTCTTGTGGTCAGGGCAGACAAGTCGGGAGTGCCGGTCATCGCCTGAAGGTCGATGTCAGCCTTCAGGTCGAACGCCCGAAGCGTGCTCGACAACAGGTCCGCATGCTGGCCGCTGGATACCAGGCGGACATTGAGTCCCCGTGCGCGCAGCTCAAGAATGACCGGCGCGCACTTGATCGCTTCCGGACGGGTGCCGACGACTACTGAGACATCAACGGTCATTCAACCCCCGCATCCGTCGAGTCAGGCGCAGTAGCGGCCCCGGCGTGAGTGCGCGACCAAGGGTACGCCACGCGGTTGCACTGCCGGGACTCATTTTCAGGGCGCGCAATGCGGACCGAATCGCCGCGCCCGCCAGCCCTGCATTCTTGCTGTCGCTGGCATCGTTGCAGAACTGGCGAAATTTGCGACTTTGCCAATCCGGCGTCGCGCCGAACTCGCGCTCAAGCAGCCTGAACCTGGCCCGCTGCACGTCGAGAAAGCGAGTGTGCGTGAGCGAATCCGCGGTGTCACCATACTCATAAAGCACGCGCCGCAACCACAACAGGTTCGTATGGCGCCGCATGCGCAGCCAGTAGTCGTAGTCTTCGGCGCACTCAAGCCCTGCGTCGTAGTCGCCAACCGCTTTCGCCACGCTGGCACGATACATGAAACAGGCACCGACACAGCAGGTCTCGGCCAGCGCCTCGGGCGGTCCAAGCTGAGGCTGGCGGACTTTTCCGGCCTCATCTCGAACCAGCATGTCGGCGTAGACCATGCCGACGTTCGGCTCAAGCTGTAGCTCCCGAGCCATCGCCGCCAGGGCGCCGGGACGATACGCATTGTCGTCGCTGGTCCAGGTCCAGAATTCGCCACCTGCTTTCGCGAACCCGGCGTTGAGCGCTCCCGGAAGTCCGGCGTGTTCAATATGGACGACCGTCAACCGGGCGTCCCTGATCGCATCAAGGCGTGTGTGTGTATCGTCCGTACTGCCGTCGTTGACCACGATCAGCTCGAGCGCGGGATAGTCCTGGCCCAGCACGTTGCTGACGGCCGCCTCAATCATCCGCGCGCGATTGCGCGTGGGCAACACGACGCTCACCAACGGACGTCGCTCGTTCATCAACCAGTGGTAGATGCCGGCCTCGCGGCGGTCAACCACGGCCGTCTCGAATGGCTCGGTCGCTGTTCTCGCCGGTGCCGCCAGACGCGCCTGCTCGGATGGATCGGCGAGTCTTGTGATGGCAGCTGCGATGGCGGATGGGTCTGACGGGTTAACCAGCAGCCCGTCCCATTGGTCGAGTATGAGCTCTCGCATTACATCAGAGTCTGAGCCGATGCAGGGTGTCCCGCATGCCAGCGCCTGCACGGGTGCGATGCCGGGATCGCCGTGGCAGGGTGTCAGCAGTGCATCAGCCCAGCGGAACCAGCCCGGCAGGGCGCTTTCAGGCTCGCTTTCGCGCTTGTCTGCGAATCGGGGCGCGTTCCAGTCTCCGCTCCCCAGGTACACCAGCTTCAGATCTGGAAGCCTCTTTGACGCGAGCGAGCAGGCCTGCAGCATGTTGGCGACGTTGTCGTGTGGAAGGCTCAGCAGCCTCGGTCGTCCGTCCGGGCCCGCGGCCGTCTCTCCTTCCGGTGTGAAGTGCCTGCGGTCAATCCGTTCTCGCAGCGCAACGACGCGCGAGGGGTCAGCCCCGGCGGCAATGCTCCGGCGGGCAGAGGCCTCGTTCGGTGCCAGCACGCAGGTCGCTTTACGCAGCGTGTCAGGCGGAGAATCTGCTGAGAGCACGGCAGGCACCTGCAGCTGCTCTGCAAGCTCAGTCGCTAGTGCAGCGCCTTCAGCATCTGCGCGAATGCAATCGGGTCTTGTCTCGCGCGCCTTCTGCTCTTCACCGGGACGGACAAGAAGTAGTTTCTGGAACGCGTCGCAAGGGTTGCCCGGTGGGCTTGTCGCGCCTGCGATCACCAGCAGACTGCCGAGGCGTTCGGTGCTGTCGGCATCGTCGCTCATGGCTTCGGGGGCGCCCCCGCTTCTGTCGGTTGGGAAAGGCTCCAGCGTTGCGGCAGCTCAAGCAGCGCGTGTGAGTCGCTGTCCGCCGGCCGCCGAACCTCGAAGCGTACGGCGTCTTCCATGCGTACGGCGGCGATGAACGCGTCACGAGCTTTCACCGCAGCGTTCACTCGATACATTCCGATCGGCAACTGCAGGCGCTCGATCTGCACATCGAATACACCGCTGCCGTGCGCGGTTTCGCCATTGAGCGTGTCACCGCTGGACAGCTGCGCCAGATTGCCACCCGGTGTCGAGATCAGGTAGCGCGGATCATCATGTACCAGGTCAAGCGTTACTACCGGGCCGACGACCGGCTCGGGCAGATTCCAGTGCACGCGCATGGTCACGGCCATGCCGGCGACCAGCTCCTGGATCGGCTCGTGGTGTTCATTCAGCAACTCCACCCGACAAATGCCTTGCTCAGATTCTGTGTGCTGCATTCGCTCTGCCTGGTCGCGCATGTATCGATCGATGACGGTGCGTGGGGCTTCAAGCATCACGGATTGCCCCTGATTGATGTACATGCAGCGTGTGGCGGCCTGGATGACGTGCATCTGGTGGCTGACGATGACAATGCTGCATCCCAGGCGGCGTCGGCGTTCGATCCAGTCGTGGCAACGTGCCTGGAAAGACGCGTCGCCAACCGCAAGCACTTCGTCGACGAGCAGAACGTCGGGATCGGCATGCGCAGCCACGGCAAATGCGAGGCGTGCATACATGCCGCTGCTGTAATTCTTGACCGGCATTTCCATGAACTCGGCCATCTCCGCGAACTCAACGATGGCGCCGTACTTTGAGCGGATCTCCCGCTGTGACATGCCGAGAATCGAGCCGTAGATAAATACATTGTCGCGGCCGGGCAGCATGGGGTGAAAGCCGGCACCCAGTTCAATCAGACCAGTGACCCTGCCGTGTGCATGTACGCTGCCGCGGTCCGGCCGGAAGATGCGGAAGAGGAGTTTCAGAATGCTGCTCTTGCCTGCGCCGTTAGGGCCGATGATTCCAAGTGTTTCGCCGGGCTCAAGCGCGAACGAGATGTTTTGCAGCGCCCAGAACTGGTGCGGCCGAAGCCCGTCTTCGTCGGGCCGCTGGAACAGCCGCCTGGGCAGCCCGTATAGCAACTCCGCGAGCGTGGAGACCTCGCTGCGCCGTTGCAGACGCTTCCAGACATCCTTCAACTCGACGCGAGGGGCGGTCATGCCAGCTCCCCGAATCGGCGCTCGACACGGCGGAACCAAAGCCAAGCGGCCACGGGAGTGACGGCGCAGATGATCGCCGCGGCGACGAGTTGTCCGGTGTGCGGTGGTGGTGCGCCAAGCAGTAGTGCTCGGTAGCTGTCCAGGATTGGTGTGATCGGGTTGATGTATCCAAGCCAACCCAGCATGCCCTGCCGTGGCAAGGGGTAGACGACCGAGCTCGCGAACATCCAGACCGTCACGGCCACCTGAAGCACGTACTGCACGTCGCGGTACAGCAGGTTCGCGCCGGCGATCAGCATTGCGAGGCCCACGCCGAACGCGACTTGCATCAGCAGCACCAGCGGCAGCAGCGCGACTTCAGGGCCGGGCAGGATGCCGTACCACGCCATCAGCCCGGCGAGCACCAGTGACGCGATGAGGAAATCAAACAGCGCGGCCAGTACCCTCGACAGCGGCAGCACTTCGCGGGCGAAGTAAACCTTCGTGACCAGTACGCTGTTGTCTGTGAGGCTGCGTGCGCCGCCGGTCAAGATGCCGGCATGGAGTTGCCACGGAAGCAGTCCCGCGTAGGCGAAGACGGGATAGGGGATGCCGCCGGTCTGGAAGTTCGCGACGCGCGAGAACACCACGCTGAATATCAGCATCAGCGAGACCGGCAGCGCGATCGCCCAGCCTGCGCCAAGCAGAGAGTAGCGGTAGCGTGCCCTGATTTCGCGCCGCGCAAGTACCGCGATGAGTTCGCGGTAACCGATCAGTTCACGCAGATCCTGGGCTGCCTTCATAGGCAAGAAGATACGGAGGTTTGCCGCAAGTGCACGCGCGAGATCAGTCGCCCCAGAACCACATGTCTGCGAGCGTGCCCGCCTGCTCCGTCAGCGGAATACCGGAGACGTAAGATGCGATGAAAGTGCCGCCGCTGCCGCCGACAACCACCATACGGTCGGCAGCGCTGTCCCAAACCGCTGAATGGCCCCACCGGGCCTGAGGAACGGAGCCCGGTGCGGCAACTTGCGCCCAGGTGTCCGTTGTCAGGTCGAAGGTATAGAGCCCGCCCAGCGCGGCGGAGCCACAGCCGCCATAGAGCACGAAGCGCTCGCCGGCCGCATCATGCACCATGGAATTCCAGGCGCTCGCGGGCGGCAATGACGCAAGCTGCGTCCACGTCATGGTTGTCAGGTTCAGCTCAAACAGATCGCTCTTGTACGCGGAATAGGCGAATCCGCCGTAGACGAGCATGCGGTTGCGGCCGCCCTGGCCGTCATAGATCGCGTGCGGGTACATCCGGACGGAAGGCCCGGTCCCCGAGGCGGAAATCGTTGACCAGACGAGAGTCCCAAGGTTCAGGCGCAACAGGCTGGCCGATGGGCCGCCGTAGATGTCAGTCCCGCCGAACACGATCATGCTGCCGGCACCGTCAAGGATTGCGGAGTGATAGGTCCTCCGGCCAAGGCTGCCGGACGGTGAAAGCTTGATCCACTGCTCGGCGCCGGGTGTCAACTCAAGCGACCACAGCTCGTCAACCGTGCTTTCAAGAGTCGAGCCGACGCGGCCGCCATACATCAGAATGCGGGGAGGTGAGTGGGCGGCGTCGTATACGAACGACGCGCCGGTGCGTCCGATTGGCGCTGTTCCCGATGCCGGCAGCACACTCCAGGCCGGAGGCGTGGCCGACAGATCTACCTGCCAGAGCGCGGCATAATTCGCACCGTTCACCAGCCCGCTGAAGACAATCATGCGGTTGCCCACAGGGTCATAGGCTGACTGGGCGTACGACAGGTTTGGTGGCGCGTTAGGTACGGCGAGCTGGCTGTAGGCTGGTGTAGGCGCCGTGAAGTCAATTTCCCATGCATCAGCGGCCGGGTTAAGCCCGTACTTGCCGGTGCCCACGACAAAGAGCCCGGCGTTGTCGATGCAGCCTGTGTGCTCCACTCGCTCGTTTGGTGCGCCAGTGTAGGCCGCGGCCAAAGACCACGCCGCAGTTGGGGCGGTCAGGTCGAGGCGCCACGTGTCGCCGAGTTGCAAGTACGAGAGCTTGCCACCGTGGACGTAAACAGTACTGCCGTTCGGCGTGGCCCCCATGGCAAAGCGGGTGCGTGGTTGCGGTACGCTGCCCGTCGGACTGATGTCGATCCAGGTTGGAGTAGGAAGAGTGTAATCGAGTGCCCAAACGTCGATCCGTTCGCTCGGGGTCTCGCCGCAGAATACTACCAGGCGGTCGTTGACCGAGTCATACACGGAGCCATGGCCACAGCGCGCGACGGGGCTGGTGCCGAGGGTGGCAGGCTGGCTCCAGCGTGTCGCTGGTGGCTGGGCAAAATCGAACTCCCAGTAGTCGTTGGTCTTTACAGTGCCCTGCCCGCCGAACAGCAGAATGCGGTTGCCGCCTGCGTCGCAGGCAATGGAAGTGAGAGCACGTCCTGTCGGGCCGGGCGTTGCGGTCCACTGCTGCCAGGCAAGGGTTGCTACATCAAGCGTCCAGACGTCATCCAGATATCCTGCACCGCCCTGGCCGCCGAACAGGATCACCCGCTGGTTGGCGCTGTCGTAGCAGGCGGCTGCGAAGGAGCGGGCAGATGGAATCGTGCCTGTCTGTGAGAGGTGGATCCAGGGACCCGGTGTACTGCGATCCAGCGCCCAAAGGTCGTTCATCAGCCCACTTGCGGACAGGCCACCGAACAGGAGCACGCGGTTGTTGAGCGCGTCATTGACCATGACGGCGCCGGTACGGCCCGCAGGCCCCGCGGCATCGCTGGTTGCATCCGGCGCGGCCAGCCAGGTGGCAGGCGTTGCCAGCGAAAGCACGGCCAGGGTAGCGTTCTGTACGCGGGAGAAGTTGCGTCCGCCGAGCATCACAAACTGGTCGCGTGTCTCGTCGTAGGCGCCCGAATGCCAGAACCGCCCGCCTGAATTGGGCTCATCGGGGAGCTGGGACCACGACAGCGTGGCGATATCCAGACTCCAGGTTTCGGTCACTGCAGCCGTGCTGGCCAGCCCACCCTGCAAAATCATTGCATGCCGGAGCGAGTCATAGGCCACGGCTGCATAGCGGGCGAATACTGGCCCGCCTGAAGGCATGAGGTTCGTCCACGTGGGGCTGCCACCGAGCGTCATCTCCCATAGCTCGGACGTGTACGCGCGATAAACGAGCATGCGGGCGCCGACCGGGTCATAGATCGCCGCGTTGCCGATGCTCTGCGCTACCGGGTTGTTGGTGGTGGTAAGGGCGCCACTGCCCCAGTTTTCGCTGCCGGGCGTCAGATCGAGTGCCCACACGTCGTTCAGAACCGTGCTCGAGTGGAAGCCACCATAAAGGATAGCGCGGTTGTTTGGCGCATCGAGAACCAGGGTGCCGTGTGTCCGGATGGAGGGTCGTGGCGCACTGATTGCAATCTCGGTCCAGCTCTCGGCGCCGGGTGTGAGGTCCAGCGCGAAAGTGTCATTGGTGTCGCCGGTGGCCGAGGAGCCGCCGAATACGATCATCTGGTTGTTAGCGCTGTCGTATACGCACAGCACCTCGCGGCGGGGTGACGGTGGCGTGCCACTTGGTGTAAGCAGGCGCCATGTGCTGGTGGCATAGACGAATTCCCAAGCGTCGTTGCTGAGCACCCCATTGCGGAAGCCGCCGAAGACGACCAGGCGGTCGTGCGTTACATCCCGGATCATTGCCTGCTCCGACACAGGCCCGGGGCTGCCGGCGATAGCGCTGTACTTTGTCCACGAGCCCTGGCGAGTCAGAGTGAACATGGCACTGCTGCCCGGCGTGCCGGGTACGCCGCTGACAGCCGGTGAGAGGGTGATGACGTAATCACTTGCAGTCGTGTGTCCTTCGGTCGCATAGGCATCCCAATAGAACACAAGCGTGGTGCCCTCAGGAACAGCCTGGATCACATTGCCAACAACACTGTATCCGACCACTACCATCGAGATCGTGGCTGGTCCCGGCGTGCCTCCCTGCGCGCCGCCGGTGTATGTGACGGTGACGTCAACGAGGCTGGCGGCCGGGCCGCTAACGTCGCCCTGGACACGGACCGGTCCGCCATCATCGGGGCCGACCTGGACGTTCGTGACGGCGGAGGGTGCGACACCCGTACCCGTGAGACCAATGATGGTCTGCTGAGCCGTCGTGCTTGGCCCGTTGTCCCAGTCGACCACGAGCTGCGCCGAATACGCGCGTACGGTGGTTGGGGAGAACTGGCCCGAGAAATTCCAGAACCCCGCGGGCGCAAGGGTCTGACTGACAGGAGGGGTGCCGGACAGCGACCAGAAGGCCGCGTCGGCGCCGGCCGTCGAAACGGCGAGGATCCTCGCCGAGCCCGAGCCGGTATTGGTGATCGTGTGCATGACCGGCGATGACGACGACCCGGTGGCGACCATACCGTAGTTCCCGTTGTTGCTCAGCGTGACCGCACCGGCCGTGCCTGTACCGCTGACGAAAATGCTGGTCATGGTGCTGCCAATTCCGCCGCCCTGGTTCCAGGTGATGTCGAGCGTGCCGTTGCGGGCGCCTGCGGCCGTGGGGGTGAATATGCCGTCAAAGTTGGTGTTGGCCAGCGATGCCACGGTTGCCGGCAAAGACGGCAGGTTCGCGACCGCCCAGTCGCCCGTCGCAGCGATGCCGGTGATTTCAATGGGGCCCGATCCTGAATTGCCTACCACGTGGTTAAAGGGTGCAGTCGGGACACCGACGTTGCTGCTGCCATAGTTGACCGGCGTAGTGACGCTGATTGAGCCTATCGTGCCGTTGCCATTGACGGTGATGTTGGTGACTGTCGGGCTTACCCCGCTGCCCTGGTTCCAGCTGATCTGGATGGTTGCTGTGCGCGCGCCGGTAGCCGTCGGCGCGAAAATGGCGCTGAAGTTGAATGTGCCGCCAGCTGCGACGGTGGCCGGCAGCGCAGGAACGCCGCTCAGTGTCCAGTCACCACCCACGCTGACGGCCGTGATGGTCATCGGGCCGCTACCCGTGTTTGTAAGCGTGTGTCCGATCGGGGTGGTCGCTACTCCAACGTTGCTGTTCCCGTAGTTCACCGGCGAAGTGACACCCGCTGCGGCCAACGTGCCGTTGCCGTCTACGGTGATGTTGGTGATTGTTGGGCTTACACCGCCGCCCTGGTTCCAGCTGATCTGGATGGTTGCTGTGCGCGCGCCTGTAGCCGTCGGCGTGAATATGCCGCTGAAGTTAAATGTACCGCCAGCTGCGATGGTTACCGGCAGCCCGGGTACGCCAGTCAGCGACCAGTCGCCGCCCACACTGGCCGCGGTGATGGTCATTGGGCCGGTGCCCGTGTTGGTAAGCGTGTGTCCGGTCGGGGCCGTCGCGACGCCAACGTTGCTATCGCCGTAGTTCACGGGCGAAGTGACGCCTGCTGTGGCCTGAGTCCCGTTGCCGTCGACGGTGATATTGGTGATCGTTGGGCCGACACCTCCGCCCTGGTTCCAGCTGACCTGAATGGTCGCCGTGCGTGCGCCCGCGGCGGTCGGCGTAAAGATGCCGCTGAAGTTGAAGGTTCCACCGGCACCGATCGTGACGGGCAACGCAGGCACACCGCTCAGCGTCCAGTCGCCACCCACGCTCGCGGCCGTGATGGTCATCGGGCCTGTGCCCGTGTTCGTAAGCGTGTGTCCGACCGCTGCCGTGGCTACGCCAACGTTGCTGTCTCCGTAGTTCACAGGAGACGTTACGCCCGCCGAGGCAAGTGTACCGTTGCCGTCCACGGTGATGTTTGTGACGGTTGGGCTTGCGCCGCCACCCTGGTTCCAGGTGATCTGGATGGTCGCGGTACGTGCGCCGGTGGCGGTCGGAGTGAAGATGCCGCTGAAGTTGAAAGTGCCGCCCGCTGCGACCGTAGCCGGTAGTGCAGGAACGCCGCTCAGTGTCCAGTCACCACCTACGCTGACGGCCGTGATGCTCATGGGGCCTGTGCCCGTGTTTGTAAGTGTGTGTCCAACCGGGGCGGTCGCCACTCCGACGTTGCTGTTTCCATAGTTCACCGGTGAGGCCACACTCGCAGCGGCTTGAGTCCCGTTGCCATCGACGGTGATACTGGTGGCTGTTGGGCTTACGCCGCCGCCCTGGTTCCAGTTGATCTGGATGGTCGCGGAACGTGCGCCGGGAGCTGTCGGAGTGAAGATGCCGCTGAAATTGAATGTGCCGCCTGCGACGACCGTGGCCGGCAGCCCGGGCACGCCACTGAGCGCCCAGTCGCCACCCACACTTACCGCCGTGATGGTCATCGGGCCTGAGCCGGAATTCGTCAGGGTGTGTCCAACCGGCGCGGTTGCCACACCTACATTGCTGCTGCCGTAATTGACCGGTGATGCAACGCTCGCGCCGGCCTGCGTGCCGGTGCCGTTCAGTGTGATTTGCGTGATTGTACTGCCCGCGCCCTGATTCCAGGTGATGCTCACCGTGGCAGTGCGGGCGCCGGTCGTGGTCGGGGTAAACGTCGCGTCAAAATTCTCGCTGCCGCCGGCGCTGACCGTTGCCGGTAGGGTGGGAAGGGCGCTCAATGCCCAGTCGCCCGGGTTTGCACCTGTCAGCGCGATGCTGGTGATTTGCAATGGACCGCCGCCGGTGTTGTCCAGCAGGTGATTGATCGGCGCGCTTGAGACTCCGACGTTGCTGCTGCCGTATGCCACCGGAGTGGTCACACTGAGGACCGCCTGGGTTCCTGTGCCGTTGACGTTGATCGTCGTCATCGTGCTGCCGACGCCGCCACCCTGGTTCCAGGTAATGGTAATGGTCGCACTGCGAGCCCCGACTGCTGTGGGCGTGAAGACTCCATCGAAGTTGACGTTGTTGCCGGCGGGCACATTGGCAGGCAGGCTGGGCAGGTTGTTCAGCACCCAGTCACCGGCCGTGATCGAGATTGCCGTGATGGTCATCGGGCCAGTGCCCGTGTTGTTCACCAAGTGGTTCTGCGCAGGGGCGGCGATGCCGACATTGCTGCTGCCGTAGTTCACCGGAGTTGTCACACCGATCGTTGCCAGCGTGCCGTTGCCGTTGACTACGATGTTTGTGACCTGCGGGCCGATGCCACCACCCTGATTCCAGCTGATCTGGATCGTCGCGTTGCGGGCGCCGCTTGCGGTTGGCGTAAAGACGCCATTGAAATTGAAGTTGCCGCCCGCGGTCACGGTGGCCGGCAGCGCCGGAACACCGCTTAGCGCCCAGTCACCGCCAACACTGATGGCGGTGATCGTTAGCGGGCCTGAGCCGCTGTTGGTCAGCGAATGCCCGACCGGAGCCGTTGCCACGCCCACGTTACTACTGCCGTAGTTCACCGGGGTAGTAACGCTGGCAGTGGCCTGAGTGCCGTTGCCGTTCACAGTGATGTTTGCGACGGTCGCACCGACACCACCACCCTGGTCCCAACTGATCTGGATCGTTGCGTTGCGAGCGCCCGTCGTGCTGGGAGTGAAGATCCCACTGAAATTGAAATTGCCGCCGGCATTCACCGTCGCTGGGAGTGCCGGGACGCCGGTCAACGCCCAGTCGCCGCCGACGCTCAGGGCCGTGATAGTCATCGGGCCTGAACCGCTGTTGGTAAGCGTATGCCCGATAGGCGCGGTGGCTACGCCCACGTTGCTGCTGCCATAGTTCACAGGAGTCGTGACGCTGGCGGCGGCTATAGTTCCGCTACCTTGCAGGGTGAGTAGGGTGATTGTTCCGGGCACGCCCCCGTGATCAGACACGAGGCGCAATTGCGCGGTGCGAGCACCCGCTGCGGTAGGCGTGAACTGGCCTTGCAGCACCTGATTTGCGCCCGGCGCAATGGTCATGGTCGCGGGGGCGCTGATCAGCGCCCAGTCGCCGGCATTTGCCCCGACGATGCTGATCGACGTGACGTTTAGAGTCGCACCGCCTGAGTTCGAGATTGTGTGGCCAACGAGAGCGGTCGGAACGCCCAAGTTGGAGCTACCGTAGTTGACCGGCGAAGTCGCGCTCAACTGTGGCGGCGTGACGGCATTGCCGGAGACTGCAATGTCGTAAGGGTTCTCATTGGCGTCATCGTTTGGAATGACAAGTGCGAAGCTGAATGCACCCGGGGCCAGTGCGGTAACGTTGACCTGGAATGTAGTGCTGGTGCCGGGGCCGAGCAGTGTCACGCCGGGCTGCGTGATTGCCACGTTGCAGTTGGCAAGACTTGCGGCCGTAATGGCCGCAGTAATGTTGATGTCACCTGCGCCGGCCACATTCTGAATGGTGTAGGTGAATGGGGCGGCAATGCCGACCAGCGTAGTGCCGAGGGCGTCGTTGCCGCCATCTGCGATGCTGCTCGCAGCAGGCCGCTGTACGTCGATCTCGCCGGTGCTGATGCCCGTGCCCGTCAGCCCCAGAGGCGTGAGGGTGTTAGGCACGCCGTTGTGATCGCTGAATACCTGCAAGGTTGCGCTGCGGGCGCCGACCGCGCCGGGAGTAAAACTGACGCCGAAGTTCTGCACGCCGCCGCCCGGCACCACGATCGGAAATGCCAGTGCGGGACTAAGTGCGAAGTCGCCAGGGTTGGCACCGGCAAAGTTGATGTTGGAAATTGTTAGCGGTAGCTCGCCAGGGTTGGTGACGCTGAATGCCTGTGGAGAACCGGCCGACAGCACGCCGACCACGCTGGAGCCAAAGTTGGTCGCACCCGTCAGCGCCGCGCGACCCAGCGCGCTGTATTCGATGTACCAGGAGATCAGCGTGCCCCCGATGCCGCCGTTGTTGTCATCCGCCACCGCGAGGGTCCAGTTGCCAGATGGGTCGCTGTCGTACAGCGCGTTCCACGTCGCCAATCCCTCCGGCCGGTAGTTGGCCCATGATGTGAATGGCGCTCCACCGGCACCGCCGCCGGAAATCGCCTGCGTTGTGGCATGCAAAGGGTCGCTGCTGCCCGAAAAGTAGGTGTACACGTAAGGCCCGTTGGCGGCACCGGTGCCGTAGTCGTTGCCGTTGCCGCCGTTGTCGGTTGACAGCTCAATGACTCCCGCCGGTGCGCCGCCGGTGTATGGCCCAGCCCACGTCACGCCGGGCGGAATCAGGTACATGTCGACGTCGCGGTCTCTGTCCTCATCAAGGCGAACGCCGACGCGGAGGCTGCCGATGCGATCTTGAGTGCCAGGGACTGCGATGGTGTCAGCGACTCCGGTGCCTGAGCCGTTCGGAACGGCCAATCCACCGAGTGGTGCACTGCCCCAGGAATGGATCGGACCGAAGTGGTGATAGCCCAACGCGAGCGGAAACGCGCCGAACTCATTGCCGCTGGAGTTGACGTTCGTTGCGGCCACAATGCGATAAGCAACGCCCAGAGCTGCGGGCGCTGCAGCAACGTCTACAACAACCAGATAGTGTTGCGTTTGCGCGCCAGCGAAGCTGACCGCAGGCGCAGCAGTCAGAGTGATGTTCGAGCTGCCGACCAACGCGCCTGTGAATACCTGCGTGTCGCCGGCATCGATCTGTCCGTTGCCGTTCAAGTCCTGATGCAGGGCCACTCGTGAGAAGTTGGTGGCATTGTTCAATACACCGTTTTCGGCCTGGATTGTGACGCTTGTGAGAGTGAGGCTGCTGGTGGACGCGAACGTTAGCTGACCTGCGACCTGGTTAGTGAAACCCGGGTGTAATGTCGGCCCGGGTGAATTGGCAGCGCCGACGCTGACCGTGAGCTGGTTCGCGGGCGGCTGCACGTACTCGAGCTGCCACGAGTCCAGTGTGCCCGTATCCTGCCCCCATCCGTCAGCCACAATCAAGGTCCAGGTGCCGGTCGGGTTGGTGGCGAACATCTGGTTCCAGGCCGTCAGGCCTTCGGGAGTCCATTGCGCCTGCGAGGTGAATGGCGCGCCACCGGAAGTGATCGCAACGGACGATGGTGACAGCGGATCGATCGTTGAAGTGAAGTTCGAGTAGACTGTGCCGCCGCCGCTGCCCGACCCGTAGTTATTGGCATTGCCGCCGTTCTTGGTTGAAAGCTCAATTACGCCGGCGGGCGGAACGGGGGTCGCCCCGTTATTCGGGGTGCAGTACGGACCGGTCCAGCTGACGCCGGGTGGCAGCAGCCAGATACTGAGGTCAGCGTCATAGGTGTGCGTGATGCGGACGCCGACTCGCAATGAGTAAATCGCGTCGGCCGTCGCCGGGACATTGATTGTCGAACTGACGCCGTTGGCATTGTTGTCCGGGATGGCCAGATTAGGGTTGGCCGTGAAGAGTCCCTGCGCAGCCAGCGGAGCGGCGCACCATAACAGTAGAAGAAACCAGAATCCGCGCATGTTTCCCCAAGGAGACAACCGGGACGCCACCACCGCACGGGCAGCGTCTCGGTTGGTGCCATTATTGCGGCTGCAAGTCCATCCTCGTAGCTGAAAGATGGCCTAGATTATGGCGCAAAGTGTCCAGAAAGTCAAATGAATGCACGGTTCGCACAGATAGCACAAGTTCAGTTTTACAAACAGTTTGCGCGTTGGAACCGGCAAATGCGGATCCAATTTGATGACGACGTCCGTAACCCGAGCGTGCTCTGTACGATTGTGTAAGAATTATCGGACGCTCGGAATTGGGCCTGCGTGTGGAAATCTTGTTGGCAAAAGCATTTACGACAAGGGCATGACGCGTCTTTGCTTGCCTGTGTCGCATGGGCGGGGTACTAATGATTCCCATAGGGGCGTGGACTGTCGCACCCACACATGCCCGGAGTCTTCATTGCCGGCTTCACAAATCGAGTCAGCCTGGTGTGTAGCCAGCCAGCGAAGCAGCCATGTGCGCGAGATTTCTTTGGCGCTCAAGCTGCCTGACTACGTCGCTCGCGCGTTGATCAACCGTGGCGTGCGTGACGCAGACTCGGCCGTCGCCTATCTCAAACCCAGCAGCCATCAGCTTGAAGACCCGTTTGCCTTTCGTCATATGGGTCGTGCGGTCGACCGCATCCTGCATGCGATCAAACGCGGCGAGAAAATCTTGATCCAGGGCGACTACGACGTCGACGGCAGCACCAGCGCCGCAATGCTCGTCAACCTGTTTCGCCTGTTCGACACCGAGGCCGGCGTCAGCATTCCTTCGCGCGCAGAGGAAGGCTACGGGCTGAACGAGCGCATCATCCGTGACGCCGCCAAAGACGGCGTGAAACTGCTGATCACATGCGACAACGGGACGACGGCCAACAACGAGATTGCCCTGGCCAATGAGCTCGGCATCGACACCATCATCACCGACCACCACACGGTCGGCGAGACGTTGCCTGAAGCCTTTGCCATCATGAACCCGCACATTGAGGGCGAAACCGTCCGCTTTCACGACCTGTGTGGCGCGGGTGTGGCGTTCAAGCTGGCCTGGGCG
This sequence comes from Planctomycetota bacterium, assembly GCA_020425605.1. Taxonomy (GTDB): domain Bacteria; phylum Planctomycetota; class UBA8742; order UBA2392; family UBA2392; genus JACKID01. The sequence continues at coordinate 73,532 of JAGQRH010000008.1, read as the reverse complement.
GTGCTGCAGAAATCGAGCAAGGGCAACAGCCTCGACGAGCCGTTCAAGGATTTCCTCGCCGGCGCACAAAGTCTGGTCGCACTGGCGAGCATCGCGGACGTGGTGCCGCTTACCGGCGAAAACCGCGTGCTTACGACGCAGGGCCTCAAGCTGATGCCGGACAGCCCCAACCCGGGCATCCGTGCGCTGATGGAATCCACCGGGCTTGATCGAGTACCGACGGGCACGGACGTGGGCTTCAAGCTCGCGCCGCGCCTGAATGCGGGCGGCCGGCTGGGGCGCGAAACGCTCTCCATGGAGCTCTTGACCGCGCGAAGCTACGGCGAGGCCATGGACATCGCGCGTCAGATGGAAACGCTGAACCGGGAACGCCAGGGCGTCGATCGCGCCCTGACCAAGCTGGCCGAAGAGATGGTCAATGCCGACGTGACCTATGAGCAGGACCGGGTCATCGTCCTCGGCCACGAAGACTTCCATCCCGGCGTTGTCGGTATTGTGGCCGCGCGGATTTCGCGCCGCTTCAACAAGCCGGCCGTGCTGGTTGCCATGCAGGGCGCTTCCGGGCGCGGCTCCGGCCGAAGCATCCCGGGCTTTCACCTCTACAACGCGTTGAATGAATGCAGCGGCCTGATGGCGCGCTTCGGCGGGCACGCGCAGGCGGCCGGGCTGGAGATCACGCGCGAAAACCTGGGCGAGCTGCGCCGTGCGGTCAACGAGATCGCAGACAAACACATCTTGCAGGCTGACTATGCTACTCCAACGCTCGACATCGACGCGGCCGTGCCGCTGGCGTCGCTCGACGTCGCCGGAGTGAAGATCCTCGAGGCGCTTGAGCCCTTCGGCCACGGCAATACCGAGCCGGTGTTCATGGCCGACGATGTTGAGGTCGTCGCCCCGCCGCGCGTGGTAGGCCGTGGCACGGGCCACCTGTCATTGATGGTGCGCCAGAACCACACGCCCGCGCCAAGTGGGCCTCGCGACCTGTTTGACAACCCGCCGCCGGCCGTCGCCCAAAGCGGCTCGTACAAGGCAATTGGCTTCGGCATGGGCGCCCGCATCGGCGAGATCAAGCGCGGCGACCACGTCCGGATCGCCTACACGCCCAAGATTTCAACCTTCCGCGGCCCTGCGGAAGTCGAGCTCGAACTCAAAGACCTGCGCACCTGAATCCTGTGTCGCACGACCAGCTACAATCCCGCTTGCGCGGTTTCCGCTTTCGTGGAAACTGTGTGAACAGTTTGGGGATTGGCAGTGCTGGGCAGTCGCCTCGTCAAAGTTGCACGCACGCTGGAAAGCCGCTCGAAGGAGCGGCTGGCGCTGGGCATTGACGCGCTGGACGAGCAGCTGGGCGGCGGCCTGCCGGTTGGTGCGGTAACGGAGATCATCTCCGAGCCAGGCCACGGCGGCTGGTGGCTGGCGATGCGCGCGCTGGCCGCGATCAAGGGCCGCATGGGGCTGCTGAACCACGACGACTCATTCCACCCGCCCGGCGCGGCGTTGCACGGCGTCGATCTCAGCCGCCTCTTAGTCGTGCGCGTTAAAGAGAAGAAGGAAGCTCTCTGGGCGCTGGAGCGGTTGGCCAAGAATGCCAGCCTGGATGCGACCTACACATGGCTGCCCGACCTGCGCGACGTGGAGCTGCGGCGACTGCAGCTCGCGGCCGAGCGCTCCGGACAGTGCGTGCTGCTGCTGCGCAGTGAGAAGGAAGCCGGGCGTGCAAGCTGGGGCGAGTTGCGCCTGAAAGTGGAAGGCGTGCCTTCCGACGGTCCCTACTTCGCCAAGGCGACGTCGGGCCGGCCCCGTCTGATTGAAGTAACGACACTGCGGGCGCGTGGCGGCATGCCCCGCCCGGTACGAATCGAGGTCGAGCATGGCACGGGTGCTGTGCGTGGCGCTGCCGTGGTTCCGCACAGAGCGCTTGACGCGGAGCCTCGACACGCCGCAGGAGCCTGAGCTTGCGGTCGTCATCCGCCGCAGCAACACGCTGGTGCTGACCGGCGTCACCCGCAGCGCGTGGCGTGCAGGCATTCGTGAAGGCATGACGCTCGCGCAGGCGCGGGCACTGTTTCCCAAGCTGGAGGTTGCGTTCCAGGACGACGAGGCCGAGGCCCGGACCCTCGAGTCGCTGGCCGCGTTCGCCTACGCATACACGCCCGACATCCGGCTATGGCGGCCTAACGTTCTGCTGCTGGACATCAGCGGCAGTGAGCGTCTTCACGGCAGCGAAGAAGCCCTGATGGCCAAGGTCGCAGGCGGGCTGCAAAGACTGGGCTTCGAGTCCCACATGGCCACGGCCGACAATGCCACGGCCGCATTGACGCTCGCCATGACGCGTGAGGCGGCACAGACGATGTCCGGTCACGGCGACGAAGTGTTCGTCGACTTGCCGTTGCAGGCCCTGCGCTTGGCCGATCGCACCGCACGTGAACTCGGCGACCTCGGCGTTACCCTCATTGGCGAGCTGCTCGCCTTGCCGCAGAACACACTGCCGCATCGGTTCGGCGATGAGCTGGTCACGCGCCTGCGCCAGCTGCGGGGAGAGCTGGATGAGGACTTCGAAGTCTGGAAGCCGCTCGAGCACGTGCGCGAACGGCTCGACTTCACGGGGCCGACCAACCAGTACACGTCGCTCTTGTTCATCCTCCGGCAGGCCGCGACGTTCATGTCGGAACGACTGACCGCGGCCGCATCTGGTGCAAGGCGCCTCGAGGCGCGTTTTGTCTGCACCGACGGAGAGGACCTGACGTTCAGTCTCGACACGGCAAGGGCCACGGGCGACGCCAAGGGTCTGGCAACGCTTCTGACTTCGCGCTTCGACAAGCTGGATCGTGGGGAACGCTGGTTCGAAGCATTCGAGCTGATCGTGCCTTCGCACGAGCCACTGCAACTTCAGCAGCGCGACCTGTTCAAGCCCGACGCGGTCGCAAGCGGAGACTTCCTTAGGCTGCTGGATGAGTTAACCGGCCGGCTTGGCGGAGACCAGGTCGCCCGCGCCGTGCTGACGGACAATCCGCTCCCGAAACACAGTTTCCGCTACGTGCCTTTTCAATCGAAAGAGCAGAGCGCAGATCGCTCGCCGACTCCCGGCCGTCCCGAACAGATTGACCGCAGCCGGTATGTGTCGATTGAATGCGAGCTGAACGAGTTGCCGTCCTGGTGGGACTTCAGCGGCTATGACGGCGCCATACGCGTCGTGCTCGGGCCGGAGCGGCTTACGCTTGAAGAGTCGACAGACCACTTCACCGTCGAAGCGCCGGATGGCTCGCGCCACTGGATCAGTTTCATCCCGGGGGCGTGGTGGGTGCCGAAAGAACTCGCAAGTTTCCGTGACGAGTTCCGAGCATTCTCCGGTTGCGGTGTGACGCAGCAGCAGGCGTGTGACATGAAGGCCGCACCGCCATACGCGGAGTTGGTCTGTTTCAGCAACTTCAGCTTCCTCCGCGGCGCCAGCACGGCCGAGCAACTGTTCAAGACAGCGGCGGAACGGGGCCTGCACGCGCTCGCAATCACCGACCTGCATTCGATGGCGGGAATAGTCCGTGCGCATGTGTACGCGAAACAGTACGGCGTCAAGCTGATCGTGGGCACCCGCATTCCCCTCATCGACGGCCCGGACATCTGCCTTTACGCCATGAACCGCAAGGGCTATGGCCATATCTGCCGCCTGCTCACCAAGGGCAAGATGGCCGCCCAAAAGGGCCGATGCAATCTCCACCTCGCCGACGTGCCGGAGTTCAGCTCAGACGTTCACTGCGTGGTATTGAATGCGGACGCCGCGCCGTCCGGGACGCTGGGTGTCTTACGAGAAGTGTTCGGTGATCAGCTGTCGCTGGCCGTCAGCCATCATAGTGAGGCTGCCGACGGCGCACGCGCAGACGCGATCCTGAGACTCGCCAGTTCGCTGCAGATATCCGCCGTGGTTGTCAACGACACGCATTGGCATGAAGAGACACAAAAGTTCGTCCAAGATGTCCAGACCTGCATTCGCGAGGGCATCACGCTCGATGAGGCTCACGGCTCCGTGTTTCAAAATGCGGAGCGGCGACTGAAACGCCCGGCCGAGATGGCGGCGTTGTTTCCAGACCAGTTGGATCTGCTGGCGCGCTCTGTCGAGATTGCCGACGCGTGCAACTTCAGCATGGACGAGCTTCGCTATGAGTATCCCGACGAAGTCGTGCCTGCCGGCTCGACGATGCAGGAATATCTCGAGCAGGAAACATGGGCAGGCGCGAAGTGTCGCTATCCGGATGGCGTTCCCGAGAAGGTTCGAGAGGTGCTGAAGCGCGAACTCGGGCTGATCCAGGAACTCAAATACGCGGCCTATTTCCTGACGGTGTACGACATTGTCAAGTTTGCGCGTGGCCAGAACATCCTGTGCCAGGGGCGCGGTAGTGCTGCCAACAGCTCCGTCTGCTTCTGTCTGGGGGTCACGTCTGTTGACCCGATGAGGGTGAACCTTGTCTTCGAGCGCTTCCTGAGCCGCGAGCGCAACGAGCCGCCGGACATCGACATCGACTTCGAGCACGAACGACGCGAGGAAGTACTCCAGTACATCTACAACAAGTATGGGCGCCATCGCACGGGCATCACGGCGACGACGATCTGCTATCGCACGCGCAGCCTGGTCCGCGATGTCGGCAAGGCGTGTGGGCTGTCGCTCGACCAGGTGGATCGCCTATCCAAGAGCATTCAATGGTGGGACAGCGCGGAAGGTCTCGCGGACATGCTCAAGGAGGCGGGTCTCGACTCTCAGGACTCGCGGGTAGCACTGACCATGCGAACCATGGAGTACTTGCGAGACTACCCCCGGCACCTTTCGCAGCACGTTGGCGGGTTCGTCATCACACGCGGGCGGCTTGATGAACTCGTGCCGATCGAGAATGCGGCGATGGAAGACCGCACCGTCATTGAATGGAACAAGGACGACATCGACGCGCTCGGTATTCTCAAGGTGGACTGCCTCAGCCTCGGTATGCTGACCGCGTGCCACAAGGCCTTTGACCTGATCGAGCAGGCCGGCGGCGGAGAGCTGGATTTTGTGAGCGTCTTTGATTCCGACCCGGAAGGCCGCGGCGAGACAGCCGAAGCGAAAGCGATCTACGGCATGCTGCACAAGGCCGACGCGATCGGCACCTTCCAGGTCGAGTCGCGCGCGCAGATGTCGATGCTCCCGCGACTGAAGCCGCGCGAGTTCTACGACCTTGTCATTGAAGTTGCCATTGTTCGCCCCGGGCCAATCCAGGGCGGCATGGTTCACCCTTATCTGCGACGCAGAAGCGGTGAAGAAGACGTCGTGTATCCATATGAGCCGCTGCGGCAAGTCCTGGGCAAGACGTTTGGCGTGCCCCTGTTTCAGGAACAGGCGATGCAGATTGCCGTGGTTGCCGGCGGATACACTCCCGGCGAGGCGGATCAGCTGCGCCGCGACATGGGGGGATGGCGACGCGTAGGCTCCATGGAGCGGCACCACAAGCGTTTGATTGACGGTATGACGGCCAAGGGCATCTCGAGAGACTATGCCGAGCGAGTGTTCCAGCAGATTTCCGGCTTCGGTGAATACGGCTTCCCGGAATCTCACGCCGCAAGCTTCGCGCTGATTACGTTCGTGACGTGCTACCTCAAGCGTTTCTATCCGGCCGCGCTCACGGCTGCGCTGATCAATTCGCAGCCGATGGGGTTCTACCCGGTGTCGGCGCTCGTTCGTGACGCCGTTGCCCACGGGGTCGAAGTGCGCGGCGTGGACATCAACCTGAGCGATGAGGACTGTACCTTGGAAGGCACGCGAGCTTATGCGCCCGCACCAATCAGTAATGACCATCCCGAGGGCTGGGGTGCAGATGGACCCGCACTTCGGCTGGGCATGCGCGTCGTGCGGGGCTTGTCCGGCGAAACGGCCGAAGCGATTGAGTCGGCCCGCGCCAACGGCGGGCGATTCAGGAACGTCCCCGACCTTGTGCGTCGCCTCAGAGACGTCGTGAAACGGAGCCGCCTGCAGCGCGACTTGCACCTGCTGGCGGCCGCCGATGCATTCGGCTCGCTAGGGCTGGGGAGGCGCGAAGCCCTGTGGGAGGTGCGCGGGGCCAGCAGCCACGTGCCGCAGCTGTTTGATCAACTGGACCCGCCGGAGCCTGCTGTGCCCCTGCCTTTCGTGACCGATCAGGAACATGTCACGTCCGACTACCAGACGACCGGGCTGTCACTTCGTGCACACCCTGTGAGCTTCTTCCGTGATGCGCTTAACCTGCAGGGAGTTGTCCCGACGCACGCGCTGCGAGAAATGACGACCGGGGAACGAGTTGAGGTGGCCGGGTTCGCCAATGCCTACCAGCGCCCTCAGACGGCGGGGGGCGTCACGTTCATCACGCTGGAGGACGAAACAGACGTGGCAAACCTGATCGTCTACAAGGACTTCATGGAAGCCAACCGCAAGATCCTGCTAGGCAGCCGCTATCTGGCTGTCTCTGGAATTGTGGAGCGTCAGGGAGATGTCATTCACGTAAAGGTGGACGGCGTGCGATCGCTGGACGAATACCTCCCGGACACAAAGCAGAAGTCGCGCCGCTTTCATTGACGTTGACATGCACGCACTGCGCCCTATGAAAGCTACGGCTTCTCCGGTGCGTTCTATCTGACATGACTGATTCCGGCCGATATCTTCCTCAGGACGAGACCATTGTGGTCAAGCCGGTGCGCAAAGTGCCACTGGTGATTGGCGCGGGCATTGTCTCGTTTGCAAGCACGCTACTGGGCATCGGCGGTGGTGCGCTGCTCGTTCCGCTGCTCGGCGCATGGGGCGGCATGCGCCTGAAACGCGGCGTGGCGACCAGCCTGGCGCTGATCACGGCCGTAGTAACGGTCGGCATGGTGGTCCAGATCATCACTGCGCCGGACGATATCCTCTGGATCGAAGTTGCACTGCTGGTGGCTGGGGCACTCGCCGGTGCGCCGGTTGGGCGCTGGATGCTGCGGGTCATTCCGCGTGCAATGTTCCGATACGTGCTTGCCGTGTTCTTGGTGCTCGTCGCGATACGCATGGTGGGATTGATCCCGCAGGCCACGCACCTGATTGGTGAATCGCCGGATCCGGAGCAGGCCACGACGATCGTCTTCATGCTGGTAACCGGTTTTGTCGCAGGAGTGTCCTCGACGCTTTTCGGCATTGGCGGCGGCATCGTGATTGTGCCGGCACTGACGATTGGCTATAGCGATCTATCGGCGCACTTTGCCATCGCGCGTGCAACCAGTCTCGCGGCGATCGTGCCCATCAGCGCGTGGGGGACGTTCCTGCACGCGCACAAGGGCAACGTAGAGTTCAAGCGCTTGCCACTGCTGCTGCCGCTGTCACTGGTTTGCGCGATCGGCGGCGTGCTGGCGGCGAACGTCTTGCACGCGGACTACCTTACCGTTGTCTTTGCCGTGCTGCTGGCGATCATGAGCGCAAAGCTGCTGATCGACGCCAGGGCAATCCAGCGCGAGACAAAGTCGAGTCGAGAGAAGAAAATCCAGTAAGGATCAGGTCCAGACCGACGGATCCGGGCTTAACGGGCGATTCAGCCACGGGATCCGCTTCGGGTTCCCATCCTTGATCGGCCGGCACATGGCCTTCCACTCCTGATACACCGCGTGCGCCTTTTCGAGATCACTGTAGACATCGCCGTACTGGTCGCCGGCGTGCGCGGGCTCTACAACCACGTTCTGCAGCCAGCAGTTGGCGCCCGAGATCGGGTCCGGGTGGATTGGCGATGCGGCGTTCTGGTGCACGCCGCCTTCCTCCCAGAAGATGCGCTGGGTGTCCGGGTCGTTGCTCTCAAATGGATGGACGCCTTTGGTGCGCTTCATTGTGAACTTGCGGTCGGCGTCCTCGATCGTGACGGTGCTGCTGGACATGCGGTTGCCGGCCGGATCCTGCTTGCGGCGCCAGCGACCCAAGTGGTGTGAGCATGCGGCGATACCGGGCTTGATGGCCTCGGTTGCCCAGACGCGATCGACGAAGTAGCCGATGTCCGTGTTCACGCGCACGAGGTCACCGCTACGCAGGCCACGCGCCTTCATGTCTGAGGGATGCATCCAGAGCGGGTTGTTGTTGCTGATTTCGTTCAGCCACTTGGCTGCGCCTGTCCGCGTGTGGATCAGTGTCGGCAGGCGGAATGTCGGTACCAGCACCATGCCGTTGGGCTTGCTGTATGCGTGATCCGGGTGAACGTGGCTCTTGATCCAGCCCGGAAGGGTCTGCTCCGGCCAGCCGAAGTCCTTCATCGACTTGGACCAGATCTCCAGCTTGCGCGTGGGTGTCGGCCAGCCGACGTAGCGTTCGCCGTTCACCTCGACTCCGACGGGCTTGCCGTCCTTCTCGATCGTGCCGAACTGGTTCGGCGCGCCGTCTTCAGCCAGCGCCTTCATGTGCTGGTTGTAGACGCGCTCATGCACGCGGAATGCGCCGATTTTCTTCATGTAGTCGAGCGGCGTGGTGCCCTGCTTCGACGCTTCTTCGGGCAGGCCGGGGACGCGGTCGAAAATGTAGCTGTAGTATTCATCTACGCTGACAGGCTTTGACGGATCATTCGGGCTCTCGAAATGCTTGCGGATGCCGCGCTTGCCGTCCGGGTCGATCTGCCACGACAGGTCGATCCAGAACTCGTCCTCTTCCCAGACTTCGCCGGGGTTGACCTCATAGGTGCGGTTGACGATCTTGCCCTCGCGCCGCGCAACCTCACGCAGCACCGGCTGCCGGAACGCAATCCACATGCCCGAGTCGACTTCGTAGCTGTTCAGGTCGTGGCGCTCGCTGGCGTGGCCCATCGGCAGTACATAGTCAGCAAAGTAGGCCGTCTCATTCCAGGTTGGCGTCAACGCGACGTGGCAGCCGACGCGGTTCTCGTCGCGCAGCATCTCGATCCAGCTGAAGCCATCCGGGTATGTCCACACCGGGTTGAAGACGCGCGTGAAGTACACATCCATCTTCTCGTCGCGCTCTTTCAGCAGGTGCGGCAGGCACTGCGACATCTCGTACTGCGCGACGCCCCACTCGTCGGGGAAGTGCAGATTGTTCCAGAACTTCACGGCCGGCGGCTTGTCGAAGAAGTCCGGCTTGAACTTGTTCCAGCTCGACGGCATGGTCCCGCCGATGCCGCCGACGCTGCCGGTCATCACGACCAGCAACTCCAGCGTGCGGGCGACCTGCCAGCCGCCCAGGTTGCCAATGCTCGCGCTGCGCCAGGTGTGCGCGGCAAGGCGGCGATCGGCCTTGATCACTATTTCATACAGCTGCTGGATCTGCTCCACCGGCACGCGGGCTTCTTCGGCCGCACGCTCGGGTGTGAACTCCTTCCACTCATCGAGCAGCACGTCGATGAAGGTCTTCCACTCCTGTGGCTTGTCGGCGTGTTCCTCGGCCAGGAACTCGCGCCAGTTGGTCCAGTGCTTGAACTGGTCATCAACATACGTGCGGTTCAGCAGCATCAGGCGCGCGATTGCAAGGAACACGGCCGCCTCGCTGCCCGGTTGCGTTGGAATCCAAAGGTCCGACATGCTGGCGGTGTTGCTCAGGCGTGGGTCAAGGGTGACCAGCTTTGCGCCCGCCATCACGCCTTCCATGATGCGCTGGGCGTGCGGGTTGAAGTAATGGCCGCTTTCGAGGTGCGCACTGACCAGCAGGATCACGCGTGCGTTGGCGTGGTCCGGGCTCGGCCGGTCGGACTTCATCCACAGCGAATAGCCGTGGCGCGCGCCCGCGCTGCAGATCGTGGTGTGTGAGTTGTGACCATCAATGCCCCAGCCCTTCAGCACGCGGTCCATGTAGCCTTCGTGGCCGGGACGGCCGACGTGATACACGACGTTGTTTTGCCGCCCCGCGTCGAAACTGGCGCCGATTTTGCCGCCGATGTCCTTCAGCGCCTCTTGCCACGTGACGCGCTCCCATTTGCCCTCGCCGCGTTTTCCGGCGCGCTTGAGTGGGTAGAGGATGCGGTCTGGGTCATCGAGCTGGTTCTTTGTCGCCGGGCCCTTGGCGCAGTTGCGCCCGCGCGAGCCCGGGTGCATCGGGTTGCCCTCGAACTTTCGAACTTCGTTCGATTCCTTGTCAACGTACGCCAGCAGACCGCAGGCGCTTTCGCAGTTGAAGCATGTGGTTGGCACGATGCTGTACTTGCGCTTCTTGAGTACCGGCCAAGCTTGCGGGTCGAGCTCTTCCCAGTCGTTCCACTTCTCAACCGGCGGGAAGCTACTCAACGGAAACGGAGCGGAGTGAATCCCCGGTTCCATGCGAGTCGGCATGCCCTCGTCGCCCAGCGAAGGGATGATCCGCAGCGCGGTCGCAATCTTTTCAATGAAGCTGATCTTTGCCTTGCCCATGGTGCGCCTAACTGTTCGGCCTCTTCTGCGGGATGAAGACCCACAGATACTCGGTGATCGCCAGGCCGATCAGAATTGCCAGACTTGCTGAGAAGGGCGCGTTCACGCCAAGCAGCAGCAGCGGCAATACGCCGCCGATACCGATCACTCCGAACCAGAACAGGCTGCCCGCGCGCCCGTGCTGCATGTCGTGCGCGGTTGCGGCGCTGTCTTCGTTCGGGTGCTTGCCCCAGATTTCGAACGCCACTACTGCCAAGTTGATCGCCGCGAACGCGAAGACCCACCAGCGCACGTCACGGCCCATTAGTGCTAAAACCGCAAAGCCGACCAGCGGCGCGTGATTGACCATGTGAATCGGCAGCGCGGGTGACTGCCAGAAATCGCGCCCCTTGCACTGGCCGAACAGGAATGCCGTGTAGCCGGCGCAGGCAAGCGACGCGATCGCCAGCGGCCACGCCAGAGTGTTAAAGAGGAAGAGTGAATGTAGAAACAACCCATTTGCGAGCCAAAGCGTTGTCAGGCCGCCGGTTACGGTGATTATGTAGCCGCCGCGTACCAGCCAGCTGGTCCAGTGCGGCCGAAGGAGCACGTATAGGAACCTCAGTGGCTGATCGAGGTCCTTGATCAGCAGTCCCCCAGTGATTGCAAGCAAGATGAGAGAAGCAATCGGCAGGCCTACCTGATACAGGCTGCTGGCCGTATTCAGCGCCGGGATGCTTACGCCCACCATCGGCAGAATGAATGCCAGTGCACACACCAGTGCCAGCCCTGCCGAGGCTGCCTTGGTGACAACATAGGCTGCGACCTCCCAGCCCCACTGGATGCCTTTGTCCGGCTGGTCGTAGGCGCGGCGTACCTTGGACGATCCCGTGGCTTTTTCCATCTCACGCAGCAAACCGTCGAGCACGGGCTCAGGCGAATCGCTGCGTTCCGCGCGTGTGGCCTGTGCGCGGCGGACAATGCCCAGCAGGTCTGTCGCGTCGCCGGTCTTGCCTTCGTTGTGGCCGACGCCGCGGTTCTGGCTGGACCACATCGTGGTTTCGGGCATGGATGTCGCGGCCGGGTTGAGGCTGGCAACGTCGCCGTCGATGTAGAACACGCTCGGCATGGTGCCCTTCTCGGGCTTGCGCTGGCCGACGTGGTGGCGGCTGGTCAGCTCGGCAACGTCGGACTTGGGGTCGTCCAGGTCCCCGAAGTGGATTGCTTGCTCTGGGCAGATGTTGACGCAGCTCGGGTTCAGGCCCTGGTCGATGCGGTGTGCGCAGAAGTTACACTTGGCTGCGGTATGCAGGTTCGGGTCGATGTAGATGGCGTCGTAGGGGCACGCCTGGGTGCACGACTTGCAGCCGATACATCGCCGTTGGTCGAAATCGACGATGCCGTCCTTGCGCGAAAACAGGGCACTGGTCGGGCAGATCGTCACGCACGGTGCGTCGACACAATGATTGCAGCGCGTGACCTGGAACTGGCGACTGACGTTGGGAAACTCACCGCGCTCTATGTACTTCACCCATGTGCGGTTTACGCCAATCGGCACCAGGTGCTCGGCCTTGCACGCAACGGTGCAGGCGTGGCATCCGATGCAGACGCGATTGTCGATGACGAAGCCATAGCGCATGCCGCGAATCATAACGGCGCGTGAAGTCGCCGCCATAGCGTTCAATGTTGCGTGAACTCCGGTGGCGGCAACTGAACGACTCAGGCTACAATCTGCGCATGAAGCACTTTGCGCCAACCCTCCTGGTGATACTGATCGCGACCAGCGCCTGTGGCGGCGACGCATCTGCTGATGCGCATGTCCGCGTGATCGGCGGGCCGGGGCCGTCAGACGGGCGCTTCATTACACCGCGCGGGGTCAGCGTGGCTGCCGGCCGTCTGTGGGTTGTCGATCGCAGTGGACGAATTCAGGCATTTGACTTGAACGGCAGACATCTCCTGACGGCCGGGCTGCCCAAGCCCGAGGGGCGCGGGTTTCCGATCGGCATTCTGGCGCTGGAAGATGGAGGCTGTTTCGTCGCTGACACGCACTCAAGTCGAGTGCTGCGGTTCGATGCGCAGGGGCATGAGACGCTTCGTTTCGGCAAATTCGGGACTGCATCGGGCGAATTCACCTATCCGCAACGCGTGCTGCTCGAAGAAGGCGAGTTGATCGTCACCGAATACGGCGATGGCGAAGCCAACCGTATTCAGGTGTTCAGTCAGGATGGGACCTTCAAGCGACAGTTTGGCAGCTTCGGCACCGGCCCCGGCCAGTTCACTCGATGCATGGGACTTGCCCGGCTGGGCGACGAGCTGTTCGTATGCGACGCGTCGGATAAGATTCTGGTGTTCGACCTGCACGGCGGTTTCCTGCGCGATTTTGGAAGGCACGGCGACGGTCCCGGCGAGTTCCGCTATCCGTACGGTTGTTGTGTGCTAGACGGTGCGCTCTTTGTGGCGGAGTACGGAGGCCACCGCATCCAGAAGCTCTCTCCTGAAGGTGAATGCCTCGGCTGTTTCGGGCGGCCGGGCGCCGCCCACGGCGAGCTGAACGGGCCGTGGGATGTCTGTGCTGGCAAAGACATGCTCTACGTCGCGGATACGGGCAACCACCGTGTGGTCACCGTCGACCCCTCCGGGCCCGGCTGGTATCTTCCCGGTCAATGAAGCGGCTGCTTCCACTGATTGCTCTGGTATTGCTGTCCGCCTGCACCGGCGGCTCGGACAAACCGGTGCTGCGAGTCTACGCGGCTGTCGATCAGGAGGTTGCCGAGCAAGTCCTGGCCGAGTTTACCGAACAGACTGGGATCGTCGTTGAGGCTGTCTACGACAGCGAAGCGGCCAAGACAGCCGGGCTCGCCAAGCGGCTTGAGCTTGAGAAGGATCAGCCAAACGCGGACGTGTGGTGGAGCGGAGAAAGCCTCTACACGGCGATGCTTGATTCAAAGGGCCTGTTCGAGAAACGCACGAAGGGCGAGAACTGGGTTGCGTGCTCTGCGAGAATTCGGGTTCTGGTCTATGACGAGTCCAGATGGCCAGGCGACGTGCCGACGCCTGACTCTGTCGACGTGTTGGCCGCTCCCGCACTGCGCGGCAAGTGTGTGATTGCGAACCCGCTGTTCGGTACCAGCGCCACGCAATTCGCCGCCTTGCACGCCCGGCCTGAAGGGGCCAGGCTTCTGGAACGGATCAAGGCGAACGATGTACAGATCGTTGCGAGCAATTCCGCCGTGGTCCGCGCAGTCAGCAGCGGCGACGCACTGCTCGGCATCTCCGACACAGATGATGTGCTTATCGCGCAGGCCGAGACCCCGTCGTTGCGATTCGTAATTCCGGACCAGGCAGAAGGCCAGCGCGGCACGGTGATGACACCGGCCACCGCAGCGGTCGTGCGCAACTGTGTGCACAGCGCTGAGGCGCGCAAGCTCGTGAACTGGCTTGCCGGCAAGGCGGGCGAGGGCGCGATGGCGAGATCAATGATGCGGACTCTGCCCATAGCCAGCGAGGCCGAGCCACCCTCCGAGCTTCCAGCACGCGAGAAACTGCGACTGATGCCGGTTGACTACGCGAAGCTCGCCGCCGACTGGGACAAACAGCTGGGCTTCCTGAAATCGACCTTCCAACCGTGATGAATGGGCGCAAAACAGGCCGCGTGCTGCAGCTCCTACCGTGGGCTGTGCCGTTGCTGGTGTCCCTGCTGCCTGCGGGGCTGGTGCTCATGGATGTCTTGTCCTATCGGGGCCCAACACCTTTGGGGGGCTTTGCGCGCGAGACACTCTGGTCCATGATTGGCCTTCGAACTGCAGTTGCAGCTGCGTGCGCCGGCGTGATTGCTGCCGGGCTCGGGCTTGCGCCGGGTCTCGTACTCGCGTCACGCCCGCGTGGCTGGCAACGGATCATTTGTGCTTTGTGGCTGGCAGGGCTTGCCTTGCCGACGGTGTTTCTGGCGGGTGCATGGTCTAGCCTGCTTGGGCTCGGGCCTTCTCCGCCTCGCAGTGACGAAGCGAGTGTTCAGCGGTGGTTCTGCCTATGCCTCACCTGGGGGCTGTCGCTCGCCCCGCTTGCTTCGATGATTGTGATGCTGTCCTTGACGCGCCTTCCGCAGGGAGAACTCGCGGCGGGCAGGATATTTCTTTCACCGGTCCGACGCTGGCTGGTTGTTCTGCTGCCGGGTATGCGCGGTGGACTGGTACTGGCGTCTGTGGTCGCCGCAGCGCTGGCGTTTACGGACGCCGGTGCCCCGGCGCACTTTGGCGTGCAGACGGTTGCTTCACGCGCTTCTTTCGAATTCCTCAGCTCGCTGGAGACCGCCCCGGCCGGTGCGGTGGTCCTGCCGCCGTGGCTGGCGTGCGGTGTTCTTGTGTGGCTGCTTGCCGCTCGTGGCTCGGGATCGGGCAAAGAGAACGCCCGGGTCCTAGCTGGTCGCGGCGCATTGGCCGTCATGGTCGCGACGCTGCTGCTGTCGTTCGGCGTTCCGGTGATTGCACTCGCCATCATCGCTCGTGACGCGCTGGCGCCCGCCGAGCTTGCCCGCTACCTCCCTGAGCTTGGCAATTCCCTGAAATACTCCGTCGCGGGCGGTTTGCTGGCACTCGGCCTGACGCTGCTGGCACTCGGTTGGGAAGCGGCCACATTACCGGGGCGCGGTCGTCGGCTGTTGTTGGCGGGTGGTGCTCTTGCACTGACGGCCCCGGGGATGGCAGTCGGCTACACGGCATTGCTGGCACAGTTGCACATCGGCGGGTCCCAGTCGGCGTGGTGGTGGCTCGGCTTTCTATTGCTTCGGTGCGCACCGTGGTGCGTGCCATTGATCGTTTGGGGAGGCGCGTCTTCGTCACGGGCCGCGCTCGCACTGGGGTTGCCGCCGGCGACCCGCGTCCGCGCCGCACTCCGCGATTCCGGTCCGGCGCTGGGGGTTGCCGCAATGCTGGCAGGAGGCGCTGGTGCGCTCCGCGAGTTCGAGTACTTTGCAGCGTTCGGCCTTCCCTACGGCGAGAGCCTTGCAGCCCGGGCGGCCCAGATGCTTCACTTCGGCATGCGGCCGCCGCTCGCGGCGCTGATGCTGGTGCAGTATGCACTGGCCCTTGCCTGGAGTATCGCGGCCGTCAGTCTCTGGAGGCGTCGTGGGTGACTCGCTGCTAGAGGTGAAAGATGTCAGCGCGTCGCGCGGCGCGTTTCGCCTGGCCGGGATCAGCCTCAGCCTCGGTGAAGGCGAGGTGTTGGCGGTGCTGGGGCCATCTGGTTGCGGCAAGTCGACGCTGCTGGACTTGATCTGCGGCCTGCAAAGCCCGACCCAGGGCCAGATTCTCCTGAGCGGCAAGTCCGCAGTCGGTTTGCCAACGCACAGGCGGAACATGTCGGTAGCGTTGCAGGACCTGGGGCTATGGGATCGGCTGAGTGCACGGAAGAACGTCGCGCTTGCCTGTGTGCAGGGTTCACCCGACGAATGGCTCGACCGAGTTATGTTCAACGCCGACCGCAACGTGGCGACCGCACGACTGTCTGGCGGAGAGCGGCAGCGCGTCGCGCTTGCCCGCACCCTTTCACGTCGCGCGGCGTTGACCCTGCTGGACGAGCCGGGCGCCAACCTGGACCGTCTGTCCAATCTGCGACTGGCGGAAACTGCGGTGGCAACCGTGCGCGAGTGGGGCGGCGCCCTGATCGTCGTGGCCCATAGGCTTGATGAAGTCCTGCGCTACGAGCCGGGAAGTATCCTCGTGCTCGAGTCCGGTCGAGTCGCGCGCCACGGGCCAGTGGAAGAGGTAATCCGCGATCCGCAGACGTTCTACGTTGCATCCCTTCTCGGCTATGAGATAATGATCCCTGCCCGGACGGGGGACGACCGGTCTGACAAGCCGGCGACAGCCGAAGGATCAACCGTTGCACCCGCATTCCACGCCTGGAGGTTCGGCGGTATCCGCGAATCTTCGCAAGGAACAATCGCTGCAAAGGTGCTCAGCCTCCTCGCCAGCGAGGTCGGCCAGGCCGCGCGCGTCGAGACCTCTGACGGCGACTGTTTCCTCATTCCGGCTACAGCCAATACCAGCGCCGGCGCATCGATTCTGCTTGTTGCAGATGCTCCTGTGGCTGTGCGCGCTTAGCCTGTTCTCGGCCGGGCTGCAGGCTGAGCCCGTTGTGGCGGTCAGCTACCGGGTCGGCTTCGACAACATCGTCCCGCGTGGAAAGCCCGCGCCGTTGACAATCCTCGTCGAGAATTCGACTACTGAGCCGGTGGATGTGAGTATTCGGCTGACGGATGAGCGTGCGTTCGGCGCCGCTGCATGGCCCAGCCATCAGCTCAGCATTTCGCCGGGAGTTGGCAAGCAGTTCACGTTTCTCGTGGAGTTTGGCGAGTTTCAGCACGCCACGCTGGTTTTCAATTCCGACCACGAAGTCACCTGGCAGAACAAGGACGTCGGCGCATCCCAGCCGGAGCCGAGCAAGGAGTTCGTGCAGCCGGTAGGAAGCTCCTACGGCGTTCGTGAGTCAAGTAATCCGGTCGTTGTGATGGGCGGACGGGCGGCCCAGCTGGTCGGCGCACTTGGCGGAGGGAACCGCGGCCGTAGCATGCTGGAGGGCCGTGATTCTGCCGGGCGCGAGCTGTGGTTCACAAAGCTTGATACACAGTTTGCGCCGGACAACCAGCTTGGTTGGGCCGGCGTGCGGCTGGTGATCTGGACCGAGCCTGACGTAGCAGCGATGGGCGATGAGTCGCAATTCACTGCGCTACGCAACTGGGTCCGTTGCGGTGGCAAACTTGTAATTCTCTCGGCCACGCAGCCGCGACTTCTGACTGCGGCCGAGCTGAAGCCGTTGCTGCCGGTTACCATTCAGGGCGCAAAGACCCTGACCTATCCGGGTGTTCCGACAGAAGACGAGTCGCACTGGGTGCGCAAGCCTTCCGCCGCGGGTGTTCACTTTGTCGCCGACTACCACCAGAAGCGCGAGATCTGGATCGAGGATGCCACCGGCCCTCTGCTACAGGCCAAGCCGGACGCCTCTGCCGTGTACGCGCCACCGGGTACAAACTGGTCGAACCTGCCGTTGCTGGGCTGGGAGAAGCGCTACGGCGCGGGGATCATTTTTGTCGCGGCATTCGATCCGCTGGTCTACGACCAGGGTCAAACCTATCCGTTGCTGCAGGCGACGGCCGTCGCGACGGGATTGAATTTCAGGTTCCAGGACGACTACAGCTACGACCCGAACCGCGTTGAGAACATCCACGGCTCCCGCGAGCGGCACCTGCGCAACGGCCTCGTGCACGGCAACGTGCTGCGGCTTTCGCTTGCGCCCTACATCCTGTTGGCGCTGCTGTTTCTCGTGTTGATCGGCCCGGTCGACTACTTCGTGCTGGCCAAATACAAGAAGCTGAAGTTCAGCGCATTTACACTGGTCGGATATGCGCTGCTGTTTACGGCCGGTGCCGTGGTTTCCACGTTCTTCCTATTTGCGCCGTCCGCCGAAACGAATCGTATCTCGTTCGTTGATTTCACTGAGCTGGAAGACGGAAGCGAGTATGCCACGGGTTATGTCCTCCACGGCACATACCGGCCGTTGGGTGATGTCTTTACCTGCGATATGCCGGAGAACCTGGTGTTCGGCTCGGAGATATCCAATGTGGACGACCAGGGTAAGCCGGCCGGCTACTTCGGCCCTGGAAGGCATCCCGCGCAGATCGATCAGCCCTTCAACAGCTTCCGCATGATCCGCACCATCTTTGCGGGCAAGCCGACCGGCACGGTTTCCGGCAGCATCAGCGAGATTGACGGCGGCTGGGAACTGGAGCTGACAAACGGGCTCGCTGCACCCCTGCAGGGCGGCGTCCTGCGCTTCGGGACCCGTGCGATGGTGCTGCCGGAAGTCGCACCTGGTGAAACGGTGAAAGTGGACCTGTCCCGCAAGCTGTGGCAGAGCATCAACAACATCAACCTGCGCGTCGCGCAACGTGTGACGCTGGAAGGCACTGACATCTCTGCCACGCCGGACCTGCCCCAGTGGCTGCTGGCGGACGCGGCAACGGGCGCGGATACCGGCGTCTCCGCCATGCCCTGGGAAGCACGCATGCGCCCGGGCGAAGCGCTGCTGTATGGTTTGACCACCGACTACCCGTTCCTTGATTCGTTCGGCGACGACGACACCGGCTTCAACCTGACTGTGGTCAGGCGCCGCATGGAAATCCCCGCGTCGATGCAGAAAGCTTTGCAGGAGTAGTGACATGGCTGAAATGGTGATTACGCAGGGCCTGACGCGCTACTTCGGCTCGTTTCGTGCGGTCGACAACCTGTCCCTGTCCATTGATGAAGGGGACGTGTTCGGCTTCATCGGCCCCAACGGCGCGGGCAAGACTACGACCCTGCGGATGCTCGCCACGATCCTCAAGCCCAGCCACGGTGTGGCGAAAGTTGCAGGCATGAACGTCGCGACCCGGCCGGCACAGGTACGCCGGGTGATCGGCTACATGCCCGATGTCTTCGGTGTCTACGAGGACATGCTGGTCTACGAGTACCTGAACTTCTTCGCCGCCGCATACGCGATCACGGGCACGGCGCGCGACACGGCTGTGGACAGTGCACTCAACCTGACCGGGCTGATCGAAAAGCGAAACGCATCATGCCGGTCGCTCTCGCGTGGCATGACGCAGCGACTCAGCCTGGCCCGGGTACTGCTGCACGACCCGAAGCTGCTGTTGCTGGACGAGCCGGCCTCTGGCCTCGATCCGCGGGCACGCATCGAATTCAAGGAACTGGTCTTGGCGCTGAAGGCGCTGGGGAAGACCATCATTATTTCCAGCCACATCCTGAGTGAGTTAGCCGAGGTCTGCAATTCAATCGCGATCGTTGAGCGCAGCAAGCTGGTCTATTGCGGGCCTGTGGACGGTGCGATGGGGCAAGTCAGTGCGCAGGGAAGGGTCTTCAACTTGCTGCTGCGCGAGGATGGCACCGAAGGGCTGGGGCTCGCTGACGCGCGCGAGTTCGTTCGCGGCCTGCCTTTTGTCGATGCGGTGCGCGAGGGTGATCGGCCGGGCCAGATTTCGATTCGGTTCGTCCCCGGCTTCGACGAGGCGTTCCGCGTCAATTCCGAGCTCGTGACCCGCGGCTACAAGGTAGAGGCGTTCGCCGAGCAGGCGGTGCGGCTTGAGGACGCATTCCTGCAGCTGACCAAGGGGATCGTGCAATGAACCCCATGTTCGAGCGTGACTTCGTCGGCTTCGCACAGAAAAAACGATTCTTCGTGCTGCGCACGGGCATCGTTGCTGCACCCGTGCTTGGCCTGATCACGCTTGCGATCTTCTCCAGCGACCGCAACACCGATGAACTGGGCGGCAGCATCTTTACTTTCACGACCTACCCGCTGCTGGTGCTTGCGCTGCTGATCGCGCCTTCGCTGTTGGCCCACTCGATTGTGCTTGAGCGCAAGCTGAACACGATTGAGGTGCTTCGGACGACGTCCTTGACGAGCTGGCGGATTGTGTGGGGCAAGTGGTTTGGGCGGACGCTGCTGTTGCTGCTGGTCTGCGTGGCGGCGCTGCCGCTGGCTGCTTCGTCGCTGCTGTTTGGCGGCATTGCGCCGATGCAGATTCTGTACTTCGTGATCATCCTGTTCGGCAGTGTGCTGTGGGCGACTTCCCTGGCCGTATTCGTCAGCTGCATTGCCAAGGACGTGACATCATCGATGCGGACTTCCGTCGTACTGGTGCTCTTTGGCCTGATCGGGACGGCGGTTGTCGCCATGCTGCTTGGCGTGCTGATGCACTCGCTGAATATGAAAGAAGACTACGCCGCGCTTCTGTTGTACGCGAACCCGGTTGCGGTGCTTATCTTCGTACAGGAACCTCGCACGGTGGCGCGGCTAGGCTTCACTTCGATATCACCCGCCCTGATCTATGGCGGGCTGTCACTGATGGCCACGACGCTGTTTCTGCTGTGGTCAACGCGGTTGATTGCCCGCGATGCAAAACGTCCGTTCATGGCGGAGACCAACGCCCCGGTCGCCGTTGCCGCTATGCAGGGTGTCGTGCCGGGCGGAGTGATTCAGCCCTTGCAGGTGCGGCCGAATGCGCGCAGGCGCTGGCTGCCCTCGTGGCTGGACCGTGCGCCGCTGGTCTGGCTGGAGGTCAACCAGGTCACCGGACGACGGAAGAAGTGGATGACCGTCTTGACGGTCCTGGTGCTCGTGCTGTTGGAGCTTGGGTTCGTCTATGGGCTGGGAGAGGCGTGGCGAGCGGATCGAGATCTGGCTCGTAACGCCCGGAATACGTGGGGCTTCCACGCCTCCGCGGCCGGCGCCTTCCTGTTCATGACCTTCCTGGGCGTCATGAGCATGGGTGCAGCTGCATTCCGACGCGACAATGACGCAAAGACACTGGAAGCCCTATACGCCACGCCGCTCACCAGCGATGAGATGGCGCGAGGCAAGGTGGCCGGCGTATTCTTTTCGGCACTTCCACCGTTCATCATGGCGCAGCTTCACGCATTGGCCGCTTTGGCGCTGACGGCGATTCATCCGATCGCTTGGCTCTGGTGGGTCGTTGCCAGCACGACGACGGTGATGGCTGCAGCGGCCTTTTCTATCTGGGTCGGTTTGCGGGCGAAGTCATTGCTCCAGGCGAACCTGCTGGCAATGGGCGGCTTTGCATTGTGGATGATCGTTCTGCCGATCGGGATAAGCGTTATCGTGGGCATGGCCATGAGCGGCGGGAGCGATTCGGAGTTCTTTCTGAACCTCGCCCTCGGATGGCACCCACTTTATGTCGGACTGGCACCGTTTTTCGCGGGCGCACCCAAGATGGATTTCGTCGAAGATGTAACGGGCTGGTGGATGACGATCGTCTACCTGATCGTGTACGGGGCAGTGGCCGCCCAGCTGTTCTTGCGCGCCATTCCGGGCTCGTTCCGGGGTATTCGCGAGGGCTATGAGTGGCAACGTTCGCCCATCAAATGATGTATGGGCGGCCCAAGGCGGGTACACTGGTAGCGGAGCGAGTGATGGAAGATCTCCTGAACTGGACTATCCGGCGGATGCGGCTGGCCTTTGCGTTGCGCAAGGCCGTTGCGGTTGCACTCGTGGCTGTGCCGTCCGCACTTGCATTCTTGATCATCCTGCGCTTGTGGCCCGTGGTCGAGCCTGCGTGGCTGGCACTCTTCGTCGCGACAGCACCGATTCCTGTGTTTCTTGCCGCATACGTCATGCACAAGCCTGCCTTGCTCTCGGCCGCCGTTGCCGTCGATCGTGCCGGCCAGTTGCGCGAGGCGGCCTCCACTGCAGTGGCGTTTCGCGGCAGGGAGCTTCCGGCTGAGTTGGCGGCAGCGCTGAATTCGCAGGCCGAAGAAGCCACCGCAAAGTTGAAGCCCGAGTCCGTTCGCAAGGCATTGCCCCTTCCGGGTTTCGCCTGGCTGGCGGCATCGGCGCTGATGCTCATGATTGGTGCGTTCGCCGGGTTGCAGGTGCCGAGCCTCGTGCCTGACGTTGTCGGGCAGGACCCGAAGACAGACGAGGAGAAGGCTGCGGAAGCCCAGAAGACCCGCGAAGCGGCACGAAAGACCGAGGCCGATCTTGCGAAGCTCGAGCAGGCGGCCGAGCTGCGAAAGATGGAAGCACTGCGCCGTACGGCAATGGACGCGCGCAGAAAGATGGAGCAGATGCAGCAACAGCCCACCAGCCTGCGTGACGCCATGGCGGAGTTCAGCAAGCTCGCCGATCAAGCGCGGATGGAGCGCGCCGCGCTGCTGGGCAATGAAGACGGAATGAAGTTCGGCAGGCAGGCGGCGGAAGACCCACTGTCCGAGCTAGCCAAGGAGCTGGACCGCATCAACCCGACCGGCCTGGATGGCGACCTGGAGAAGTTCGAGAAGGCATTGAAGGAAGAAGCTGAAACCGCACGAAAAGAAGGCCGCGAACCGGAGCTGGACCGCAAGAAGCTCGAAGAACTGATCAAGCGCGCCAAGGAAGCCCAGAAAGCGCTTGAAGAGCTGCAGAAGCGCCTGGAGGAAAATCCGGCGCTGAAGAAGCAGCTTGAGCAGATGACTGACCAGCAGCGCGAGTTATTGAAGAAGATCAACGAGCAACTGGAGCGCCTCGAGGGCACCTGCGAGAAATGCGATTCTCCAGGCGGTGGGCAGCTCAAACCAGAAGACCTTGAACAGGCGGCAAACGCGCTCGGCGGACTGAGCGAAGAGCAATTGCAACAGATTCTTGATGCCCTGCAGCAGGCCGAGTCGCTTGAAGAACTCGCCGAGTTGCTTGAAGGCGCCAAGGGCCGCATGGCAGGAAATGGAAAAGGCGAGGGCGAGGGCGAGGGCGAAGGTCAGGGTATGTCCGCCGAAGAACGCGAGCGGCTGGAGGCCCAACTTCGCTCGATGATCCAGCGACTACAACGAGGAGCCGGCGGGCAGGCCGGTCCGAACGAGGGCCGGGGCGAAGGTGGCAACGTCAACAAGGGGCCGGATGACGGCCGGCCCGACGACCCCAGCAAAGTCTCAGGCAAGCTTGATCCCAAGGGCAACATGGGCCGCAGCATTCGCTTCAAGGGCGTACCGCGCGAGAACGACAGCAAGGCCGAATTCAAGGAGGCCGTCGACAGCGCCGTCAAAGATGCCGAAGAAAGTCTCGAGCAGGATGAGGTTCCACCCGACGCACGCCCCTTCGTAAAGCGATACTTCGAAGCGCTGAAGGAGCGCTAGCCCGATGGGGGGCGAGCACACGCTGCGGTTCGTGCAGCCATGGCTGCTATTGCTGCTGCTGGGCCTCATTGTTCCGTTTGCCTACTGGCTGTTGCGCGGCCGGCGCAAGCTGCGCTACGGGATCGCACTCGCGATCCGTTTGTTCATTCTGGCGTTGCTGGTGGTCGCGCTTGCGCGCCCGCAGAGTCGGCTTGAGGCCAACCGCCTCGCGGTCGCATTCACGCTTGATGTCAGCGAAAGCGTCCCCGATGCCCAACGCCGCACAGCCCTTGGCTGGATTCGGGACAAAGTCTCTTCCACTCCCGGCGACGATGATGCTGCACTGCTTGTATTTGGCGATCGGCCCAGTGTCGAAGTTCCGTTCGTTGGCGCTGGCCGCCGCGGCGAGTCCAGCGGCGTAGAGTACGATCTGGTTGCTCTCCAGAGCCGGCTCTCAAGGGCGCATTCTGACCTGGCAGGTGCCGTGGCGTTCGCAGAGGCTACGTTTCCGCCCGGATTCGCGCGGCGCGTCGTGCTGCTCAGCGATGGCAATGAGACTCGTGGTGATCTGATTTCGGCTGCGCGCGCGCTCAGGGCTGCCGGCGTGCAGCTTGACGTTGTCCCGCTGCGCTACAGCAGCACTGAGGAAGTGCGCGTGGACGCCCTGCGTGCTCCCGCCAACGTGGTCGTGAACGAGCCGTTCGGGCTGCGACTGACGGTCACAGCGCAGGAAGACACTGACGCGACACTGCAGCTCTATGAAAATGGAGCCGTTACCGGCGACCCGATGAAAGTCCGCCTCAACAGGGGGCTGAACGTCTTCAAACTTACGCGCGAGTTCGACGTACCCGGCTACTACCAGTACGAAGTCCAGGTCCAGGCAGACCGCGACGGCAACCCGGCCAACAACGTTGGGCGCGCAAGCGTGCTGGTCAGCGGCGAGGCCCGCGTTATGGTCTGCAGCCAGGACGACTGGCCGGACACCATCGGCCCCGCGCTGGATTCGGGCGGCATTCGAAACGAGAGGCGCCCGCCGTCAAAGCTCCCCACGCATCCCGCGGGCTACGTGGACTATGACTGTGTCATCCTCAACAACGTAGCCGCATTTGATCTGAATGAGCTGCAGATCAGTGCGCTCGACAACGCGGTGCGCGAGCTGGGCGTGGGTCTGGTCGTGGTCGGGGGCAACCGCAGCTATGGCCCCGGCGGCTATCGCGGCACACCGCTGGAAGCGCTGTTGCCCGTCGATCTCGACATCAAGAACCGCAAGACCATGCCAAAGGGCGCACTGGTGATCGTGCTGCACAGCATTGAGTTCGACACCGGCAACACTTGGGCCGAGCGCATCTGCAAGTCGGCGCTTAACGGCATGGAAGAAACAGATGATGCCGGGATCGTATACTACGGCGGCAACGGCGAGCAGTGGCTGTTTCCGCTCACGCCGCTGGGCGATCGCAGCGCGCAGTTCAAACTGATCGAAAACGTCCAGGTCGGCGACATGCCGAGCTTCCACCGCTGCTTCGTGCTGGCCTGGTCATCCCTTCAGACGAACGACGCTGCCATCAAGCACGTGGTGGTGATCAGCGATGGCGACCCGCAGGTGCCGACGGCAAGCCTTCTGAAGGAAATGGTGGCCGGGCAGGTGACCGTTTCCACGATCTGTATCAACCCGCACAGTCCATCCGATACTGTGAACATGAAGGCATTGGCCAAGGATGGCGGCGGCCGATACTACGGGGTCGCGATGGGCGATGACCTGAATCGCCTGCCGGCACTGATGCTGAAGGAGGCGGCCACGCTGCGCCGCGCCGCCATCAATGAGAAGACGTTCACACCCCGCGCTTCACTGGCCGTCTCGCCGATGTTGCGCGGCATCACTGCCCTGCCGCCACTGCATGGCTATGTAGTGACCGCACCCCGTGCGGAGGCGGAAACGATCCTAGTCAGTGAAGATGAAGAAGACCCGGACCCGATTCTTGCAACCTGGCAGGCCGGTCTGGGGCGCTGCACGGCATTCACAAGCGACGCAACTACGCGTTGGGCATCGGACTGGATCGGCTGGAGTGGCTACGAGGCGTTCTGGCTACAGGTCACCCGGGCGACTACCAGTGCCACCACCGAGGGCCATCTGCCCTTGCGGGTGGAAGTCAAGGGCTCAAGCGCACGTGTAGTAGTGGACGCACGCGACGACACCGGACACGCCCGTAGCGATCTCGACCTGGACGCGCTGCTGCTGGGAAGCGGCCCCGAAGGCGAGCGCATGGCACTCGCACAGACATCGCCGGGACGGTATGAGGGCGAAGTCGAGGGGCTGGAGCAGGGGCACTACCTGCTACGTGTAGTGAACCGGGATGGCGGCGCTGCAACATCGCTGGCCGTCTTCAGTGTCGACTTCTCGCAGGAACACAGGGCGCTGCGCAGCAATGATGACCTGCTTGCGGAGGCAGCGGCGATTACCGGCGGACGAGTGCTCGACTACGAGTCGGACCCGTTTGTTCACGACCTCGACGCCACACTGGAAAGCAGCGAGCTTTGGCCCTGGCTGCTTCTGGCTGCGGCGCTGTTCCTGATTGCCGATGTCGGCGTCCGGCGGCTGGAGTTGTTCGCCCGAGCGGCCAGGAAGCCCAAAGAGAAAAAGCAGACGGCCGCGCGCGCGGCTACAGTCGTGAAGTCCAAGTTGAAGCCCGACTTCACGGAGCCCGATGTGGCGGCACCGAAGCCTGATACACCGGTAGAAAAGCCAGGCAAGCCAGCTGACGACGCGGCAATGGATGTACTTTTGAAGGCGAAGAAACGCGCCGAAGACAAACGCAAATGGCAATGAGGAAACCATGGATCCACTTGAGCGAGCCAAGGAATTCAAGCAACGCTACGACGCACTGCGCGCACAGATTGGTGCGGTGATCGTCGGCCAGGACAAACTGGTTGAGGGCGTGTTGTGTGCCATCTTTGCCGGGGGGCACTGCTTGTTGGAAGGCGTGCCGGGCTTGGGCAAGACGCAGTTGATCCGCACCCTGGCCGATGTGTTCGGGCTGGACTTCTCACGTATCCAGTTCACGCCGGACCTGATGCCGGCCGACGTGGTGGGCACCAACATCATCACCGAGGATGACCAGGGGCGCCGCAGCTACACTTTCCGGCGCGGGCCGATCTTTGCCAACATGGTGCTGGCCGACGAGATCAACCGCGCCACGCCCAAGACACAGTCCGCGATGCTGGAAGCGATGCAGGAACGCAGCGTTACTGTTTGGGGCGAGACATACAAGCTTGCGCCGCCGATGTTCGTGCTTGCGACGCAGAACCCCATCGAAATGGAAGGGACTTACCCGTTGCCCGAGGCGCAACTGGACCGCTTCCTGATGAAACTGATTGTCGAGATGCCGACGCGCGAGCAGCTATCCGAGATCATCCTGCGCACGACGGGCAGCAAGTTCCCGACCGCGGAAAGAGTGATGGATGGCGAAGAGCTTTTGGCATGGCAGGCAACGGTCGCGGACGTAGTCGCGGCGCCGCACGTGCTCGACTTCGCCGCCCGGCTGGTACTGGCGACGCACCCCGGCCAGCCGGAGGCGCCCGATTCTGTCAATGAGCACGTTCGTCACGGCGCCAGTCCCCGCGCCGCACAGGCGCTTGCGCGTGCCGGCAAGTTCTTCGCGCTGCTCGACGGTCGTCTCAACCTCAGCTTCAGGGATATCAAGCTGGCGGCACGGCCGGTATTCCGCCATCGCGTGCTGCTGACCTACCAGGCGCAGGCCGACAACGTGACTCCGGACTCGCTTGCCGAGCAGATCCTGGCACATGTACCCGAGACCGCCCAGGCATGAGTGAGCCGTACACCGAGTTGCTGGACCCAGCCTTCCGAGCGCGTTTGGAGCGACTGCAGATCGCCGTGCGCAGGGCACTGCCGTCCAGCCTTCGAGGCGACCGGCGTTCACCGACTCGCAAGGGTCTCTCGCTCGAGTTTGCGGATTTTCGGCCGTATGCGCCGGGCGACGACGTTCGGCATCTCGACTGGTCCGCATGGGCGAGGCTCGACCAGCTGATCCTGAAGCTCTTTCACGATGAAGAAGACTTGCAGCTGCATTTGTTGATCGATGACAGTGCAAGCATGGAAATGGGCCCGCCGGAAAAGGCGCTGGCTGCACGACGCGTTGCCGCCGCGCTGGCATGGATCGGCCTGCGTGACGGCAGCCGGGTCAGCTGTACGCTGATCGGTGATCGGCTGGAGCGCATGAACGCCGTGCGCGGCGAAGCGGCCGTCGGGCGTTTGCTGACATTTCTTTCGCAACCTGGTCTGCGCGGCAAACGCCCGCTGCACGAGGGCTGCAGGGAGTTCGCTAGTTTCTTTCAACCGCACGGCGTGGTGGTGCTGGTCAGTGACTTGCTTGACTCTGCCGGCATTTCGGCCAGCCTGAAGTCGCTGCAGCGCCGCACCACCGAGGTGGCTGTGGTCCAGTTGCTCGCGCCGCAGGACGTGGATCCGGACTTTGACGGTGAGGTTCGTCTGCTCGACATGGAAGACGGGCCCAGCGTCGAAACGACGTTGTCGCCGGCAAGGATTGACGCCTACCGCGCCACGGTCAAGCGCTTCGTCGCCGAATGTGGCGAGCATTGCCTGCGCCGCGCCGTGGCATTTGCAAGCTGCACCACGGATCGGCCACTGGAAGATCTGTTTCTGCACGACCTGCAACGTGCCGGGGTGCTGCGATGATCGCGCTCGTGTTCGATACGCCGTGGTTTCTGGCTGCCCTTGTGGCAATGCTGCCGGTGATCGCTTTCTTCTTGCTCAAGCGCAAGCGGCGCGACGTGCCTGTCAGCAGCAGCATGCTGTGGCAACGCGCGCTGAAGGAAACCATGGCGCGTACTCCGTTTCGCAAACCGAGTGAGTGGCTGTCTCTGCTCCTGATGCTGCTTGCGCTGGCGGGCGTCGTATTTGGATCCGCCGGATTGCGGCTGGGGAGCGGTGGAGGGGGGCGCGCACTGGTACTCGTGGTCGATGTCTCTGCCAGCATGTCCCTGGAGCACGAGGGGGAGTCACGCATCGGTATCGCGCGCGCAAAGGCCGCGGAGGCGCTGGATGCCCTGAAAGATGGCGACCAGGTCACCGTAATTGCCGCCGGCACAAATCCACGCGTGCTGGTTCATGCCACCGCAGATATCGCGGCGGCGCGCCGCGTGCTGGATGATGTCCAGGCTGAGCCGGTTGGTTGTGATATGCGCTCTGCCATGTCACTCGCCTTTGCCGAAGGACGTGACGGCGCAGAGATCGTGGTGCTGTCCGACTTCTGCCATGACCAAGACTCATGGGCGGACCTGCCCGACCAGTCTGCAACGATCACGCTGGTGCAGTGTGGGCAGGATCAACCGAACGTTGGTATCACCTATACCGACGTCTCGGCCGATGATGGCGGCGTGTCGGTGCTCGTGCGTGTGGCGGGTGACGGCGCCCGGACCCTGTCGCTGCTGATCGGCGATGCCCTGACCGACGCGCGTGAGGTCGTGTGTGGGGGCGAGGAGATCACCGTCGTCTTCAATCTGCCGAATCCGCCGGAGGAGGCGGGCGAGTTTCAGCGTGCGACGCTGAAGCTTGAGCCGGCCGATGATCTCAAGCTCGACGACACGGCATTCATCTCGATCGGACGGACAGACCCCCCTCGCATCTTGCACGTTGGTGCTGCAGATCCGTTCATCATGCGCCTTGAGGCTGCCGTACCGGGACTGGTCGTAAACAACGTAAGCCCTGGAAGTCCGGACATCCAGGGCCGCTACGATCTTGCGATTGTCACTGAGCAGACTGCAAACATCCCGCCCGCGCGGTGTGAGCTTTACATCGGTTGCGTCCCGCCAGGCTTGCCGTTCGTTGATGAGGGAGAGATCGCCCAGCCGGAACTGGCGGACTGGGACAGTACGCATCCGTTGCTGAGAGGGGTCGGGCTTGAGAACCTGCTGTTTGCGCGTGCCCGTAAACTCAGCGTTCCGCGCAAAGCAATCGAGATCGTCAAGTTTCGCGACGGGCCTCTGTTGCTCGAGCTGCGCGCCGATGGACGAGAGACCTACACATGGTCCTGTGGCTTGAACGACAGCAACCTTGTGCTGCGCCCGGCATTTCCCGTGTTCATTCGCAATCTGCTTGGAGAGGCCATTCACCGGGTGCAGGGACGTTCGATGCCGTGCAGCCGGGATCTGACTTTCAGCGCTCCGGGCGGAGATGCAGCGGGAGAGCATGACTTCCAACTGAGGCTACCAGATGGCGACGAGCGTACCGCGCACCTTTTGGCCGGCGAAGCGTTTACTCAGCGTGCGCCGCAGGGCCTCGGATTCTATTCCGCGGCGATTGATGGCACGCCGTCGTCGGAGCTGGGAACTGGCCTCTACAGCCTGGCCGAGACTTCGTTGAAGGCTGCACCACCCAAGCCACCGGAGAAGTCGGAAGTCGAAGTAGTCAGCGCATCCGCGTGGACGTTGGAGCGCCCGGTGTGGCGCTGGTGCGCGGCCGTAGCCATTCTGGCTCTGCTTGCGGAACTGGCTCTCTGGCTGGTCAAGAACCGTCGCATCTAACGAGTCGGCAAGATCAACAGAGACGAGCCAAAGTGCCGGGCAGGCTTTCTGAACCCTGTACTGGCATTGCCCACCAGGCCCCATCGGAGGGCGGCACCGCGCTTCCGTGCTTGATGCCTCGACTCTTGTGCGGATGATCGGCCCGGCCGTGGCGTCCGGGTTATACGAGGGGTGTGCCCTGCTTACTCAGCGCGAAGGAATTGAACGGTCCGTGTGCTGTTGCCACTACGGTTTGCCAAATGGAAAGAACCCCCGCTTTCGCGGGGGTTCTTGGCCTTGATAGCACTTCTAGCTTGCGCTGCGGCGCCGGCGGAACCACATGACGACCGGAATCAGTGCGGCCAGCAGCAGCCAGGTATTCTGGCCTTCTGACTGGACGCAACCGCCACCGCCGTCACCGCCACCGCCGCCACCGACGTTGGAGACCGTCGAGTAGCTGAACGTCTGGGTCAGTGTCTGGGGCGCCAGAGCACCGCTGGTGACGACGATCGGAAGGTTCTTGCCGCTTCCCGCCGGGACCAGCAGGCCGGTAACTTGCGTGCCGCCAGTGATTACCGGAACACCCGGGCAGATCACGCCGCCGATCGTGACGGTCAGTGATGACACAAAGCCCGACCCGACGATCGTGATCGCTGCACCGCCGGCAACGAAATCAGATGTGGGCGTGAAGGTAGTGACGAAGAAATCCACCATGGAAAGCACGCTGCTGGTGGGTAGCGGTGTTCCCAGCAAAGGCGTTGCGGACCCGGCCTGGACGTCTGACGCGTTCAACACAGACAGGCTGTACGTCACCGGCGTCGGTGAGCCAACCCCGGCCGAGGCCAGGAGGTTCAGGCGCACCCACACGTCCTTCGTGGAAGAGTTCGGCACCTGCAGTGACGGTGAGAACGAAGCGTTGACCGCGCCCGATCCCGGGCCCTGGAATAGCATTGTGTCCGACCCGGCGTTGAACACGCCGTCGCCGTCATCTTCCCAGACTTCGACGCCGTTTGTTGAGGACAGGTCGGCCACCCAGTTTCCTGTACCGCTGGTGGTCAAAAGCAGCGACGTAACCGTGACGTCCGCGTTGGTGGCCGTGAAGCGGAACTTCGCAAGCACGTGGGACTGCGCGGTGCCGGCGAGCAATGACGCATCGGTCGGCGGTGTCGGGCCACGGCCGACAGTCACTGCCGCGGCATCGATGATCAATGCAGTGCTGTCCACGTTGATGTCGCCCGAAACCTGGCCGCCCGTCGGCGGAGTGGCCTGAACGCTGGTGAGGCGTGCGTTCAGTGTCTCACCAAACGTTGCGGTGCCGGCCAGCTTGCCAACCAGGAAGAACTGGCGGGTGGTTGCTGTCGGGAACGCCGTGTTGGTCAGAGTGGCTGTGTACATGTTTGTGGCATCAAAGCTGGTACCGGCGGCTGCCACGGCCAGCTGGTCTGCTGCGTCGAACGTGGTATTGGTGTTGGTGTCCTCATAGAGCGCCAGGAAGTTATACGCAGTGTTGGCATTGGCCGTGCCGGTGCCCTCGAATACCAGCCCGTTGACAGTCCAGCCGACTGCCTGCGTGCTGAGGGTGCCGTCCCAGATCACATGGCCAAGGCCACCTGCACCCTGGCTGTTGTTGTCTACTGTGACCGCGGCGCCTGGCCCGTTCAGTGTGATGAACAGGCTGTTGGCGTTGACGATCAGACCTGCGGTGGGGCCGCCAGCCGGGGCAGGGGTGCCATTGATGTTGGTGCCGGTGGCCGCGCCTGATGCCGCGGTCAACTGCGTTGCGAATGTTGCCATGTGCGGCGTGGTGATGGAGAACTCGAGCACCACGAAGTACTCGCGGCTGTCACCAGCGGCGAACTGGCTTTCCGTACCGCTGAGCGTGAACGTCACCTGATTTGAGCCATTGAATGCGGCCTGCGAGTTGACCAGCGTGTCGACGCCTGCGTCATAGGTGCTGTTGGCGTTTGCGTCGCGATAGAGATCAACCTGCGTCACGTCTGTCGTAAGCGTTCCACCTGCACCGGCCGTGCCGGTGAAGTCGATCGTGGTCAGGGTGTTGTTCTGGCCGTTCGGGTAGTCGATGGTGAACTGCTGGACAACGTTGTCACCAGTGCCGGCATAAGCCACGACCTGCGTGGCAGAACTTACGTCGGTGATTGTAAACGTTGGGGCATTAATGCTGAGGCCAAGCATCGTGGCGGAAGGTGTGCCAGCCGCCGCGGGTGCAACGCCGGTGATGGTGTACTGGAATGTCTCGGCCGTGGCCGCAGTACCATTCAGCTTCACTACCACGAAGTAGGTGCGTGTCTCGCTTGCGCTGAAGGCCTGTTCGCCCGCCTGGACTGTGAAGGCCAAGGCTCCGTCGTTGGCGGGGAAGGCCGCCACCGCGGTACCGATCAGCG
This sequence comes from Planctomycetota bacterium, assembly GCA_020425605.1. Taxonomy (GTDB): domain Bacteria; phylum Planctomycetota; class UBA8742; order UBA2392; family UBA2392; genus JACKID01. The sequence goes on along the minus strand of JAGQRH010000008.1, from coordinate 41,605 downwards.
TGTCGTTGGCAAAGTCGAAGCTGCCGGTCGTGCCGGAAGCTCCGTCGCGATAGAGCGCTACCTCACTGTATGCGGTGCTGTCGTCACCCGAGCCGCTTGCGGTAACCGTCACGGAAGTCAGGTTCGCCGCACTTGAGCCGGCCTGGATGGTGAAGACCCCGGCCTCAAGGCCGTTGCCGCCGGTGCCGGTATCATTGGCGAAGACGCCCTGTGCACTGCCGGCTGTGGCTGAAACTGTGAACTCAGGCTGGATGGTGAGCCCGGCCATGGTTGTCGTCGGCAGGCCTGATGCGCCGGTTGGAGTATTGGTCAAGGCGGTGATGGTGTACTGGAATGTCTCTGCATTTCCCGCCGAGCCGTTGAGCTTGACTACGACGAAGTAAGTGCGCGTCTCGGTGGCGCTGAAGGTCTGTTCCGCACTCTGCACGGTGAATGTCAGAGCGCCGTTGTTGCTCGGGAAAGCCGTCGCGGCGGTTCCGATCAACGTGTCGTTGGCGAAATCAAAGCTGCCGGTGGTTCCGGACGCCCCGTCACGATAGATCGCCACTTCACTGTAGGCGGCCGAGTCGTCGCCCGTCCCGCTAGAAGTCACGGTGATGGAGAGCAGATCGGCCACACCCGCCGCATTGGCGATAGTGAAGACGCCGGCCTGAACGCCGTTGCCACCGGTACCCGTTGCACCTGAGTACACCGGCAAGGCTGTGCCTGCGGTTGCCGAAGCCGTGAACGGCGGCACAACCGAGAGCCCTGCCATCGTGCTGGTCGGCAAGCCGGTTACGCCACTCGGTGAACTGGTCATGCCCGTGAGCGTGAACTGGAAAGTGTTGCCTGGGTTCGCCGAACCCGCCAGCTTCGTAACCACGAAGTAGGTTCGGGTTTCGGCGGAAGCAAAGGCCTGCTGGGCAGCCTGAACCGTGAAGGTCAGCGCGCCGTTGTCGGCCGGGAAGGCCGTTGCGGCAGTGCCAATCAGGATGTCGTTCGCAAAGTCGAACGCGCCTGTCGTGCCCGACGCCGAGTCGCGGTAGATGGCGACCTGGCTGAAGTCGGCACTGTCGTCGCCGCTTCCGCTTGCAGTGATGGTGAGAGAGAGCAGGTCAGGCGTGCCACCCGCTGCACTGGTGATGGTGAACAACCCGGACTGGATCCCGTTTCCGCCAGTGCCAGCGGCGTTTGCATAGACATTGGCCGCAGTACCGACCGTCGCGCTTGCGGTAAACGGCGTGGTGATGTTGATGCCTGCCATGACGGTGGTCGGCAGACCGCTGACACCGCTCGGTGTGGAAGTCACGCCGGTCAGCTGGTACTGGAACGTCTGTCCACCGGTCGCGCTGCCATTCAGCTTGACGACGACGAAGTAAGTGCGGCTCTCGGAGGCAGCAAACGTCTGCTCGCCCGCCTGCACGTTGAACGTCAAGGCGCCGTTGTCGGCTGGGAAGGCAGTGGCTGCGGTGCCGATCAGCGTGTCGTTGGCAAAGTCATAGCTGCCGGTCGCGCCGGATGCGCCGTCACGGTAGACCGCAACTTCACTGTATGCAGTGTTGTCGTTGCCGGTTCCGCTGGCCGTGATGGTGATGGACAAGAGATCCGCACCCCCGCCCGCGCTCGTCGAAATGCTGAAGATGCCGGCCTGCAAGCCGTTGCCGCCGGTGCCAGTGGCATTTGCCAGTGCGCCCGTCGAAGTACCCGCCGTGGCGCTCGCGCTGAACGGCGTCGTGATTGTGAGCCCTGCCATCGTGCTTGTTGGTACGCCGTCGGCCGCAGTGGAGGCGCCAACGGTCATGGACTCGATTTCGTATTGCAGAGTCTGGCCCGGTGTTGCCGAGCCGCTGAGCTTCACTACCACGAAGTAGGTCTTCACCTGTGAGACTGTGAATGACTGCTGCGCTGCCTGAACATTGAAGGTCAGTGCGCCGTCGTCTGTCGGGAAAGTCGTCGCGGCGGTGCCAATCAGCGTGTCATTGGCAAAGTCGAAGCTGCCGACCGAGCCTGATGCGCTGTCCTCATAGATCGCAACTTCGCTGTATGCGGTGGAGTCGTTGGCCGTGCCAGACGCGCGCACGGTGACGGAGAGCAGGTCGCTCGTCGCGAGGCCCGTGTTCGTGACAGTGAACTTGCCGGCTTCGACACCATTGCCACCCGAGCCCTGTGCGTTTCCGAGCACCGATACGGCGGTCCCTACCGTCGCCGCTGCGGTGAGCCTGTTACCCAGGATCTCAATGCCCTCCATGATGGAACTGGGCAGTCCGGATCCGTCGCCGGAAACCGTAGAACCGATTGCTGTCACGCGTGTCTTGAATGTCTCCTGTGGGCTGGCCGGCGTTGATCCGTTCATTCGGACCACGACGAAGAACCGCTGCGAGGCAGCGCCCGCGATCGACAACGGAGTCAGCAGCGAGAACCCCGCCGATCCGTCGTTGCTTGAGAATGCTGTAATCGCGGTTGCCGCGAGGGCGTCAGCGCCGTCCCATGAACCGTTCGTGTTCGAGTCCAGGTACAAGGAAACCTGTGAGTAAGCGGTGTTGTCAGCGCCAGTGCCGGATGCTGTGAGAGTCACGCTGTTGAGTGTTACGGCCGTGGCCGCACTCGTGTTGTGAATCGCGAAGGTGCCGGCCTCCCGCAGGGTGTTATCCGTCGCGGGAACTTCAACTTTCGTGCCCGGCTCGGCAACCGTGTACAGGCTTGCGGTCGCGATCGTCATGCGATAGCTGCCCGAGTTGACCTGACCGTTGAATGTTGCACCGACAGCCGAGGAGGTGCTGTAGAAGAAGTGGCCGTACTGACCTGATGTCGCTGCCGTACTGCCGTTCAGTTTGACGACAGTGAAGTAGAGCTTTGTCTCGTTCGGTCCGATGGAGGTGTTGTTGAAGGCTGCGGTTCCCGTCCAACTGGTGTAGGCAGTTCCAATCTGGGTGTCGAGCGAACGCTCCCAGTTCCCGCTGTCGTTCGCGTCGGCAAACAACTCTACGGAGGTGAAGATCGCAACCGGCGCCGTCGTTGAGCTGGTCGAGAATGCCCGGATATCGAGGTGGTTGATGACGATCGGGAGCGGACTGTTGTTCACGACCTGAAAGCGCTCCATCACAAATCCGTCATTGGCTGGGCCAAGGTATGTAGGAGCCACCGGCCGGTTATTCGTGACAGGAAAGCTGACCGTCAGGGTCGCCGAGTTCATGACAAAACCCCGCATGAACGCCGACGGAAGACCGGAAGTGGGTGCGCCCGTAACACTAATGGTGTTGACGTTGGTGGTAAATGTCTCGCCCGCGCTTGGCATAGTGCTGCCGTCAAACTTGACGACCACAAAGAAGCGCGTGTTAGCACTCGCAGCCAGGGCTACGGAGTCCGTGAATGTAATCGTGCCGTTGTCCGTGCCGAATGCCGTGACGGCTGCATCGTATAGTGTATCGGCCGCATCAAAGCTGCCTTGCGATCCAGACGTCGGGTGGTCGATGTAGAGGGCGACTTCGGAGTAACCCGTGGAGTCGTCGCCAGTTCCCGAGGCGCCGATTGTGATTGAATTGAGAGTGACTGCGGTTGCCGCGCCGTTCTCAACGAGGAAAGTGCCGCTGACGAGGCCGGAAACGTCATTTGCCCAGGCACCCTGCAGTCCGCCGACTGTGGGCAGGATGGAAACCGATCCGCCGAATACCCAGTTGGTATTGTTGCCTGAATCCACGCCGCCTGGCTGAGCATAGACGGTCGAGGATGCGGTGCTGTCCTGCACGTCGCAGTAGCGTGGCAGGGCAGAGCCGTTTTTCTGCAGGTTCCACGCGGTGCCGGCCGAGGTGCTGCGCAGGTCAATCTCGTTGCCCGACGCTCCCTCGAAGAAGAGCTGGCCGTTCACCGTGATGGTGCTGCCTGCACCGAAGTTGATCTGGCGCCCCGGCACAACGCACTCAACATTGAAGAAAGTCGTGTTGCCGGTGATCGTCGAGGCCGCAGTGCCGACCAGCTGGACAGTCGAGCCCGAGTTGCCCGTGAAGGTTCCAGTGTTGTTGATATCACCAGGGATGATCACAGGGGTGGCGGAAATCGAGACCGTGCCGGCGTTTGTGACGGAGCCGATGTACCAGGCCTTGCCCAGCGCGAAGTTGATCGCCGGCAGAGAGAGCGTATTGCCGGTGTTTACCGTGAGGCTTCCGAATGTGCGGTCGGTGCCGAGTTCGCCCGATCCGGCCGTAACGGTAACGGTAGCCGTAGCGGTTTTCTCGATTCGGCAGTCCTCAATGTAGAAGTCCGAGCTGTTGGTGCTGGAGCTGTTGAATGTGTTCACGGTCGTCGAGCCGGTGCCGATGAAGTGCACCACCGAGGCGCCGGTTGCCATGAATGAGCTGCTGATGTTGAGGTTGATGCCGCCGGTGAAGTAGATGTCACCGCCGGTCGCAAACCAGCCCGAGCCGTTCGTCGTGGAGAGCGAAACGCTGCTGGTGGAGGTGCTGAGGTAGGTAAGGCTGCCGCCGCTCATGTCAAAGCGCTGGCCGGTGTTGTAGATCGTGTGCGTCTGGTTGATCGTTACGTCGCCGCCGGTGATCGTGAACTGGCGAAGCGAGCTTGTGGAACTTGCCTGGTAGACATAGTTGAAGACGCAAGTGCCGCCGGAGATGTGCAGCTCGCCGGCACCCAGAGAATTGGCGCCGACGTACGAAGTGGCGACAGAGAGATCGTTACCGTTGTTGCGGTAGGTGCCGCGGCGAATGTCGAGTCCGGGCGATGACGTGCTGTTTGACGGATAGGTCGCCGAAACAGTGCTCAGCTGTGAAACTTCGTTGGAGCGTGACCCCTTGTTGATGATCAGCCGGTAGAACGCAGTCGATGAAGTACCACCGATGATCGTCGACGTATTGCCGCTCATGAAGACCTGCGATGTGCCGGCCGTAAACGTGCCGCTGTTTGACCAGTGGCCATAAACGTTGAACGTGGCCGAGCCGCCGGTCAGGACCGCACCTGCTTCAATCACGATGTTCTGGCAGTTCGAAGTGGCCGCCAGTGTCGGAGCGTTTGGCAGCGAGGTCGTGTCCGGGATGGTTACGTTGGTCGTGGTCGTCGGGACGACGGCCGGGTTCCAGTTGCCGGCCGTGGCCCAGTCGGTGCTGACAGCGCCGGTCCAGGACTGGCCGCTTGCCGAACCGCCGAAGTTCCAGTTGGTGTTGTTGCCGGAGTCCGTTCCGCCGACGACGTTGATCGTTGCCGATGCCGTGCTGTCCTGCACGTTGCAGTACTCGGCCACGACGCTTCCGCTGTTGGTCAGGTTCCAGATTGAGCCGGACGATGTGCTGCGCAGAACAAGCTCGGCGCCGATGAAGCCCTTGAGCGTAAGCGTGCCGTTGACGGTCTGCGTTGAGCCTGCCGAAAAGTTCAGCTGACGTCCCGGCTGGTCACAAGTCAGATTTTCGAAGGTGCAGCTGCCGGAAATCGTGCTGGTAGCAGTTCCGGTGATGTAGAGGCTGTTGCTGCCGGTGGAGGTCAGCGTGCCGGTGTTCGTGATGTCGCCACTGATGCGGATTGTAGGCGTGCTGAGCGTGGTCGTGCCCGCGTTGTCCAGCGTTCCGATTACCCAGCCGTCGCCGGAAGTGAAATTCTGATTTCCGAACGTAAGGCCCGCCGTCGAGGCTACTGTGATCGAGCCGAAGTCGATGCTGTTCTGGATGACGGCGACATTGGTCGTTGCAAATGAAACGGTCGCCCCGCCGGTCTTTTCGATTCTGCAGTCGGCAAAAGATACGTTCTGCGGGCCGGAAGTCGGCGTGGACGCAAAGTCATTTATGACGTTGGCCGTGCCAACAAAGTGCACGACGGAGCTGCCGGTTGCAAGGAAGGTGTTGTTGCTGGTGCCGGACTGGAAGCCGCCGTGCAAGTAGACATCGCCGCCTGTTACATTCCAACCCCAGGCGGTGCCGTTGTTGCTGAGGCAGCGTACGGCGCTGTTCGAGGTCGAAGTGTAGGTCAGCGAGCCACCCGACATGTCGAAACGATTTCCGCTGTTCACAACCGAGTGTTGGCCGGCAATCGTGACCGTGCCACCAGTGATGGTGAACTGCCTCAGCTGACTGAACTGATAGACCTGATTGAATTGACACGTGCCGCCAGAAATGTGCAGCTCGCCGGCAGCAGGGGTTGTGCCGCCGACTGTCGCAACGGCGATTGTAATGTCGTAGCCGTTGTTGCGGTACGTCCCCTGGCGAATGTCGAAGCCCGGCGTGCCCGTCGTCGTGCTTGTGTATGAGATCGACATATTCGCAGCCTGATTGACTTCAATGCTGCGCGCGGTTTTCAGGATCACGAGGCGATAAAACGTCGTGGCTACCGAGCCGCCGATGCTTGTCACATTGGAGCCCTGGACATAGACGACCGATGTGCCCTGCACAAACGTGCCGTCATTGACCCAGTCGCCGTAGATATCGAGCGTGCCGTTGCTGCCGGTCAGCACTGCACCTGAGTTGAGAGTCAGGTTGTTGCAGGTTGCACCAGTTGACAGCGTGGGCGCGAACGGCAACGAGCTGGTATCCGGGATCACGACCGAATCGGTATCGGTCGGCACGGAAGCCTGGTTCCAGTTGGAGGCCGTGCCCCAGTCGGCGCTGGTCGCACCAGTCCAAGTGTGTTGGGCCTGCAGTGTCGCACCCGTCAGGGTCGCAAGGCACAGCAGCATAGCAATCAAACGCATCATCATTTCTTCCGTTGTTGGGGTGACTTCAAATTCGCTATTCAACTTGTCCCGGCCGCATATGGCGTCCGCGTCTATCTGGCCGAATACGCACATGCGCGTCCGGCAATTACTAGTTGTGGGAAGTTCTCACTTTCAGCTTGCCAGCTCTCGGACTTGCGCGCGGTGTTGCCGGGGGTACCGCGCACTCATCGTTGACGCTGGAACGGCGACCTCATCGCCGGCTCAGGAGCAATAGACCAGGATTATGACTCACAGCCTCCGGTGGTAAAGCAACAACCGCACATCGCAAAGAAAAGTTTTTCGCCTCGAAACCTGCTTTGCCTATGCATTCGTCACCACGCACCGAATGCCAAAATATGCCAAGTTGCACGATGCCGAAGGTCATCTGGGACGGCCTGTCCTTGCATGATTCATCACTACCCGCACATCGCGAAACTCCGCGCGACAAGTTCTCGCCGTTCCGTCTGAAGTGTTTGGATGCGACTAGTAAAACGTGGCAAGCGACCCATCTCTTCCCGCGGCGTGCGACGAATAAGATGAATATAAGGAAGAGATTTTGTGAACAGGGTTTCAGCCAGGGGCTCAAACAGATCTACGCCCGGCTTGGGGCCGGGCGTAGGGTGCCTGGAACCAAGTCAACGACTGCGGTGTGTGTGGCAGAAGCAGTCTTTGGAGGAGACCAGCCACAATCCTGCCACACACACCATCACGTTACTGGACGCGTGCCTTGCGCCGCCGCCATGCCCCACCCGCCATGATCAGCAACATCAGTACCGCAAGCCATGAGCCTGTGCCCGATGCTTCTGCCGCGCAACCGGCCGCATCCCGGCCCCGCGAAGTCACGTCTCCGCCGACGACTGAAACCTTGAGCTGCTGCTCATGCGTCGCTCCCGTGGCGTCCATGACCCGAACCGTGAAAGTGTAGGACATGGTGGCAATTGAGTACGGCGTGCCGCTGACCAGCCCGGCCGAATCCAGGTTGAGCCCCGGCGGCAGGTTTCCGCTGAATACCGACCACGTGTAGGTGCCGTTGCCGTTCTGGGCCTGCAACTGCGTGGTCTGGTAGGCCGCGCCAGAGACACCGTATGGCAGGTCGGTCGTGATGATGTGCAAGCCGGTTGGGTCCACGGCAGTGCCGATCACTGGAATCAGGAATGGTGTAGGGTTGACCGGATCGTTGTGCGTGAAGGTGACGTCCGCGGTCTTGATGCCTCCCAGGCTTGGGTCGAAGGTGACGAAGAAGCTGGTGCTGCCGCCGGGCGGCAGTGTGGAGGCCATGCCCGTGGTGGAGATTGAGAAGTCTGAGGCATTGGCGCCGCCCAGTGTGGGCGTGCCGACTGTTAAGTCGAGCGTCCCGGTGTTTTCTAGCACGATCGTGACCGGGGTCGTGGCGCCGGCCGAGACGTTGATGCTGCCGCAGTCACGACCGCCGCCGAGGTTTGCCGCAGCCCCGCTGGTCACAATCGGGCCGACGACGGAGCTTTCATGTACGGTGACTTCGGGTGCGATGCCATTGCCGGTGACGTGGAGTACGTAGGGGTTTGCAGTGGTCGCGTCGTTGTGGGTGAACTCCACGACGCATGAAGCCTGCCCGGCAACACTCGGATCAAATGCGATGCTGAAGGTCGCACTCGCGCCGATCGCCAATGAGGTGGGGAATCCTGCCGTGTTGAGAACAAAAATGCCCTGCCCGCCGACATGCACGGTTGGCATACCGAGCGAGAGCGCGCTTGTTCCGGTGTTTTGTACGAATATCACCGCAGGCGCCGTTGGACCGGCCGAAACGGGCTGGCTACCGAAGTCCAGAATTCCGGCGGCAGGGGCGGGGTTGGCCAGCGGCGAGCCGCCGGCGTTTGTCTCGCGGACATCGATCGTCGGTGCTGCCAGCACTCCGTCGCCGGTGATGTTGACGATGAATGGGCTGGTGACGCTGCTGTCATTGTGGCTGAACGTTACCTGTGCAACCTTCACACCGGCGCTGGTCGGCGCGAAGCGGACTTCAAAGCTGCTGGCGGCGCCCACGAGGATGGATGAGTTAAAGGTGGCGGTGTTCAGGGTGAACTCCCCGGCGTCCGGACCGCCAAGAGTGATTGCGCCTACACTGAGCGTCGCGCCGCCGGTGTTGGATACGGTGATCGTTGCCGGCGCGGACGTTGAGCCAACGACGACATTGCCGAAATTGCGTGCTCCCGTGGCGGGGTCGTTGTGTGCTATGGCGCCGCCATCGGACACTCCAATGACCGGTGCGGCAGGGATCGCGTCGCCGCGAACAGGCACTTCATACGCCGAGGGCTGAAGCGCGTCGTTGTGGTAAATGCGTACGAAGGCGTCTTTGGCTCCTGCGCTGGTGGGTTGGAACGCGACTGTGAAAGTCATGTTCGCGCCTGGCGCGATAGATGGGGGAATCGGTCCGGTATTGACGGCGAATTGGTTCCACCAGGTGCCCCCCATGTCGATCGCCTGGATTGTCAGCGGGCCATTCCCGGTGTTAGTGATGGCGATGGTGAACAACGAGGAGATCCCGCCGACGGTGACAGAGCCGAAATCGCGCGACGTGCCAACGGCCGGGGCCTGATGCGGGATATTGGTGCCGCCCGAGACGCCCTCGTCCACCTGAAGTCCCGGCACCATTACGATTGCTTCCGCACGCAGGTTGATCTCAAACGGCGCCGATCCGGAACCGACCGCGTCGTGCGGAATCGACAGCGTGCATGTCTTTACGCCAACCACGGGTGAGTAGAACTGGATCTGGAAAGTCGCCGAGGTATTGGGCGCCAGCGTCGCGGGCGGGTTCTGCAACACATAGAAGTCGATCGGGTTCGCACCGGTCTTGGACCAGTTGGAGAAGTGGATCGTGTTCAGGCCGTTGTTCGTAAGCGCGATGGTCAGGATCTGCGAATTGGTGGAGGGGCTGACCTGGCCGAAGTCGCGCAAGCCGCCAACGGCCTCGTCGTCGGTGATGATCGTGCCGGTCAAGCCGCCCTCGCGAACTTCAAGCTCCGGCGGCGGCTCGAAGATCAGTACGTCATCGATGCACCAGCCGGTGTTGACGACTGTGTGGGTGGGACCGGTACCGAAACGAACCTGAACGACCGAGTTGCCGGCGGCCCACTGGGATATGTCGTGGGCAACCAGGACCCATGAGGTGTCGTTGAGATTGCTGCTCGTTGGAGACGTCCAAACGTCATGCCAGTCGAGACCATTGTTTGTGACCTGCACTTTGCTGGTGTCGCCCAGCGTCGAGCCCAACCAGCGGTAGTAGCGCAGGCTGACGATGGACGCGGTCGAGCAGTTGAACGGTGGCGAAGTGAGCCAGTCTGTAGTCAACATGTTTGCAGCGTAATCTGCGCCGATTCGATGGCCGGCGATGTTGTTGTCCGCGGACGCAGAATGGTCCGCGCCCGGCTCTGTCCGTGGGGGCGTCGCGCCTGAGAAGGCAGTCGCCGACCCACGGTTCCAGTCAGTACCGTACTGCCAGCCCTTGTCGGAGCTGAAGTCGTCCGTGAACGGCATTGCGCTGGACTGCTGCAGCACGTTGAGCGTCATGGCTTTGGTGTGTGTGTAGTTCAGCGAGTCCTGAACCTTAACGGAGAACGTGTATGGGCCCATGCTTCCCGCCGCCGGCGTGCCTGAAAGCTGGAACACGTCGCCGGACTGCGCCAGGTTCATTCCGCTGGGAAGCGTGCCGTACACGAGGCTCCAGGTGTATGGCGTCGCGCCAAAATCTGCCTCGATGTCTGTGGAGTATGCAGACTGCTCGGCCGCGCTTGGCAGTGTGGCGTCCGTGATCACGCTGAGGCTCTTGGAGTATCCGAAGTCGACGACACCGTAAAGCGTGGTGGAGGAGTAGGTGGATGTCGGGTAGGTGTTGGGCGTCGGTGGGCCGGAGCTGGTGCCCTGGCCATTGAGATACTCAATGTCGCCAACGGGCTTCCAGGACGCAGCGATCGAAGTGTCGTAGTAGTAGTTGGCCCCGGTCAGGCCGGCGACCACGTACTCCGAGCCTTGGTTCAGGGCGACGGGTGTGAGCAACTCCGTGAACTGCCAGCCGGTACCAGTTCCGCAGGTCGCCTGGGCGAGAACGGCCTTGGTGGTAGCGTCGAAGAGGGTGACCACGTGAGGAGTGGTGGACTGGTTGGGGAAGTTGCTACCCAGGCGCAGCACCGTAAGGCCGGGCGTGTTGACCCTGAACTTCCATCCCCACTGATAGACTGAGGACGACGTGCCGCTGTAGCTGTTGAACCCCGTCGTGCCGGGGTTCTGCTGGGTCATGGGATAGGTGTAGTGCGACGCAGGCCAGGCGACCACCAGCTGCATTGCCTTGGTGCGAGTATATCCCACGTTGTCGGTTACCTTGACGGTAAATGTGTATGAACCCGGCGTGCCGGTTGCGGGGGTGCCCGAGAGCTGGAACTCGTTGCCGACTTGCGCCAGGTTCAGGCCGGTCGGCAACGCACCCGAGACCAGCGACCAGCTGTACGGCGCAGTGCCGGATGCGGCCTGTATGTTGGTCGAGTATGCGACCTGCTCGGTCGCGTTGGTCAGGATGGCGTCCGTGCTGATGTTGAGGACCTTCGCATAGCCGATGTCCACCACGCCACCCATTCGGTTGGTTACGGTCTGGGTGGGGAAGTCAGTCAGCGCAGGCGCGGTCGAATAGAAGTCATTGGCGGACTGCAGCCATTCGATATCACCTGTGGGCTTCCAGCTGGTCGGCAGGCTTGTGTGCCAGTACACGGATGATGGCGAATTCTGGTAGCCGCAGACCACGTAGTCTTTTCCAGCCACGAGGTCCACCGGAGTTGCCAGGTTCGCAAATCTCCATCCGCTGCCGGCCGCAACGGTAGCGCTGGTTACGACGTTGTGGGTGGTCCAGTCAAAGATGGCGACGATGACCGGTGAGGAGTCCATATAGTTCGCCCCGAGCCTGAGGACAGAGACACCCGTGGCGTTGACCCGGAACTTGTAGCCCCACTTTGAGTACGAGCCATATGTATTGAAGGCATTGAAGCCCGAAGCCGTTGGGTCTTGCTGCGCCATCGGATAGATGTCCGATCCTGTGGGCCACAGGATGAACAGAGAAATTGTCTCGGCTACGAACGCGCCCAGGTTGTCGGTCACTTTCACGTTGAATGAATAGAGACCGTTCGATCCAAGGTCGGGGGTACCTGAGATGTGGAAGTCGTTGCCCGACTGCGCGATGCTCAGCCCGGACGGCAGGCTTCCTGAAACCAGTGTCCAGCTGTATGGCGTCTGGCCGTTCACCGCCTTGATGTCTTCGCTGTAGCCGGTTCCGGCAATGCCGTCCGGCGCTTCCGTCGAGGTGATCGTCAGTCCTTCGACATCCAGCGAGATCGACTTGGTCTCCATGCCGCTGGCGCTGTCCGTAACCTTGACGTTGAAGTTGTACGTGCCGGTCGTGCCGGTGGCCGGAGTGCCGGACAGGACAAAGTCGTTTCCTGACTGTGCCAGGTTCAGGCCGCTCGGAAGATTTCCTGATACGTGGGTCCAGGCATATGGCGGCGTGCCGTTCGTTGCCGATAGCGGCTGGTTGTACGAGGTGAGTTCGCCTGCGTTCGGCAACTGCGTCGGCGAAGTGATCACCAGCCCGTTGGCGTAGCCGAAGTCAACGACGCCGTATTGCGCTGCGCCAATGCTCGTCGCGGGAAACACGTTGGGCGAAGACGAGGCCACGTACTGATTGTCCAGCAACTGGATGTCGCCGGTCGGAATCCAGGACGCCGGCGGCGCCGAGTTCACGTATGGCCCGATCGTTCCGAGGATCAGCCCGGCGATCACGTACTCGTTTCCATTGGTGAGGGCGACCGGATTGCTGAGATTCTTGAACTGCCAGCCGGTGCCCGGACCGCACACTTCCTGGGCGAGCACCGACTGGGATGCGACATCGAACAGAGTCACGGTTACGCCCGGCGCGCCGGCCGGGAAGTTGCAGCCAAGCTGCGTGACGACAATGTCACTGGCGTTGGCCTTGAACCGCCATCCCAGGTTCAGGTCGATGGTGCCGAAGGGCGCAGACGCCGTGAATCCGGACGCCAAAGGGTCCTGTTGGTTCATCGGGTAAGTCTGCGCTGCCAAGGTGCCGCCGGCGAGCAAGATCATCAGTGGGATGAGCGCGCTGAGTGCTGTGTACTTCATCGAATCTACCTCCAATAGATCGGATTGGATTGACAAGCGGCCCACGTGCCTCGCGCGGCCACGAAAGAAAAGTACCTGAATAGGAATGGCGGAGGTGCTAGAATCGAAAGGAGGTATTCCGTTATAGGAAACTATGCCCACAGGCACACGGAAACGGAAAAGCGGCTCCGCGGAGCCTCTCGGGATAACCAAGAGACTGCAGTCTCTGGCCGAGCGGCATTCGCTGGCCGAGATCGCTCGCAGGACGGACACGCCGACCACCTGCGTGCACCGCTACCTGCACGGCAGCAAGGTGCCCGTGGACTTCTGCGAGCGCGTCGTCCGGGAGTTCCAGGTCAATCCGTCGTGGCTGCTGATCGGGGAGGGTGCCGAGAGCCTCAACGACATGGCTGAGAAGACCAGCGTCATGGCCGGAGAGTTGCTCGACCTCGTTCGGGCCATGAATGCCGTCGCCCACCAGCGCATGGGCGCGCTAGCGGGCAAACACCACGCCCGTGTGCTGCGCGAGCTGAATGACGCCCTGATGCGTTACGAGGAATTGAAAGGACGCGTTGGAGTCGAGGCTGCACGCATCTATGCAGACCTGAAGCAGCAGCTCAAGGCCGCGATGGGCAGGCTTGACGTGACAAGGGCAGAAGAGCTGTTCCGCGCCGCGGACCAGGTCTCCCGTCTCTGCTTCGACGAACGAATCTCGCATGAGCACCTTGAGCTGCAGACGAACTGGGCGCTCCTCACGCGCGATACGGAGACCGTGCTGCGCAATCAGCAACGCCTGTTTCGTGAGCCGATGTCAGAAGGGCACCTCAATACAGAGGAGCACTGCCTCAATGCCAACCGGCTTGGGCAGGCGCTGGAAGGGCGTGGTCGGCTCAACGACGCGTTGCGCGTGATGCGGGCGGCGCTGATCCTGGCAGAGGAACACGCCGAAGAGCTGCACAGCTACCCAATGCTCGCCAGTGTTTGCGGCAACTACCTGATCCGGGACGGCAAGCTGGCCGAGGGTCTGGCGCTATTGCAGAAGTGGGCGGGGCGCGTTCGCGAAGAATCCCGCCGTCGCGCCGCGCGCCACATGCTGATGATCGGCCTGTTGCACTCGTCAGGCCTGGACCTCCGCATGGCGTTTGAATGGGGCGATCACCACGAGATCAAGGCGCTTGATCTCCTGCAGGCCGCTTTGCTGACGGAAGATCCCGAAGACCTGAGAAGGGCTATCGCCTATTACGAAGACCCGCGCATGGAGCACTTGAAGGTGTACGAGAATCGGGTGTACCTGCTCGTATTCGCCAAAGCCCTGCTGGCCGGGCTGGAGAACGGCGTAGCCGCCGCCAAGGCCGAGCTGGCCGCGCTGGATCCGAGCACGCCGAAGGATGCCGTGGCGCTCTACAAACAGCAGCTGGACCAACGCGTGGGGCAGATCGATCGTGGCTCGCGGGAGTTGCTGGTTGCGAGCGCACGATTGCCGTTGCTGATGCTATTCCGCGCCCACCTCAATGTGTTGAGGGACGCCAAGGCTTCGAAGTCCGCCCGGGCTGCATCCAGCGCAAGCGTGCAGCGCTTCGAAGCGGCTGGCTTTGAGCTGTTGAGAATCGCGCGCCAGCGCCAGGAGGAGCTGACCTGACCGGGCGACGTGTTGCCACTGATTCCCGAAGCGTGGTGGAGCGACAATGTTGAAGGACCCGCAGCCCGCCCAATCCGTTTGTTCAGGGGCGTACGCCCTGTGCGTAGCTGAACAGCCCGCGCGGATCTCTGGCGGCCTTGACGCGCTGAAGGCGCTTGTAGTTGAGACTGTAGTAAGCCTCGGCCCAATTCTCGAAATCGAGGTCCGGATAGTTTCGGTAGTGGCGGGTCACGCCGCCGTCGCGCAAGAGGCCCTGCACCTTGCGGAAGCTCTCCAGCAGTCCCGGCCCCTGCTCGGGCTTGTCGTAATAGGTCTGCAACTCGGCCAGAAAAGGAAAGGAGCGGTGCGGAAACGCAGAGGCGCGTTCCAGCTGAGGATCTGCCACTGCACCGCCCAGGGTGTTGACCTGAAAAATCATGCCGCGGTTTTCTGCGACAGTCTGCGCGACAGACGGGAACACGTCCGAGATATCCGCATACCCGGAGTAGAAACCGGCCGAGGCATTCTTGAACAGTATCGGGTGGTCGATCCCATAGTAGCGGCGCAGGGCTGGGGCCAGTTCCTGGCGGCTACCGGGGATGCCCTTGTCGGTGAGCTTCCCCAACTCAGCCAGCACGCTGGCCAGGCCGGCGTCTGTGTTTTCCGTATCGGTTACAAGAATTGTCAGCGTGGTACCGTTGAGAACGAACGCGGAAAACGAAGTGCGCGGCAGATCAGTGGCTAGCTCGCACCAGCCCCGCAGCAGTCGCGCCGCGCGCGCGGAATCAAGCTTGTATGCCTTGAAACGATGACTGAAGAGTCCCTTCGGCGCGGCGTGTGTCTTGAAGGAGAGCGAAGTTACGACGCCGAAGTTCCCGTTGCCGCCGCCTCTGCAAGCCCACAGCAGTTCGGGGTCGTCGTCGGTGGTGCAGATCTTGCCCGATCCGTCGACCAGCGTCACTGCCGTCAAGCTGTCGCACGCCAGTCCCATCTGCCGGCTGAACAGCCCGTAGCCGCCGCCCAGTGTCAGGCCGGAGATCGCGACACTACCGCATGAGCCCGCCGGCACGATTCGCCCGCGCGGCAGCAGCTGGTCATACATCCCGGTCAGCGTCAGCCCGGGGCCGATTCGCACTGCGCCTTCGCTACCAGGCAGCCAATCGACCGTATTCATGAGCGAGACGTCTACGACCATGCCGCCGTCGTTACTTGAGAAGCCCTCAAAACAATGCCCGCCGCTCTTGACCGAAACCGGAAGACCTTCCTGCAGCGCATAGCGCACGGCAGTTGCCACTTCCTCTGTGGACCGGCAAAGCACGATGACGGCAGGGTGCTTCTGGAAGCGCAGGTTGAACCCGCCACGATGCTCGTCGTAGTGCGAGTCACCCTTGCGGAATGCCAGTAGCCCATCAAGCGATTCGGGTACCGCCGGATCCGGCTTCGCAGCAGGTGCGGTAGGCGGATTCCCGTCGCGCCCACTGCAGCCCATCAGTACGTAGCCGAGGCTCGCGATCAGGCTGATGCGAAGAAACGAGCGTCGATCCATTCACCACCTCATGTGCCGCAGTCTTTTCCTGATCGGCAAAGGCCAGGCCCCCGGCCCGGCAATAGTTCCGCCGATAATCCGGCAACAACGGCCGCCGAGACAGCACGTGCCAAATGCAATTCACGTGGTCATTCGACTGTGTGGCGTGACCGGAAGGACTCGTCACCTCGGCAAAGGCGATTCATTGGTTCTGTGCATGCTGCAGCGGGCAGGCACGGGCCAAGACAACTTTCGTGTCACGCACAATTTCGGCCGTTCGTTTGAACGATTTGACAGATAGGAAAAAGAATGTGAAGGAAGAGAAATATTCGGCGGTGGCATTGCGTTTCGTGAGTGCGAGCGAATCAAAGGCTCGAACGCAACCACTGAGGCTGAGCATGCCGAACCGGAACTGGACTGAAGTCGAGTGGCAACTGCTGGACGCACGCACCAGATGCGAGGCTCTGCGGTGCAGCCGGGAATCCGACGCTCGGCAAGCGCTCGTGCGCCTCGGGCGCAGTGTGCTCAAGAAGTACTCCACTTCCTTCTTTATAGTCACCCGCTTCCTGCCCCCCCGGAAGCGGGCGCAAGTCGACATGCTGTATGCGGGCGTGCGCTACCCCGACGAGGTGGTCGATACATTCGACATCAGCGCCGCCCGCAAGGATGAGAAGCTGTCCCTCTGGTGCGTCCAGTTCGACATGGCGATGCGGTCGTCGACCCGACAGGCCTTGCTGGACGGTGTACCGGTGATCGTGGCAGGGCTTGCGGACGTCATGCGGGAGAGTGAGATTCCCGCTCGCTACTATCACGACTTCCTCAATGCAATGAGAGCCGATGTTTACCCGCGCCGCTATGAAACTCTTGATGACCTGGTCGAAAACTACATCTACGGCAGCGCGATCGTAGTCGGGTATTTCCTCGCCTACATCTACGGCGCAAGCAGCCCCTCAGATTTCGGTCGCGCGCTGCAGGCTTCTCGTCGCCTTGGCATTGCGCTGCAGTTGACGAACTTCATTCGCGACGTTGCCGAAGACAGAGGCCGCGGCCGCCTTTACCTCCCGCTCGATATGCTGGGTGCCAGAGGTATCCGCGCAGACGCGCTCAACAGCCCGTCCGTCCAGCACGCTCTTTCAGAAGTCGTTCGTGATCTGGCCCTCATTGCGCAGGATCACTACGTGGCCGCGCAGCGGGACCTGGACGCATTCTCTCCGGACTGCCGTCTCGCGATTGAAGCCTGCATCCGCGTCTACGGCGAGCTGAACGACCGTGTAGCTGCCAGTCAGGCCCCGCTCGCAAAACGCCAGAGTGTCTCACTGTCCCGCAAAATCAGCGTGCTGCCGGCAAGCAAGTACTGGCGCTTGCCGCTCGCATACATGGGCCTGGAGCCCGCCTAGGAACACCATGGCCGTCGCACTGACAGATGCCCCCCGGCAGCTGAAACCAATCCACGGCGAGTCGCGCCATGCGATCATTGTTGGTGCGGGGCTGGGCGGTCTCAGCACAGCCATCCACCTGCGCCGACGCGGCTATCGAGTGACTTTGCTGGAGGCGAATGATCGCGTCGGTGGCCGTGCGAACCGCATCGAGCGTGAAGGCTTTCATTTCGACACCGGTCCTTCACTGCTCAATTACCCATGGGTCTTCCGCGAGCTTTTTGAAGCCGCGGGTAAAGACATGAACGAGCAGATTAAGCTGCTGCCCGTAGATCCGTCGGTTGCGTTTCAGTGGCGCGACGGCCGCAAACTGACATTGAGCAGCGACTTCACCCTGTTGCTGAAGGAGTTCGCGAGATTTGAGCACGCTGCGGGCCCTGCGCTGACCGCGTGGCTTCGCGACAGCGCCGAAAAGTTCCGCATCTCGTTCCAGAAGCTGGTGACCCGCAACGCCAGTGGCGTGCTCGACTGGTTTAGCCCACTGAGCTTGCGGGAACTCGCGCGCACCGGAGTCTGGCGCTCGATGGATCGCGAGTTCAAGCGCTTCTTCAAGAGTCGCCATATCCGTGAAGCGCTTGGTGCATACGCGATGTACCTCGGCGGCTCGCCGTTCAGCCTGCCGGGCATCTTCACCATTCTGGCCTACGGGGAGATCGCCCATGGACTATGGCTGCCGGAGGGCGGAATCTACGCCATGGTGCAGGCGATCGAGCGCGCGGCCCGCGATATGGGCGTGGAGATTCGCACCAACGCGCGCGTGCACCAGATTGTGATTCGCAACCGCCGTGCCGAGGCGGTGGATCTTGCAGATGGAACTCGCATCTCGGCCGACATCGTCGTCAGCAACGTTGATGTGCCGACGACTGATTCCCGCTTGCTCGGCGACGAAGAGTTGCGGCGCAGTGGCGCACAGAAGGCGGCAAAGACCGCCATGACGCCCGGAGTGCTGACGTTCTATTGGGGCGTGCGGGGGGAGCTTCCGAGCCTGGGCCATCACACAATCTTCCTCCCGGATACTTACAGACGCACGTTCCGCGACTTGACCACGCGCGGCCGCATTCCGGACGACCTGCCGTTCTATGTGTCAGTGCCGTCTCGCACGGATGCCGCACTGGCACCGCCGGGCGACACCCAGCTATTTGTGCTGGTACCCACGCCGACGCTGGACCACCTGCAGTCGCTCGATTGGTGCGCCGAGGTGCCCCGGCTGAAAGGCAAAGTCCTTGAGCGCCTTGCAAGACACGGCGTGACACTGCACCCGGAGCGCATCGCGGTCGAGGAAGCCTGGACTCCGGTTGAGTGGCGCAGTCGCTTCGGCCTCTACAACGGCTCGGCATTCGGGGCCGCTCACAACCTGATGCAGGTGGGCCCGTTCCGCGCGCCGAACCGTTCGCGCCAAGTTTACGGTCTCTACTACGCAGGCGCGGGCACTACGCCGGGCACCGGCATGCCCATGGTGATTCTCAGCGGGAAGATGACCGCGGAAAGGATCGAGCAGGATGCACTACGTGTCGCACGGTAGCGGTGAGCGCCTGGTCGTCGGCCTGCACGGCTGGACAGGTGACCACACGCACTTTGATGCACTTGCGCAGCATTTGCCCAGTGATACGCGGCTGGTGGCGTTCGACCTGCCGGGATTTGGGAAGTCAAAGGCGCCGGACAGTTGGGCGATGGAGGACGTGGGGAGGGATCTGGCGATCGAAATCGACCGGTTGCAAGGCAGGACCCTCACCATCGTTACCAATTGCTCCGGCGCCTATCCCGCCCTCATGGCAGCGCGTCACCTGGCACGTCAGCCGGAGAAGATGGTGCTGGTGGATGCGTTCGCCTATGCGCCGAAGTACTTCCGAATGTTCACAAACCGAAGCTGGGGACATCACGCGTACCACACGACGTTTGCCAACCCGATTGGCCGTCGACTCACAAATTTCGCGCTGCGAGGCCAGCAGCGGGACCTGACCGCGGACTTCAAGACCGCAAACCATGCGCACACGCTGGCATGGCTGCGTTCCTGCATTGAGCTCGGAGACTGTCGGCGGTTTGCTCACTTGGAGATTCCGACGTTGATCGCGCACGGCGAAGCGACGTTCACGGCGGTGCGCAAGTCATTGTCCATCTGGCGCGAAATCTGGCCCCACGCGGAAACACTTGAGCTGAAGGGCGCGGGACACCTCGGCCTGATCGAGGCGGCCGCGCAGCTGTCGGAGTCCGTATTCACGCCAGCCAAGGCTAAAGGAGCCAGCCATGCAGCCTGATGTTCATCAATGGAGTGTTCAGATCGAGTCAGCGCTCGAGCAGTATCTTCCGTTGGCGACTAAGCCCGGGGCTGAAGAACTCAATGCGGCCGTGCGTTACGCAGTGTTCAGCGGCGGTAAGCGCATGCGGCCTGTGCTTGCGCTGGCCGCGTCTAAGCTGGTCGGCGGCGACGTGATGCAGGCCCTGCGCATAGGCGCGGCAATGGAGTATCTGCACACCGCCTCATTGATACTCGACGACCTGCCGGGCATGGACGATTCACCGGAGCGCCGTGGACGACCAAGCACCCACGTGCAGTTCAACGAAGGCGTCGCCGTTCTGGCGGCCATGGCCCTCTTGAATCATACCTACGCATTGCTGGCTGAATGCGCCAACGGGCGTCGGCTGATCCGTCTTGCCTGCGAATGCATCGGCCACGGCGGAATGGTAGCGGGCCAGACGATTGACCTGATGCAACCGCCAAGTGAGCGAATCGAGGTTCGACACGAACACTACCTGAAGACGACTGCGCTGTTTCGGCTGGCGATGCTCGCGCCGGCGCTCGCGAGTGACTGCGCCGATGAGGACCGCGAAGCTCTGGCGGAGTATGGAGTGAGCGCGGGAATGGCGTACCAACTGATCGACGACGCACACGATCTTGAGACGGACACGCGGCGGTACGGCGACTGGGACGGCCTGACGCCGGCGCGGTTGCGTGAGAATGCGATGGGCTGGGTAGATCGTGCAAAGCAGGTACTGCACACACGGTTTGGCGATCATCCGCAGGCCCGCGTCCTGAGTGAATTCGCGGACTGGCTGGTAGCGGGGGCACAGACCGCAAAGGCTGCGAGACAGGAATCCGCATGATCGTTGTAGGGACAATTCTTCTGGTGCTCGCTGCGGTCACTTTAGGTGTTGTCTGCCTGAACGTGCTTGGCTGGCGTCGACCGGGCCTCGAGGCCGGCGCGGGTGCAGTGTCCCTGCTGATTCCGGCGCGTAACGAAGCTCTGAACCTGCCGGGCTGTCTCGAAGCTGCGCTGGCCCAGCCCTGCGTCACTGAGATCATTGTGGCGGATGACCACTCGACGGATGCAACGGCCGAGATTGTGCTCGACTATGTGGCGCGCGATCCGCGAGTGAAGCTGGTGCGCCCGGACGCACTGCCTGAAGGCTGGTGCGGCAAGGCTCATGCCTGCAAGTCACTGGCTGACGCGGCGGGAGGCGACTGGCTGTTGTTCATCGACGCCGACGCAAGACTCTTGCCCGATGCCGTCCCGCGGATGCTTGGAGAGTGCCGTAAGCGGCAACTCACGCTACTTTCCTGCTGGCCGCAACTTGAGATGTACAGTTTCTTTGAGCGGCTGCTGATGCCGCTGCTGAACTTCGTGCTGTTGACGCTGTACCCGGCGCCACTCGCCGCTCGCCGCCCGGATGTCCGACTTGGACTGGCCCACGGTGCCTGCATTCTCGTCGATGCCCAGGAGTATCGTCGCTTCGGCGGGCACACGAGGGTCAAAGCAGAGTTGTTCGAGGACACTCGGATGGCGCAGCTCTGGCGCGCGGACGGGATGCGTAGCCTTTGCCTCGACGGCACCGGCATCATCAGAGTCCGCATGTACTCGTCTTTGTCTGAGATCTGGTCGGGTTTCCGAAAGAACCTGTTTCCTGCATTCAAAGGCCAAGTCGGTTTCTGGCTCTTCATGCTGTTCCATGCGGCCGTCTTTCTCGCGCCCTTTGGTCTGATGTTTGTGAGCGGCCCCGTCGGTGTCCTGTTCGCAATTGCAGCGGGGCTGGTGGTGGCGGGGCGCGTCCTGCTTGCAGCCAGGTTCGGTCACCCGCTCTGGCCCACGTTGCTGCACCCCGTCGGGCAAGCCTTTGTGCTGGTGATTGGAGTTGCTTCGTGGCTGCAAGTCATCACCGGCCACGGCGTTGAATGGAAGGGCCGCCGTTACCGCACGGCCGCACTCAAGGAGGCCGTATGAGCCTTCGCGTAGCCATCATCGGCGGCGGGCTGGGCGGAATCGCGACAGCCGTGCGCCTGGCATCGCAGGGGCATCGCGTCACGCTGTGCGAAGCTTCCGCAACTCTCGGCGGCAAGATGAACAGCTGGGAGTCCGGTGGCTACCGCTTCGATACCGGCCCGTCGCTGATCACCATGCCGGACGTGTTTCGCGAAACATTTGCGGCCGCCGGCGAGCGGCTTGAAGACCACATCGAGCTCCAACGGCTGGACCCTGTCGCAGAGTATGTCTGGCCAGACGGCACGACCCTGCAGCATACGACCAACCTCCCGGTGTGGCTGGACACGATCCGCGCGATTGAGCCGCGTGATGTAGACGGATTCATGCGCCTTCTTCAGCTGGGTGCCCGCATCTTCGAGGTGTCTGACGCGACATTCCTCAGGCGCCCCATGTCGTCGCCGCCCGACAAACGAGTGTTCAAGGCGTTGCGGCACTTTCCGTTTCGCCACGCGTGGGGGAACTACGCGCGAATGGTCGACGACCACTTCAAGAGTCCGTACTTGCGCCAGATGTTCAATCGTTATCCGACGTATGTCGGAAGCTCGCCGTACAAGAGCCCGGCGACGCTGGCGGTGATTCCCTATCTGGAATTCGCCTTTGGCGGCTGGTTCGTTACGGGCGGCCTGTACCGCATTGTGCAGGCGCTGGCCGGAATCGCACAGGCAAAGGGTGCCGAGCTTCTGCTCAACGCTGAAGTTAAGCGCATCGAGCAGGGCTCTGGACGCGTCAAGTCGGTTCAGCTTGCAGGTGGCCGAAGCCTGCAAGCCGATGTCGTCGTGATGAACGGTGATGCCGGTCTGCTGGGTCAGCTGCTGGCCGAGCCTGCCCCCCGCCTCTTGCCGGCGGAAGAGAGAAGCATGTCGGGCTTCGTGACTCTACTCGGCATTGGCTCAGACATGCCGCAATTGAGCCACCACACCGTGTTCTTCAGCGCCGACTACCGGCGTGAGTTTGATCAACTGCAGACGGGAACGTTTCCATCCGACCCCACGGTCTACGTCAACGCGCCCAGCCGAAGCGATCGAAGCCTGGTGCCCGGCCGTGGTGAAGCACTCTTCCTGATGGCCAACGCGCCGGCCCTCAGTGCGCCATGGGATCAGGGATCGACGCGCGCCGCATTCGAGCGGGTGATTTTGCGGCTTGCCCGAAGCGGACTGCCGGACCTGCGCCCGGACATCGTGGTGCGCGATCACTGGACGCCGCGCCGCATCGGAACGACCTACCGCATGCCGGGTGGCGCAATCTACGGGCAGAACAGCCACGGCTGGCGAAATGCATTTCTGCGGCCGGCCAACAGGCAAAAGCTGAGGGGTCTGTATCTGGTGGGTGGCTCCTCGCATCCGGGCGGAGGAACTCCGACCGTTTTGCTGAGTGCAAAGATCACCACGGAGCTGATCGGAGAACATGAACGCGCTTAACATCAGCCGCGCCATCATCGGAATCGCATTCTCCGCGCTGTGGATCGGCGGCGTGCTTTCCTATTCACTCTTTGGTGGACCACCGACCGGCTCAGAGTGGACGGCGCCTTTTTTCCTGGCGCTTGCGGCTGCAATGGTCGTTGTGCTTACCCGAGGCTGGGACCTGCACTGGCTGGCGATCGCAGCGGGAATCGGCTTTGCGTCCGAGCTCGTGGGAGTCGCCACCGGAGTGCCTTTCGGGCGCTACGAGTACACCGACACACTTGGCCCGAAGTTGCTTGGCGTGCCGGTGGTCCTCACGGCCGCATGGCTGGTTGTCGTCTCCTATGTGCAGTCGTGGATGGCGACGCTGCAACCGCCGCGGATCTTGCGACCGCTGCTGGCCGCGGCCTGGATGACCGTGATTGATCTGCTGATTGATCCGCTCGCGGCGGGCCCGTTGGGCTACTGGGTCTGGGCGGATGGCGGCAGCTACTACGGCATTCCCTGGACCAATTTTCTCGGCTGGTTTGTCGTGAGCCTCGTGATCTTCGTGGTGATCCCGCCCAGCTGGCGACCGCGCGCTGCAGTAAGGGTCGTGGGCGCGAGCATAGTCATGTTCTTCGGGGTCATCGCCCTTGCGCTCGACTCGATCGTGCCGGGCGCAATCGCGGCCGGGCTGCTGCTGCTCGACGGGATCTCGGCGGCCGCGGGCCACACCACCAGGCCAGGGGAAGGGTCTGCAGGCAGAAGAACTTCGGGGCGAATTGCAACCGGGACGACAAGAGGTGACGCGTGACATCACAGACCATCGAGACAGAGCTGGAGGTCTACAAGATCGGCGAAAAGGTCCGCGCACTGCGCAAGGAGCGTGGCCTCCGGCTCATTGAGCTCGGGAATCATACGGGACTGTCGGCCGCAATGCTCAGCAAGATAGAAGGAGGCAAGATCGTTCCGACCCTGCCGACGCTGACGCGCATAGCGCTCGCGTTCAGCGTGGGGCTGGAGCATTTCTTTGCGGCCGAAGGTGCTCGCCATGCGTTCGGTATCACGCGTAGTGCACAGCGCGTGAGGTTGCCGGGCGGCACTCCCAAGGGCGGCATGCCCTACGATTTCGAGAGCCTCGACTACACGGTCCACGAGCCAAAGCTGAATGCGTACCTGGCGAGCTTTCGTTCCTCGGCACCGAACTCCAGCCACAAGCATGACGGTGTCGAGTTCATATTCATCGTCGAGGGTAGCCTCGAGTTGACCTGGGCCGGGCGGACGCACGTCCTGGAGGCCGGAGACAGCGTCTACTTCGATCCTCGGCTGGATCACTCTTACCGCAGACGCGGTGACAAGCACTGCACCGGCGTCGTGGTCACGTTGCGATCCTGAATCGATCCGGGAAGGGCGAAGCATGGATATTGCTGCAGATTCACACACGCAGGATACGGCCGGCGGCGCGCGAGCGGCTCTTGGCCTGTTGGGGTGGGTTGCGCTCAGCTACGCGGCGGCCCTGGGCGGCATATTCGCCGGGCCGGGAGACTGGTACGACAGCCTGCGAAAGCCCGCGTTCAACCCGCCCGGCTGGGTGTTTGGCCCCGTATGGACGTTGCTCTACGCGATGATGGGTACGAGTGCGTGGCTGGTCTGGCGGCGTGGAGGATTCAAGCACGCAGGCACGGCGCTGGGCCTGTTCATCCTGCAACTGGTCCTGAACGCTGCCTGGACGCCCCTGTTCTTCGGCTTGAAGGCTCCCGGAGTCGCGCTGGTCGTCATAATCGCATTGTGGTTGGCGATTCTGGCAACGGCCATTGCCTTCATGGGCCGTAGTCGCCTGGCCGCGCTTCTTCTGCTTCCTTATCTGCTTTGGGTCAGCTACGCGACTCTGCTGAACGGGTCACTCTGGTACTTGAACTCGTGAGGGGGCTGTTCGCGGTCATTGCTAAACGTGCAGCATTGGCGCTGGTTGTCAGTGAACGCGATGCGGCTGAGTGGATCCGGAGCTCCAGTCCACAATCTCAACTTCGTTTGCATAGGGATTCATCAAAATGGCTCGAGTCGCGGTAGCTTTGCTTTTGATTGCGGCCGCTTGCTGCCACGCACAGGGCGTTCCAGGCGAGTCAATGAGCATGGAATTGGCACGCGCTCCCGGCGTGCGATATCTGTTTGGACTGGAGACGCCGGTTATCGGCAAGGATGACGCTATTCGTTGGCAAGGGATCGACGGCAGCGCCGGCGTACCGCTGCTGACCGGGCCGCAACGTTCGTTGATCATTACAGGAAGAGTTCGCTATCTCGGTTTGGATAACAGGCGGAACACCCTGCCGCCGAGGCTGGTTGCAGGCAGTCTTGGGGCGTTTGGCAGCTTCGCGATCGGGGAAGTGACGCTCAAGTCCTTCGTGAATTTCTCGCTGAAGTCGGACGGCGATACCGCTACTTGGGATGCATTTTCACTGATAGCCAGTGTCGGAGTTGAAGTACCGATCGACGACGAGTGGTCAGCAACCCCTTCATTGTTCTTTTCGACCGCGGTTCGTGACACTGGTGGCCTGTCGTTGCGATACATACCGCTGCCCGATGTGACCTTCGCGTGGAAGCCGTCCGATTCCTTCGAGCTCGAGTTCGGGCTGCGCAGCGCCAAGCTCAGGTGGGACCCGGCCGAGTGGTTGACTGTTGAGGCCGGCTACACCTTCCCGTTCGGTGGGTCGCTGCGCATCTCCGAGCGGCCTGCCAAGTGGCTTCGCGTGATTCAGTTCTTCGGCCAGTACACCGACCGATACGTGCTTCAAAAGGAGCGATGGGGGAGCAACCACCTGATCAGGATCGAGGGATTTGCTGGCGGCATTACCCACGAGTTCCTGTTGCCTCTCGGCAACGAGCCGGGCGCACCCGTTCTGGCGTTTGGTCTGACGTACGCGTTTGCGGTTGGCGGCAAGATTCGAATCTGGAACTACGTCGATGACGACGAGCTGTTCGAGCTCAAGGCCCGACCGGCTCACAACTTCGGATTGTCCATCTCGCTGGTTTTCGGATCACGCTAGCCCACTAATGCTGCTCGCGCGTTTGGCTTGAATGCGGCCGACACGGTCGCTCTCCAGCGGCTACAACGCCGGGGCGTTCAGGCGACGTATACAGTCTTGATGTTTACGAATTCGCGGATCCCGAAGGCGGCGAGTTCTCGGCCGTAGCCGGAGGTCTTGATTCCGCCGAATGGCAAGCGTGGGTCGGATTTGACGAACGCGTTAACGAAGCAGGCGCCTGCCTCGAGCTGGGTCTCGGCGATTCTTGCTCCGCGCTCAACGTCCTTGGTGAACACGGCTGCGCCGAGCCCGAACTCGCTGTCATTGGCAATGCGGATGGCATCAGTCTCGTCCTTTGCGCGGATTACGCTGGCCACTGGGCCAAACATCTCCTCGACGTATGCGGGCGTTCCGGCCTGCACGTTTGACAGCACCGTGGCCGGGTACCACGCGCCCGGCCGGTTGGGAACTTCGCCGCCGAGTTCCAGCTTCGCGCCGGCCGCGATGCTGCGCTTGACCTGGTCATGTAGCTCGTCGCGCAGGTCTGTGCGGGCCATCGGCCCCAGCCTGGTTTCTTCACTCATTGGGTCGGCGGGCGTGTAGTCCTGCAATTCCTCAACCACGCGGGCGAGGAAGGCGTCATGTACTTTGTCGGTCGCGATGAAACGCTTTGCTGCGATGCAACTCTGGCCGTTGTTGATCATGCGGCTGGCGGCGCAGGTGATTGCGGCCTGCTCGATCTCGGCGTCGTCCAGGATCACGTAGGGGTCGCTGCCGCCCAGCTCCAGCACTGTTTTCTTCAACGCCTGGCCCGCGCTGGAGGCGACAGCCTGGCCCGCAGGCGTGCTCCCGGTGAGCGTGACGGCGACGACGTCCTTGTGCGCAATCACCTGATCCACCAGCTTGCTGCCGATCATCAATGTGGTGAAACAGCCCTCAGGGAATCCTGCGTCGCGGAAGACGGTTTCAATTGCCAGTGCGCAGCCGGGCACGTTTGACGCGTGCTTAAGCAGCCCGACGTTGCCGGCCATCAGCGCGGGTGCGGCAAAGCGGAACACCTGCCAGAACGGGAAGTTCCACGGCATGACTGCCAGCACCGGCCCAAGCGGCTGGAAGCTGACGAAGCTGGACTTCGCGTCCGTGTCTACCTCTTCACGGGATAGAAATCGTTCGGCGTTGTCAGCGTAGTAGTCGCAGACCCAGGCACATTTCTCGGCCTCCTTGCGGCCTGCGCCGATTGGCTTGCCCATTTCACGGGTCATCAGCGCGCCGAACTCGGATGCACGCTCGCGCAGAATGGCTGCGGCCTTCTTCATGAGAGTTGCGCGCTCGGAAAAACTCGTCCGTCGCCAGCTCTCGAAGCGGCTGCGCGCTGCTTCAAGGCGCGTTTCTACGTCTGGCCACGAGTGCTCGTCATAGTCGCGGATCTTCTCGCCGTTTGCGGGGTTGATGGATTGCATGGCTACCTCCGGTCTCACGCCGCTTCTGCGACGCTCTGCTCAAGAATCTTCAGGCCGCGGTCCAGGTCTTCGTCCGAGATCACCAGTGGCATCAGTGTCCGGATCACATTGCCGCTGGCGGACATCGCCAGCAGCCCGCCACGCAACGCGGCGCCGAGAGCCCTCTTCGTGCGTTCGGGGTCCGGCAGCCCGGTCTTCGGGTCCACGATCTCGACCGCGCACATGGCGCCGAGCCCGCGTGCCTTGCGAACATGGTCGTGCTCGCTGTCGAGTTTGCGGAAGCTGTACATCACACGCTCCCCGATGCTTCGGGCGCGCGCCGGCAGGTCCTGTTCGGCCATGATGTCCAGCACCGCATTGGCGGCGGCACAGCCCAACGGGTTGCCGCCGTAAGTTCCACCGAGCCCGCCGATCTGCGGCGCGTCCATGATCTCGGCCCGACCAGTGACCGCGCTCAACGGCATGCCGCCGGCAAGTGACTTGGCCGTGCAGACGATATCCGGCTGGATGCCGTAATGCTCACACGCGAGCATGCGGCCGCAACGACCGAACCCGGCCTGCACTTCGTCGGCGACGAACAAGATGCCCTTCTTCCTGCAGGCCTCGCGGAGTGCACGTAAGGCATCCGGGTTTGCCGGGAAAAACCCGCCCTCACCGAGGACCGGCTCGACAACGACGCAGGCGATGCTGCCGGCGTCGACGTGGTAGTGGAACAGATGGTCCAGCGCCGCAAGGGCGTTGCTGACAACACCCTGCTTGATTGCGCCTTCGGGTGGGTCAAAGAACGGCTCGTACGGAAGCCGGTAGATTTCCGGAGCGAACGGCCCGAATCCTTCCGCGTATGGCTTGACCTTGCCCGTCAGCGTCATGCCCAGCAGCGTTCGCCCGTGAAAGCCGCGCTCGAACGCGACCACGGCCTGCCGCTTGGTGAAGCTGCGGGCAACTTTTACCGCATTCTCGACGGCCTCGGCGCCGCTGTTGAACAGGGCGGTCTTGTTGGGGCCCCCGGTGGGGGCCATTTCATTTAGACGCTCGCAGAGCCGCACGTAAGGCTCGTACATGGTGACGTGCCAGCAGGGGTGGATGAACTTCTCGGCCTGCTTACGGATGGCTTCAAGAACGCGGGGATGGTTGTGGCCGACATTCACCACACCGATGCCACCGCAGAAATCGATGTACTCGTTGCCCTCGACGTCCCAGAGTGTCGCGCCTTCGGCACGCTCGACGAAAATCGGAGCCACGTTGAACGGCCCCTGCGGGACGCTGTTCGCGCGTCGCTTGAATAGCTCCTGGTTGGTCTGCTCACTCATTGCGTCACCTATGGGAGTTCAAACAGTGCGGCCATTCCTTGCCCGCCGCCGATGCACAGCGAGGCCACGCCGCGTTTGGCGCCGCGTTGTTTCATTGCGTTTATCAGCGTCGCAACCAGGCGGATGCCGGTTGCGCCGAACGGGTGGCCGAGTGCGATTGCGCCGCCATGGACATTCAGGCGGTCGGTCGGCAGGTTGAGCTCGCGATTGACCGCGAGAATCTGCGCCGCGAATGCTTCGTTGATCTCGTAAAGGTCCAAGTCGCCTGGACTGAGCCCGTGCGCTGCCAACAACTTCGGAATCGCCAGCGCCGGTCCCATGCCCATGCGTTTGGGATCCAGCGCGACAGTAGAGATGCCAAGCAACAGAGCATCCGGCGCCAACCGGTCCTTTTCCAGTGCAGGCAGCGAGGCAGCGAGGCAGGCGCTGGCGCCGTCACTGAGCGGCGAGGAGTTGCCGGCCGTGACTCGCCCGTCTTCGCGAAAGACCGGAGTCAACTTGGCGAGCTTCGCCAGGTCCGTGTCCGCGCGGACGGTTTCATCCTGCCGTACTTGCTCGCGCTGTTTTCTACGCGGTGGCAACGGGACAATCTCCGCGGCGAAAGCTTCCTTCTGAGTAGCGGCGGCTGCGCGGGCGTGGCTTTCAAATGCGAAGGCATCCATCTGCTGGCGGGTGATGTTGAACTCATCTGCCAGGAGCTCCGCGGTTTCGCCCATGCTGGGGTCGCCGATTTCGTCCGTGCTGAGGCGAATGCGATAGGGTTGCGGCTCGGCGTAGGCGTAGGGGCGCGAGGTCTTTTCCATGAACCAGGGTCCGCGGCTGGCACTTTCAACACCCGAAACGAGCACGCGCTCGGCAAGGCCCGAGCTGATCTTTGCCGCCGCAATCTGCAGGGCCTCCAGGCTGGAAGCGCATTGCCGGTCCACAGTCACGGCAGGTACCGAGTCGTCGATGCCAGCCTTGAGCGCAGCCACGCGCGCGATGTTGCCGATGCCGTTGCGCACGCAGCCGGCGATCACTTCGTCAATCGGTGATTCCATCCGCGCGGCGACGTGGCCGAGCACGTGCCCCAGCAACTCGTGCGGCTCCCACGCCGAAAGTGCGCCGGCAAGGCGGCCGGTGGGTGTGCGCACGGGCGCAACGATGCCGATGGGCGTTCTCAGTTTCATGCGCGTTTCCGGAGCTTGCACCAATCCTGCACGAAGCTGCACATCACCTCGGCAATGCGCTGGATCGAGTCGATGCTGACCTTTTCGTCCACGGCGTGGATGCGCTGGGCCTTTGGCCCGTAGCACGTCGCCGGGATGTCGTAGTAGAGGTTGAAAAAGCGGACGTCGGTGGTGGCCGTGCAGCGCAGTTGTTCGGGCTCGTTTCCACGCCACTGCTTGTGGGCGTTGCGAAGGCTCTTGCCGAAGTCGCTGTCGGTGTCGAACACACAGCCCTCAGCGCGGAATCCGATCCACTCGACCTGCGGCGGGCTGTCTTTCAGCCACCGGTCGCCCGCCGCGACGCTCGCCACGCGCTCTTCCACACGGTCCATCACAGCGTGCAGGCTTTCACCCGGGAACGCGCCGATGCGGTAGCCGGTGACGCACTCGCCCGCGACGGTGCT
This sequence comes from Planctomycetota bacterium, assembly GCA_020425605.1. Classification (GTDB taxonomy): domain Bacteria; phylum Planctomycetota; class UBA8742; order UBA2392; family UBA2392; genus JACKID01. Next base: position 11,181 of record JAGQRH010000008.1, on the reverse strand, counting down.
TTGCCAGTCGCCCCCGTTGATGGTGCCGACGTTCAGGTTGATCGGATGCGCGACGCCCTTGTACGTATCGGGGATGTTGCCGGGCTCGTTGATTTCGGCCTCGAGCTGACGCAGGGCCTGCATGATCTTGACAGATTTCTCGATGGCATTGACGCCTTCGCCCGCGCCGAGCACGTGGGTGGTCATGCCCAGCACGCGCACACGGAACCAGAGCACGCCGACCTGCGCCTTGATGATGGTCTCGTTGAACGGCTCGGGGATGATGGCCGCATCCGCACGATAGCCTTTCTCAAGCAGCGAAAGCGCGCCGTTGCCGGTGCATTCTTCCTCGACGACACTCTGGCAGATCAGCTTGCTTGCGGGCTCGACGCCGAGGTCGTGCAGCGCGTGCAGCGCCCACAAGTAGCCGATGGTGCCGCCCTTCATGTCGCCTGCGCCACGGGCGTACATCCAGGTTTCGCCGTCTTCTTCGTCGTGGACCACGCGCGGCTCAAATGGTGGTGATGACCAGAGCCTGGTTGGCTCAGCGCTGACGACATCGATGTGTCCGTTGAATATCAGCGAGCGCCCGGCGTTTTTGCCCGGGTCGTGAATGCCGACGACGTTGTGTTTGCCCTCAAGCTGCCAGTCGGTGGGGCCGAAGCCGGGCTTGTCTTTGATATCCGCTAGGTTGATCTTCTCGATCTTCACTTCCATGCGGAGATCTTCAAACAGGCCCGCGACAATGCGCTGGCCGAGTTCTTCGCTACCGAGAACGGTCGGCTGGCGCACGAGTTGGGACAGCGCATTCACGGCCCAATCGCGCCGCGCTTTCACGGCCTTGGTGATCTGGTCGCGTTCGAATGTCAGGTCGCTGCTCATGACTTGTCCTCCCAGGGCTCCAGATTCTCGGCCGAGGGCACATCCGCATCGATGCCTTCCAGCGCGGACTCGCGGTCAAAGTCGGGGTGGACGCTGGCCAGCTGCATTCGGCCGTCCACTCGCCTGAACACCGCACGCTCAGTGATGAGCGTCCCAACGCAAGCGGGGGCGGTTAGCGGCAGGCTGCACTGCGGCACCAGCTTGCCGCGCCCGCGTTTGTCGAGGTGGTGGCTGATGACCAGCACGTGGTTGGCCTTCTGGGCAAGCTCCATGCCGCCACCCATGCCGGGGGTAAGCTTGCCGGGGATCTTCCAGTTGGCGAGGTCGCCGGAGACGCTGACCTCGAATGCGCCCAGCACGGCCAGATCGAGGTTGCCGCCCCTCACGATAGCGAAGCTGGTCAGGCTGTCGAAGAACGCCGCGCCCGGCACAACCCTGCAGGCTCGGCCGCCGGCGTCGATCACGTCGCTGTCGGGCGTTCCCTCGGGGTTGCCTTCTCCCATGCCGACGAAGCCGTTTTCAGAATGGAATGTTACGTCCGTGTCAGCCGGCAGATGCTCAGGCAGAAACTGCGGCAGGCCGATACCCAGGTTCACGACCATGCCGTGCCTCACTTCGCGCGCCGCGCGTTTCAGCAGTGTCAGCTCAGCGGATGTGAGTTCGCGCTTTGCCATTAGTTCCCCCTATGGGGTAACGGGCCTGCGGGAACGACTGCATCCACAAAAACGGATGGCAGGTGGATGTCCTCGGCTTTCAGCCGGCCGGTCTCGACAATCTGCTTGGCCTCCACGATCACGCGCTTGCAGGCTGTGCCCATGACGACGCACATGTTGCGGTTGCTGCCGCACCACCAGGCGTTGCCCGCTTTGTCGGCGATGTCGGCGCAGACCAGCGCGACGTCGCCGCGCATGCATGGCTCGATCAGGAGCGTCTTTCCATCCAGCTCGTAGGTCGCCTTGCCCTGGGCGACTTCGGTGCCGAGTCCGATGTCGGTCATGATTGCCGGGATGCCCGCCCCGCCCGCGCGTATCTTCTCGGCAAAGATGCCCTGCGGGATCAACTCGCACTCGACTTCGCCGTCGTTCATCTGCCTGATGAATTCCGGGTTCAGCCCGATGTGAGTGGCTATCAGCTTTTTCACCTGGCCCTGTTTGAGCAACAGGTCGATGCCGATGCCCGGCTCGTTGGCGTCATTCTTGATCAGGGTCAGGTCGCGATACTTGTCTGCGTGATTGGCGATCAGATGGAGTGTCGTGAACGGTACGCCGCCCCGCCCGAAGCCGCCGACCATCAGTGTCTGCCCGGAACGGACATACCCAGCGACGGCGTTCTCTACGGTTGTGACCCGATCCAGCATCTATTCTTCTTCGATCTCTTCGTCGTAATCCTGCGGGTTGAAGTGTCCTGTCTCCATGGCCGCGGTGACGTTGGCGTTGCGGGCGGACTTGGCACTTGAGACGTCGCCGCGCGCGTATGGCGGAACTTCCTCCGCCTGCTCGTAGCGTTGGACGGTCTGGTCTTCGAACTTGTCATTGACGTCGTGAATGTGCTGCACAAGCAGATCCTGCAGATCGTTCAGTGCCAACTGCAACAGGTCGATCAGCTCGTCGATGCCTTGCTCGTCGACAATCATCGGAGGCGCGATCAGTATGTGGTCGCCCCACAGACCGTTGATGGACCGGCGCGGGTAAATCAACAGCCCGTGCTTTCGGGCGATCTCGGTCAACTCAAGCGCGACAAACCAATTGGCGGGGAAGGGCTCGCGCGTCTCACGGTTCTGCACGAATTCCAGACCCGCCAGCAAGCCGCGTCCGCGAATGTCACCGATGCTCGGAAAGACTTCCTTCAACTTGTGCAGGCGCTCGTGCATGTAAGTGCCGACGTTGGCTGCATTCTCTACCAACTCGTCTTCCAGAATCTCGGTCACGGCCGCGAGCGAGATGGCAGCACTGAGCGGATTCCCGGCGTACGTATGCCCATGCATGAACCCGCCGGAATCCAGCACGGGTTGCACGACGGCATCGCTGGCGATGATTGCCCCCATCGGCGTGTAGCCGGCGGAAAGGCCTTTGCTGGTTGCGACGATGTCGGGTGTGATGTCCCAGTGCTCGAATCCGAAGAAGGTGCCGGTGCGTCCGCAGCCCATCATCACGTCGTCGATGATCAGCAGAATGTTGTGCTCGTTGCAGATTCGCTCGATCAGGGGGAAGTACTCGTCAGGCGGTACCGCGCCGCCGGTCGTCGATCCGCCGATTGGCTCGACAATGAATGCTGCGATGTTCTCAGAGCCGTACACCTGCAGTTTCTTCTCGAGTTCAAGCGCGCAGGCAATTCCGCAGCTCGGGTACTCCTTTTCGAGCGGGCAGTGATAGCAGAACGGTGCGCTGACCTTCGGGGAGTGTACGGTCATGGCGCGGAACGGCTTGTTCAGCGGGGAGTAGTCCGTTGTGGACAGCGCGCCCAGTGTCGCACCGTGGTAGCTGGGCCGCGTGGCCATTATCAGTGACTTGCCGCGATGGCCCACATTCCACCAGTATTGGCGCGCGAGCTTCATGGCGGCTTCGACAGCCTCGCTCCCGGAGTTTACGAAGAACACGCGGTTCAACTCCGGTGGCGACAGCTTCACAAGCAGTTCGGCCAGGTCATTGGCCGGCTTGTTCTCAAACTGCTGGCGATAGGTGAAAGCGATCTTGTTCAACTGCTCGACGGCGGCATCGATGACGCGTTTGTTGCCATGGCCGAGATTGGCCGAGATGGCCCCGCTACACCCGTCGAGGTAGCGGTTGCCGTCGGTGTCGAAGATGTAGATGCCTTCGCCGCGGTCGGCGGTCGGGAGGCGTTTCAGATCCTGATAGAACAGCGGCGGCTTTTCAGCGCCGGGAATGCCGAACGTGTCGCCCTCCACGTAGCTGGTACGCTCGTAATCCGAGGGCGTGCGCTTGCCTATTTTGTCCAGTGACACGTGTCAGCTCGTCAATGCGGCCATGAACTCGCGGGCGCGCTCGGCCTGCGGGTTTTCGATGACCTCGTCTTTGGGTCCACGTTCCACGATCCTGCCTTCGTCCATGAAGCACACGCGGTGAGACACGCGCCGGGCAAAGCTAAGGTCGTGCGTCACCACGACCATGGTCATGCCTTCGCGTGCCAGCTCTGCGAGTAAATCGTTGACGCCTGCGATCAGTTCTACGTCCAGCGCGCTCGTCACTTCGTCCAGCAGCAGAACGTTCGGGTTCATTGCCAGCGCGCGTGCAATCGCTACACGTTGCTGCTGGCCGCCCGAAAGCTCCGAGGGCCAGGCCTTGGCCTTGTCAGCCAACCCGACGCGATCTAGCAGCTGGTGTGCCGTTGTCTCCGCTTCTCCGCGCGCCTCACCCAGCACCGTCAGCGGACCCTCCATCACGTTTTCGATTACCCGCCTGTGCGGGAACAGGTTGAAGTGCTGGAACACCATGCCTGTCCGCGCACGGTGCTTGCAGATTTCGGCGGGTGTCATGCGGTTGTAGGGCAACGGCTCGCCGTTCCAAACCAGTTCACCCTCGTTCGGAATCTCCAGCAGGTTCAGGCAGCGCAGAAGCGTGCTCTTACCGGAGCCGGACGGGCCGATCAGCGTGACCACCTCGCTCTTGTGGATCTTCAGGTCCACGCCCTTCAGCACTTCGAGGTCACCAAAGCGTTTGTGGAGGTCGCTTGCCTGCAGCAGCACTTCGCTCATGCGATCGCTCGCTTTCCGCCGAGCGATCGCATCATGCGGCGCTCCCAGCCCTTCATGCCGAAATCCACGGTCGTGATGATGAACAGGTAGAACACGGCCGCGACAACGAATGGCAGAAACGGGTGTCCGCTCTGGAACACCACGTTGCGCGCGGTGTAGGTCAGCTCGATCAGCGTGATCGCGCCGACCAGCGACGTGTCCTTGATGAGAACGACCAGGTTGTTGCCGAGAGACGCCACGCTGTTCCGGAACGCCTGCGGCAGCACAACGCGGCGCATGGTCTTCATGCGCGTCATGCCGAGGCTGGCTGCGGCCTCCCACTGGCCTTTGTCGACGCTGCGAATGCCGCCGCGCATGGTCTCGGCGTTATAGGCGCCCGTATTGATGACCAGCGCGATCAGCGCCGCGCCGAATGCTGTGATGACCTCGCTGCCGGCCGCATCGTTGAGCACGGTCGCCAGCCCGTAATAAGCAATGAAGAGCTGTACAAGCAGAGGGGTGCCGCGCACGACCAGGATGTAGCCCTGCGAAAGCCGCGCAACCAGCGGGTTCGCGGCCGTGCTGCCGATGCCGATCAGCGTGCCCAGGAGCAGTGCAATCACGGCCGTGAGCAGGCTGAGCTCAATGGTCAGGATCGCCCCTGTGCGGAACAGCGGCAGCATGGACTTGACGGTGTCCGCGAAGCCGGGCTTTTCCTTGCTGACTTCGGTGGGTTCCGTCTTGGCTTCTTCGTGGGGAATGTGTTGCTGGAAGTCGCCCCACGATTTCAGCAGGACGTCGAGGTCCGGCTGCACGCCCACCCACTTGTCGTAGATACGCGCGTAAGTGCCGTCCTGCACGATCTCGAACAACGCGGCGTTGGCCTTGCGCACCAGTTCGGGCTCGTCCTTGCGCGCGGCGATCCCGCAGGCTTCCTCATATAGCAGGGGCCCGTACGGTGCGATGTCGGCGCCGCCCTTCTTAACGTAAAAGCCGCCGACGATGCGGTCGCTGACAAACGCGTCGAGCTTGTTGGTTGTCACGGCGGCGACGATCTCGGCTTCGCTTCCGAACTGGGTGATGGTGCAGTCGGGGAACTCGGCCACGTGGGTCTTGATGTACTTTGCGTAGGTGGAGTCTTCGGAGACGCCTACGCGCAGGCCCTGCATCGATGTCGTGCCCGGCCGTGCAAAAACCTGCGCGCCGCTGACGTAGTAGGGCAGCGTGAAGTGCATGGTCTTCAGGCGCTCGTCCGTGATGGCCATGGAGCCGCAGATCATCTCGTACTTGCCGGTCTTGAGTCCGGCCTGGATGGCGGCCCAGTCGTTCTGCACCAGCACCGGCCGATAGCCCATGCGCTCGGCCAGCACGGTTGCGATATCGGCGTCAAAGCCGACAAGGTTGCCGCCTTCGTCGGTGGTGCTGAATGGCTGGAACGCGCCCGACATGGCGAGACGCAGGTCATCCTGCGCAGCCAGCGGTGCAGCGACGAGAAATGCGCATATCAGAAGCAGCAGCCTCAAGAAGCCTCCACCGGCTCGCGAGTATTGCGGCACCAGACATTCATGCTTTCGAAACCGTCGGGCATGCGGCAGTTGTTGACGAGGCGCCCGGTATAGCGATAGCCGAGCTTGGCGAAGCTGCAATTCATGCCGGGCTCATAGGCTCGTGCGATTGTGTAGACATCGGTGATGCCGAATTCGTCGGCAAGGTCTTCCTCAAGCGCCCGCAAGATGCGGCTCATCAGGCCTTTGCCGCGCTGGTCTTGCCGCGTGGCGCAGTCGGTCAACTCGGCACTCCTGCGCGTGTGGTGGATCTCGGCCGATGCGCATGCCACGAGCGCGGCATCCGGGTCGCGCACGACGCGAAAGTGCGAGGTGCGGTCGCGGATCGTGGCGGCAATCTTCTCGGTCGTGATCGGGGTAGGGTAGTCCTCGAATGTCGCCCGCATCAGTCCGGCAATGTCGGTCGCGTCGGCCTCGGAGGCTGGTGCGCAGGTGTATCCCGCCGGCAGTACCGGCTCGACCACTTCCTTGTTGATAGCGAGCGCGGCTACCTTGTCGCCCTCATCCTGTCGAATGTCCTGACTGCGCAGGGTCAGCGGGTATCGGGTCCACAACTCGGCGTCGTCGCCGTTGCCAAAGAAGCCCCAGATGATGGCTTCGCGGCGTAGCCCGGAGTCGCGCCAGCCGTCTTGTCCCGGCCGGGCATAGACGATCACTTTTGAGTACAGTTCGCCACCGTCAGCTGTGCGCAGCGCGTCTGAGATGGCGCTGTTCGCTCGCGCGTCCTGAGGCGTCATGTCGAAGAACTTGAGTCGGCGATTGTAGGGATCGTACTGCACATTCACGGAATGCCCGTCGCCTCGCAGGGGCATGTCGTAGAGCCGGTTGCTGTCGGCGATGTCGTGGCCGAAGCGCTCGGTCAGTTGGTGTGCAATCTGGTCCACGGTGATCCCTAGCGTGCAGGCTCAAGGTCAGTAAGTCCGGCGCCCTTCAGGGCCTCGTCGATGATTGCCTGGTGCTCGGATTCCCTGGCCCAGCGCTCCCGGCCTTCTTCGGGCAGCTGGTCGATCGGGTCGTAGTAAAGGTAGGCCTTCTCCTCGTCGACGTTGGGGCTGCGGTAGACGCTTACCCCGGTCGTTTCGTTGTAGTAGTCGTAGCTGTGAACGTCGCGCTTGCCGCCGCCGCCGGGCACATCGTTGACGAAGATCGGCGTGTTGAAGCCAGCGGTCGCGCCGCGAACATGGCGCTCAAGCTCGACGGTCTTGCCCACGCGCGTGCGCAGCTCTTCGACGCCTTTGACCATGTCGTGCTGATAAACGTAGTACGGCTGCACATTCATGTAGCTGAGGCGCTTGACCAACAGCTGCATGGTCTCCGGTGAGTCGTTCACGCCCCGGATTAGCACGCTCTGGTTGCGCACTTTAACGCCGTGGCGAAACAGCTCCTGCATCGCGTCGTGAGTGATCAGGCTGATTTCGTTCGGGCTGTTGAAGTGCGTGTGCAGGCAGACTTCCTTGCCCAGCTTGCGCCCGTGGTCGACCCACTTGATCAACGCCCGTACCCACTTGCGATCACTGTGGATCTTCATGGGCATCACGGCCGGACCCTTTGTAGCGAGGCGGATTCGGCGAATGTGCGGAATCGCCAGCAGCGTGCTGAGGATTTCCTTGAGATGCATCGGCGCCAGGTTCCAGGCGTCGCCGCCGCTGACGACCACGTCCTCAATCTCCGGGCGCGAGGCGATGTAGGCGAAGGCCTTCTTCCAGCGCTCGGGGCTGTACTTGTAGCCGACTTTTTCAACCTGGTTGGTGTCGCCGCCGATGGCGTATGACCGCGTGCAAAAGCGGCAGTAAACGGGGCATACATCGAGCGGAAGGAACAGGACTTTGTCCGGGTAGCGATGAACGAGGCCCGGCGTCGGCGAGTCGTCCTGTTCATGCAGGCTGTCGAGTGTGAGCTGCGGATGATCCGGCAGGCGTCGCGAGGCAACCGGTATGAACTGCCTGCGAATTGGATCGTCGTACGGGTTGTCCCAGTCGATGCGGCTGATGAGGTAGGGCGATACTCGCACGTTCATTGGCGCGGCGCGCAGGCCTGCTTTCATGTCCTCGACGAATTCGGGCGTTGCCAGCTCGCCGACGATCCCGGTCAGCTTCTCCGGGCTGGTGACGCTATTGATCAGCTGGAACTTGTGATCGATGAACTGCTCGTACTCGACATCGCGAAAGGCGGGAATCTTGCGCCAGAATTCGCTGTCGTCGAAGTCGCGGTGTTCGAGCTCGGATTCGTTTACTTCTTCTTTAAGGGGCTCGGGCACGACGACATCGGCCAGCTTCTGGAACTCGGGGATTTCCGAGATCTCGGGCAGGTCAGCTACGGTCGGTTCTTCAACTACCGAAGTTTGTTTATCCATCGGCTAATCTCCAGCTTGGTGATGTGGTGTCTAGTTTTTCTCGACGTTGTCCGGGTTATCGCCTGCGTCGGCGGCTTCCAGGCGCGCGCTTGCGCCTGCGTGAATGTCGCCGGTGGCCAGCATCGGGCTTGCGTCCACGGAGCGGGCTTCCATCAGGTCGACAATGCGCTGCAGCGACATGGCGATCGCTGAGCGTTCGAGTTCGGGCAGCTCATGCAGTCTCTCGACGAGCTGTTCCTGAATCGGCGAAGGCGCGCGGTAGGCCAGCTTGAAGCCGGTATCGGTCGGTTGCAGCAGCACGCGGCGGCGGTCGATCTCGTCGCGCTGGCGGACGACGTAGCCCGCGCGCTCGAGACGGTCGATGATTCCGGTAATGGTGCTGGCGCTGACGAAAACACGGCGACTCAGCTCGGCCGAGGTCATGGCGCCCTCGTCACAAAGCGTCACCAGGCAGACGAGCTGCGGGCCCGTGATGCCGTACTGCGTTACCAGTTTGCGCGAATGAATGTCGACGGCACGGATGATTCTGCGCAGGCTTTGAAGGATGGTCAGCTCCTTTTCGCCGGCCGGAACTTCAGGCCCCGGCTGCGAAGGCAAGCGACTCGACGGCTGTGCTGATTTATCTAAATCACTGTTTGAATTAGGTTTACGATGCCCAGCCACGTTGACGCTCCAATTGGAAGAACACGACTACAACCATCGCAAGAGAAAAGATGATAGTAATAATGATTGCAGTTGAAAGCAAAAACTGGAGTGAGCAAGAAGCCGCAATCGCGGGCTCAAGCCGGCCGCGTGTTCACCAGAGCGCTCCGCACCCGGCGGAGCAAGAATGCGGAAGCGCGGCGCGCCGTAGCCCGACTGCGCCATGAACGCATAGTTGCCAAGTACGCTGATCTCGTGGTTTGAGTCGTCGACTACAGTGATCGGGAAGTTGCGTCAGCAACGTACCTGAGCGGCGCACCGCGACGCGATGGAAACCGGCGCATTGACGTCCGGCTGCACGATCCAGCCGACTATCTGCTCGGACAGCAACGCATCCGGGTGCACGATGAAGGTCGTGGACTACCGCCGGTAGCGGCCGCCTCCCACACGCCGCTCTGGACAACGTCGTCCGGCGTGTGGCGCCCGTCGAAGCTGTACCGGACTCCGCCGGCAACCCAGGCAGGTTGTCACCCCGCACTACGAGGCGGTTCCGATCGAGCTACAACCCCATCTTGATAATCGTGCCGTCGTCGTAGTGGGATTCCCGGCGGTCGTCCAGCCGCCAGCCATTGTCAGTCAGCCTGAGGTGGTATGTGATGAACTCTTTGCCGGTGTTGGCAGTTACGATGCCCCCGCCTTTGCTCGGAACCATCCTTCCCAGCCGCGGTTGACGCACACTGGCCTCGGCCTTTTTGCCTTTGACTGCGATTTCCAGTATGTCGAAGAAGTCCGGGTGATAGTCAGGAGGGTCGCCCGCCGACCCCTCGCGCTGGGGGTGTTCTGTGGCGAGACAGAACTTCCGGAACACATCGCGTAACTCGCTCTGTGCCTCATTCATACGCGCCGTGGCCAAACCGGATCGTTCATTGAACTCCTTCTGGATGCGAGGAGCATGTTTTGACTCCCACTCGTACATTGCGGTGGCAAAGTCGACGAGAATCTTCGAAATCATCTCTTCATTTGTCATGTCGGTGCGATCAGTTGCTGAACGGCCGGAACCATGTTTCGCCATCACTGAATCTGACTCGATAGTTGATTGCGTTAGGCCGCATTGCGTCATTAGCATAGTCACGTGTCACCCGTGCGCGTGCCGCCGATCTCGAATGGGTCGACTGCGAACAGCCCGTCGGGGTCGATGGAGCGGCCGGGGCTGTACCCACTGTAGTGGAACAGGTTGTTGAAGGGGCTCGACAACGGGTCGGCGCTGGTGAAGCGCATCAGCACCGTGACGGCCCATCATCGCACCGCCTCCACGTAGCGGCACGGCTCGGTTGCCGAGCCCGTTTGCTGATAGTTGCTTTCATAGAACGTCGGCGGCTCGCTCGTGCGACCGCTTGCGAGGCGTCTTGCCTCTCGCCGCATCATGAAATGAACGAACCATCCGCCGAGCCGGGACATCAGTCGAGCTTTGAATCCGAACTCTGCGTGGAGCGATTTCTGCAACTTGTCGAGCCGATCCAGCATGATCGGGTTACCCCGGTAATAGCGACGGGTGGCCGACACCACAGCCGACCAGGTCGTGCACAGTTCTTTGCTCTCCCATCTGATGCGGTCGCGGATTCTCTCATCCGGATGGTCCTTGTGGCGGAGCCAGCCCTTCAATGTGGTCTCGATGATACGCACCACGCTCGGCCCGTTGACCTCAAAGTCGCGGTTGAACGCGCGCACCAGCAACTCCGTCTCAAGACCGTTGCGAATGTGCGGGTGTTCGTAGTTGAAGCGCGCCTGACCGTGGATTTCCGGCAGGCCCACCACTTCTTCATCCATGATGCGGCCCTGCGCATCCAGTTCCCTGTGCAAAGCTGTACCCGGCAGGGGCGTATAGAGCATGAACTGGTGGAAGTCGGTCGCGTGTGAAACCGCGTACTCAATGGCGGCATCGATGTTCTTCGGGGTGTGACTCTCCAGGCCGATGATCGTACTGCCTAACACCCGAATGCCGTTGGCCTGGAACTCGTGCACCATCTCCAGCGTGTTTGCGCCACGCAGTTTTCCGTAACTGCTGTCTT
>JAGQRH010000089.1 GCA_020425605.1 Planctomycetota bacterium | reverse complement strand
TTCGGGCCAACCTTCAGTGGGCCGCGTGTCATCGCCATCGACAGCGATTCTCCCTCCACGGAAAGTCTAACCACCCCACCCGGACCCGTTGTAGCCGTTACGAGCTGTCGTTCCTGCCCGTGCGCATCCACGAGCCCGAGAATCTGGTCGGTCGCGTCGTCAATCGTCACCTTGAAGTTGCCCAGCCGCTCAAGACTGGATTGGCGAATCGTCATTGCATTGCTCCTTGTGGGTTGGCGATGCGTTCTTTCAGCGCGTAGCCCATCAGCGGCCACAACTCATTGCGAGCGTTTTCGACCGCAATTTTGGTCCCCAACTCCTCGTCATCATTTTCGGGGGATACCGATGCGGAGGGCTTGCCGGGGACCAGAAAACCGCTAGCGGTTTCGATGACCGCCCAACGGAGAGTCTGGCCGCGAGGACCCACATACGTCACGATATCAACATGACAAATGTTGGCTTCCAAGTCTTCAGGCGTCACGCGCGGCGCGGTCAGTCCTTTGGCCTGGATTTCCTGCTCGATTTGCTGGTCGTTCACGGCAGAGTCTCCCAATCTTCGGCCAGCATATCTGTCTGCGAAGCCAGCCAGCCCATGAGGATTTCGCCGGTAGCGGTCTTCATCGTGATGCACGGAAGAACGGTTGCGGCACAATCCGGCTGTTCGGCGGCATACCGCGCATTGTTCTCCGACCAAAACGACTCGTTTCCGATCTTTCGACCTCCAAGCGGGCCAGAGAGCGAAAGCCACATACCCTTTCCGTTCCAGCCCTTTCGGGCCACCCTCTGCCCGACCTTCAGGGCCTCCAGGGCCTGTCCGAATGTCATGTCGTGGCTCGCCCGATAGGAGCGCTCGAACACATCTTTCGGGCTCCAACTGATATAGCCAGCGTGCCGCGGGTCGTTGGCTTTGCCGCCGTCGACATACTCGACCAGATAGCCGTCATCTGCTCCGTCTTCGTTGTCCGGCAGTTGCCAGCCGCGGTAGTCGTTGTACGCCTGGCGTGTCATCGGGAGCGCATGAATCACCTTGGTGCCGATGTACGTCTTTGTCGTGCTCATTGGGTCCGTTCTCCTACGGTTGGTTGTTGCGTTAGCGCCATCGCCTTGCCGGCCGTCTCGGCGCGCGTCTGCTGCGTCTCTGCTCGCAAGTTGGCGATCTCGGCGTCCGTCTTCTGCGCCTTGATGTCCAGGTCCCGCTGCTTGAGGGCGCGGTCGGCTTCCTTGTCCTGCAGCGCAGCCATGGCCTGCTCGAGCTGCGCCTGCATCTGCTCGAGCGCTTGCGCCATCTGCTGCTTCTCGGGGTCGGGCTGCGTGCCCTCTTCGCCCAGGCCCAGCACCTTGCGCGCCAGATCCGCCATTTCCTGCCGCTTGGGGATCTCGGTGGACTCGAGGTAGTACGGCACCATCGCGGCTTGCAGTTGCGGCGGGAGCGACTTCATCACCTCGGCCAGCATCGTCATCGCCTGAGCGCGGTAAGCCGGCGTGCTCGGCACATCCGACAACGCGACCTTGAACAGCACTTTCGACACGTCGTTCTCGCGGTACTCCATGCCGGTGAGGCTGTCGATGACGGGGCGATTGATCACGACGGGCTTTTGCTTGCCCTCTTCGCCAGCCATGATCGTGACTTCCTGGCCGGCGAGGTCTTGGGCGATGAGCTCCAGTAGCCGCTGACCGACCAGGCGCCGCGCGTAGCGGTAGTTGTCGGTGATGTCGGCCTGCATGGTGTTGCCCTGCTCGACCAGCCCCTCAATAGCGCGGCCGGACTTTGCGCCGTCCGTCGCGCCCAGCATCGAGTTGTAGATGCCGGCCACGCGCTGCATCTGCTCGCCCGCATCGCCGATCACGTTCCACTGCTGCGCGGTGAGCGCAAGGTCGTTCTCAACCTTCACGCCCTGCGGATTGCGCCGGTTCGGGTTCGTGATGATCATCGCGTCCGGGCGAGCGACTTCCTCGGCCAGATCGTAGAAGTCGTTGTAGTCCTGGTCGAGCGCGTCGGAGTCCGCTTCAACGCGCTTGGCCGCGAGCAGCCATTGCAACTTGGATCGGCGGGCGTTGATCTCCTTCTGGAGTGGGATCAGGTCACGGATGATGCCGTAGGGGACGCGGCTCTTGTCCTCGCGGTAGCCCCAGAACGGCACGTAGGGGAGCGAGTTCTTGCCGTAGTCCTCGTCCTGCAGCTTGTGCGGCCCCACCCACAGCGACACTCTGAGCTTGGTATAGACGGCCTTCTTGACGGTCGCAAAGCCTTCATTGACCGCGAGCACGTGGACGGGGTTCTTCTTGTCGTACTCGACCGTGCGCCCATCGGGCAGCGTGATGACCTTGCCCGCGACCGGCACGCGATACCAGACTTCGCGCAGGCAGACCATGCGGGTGTCGGTGTGGCGCCAGTCCTGATCGTACCAACCCGATGACGTTTCGGTGTCGTAGGCTCGGGCGAGGTTGTCGTCCAGGTGGCGCAGCTCCAGGAACTCTGGCGCCCAGCCGGATGCAGCCGCGCGGATGAGTGTGGCGTCCTCGGGGAAGTACGCGCAGACGGTCTCGACGGGATACCACTTCTCGCGCACGACATAGCGTGCATCGGACAGGTCGCGCTTTCGGGCGTGCCAGTCCCAATACATCTCGTTGCG
>JAGQRH010000088.1 GCA_020425605.1 Planctomycetota bacterium | reverse complement strand
ATCGCGTAGAACTCCTGCTGCCGCTGCTTGCGGCGCTGCTCGCGCCACGGCAAAAGATTGATGGTGGCCATTAGTCGAAACTCCTCATGGCGAGGCCACAGGCGATCATCAGCGCCGGCGCATCTGCTGCCAGCGCCTGCGCCTGCACCTTGGGCGAGAGCGACATATTGGCCACGGGCGAGGCGATCATGGTCGGGACACCCATCTGTTCCTCGACCAGTTCCTGGATTCCGGCAATCGAGGCGCAACCGCCGGCCAGAATGATCTGGTCGACCCGGTTGAATTCGCTACCGGCAAAAAAGAACTGCAGCAACCGACTCACTTGCTGTGCCATGGCTTCCTTGAAAGGCTCAAGGACCTCGATCTCGTAGCTCTCGGGCAGGCCACCTTGACGCTTCGCCAGTCCCGCTTCCTCGTACGACAGACCGTAGCGCCGCATCACCTCGTCGGTCAGTTGCTTGCCACCAAACACCTGTTCGCGGGTGTAGATGCTGCGCTGGTTGCGGAGCACGTTCAGCGAGGTCATTGTGGCGCCGATGTCGATGATCGCCACCAGGCCGTCGCGCCCGGATGGAATCTGGTCGACCAGCAACCTGAACGCGTTCTCCATGGCGAAGGCTTCGACATCGACCACCTTGGCGGAAAGCCCGCCGAGGTTGAGCGCCGCCTGTCGAACGTCGACGTTCTCTGTCCGAGACGCCGCCAGCAGCACATTCACCATGTCCGGATTGTCTTTCACCGGCCCCAACACTTCGAAGTCCAGACTGACTTCTTCAAGTGGGTAGGGAATGTACTGAGCGGCCTCAACAGAGACCTGATCTTCCATGTCGTCGTCGCTGAGGTCTGCCGGCATCGGGATCACCTTGGTGATCACGGCCGAGCCCGCGACGGCGGCCGCCGCGAACTTGGTCTTGACGCCCGACCTCTGCACGGCTCGGCGAATGGCCTCGCCAACCGCTTCGACTTCGACGATGTTCTTTTCGACCACCGCATTCGGCGGCAGTGCCTCGACGGCGTAGTGCTCCACACGGAAGCGCCCCCCCGTTTGCGACAGCTGCAGCAGCTTCACGGCGGTCGAGCTGATGTCTACGCCGACCAGGGGCGAAGACTTGCGAGTAAACAGGCCCACGGTGTTTTTCCCCTTCCGACGGTACCTTACGAGCGAAACATGCCCCGCTACATTAAATACGATTCTTAAGCCTTGATCAACGCCGGGCTTGTGCCCGTACGCACATTTCGGGCCGCCGGCGGGCAATCGGGGCCTTCCCGGCCCGTTCAGGAGTGATCCGCCTATACTTCGAGGCTTCGCCGTACACCACCCCTCAACGTGCGCCTGATCAAGAAACTGCTACGCATTGCACTGGTCCTGGGACTGCTCGGCGTCATCGCTGCAGGCGGCGCGCTGTGGTGGGTCCAGCGCACCTATGGCCCCGAGCTGCCCGATGTGGCGGTGTTGCGCGAAACCCAGCTGCAGCAGCCCCTGCGCATCTACTCTGCCGACAGCAAGTTGATCGCTTCGATCGGTGAGGCCCGCCGGTCGCCGGTGCGCTTTGAGGACATTCCCGAGCAGGTTCTGAATGCCTTCATTGCGGTCGAAGACGCTCGCTTCTTCGAGCACCCAGGCGTGGACTACCAAGGCATCCTTCGCGCCGGATGGCAGGTTCTGCGGTCCGGTGGCGAGTACGGCTCAGGTGGCAGCACGATCACCATGCAGGTCGCGCGCAACTTCTTTCTGTCGCCGGAGCGCCGCATCGAACGCAAGATCAAGGAGATCATGCTGGCGATGCGCATCGAGGAAGCCCTGTCGAAGGAACAGATCCTTGAGCTCTACGTCAACAAGATCTTCCTCGGGCACCGCGCCTATGGTGTGGCGGCCGCGGCTCAGGTGTACTACGGCAAGACCCTGGATGAGCTGACCCTTGCCGAAGCGGCACTGATTGCTGGTTTGCCCAAGGCGCCCTCAGATCTCAATCCGGTGCAGAACCCGACCCGAGCGATCGAGCGGCGCAACTACGTGCTGGCGCGGATGCTCGAAGTCGGCTTCATCGACCAGGTCGCCTTCGAGGAAGCGTCCACGGCGCCTGATTTCGCTTTCGTGCACGATCCTCCTGTCGAACTGGAAGCCGACTATGTGGCGGAGATGGTGCGCCAGGAGGCCGAGAGCATCCTCGGCCAGGAGGCCACCACCGCAGGCTATCGCGTTTACACCACGGTGACGGCGGGCCTGCAGGAAGCAGCCAATGACGCCGTCCGCCTGGGTCTCGACGAGTATGACCTGCGCCATGGTTACCGCGGACCGGAGGCACACTTTGAGCTGCCGGCCGATCAGGACCCCAAGGCGGTCGGTGAGTTGCTCAACGGTTTCTGGAGCGTGGCCGGACTGCTGCCTGCGGTGGTGGTGAGCAGCGATGGCGAACGAGCCGAATTGCAGCTGGGCGACGGCCAACTGGCAGAACTGGATCTGGAAGCCGTGCGCTGGGCGCGACCTTACATCAGCGAGAATCAGCGCGGCCCGACGCCCAAGCGCGTCGATGCGGTGCTCAAGCCTGGCGACGTCGTGCGGATTCGTCGCATCGACGATGGCGGATTCGCGCTGACCCAGTTTCCGGCGGCGCAGGCGGCGCTGGTATCGATCGACCCGGAGGACGGGGCAGTCAGGG
>JAGQRH010000087.1 GCA_020425605.1 Planctomycetota bacterium | reverse complement strand
CGGAGAACACGGAGATGCACGGAGTTGTTTTTCTCCGTGTCTCTGTGCCTCTGTGGTGAGACTATGCTTTGGCTGGTGCCCTTCTTCGTGGCTTAGTGTCTTCGTGTGATGCCGCCTTTTGTCGTTCACAACACGTACGCCGGCTGAAAAGGGTTCAGGCACCTTCGGAGCCAGACCCCTTTTCGCCTCGGCAGTTCTTCGTGCTGCTTGGTGGTGCTTCGTGGTTAACCGCAGTTTGCGACAGGCTAAAAACCAGTCGCTTGGGCTGCTGTGCTTGTGCTACTCCGGTTTTTCGATCTTTGCGATGTCTTCGGGTTTCATGTACTCGCGGACGTCTTTGATCAGCATGTCCGGGGCTAGCCAGTCTACGCCCTCTACGTGCTCCAGCGCCGGCGGCACGTAGGTGCACCAGGCTTCTGAGGCCATGTAGTCGCCGGTTACGGCGAAGGCCCTTGAGCGGGCGCCGCCGCAGACGTCGCGGTAATCGCAGGCCCAGCACTTGCCCTTTAGCTGTGAAAAGTCACGCATCTTTTTGAGGTGCGGGTTGTTGCGGTAGATGTCGATCACCGACTGGGTTTTCACGTTGCCGCACTTCAGCGGCAAGAAGCCGCTCGGGTACACCTCGCCTACGTGATCGATGAAGATGAAGCCGTTGCCGTCGTTCACGCCTCGGGCCGCGCGCCCGATGCTGTCGCCGCGGGTCCAGCCGCCCGGCTTCATGTCGCGCAGCACCCATGCGGGCGGGCCGCCGTCTTTCTTGCGGTCTTCCGGGCCACCACCCTCTGAGCGAGGACGCATATAGCGGCTGCTGTCGCCGCTGCTGCCGGCCTCGCGCTGGTGCTGCAACACGACGCGCCGATAGTGGGGGGCCGCTGTAGTTTTCAGGTCAAAGTCCGCGGCCTTGGCTGTCTCGTACAACTTGTTCAGGGCAATCTCGTATTCTTCCGGCGAGATCTCGTCTTTCTCTTCGCCGCGCCCCGTGGGCACCAGGAAGAACGCCGCCCACAAGGTTAAACCCAGCTTCTGCATCAGCTCGCACAGGGCGTCGATGTCGTTCATGTTCCAGCGGCTGATGGTGGTGTTGATCTGGACGGTCAGGCCCTCGGCTTGTGCGTCTTTGATGGCGCGGATGGTGTGGTCGTAGCTGCCGGGCTGGCGTCTGAAGTTGTCGTGAATCTCGGCCGTTGACCCGTCAAGGCTGATGGCCATGCGCGTCAGCCCGTTCTCTTTCATTTCGTGAATGGCTTCGCGCGTCAGGAGCCCGGTGGCGCTGGGCGTGACGGCCACGCGCAGCCCGACGGAATCGGCGTACTTGATGTAGTCCATCGTGTAGGGCGATTTGATCGGGTCGCCGCCGGTAAGAACGAACAGGGGCGGCGCGGTATCACTGAAGGCGCGCAGCTCGTCGATCAGCTTGAAGCCTTGTTCTTTGGTGAGCTCGTCGGGGTCACGGTTGGGGATGGCCTCGGCGCGGCAGTGTACGCAGCGCAGGTCGCACGCACGGGTGACTTCCCAGATGGCGATAAAGGGCGCCTTCTCGAAGTCGATGTCGAAGAAGTTCGGCTTGCTGCGATGTTCAACTTTGTCTGCCATGCCTTAGCCTCAGTGCGGTCCGGACGCATGATAGCCCAACTAAAGCCCCGCGCCATGCCCGCAAGGCATGTGGACAACCGGTTAAGCAAACCGGACGGGCACTCGCCCGTCCGGTCTTATTGACTGTTGATTCGCTTGCTACGCCGTACGGCGCAGGCGTGTGGCTACGCCCGCCAGTGCCATCAGTGCCAGCAGCATCAGCCAGATGTTGCCGCCGCTGGCCGAGACCGTGCAGCGCGAGTCGCCTTCGCCGCCGGCGCTACCCTGACCGCTGGGTACGCTTGCCCCGAACTCGTAGGCCCCGGCGTCTGCACTGCCGACAGTGCGCGGTGCGTTGCGCTGGTCTACGCTCGGCACGGCCGTGCTGCCGCCCATGTCGATGGCCGAGCTGCCGGTCAGCAGGGCGTGGGTGAACGTGAGTCCGCCATTGTCTGCGAGTGCGCCCAGCATGGGGTTCAAGGGCGTGCCGGAGCTGCCGGCTTGTGTGGCCATGTTCGTGAAGTTGCTCACGTCATCAACGCCGACAAAGTTGCCGCCGCCGTCGGCGAGGGTTCCACCCGAGACCAGGAAGTCGGCAGTCGCGGCTGAAGGGCCGGTGTTCCCGGCAAGGATGGTGCCGATCAGGGTTACGATGCCTGAGCCGACGTTGATTCCGCCGGCGTTGCCGCCGTTGTTCAGCGTGATGGTGCAGAAGGTGACGCTGACGCTTGCGCTGTCCGCAGTGATGCCACCGCCGCCATTGGGTTCCGTGTTGCCGCTGATGGTGGAGTTGATGATGCTTGCCGAGCTTGAGCTGACGATCGTCAGGCCGCCCGTGTTGCCGGAGATTGTCGAACGCTCGATCAAGAGTGTGGACGAATTCTCGTGGTGGAACGTGTCCGCACCGCCTGAGCCCGAAGTCGCCGTGGAGCCCGAGATCGTGGACTCCTTGACTTCGATGACTCCGCCGCAGTTGATCGCAGCACCCAGAGCTTCGGCATTGGTGCTGGTGGCCGAGCTCCCCGTAAGAACGCTGCGGGTGACCGTCAATTGTTGGGTGCTGGATGGTGCAAAGTTGATGGCACCGCCGAAGGCTGAATCGTCGCTGGATGTCGAAGAGT
>JAGQRH010000086.1 GCA_020425605.1 Planctomycetota bacterium | reverse complement strand
AAAACGCTTCACTTGCCAACAAACGACGGCACGTTCAAGGCGGCCCCGCCGATGACGGGAGACGGCAGGCGAGACCTGCCACATACTCGGCGAAATCAATGACCTCGAGGAGGGCACCGTCGACCGCACCGGCGCCCCACCCCTCAAGCGATTTCGCAGGCTTCCTCGAAACTCAGCCGCGGGCCGCGCGGATAGAGCCTGGCGGGATCGCCGACACCGAGATTGCAGAGGAAATTGGCCTGGTAGCGGCCGTCGGGGAAGAACTCGGCATTGAGCTTGTCGGCGTCGAAGCCGGACATCGGGCCACAGTCCAGGCCAAGCGCGCGGGCAGCAAGAATCAGGTAGGCGCCCTGCAGCGTGCCGTTGCGAAAAGCGGTGCTGGCGGCAAGCTCGGCGTTGCCTTCGAAGGTGGGCTTCGCGTCATAGGCCGCAAACATCGTCGGCAGGTGCTCATAGAAACGGGAGTCGGTGGCGACGATCACTGTCGCCGGGGCGGCCATGGTCTTGTCCAGATTGCCTGGCGCCAGGGCCGGCGCGAGTCTGGCCTTGCCCGCCGCACTGGTCACGAAGACCAGTCTCGCCGGCTGGCAGTTCATCGACGTCGGACCCCACTTCATCAGACTGTAGAGGTGGCGCAGTGTGGCCTCGGCGACGGGTTCAGGCGCGAAACCGTTGTGGGTCCGCGCCTGCACGAAAAGTTGATCGAGTGCTTCGCTGCTCAGGCTCGTGGTCATGCTCTCTTCTCCAAAGATGTGGGCTGTGAGGTAAACGGTCCGGCGCTACCCGTGTCCTTACGTCTTCTCGTGTCTCCAGCGTGCCTCTACAGCGTCTTGTGGCTGCCGTCGCAGAGCGGCTTGTTGGCGCTGTTCTTGCACCCGCAGAAATACAGCTTCGCGGCCTTTTCGGCCCGGTACTCCTGCGGCTGGAACGGCCCACCCTTGTGGCTGCCGTCGCAGAAGGGCTGCGTCCTGCTGTTGCCGCAGGCACACCACCAGTAGCGCTTGCCGGCTTCGACGTCTATTGCGTAAGGCGCTTTCTGTGCAACGGTTGGCTTGTTCTCGCTCATGGCAGTCTCTCTCCAGGTCGTGGTTCCAGTTGGCCGGCGTGGCGAACCGGGGCGGGGTTCGTAGCCCCTTTCTGCCGCCAGTCTACTGCTTCAGGGCTTCGACCGCGATGCTCAGCGTCACCTCATCGCTGACATGTGGCGCATGTTTGCCGGCGTTGAACTCCGAACGCTTGATCGTGGCGACCGCGTTGGCGCCAATCGCGTCCTTCTTGACGATCGGATGCGGCATGGCTTGAAAAGAGGTGATCTTCAGGGTGACCGGCTTGCTGATCCCCTTGATGGTCAAGATCCCTTCGACGGCTACCGGCCTGTCGCCATCGAATCTGACGGCGGTCGACCTGTAGGTGATCCTCGGATACCTGGCCGTATCGAGGAAATCTTCGCCCTGGATGTGCTTGTTGAAGAGGCCATAGCCGGTATCGACCGATCTGGCGTCAATGGTGATGTCTACCGAGCCGGTCCTGGCGTCGCGGTCGAAGACGATCGTGCCGGCAGTCTTGTCAAAACGCTGAATCTGGTTGGAAAAGCCGAAGTGACTGTATTCGAAGCGCGGATAGGTGTGGTTGGGGTCGACCACGAAGGTCTCCGGTGCGGCAAATACCGGCGCTGCCAAGAGCGCAGCGAGGGTGACGAGGGTGATGTGCTTCTGCATGCCATTTCTCCTGTGGGGTGTGATCGATGGTTGTGCGGACTCCCGGCAATTGCCTATTTGCTGGCCGCCGCCGGCGCAGCGATGATGTGGAAGCTGATGTGCACTTCGTTGGCTACCGTGCCGACCTCGGACCAGATGCCGTCGCCAATGCCAAAATCGAGGCGCTTGAGGACGAAGGCACCGTCGAAGATGCCGTTGTCGCCCTCCTGACGGAAGATGAAAGGCGCGCTGACGTCGTGCGTCCTGCCCTTGATCGTCAGCTTCCCGGAAAGTTCGAAGCGGTCGCCGCCGAGCGGGCGAATCGCCGTGGAAACAAAAGTCGCCATTGGAAACGCTTTGACGTTGAACCATGACTTGCCGGCCACCTCGCCGTCGGCGTCCGGCGAACCTGCGTCCACGCTGGCCAGGTCGAGTTCGAGCTGCGCCGTGGCCGCCGCCGGTTTGGCCGGGTCGAAAGCCAGCTTCACCGAGAACTTCCTGAAACGGCCATCCACCGCCACGCCCATCTGCCTGGAAGCGAACTGCAGCGAACTCTGCTCGGCCACGAAGTGATTGAACTCGACCGCATGCACACTGCAGTTGGCCAGGAGCAGTGCGGTCAGGGCAAGGCGAAGGGCTTTCATGGTTTCTCCGTTCTCGCAGCAAGGCGTGTTCAGCTTCTGCGTTTGAGGAAAGGCAACATCCCCGACAACACCTCGTCGCGGTCGCGCAAATGATGTTTGAGTGCCGCGCCGATGTGCGCGACGACCAGCGCGGCCAGGCTGATGTTGAGTACCTTGTGGACGGTCTGCAGGAGTTCGCCGAGTTCCTTGTCCTTGGCAAGCAGATCGGGCAAGGGCAGGATGCCGAAATAGACCGTCTGGAAGCCCTTGGCCGAACTCATCAGCCAGCCGGTGAGCGGTATGGCGACCATCAACAGGTAGAACAGATGGTGAATGCCATGCGCAGCGGCTTTCTGCCAGTCCGGCATCGCCGCCGGCAATGGCGGCGGCCGATGGCCCACACGCCAGGCCAGGCGCAGCAGCACCAG
>JAGQRH010000085.1 GCA_020425605.1 Planctomycetota bacterium | reverse complement strand
AGACGGGTACGCTCCGGTGGACGGCGACCCGGGTCGATCTCGTCTTCGGTTCGAACTCGGTGCTTCGTGCCTATGCCGAGGTCTATGCGCAGGATGACAACAAGGAAAAGTTTGTGCAGGACTTCGTCGCCGTCTGGGCGAAGGTCATGAACGCTGACCGCTTCGACCTGAACTGATTTCGTCAGCGGCAACACATTCCCCACGCAGGGAATCATTTCCAGTGTGGGGAGTTGTCCTTTCGGTCTGGCTGTAGGCGATCGCCTCGGCGAGGAACTTGTCAGAGAGCAGTCATTGGCAACGGCTTCTGGCCCTTGTCACCTGCGTGTCAGGAAGTGGTTGCTTGATTCCATTTGTCATCAGGCAGCAACCGGCCATTATGCACAGTTCCCCGTTATTGACAGTTGAGGTGCGGGCCGCGGCATCGCACGAGCAAAGAGTCGCTGCGTGATGCCTGCGGCCTGCACATAACTGCAGGGTCTTCAGGAACTCGACCAACGAGTCAGGTGCCTTTGTAGCGCCGGATCATGGCGTCTGGTTCCTGCAGTTTCCCCAGGGCCTGCTCCTTCATCGCGAGGTCAGCTTCGACGTATTGGTGCGTTGTCGTCGGGCTCTCGTGCCCCAGCCACAGCGCGATGACGCTGATGTCTACCCCGGACTGCAAGCGGTGCATCGCCGTCGTGTGGCGGATGAGGTGCGGGGAGACGCGACGCTTGGCAAGCTGCGGCTGCGCTACAGTCGCGGCCTTGACCGCGAGAGCGAGGCGCTGGGTGACGTTCCCACGCGTCATCGCCTGGCCATTGCGATTAGGCAACAGTGCCGAGGTCAGTTGCAGCTGCGGATTGATCCGCAGCCACGCCCGAATCTGCCTCACCGTCGATCGCCACAGGGGCACCGCGCGCTGCTTGCGCCCTTTGCCGTGTAGATGCACACAGGCGGCACCGTCGAGCGCCAAGTCGGCCAGTGCTACGCCGATGATCTCGGAGACCCGGGCGCCGGTGTTGTAGAGCATCCTGAGCAGCAGGTGGTCGCGCTGGCTCGTCCAGGAATCGTCCGGCTCGCTGATGATCGCCAACATTTCCTCGCGTGACAGGAAGCCCAGCATCCGCCGCTCGAAGCGCTTCATCGGTACGCCCAGCGCCTGCTCAACAGCATGCAAGGCGCTCACGTCGCGCCGACCGGCAAACTTCAGGAACGCCCGCAGCGCCGCCAGCCGGGCGTTACGGCTTCGCACCGTATTGCCCCGCTCGCGCTCGAGGTGGTCGAGGAAGGCCAGGATCAGCGCCGGCGTAATCTCCTCGAGCCGGATCGCCGTGAGCTGCTTTCGTAGCCGCGCCTGCGCGAAGTCCAGGAACAGCACGAAGGCATCGCGATAGGCGGCGACCGTGCGTGGGCTCATCGCCCGCTGCTGCTGCAGGTGCTCGGTGAAGAACGCCTGCACCAGGGCCGCGAAGCTGGGCGCCTGGTCTGAATCGGGCCTAACCATCGTCGTCGTCCTCGGTTTCGTACGGATCGACGAAGTGCTCGAAGCGCCTGTCTACCACTTACAGGAGTTCGGGCGTGCCCGTGAGGTACCAGTACGTGTTGGAGACCTTGGCGTGGCCCATGTAGGTCGATACCCCCTGTGTCACAGTAGTTGCCGAAAGCACACCCTGATTCAGCCATTCGTCCACCGACGGCGGTAGCAGATAGTCGGTCTGGCGGTCAGCGACGATAAAGTCCGACAGGCTGCTAGTCTGCAGGCACGACTGTCAAACCGCCCAATTCCACGGAACTCCACGCCGCTGCCAACGCAGTTCTAGGGAAGGTGTCGGGAAATTTTACATGCCACGTGAGCACAGAAACTTCTGTCACACGAAGCTCTAAACGAATTCCCTTTTAATCAGTAACTTATAACGTCCGGCGTGTTTCACAGATCTGTGGTACGCAACTTGCTCCCTACAAGTTCGTAACGATGATCAGCAGACTTCCTCGGAGTTTTCCGGCTCTATGTCGTTTCGTGTGGAACGGACGTTGGTTTTCTCAGTTTGAGGGGGCTGTGATGTCAAGGGCGGACGCAGTCCGGGCGCAGCCGAACCCTTGACATCGCCGCCCGCTCGCTTACGCTTCCTTCGGGCCGAGGAAGGCAGTCTGCCGCCCTCGGCATGGAGGACAATAGCGGCCTTTCCTCTCGCGGCTGCTTGCTCATGATTGAAACGCCCTTCACCCTGGCTTTGGGTCTCGTTGCTCCTTGGCAGGTCGATGAAGTCATCTTCAAGCCAGAGAACGGGCGGATCGATTTCCAGGTCGGATTTGGCGCCGCCATTCATGCTTGCCCGGCTTGTGGTGCGGCAGCGCAGCCGCTGCACGACCGCTTGGCGCGCTCTTGGCGCCATCTGGATTTCTTCCAGTACGAAGCGCATCTGCATGCCGAGGTGCCACGAGTGGCCTGTGCCGGTTGTGGCAAGGTGACGCAGGTCGCCGTGCCCTGGGCGCGTGAAGGCAGTCGCTTCACCCTGCTGTTCGAGGCCTTGACGCTGATGCTGGCGCCGACCATGTCGGTCCTGGCCGCCGGCCGACTGCTGCGTGTGCGCAGTCGCAGACTGTGGCGCGTGATCAATCATCATGTGGGCCGGGCGCGCGACCAGGAAAGTCATGCCAGGGTTCGCGCGATCGGCGTCGATGAGACCGCAAGCAAGCGCGGTCAGACGTACATCTCTGTTTTTTATGACCTCGACGCACAGCGTCTGCTGTTTGCGACGCCGGGCCGGGACAAGGCCACGCTCGGGAAG
>JAGQRH010000084.1 GCA_020425605.1 Planctomycetota bacterium | reverse complement strand
TGTCGTCCGCAACGCTGAAGATGAAATGATTAGGGTCATCAGCGACCGTGGCGGCTTTGTCGGAATCGACTTCTACCCGGAGCACCTGCTGGCCGACGCCCTTGAACCCGGGCACGAACCGGCGACGGTTGAGCACATCGCCGACCATTTGTTGCACGCGATCTCCGTCTGTGGCGAGGATCATGTAGGGCTGGGTGGCGATTTCGACGGCTTCAACGACGCCTGCGCTGACCTGCAACATCTGTGCGACCTCCCGAATCTTGAGCGCGCCCTGTCACGTCGCGGTGTCAGTGAAACAGTCATCGCGAAGATCTTCAGCGACAACCTGCTGCGCTATCTGGCTGAGATTCTCCCCGCCGGGGACTAAGACAACGACCTCGGCGCGACGCCGCGATGAGCGCCACGGTCGCGACGAGCCTCTTGGGGATTGCGCGCCTTCAGGCATTTCGTTGCGTCCGTGGCGCTCGTAGCGTCGTTGCGTGTTGCAGTTAAGCTAGACTGCGCCCATGCGGCGAGCGCCCTTCATTCTGATTCTGATACTGGCCGGTTGCACCACCACGCAGTCGCGTCACGTGGTGAATTCTTCTCGGCTTGAGAAACCGGACACGGCACCTGTGCCGGGGCGGGTCATTGACGCATTCGATGCTGAGGAAGACTGGCGCTACTACGAAGTGGAAGGCTCGTTGAAGCCGCTGAGTTTTGGCGTCAGCGACGGCGCGATGCACCTTCGCAGTGACGGCAGCGCCGGGCTGATCTGGCGGACTACCCGCTACGACCCGAACGCAGAGCCGCTGTTAAGCTGGCGCTGGAGGGTTTCACGAACGTTCGAGAACTCGTCACCGCTCGCGCCCGAATTCGACAACTTCCCGGCGCGCCTGCTGGTCGGCTTTGACGCAAGCTGGAGAAACGCCGGGCCGGCCGCGAGTGCCTGGCGCAAAAAAGTCGAGGACTACACCGGCGTCACACCGCCCGCCCGCGCCATCTGCTACACGTTCGGCGGCGGGCTTGAACCCAACGAAGGCGTTGACGCAGCCTTCGGCGAAGGACGCATCGTAGTCATCAACCTGCGCCCACCCGGCGCTGACGGCGAGTGGCACAACGAGGTCCGCGACATCGCCGGCGACTACCGCGCCATATACGGCGAAGCGCCGCCGGACGTAATGGCGTTAGCGCTGGGTTGTGACAGCCACCGCCGCAAAATCGAAGTGGAAGCCTGGTTCGATAACATCACGGCCTACGGCCCGGAAGCCTTTGAGCAATTCCGCAGCCAACTGGGTGAGCCTGCGGAACGCCACACACCGCCGCTTGTCTGGATCATCATGGCGGCCGCAACAGCAATCGCGATTGCCAGCGCGGGCACATGGTTCTGGCTGCAACAACGTCAGAAGCCGTCCGGCTAGCTTTCCGACGAGTCCGTGCTGGCTTTGACGGCTTCGTCCAGCACCGGGTCGGCGACTTCGTCACCTGCCTCATCGGCAACAACCGGAAGCTGCTCATCCTTGTCTTCCGGCTCAGGCAGCTCGGGTGGTGTCTCCGGCGGATCAACAATGGCGTCAGCAAACTCTTCAGCTTCGCGACGCGTTGCGTGCTTCTTCTCGGCTACGTGTGCTACGAGAACCATCAGCAGGAACACTCCGCCGATCGGCAGCAACAACCACGGCCAGATCAACGCGAGTCCGGCGATCATGCCCAGCCCGCCGCCGGCTACCTGGATGAACGTGAGTTCACTGGCGGCCACGCGATCAATCAGGTTCTCAAGCTCGCCTTCATCGCGCCCCAGTAGTTCCTGCTCAACGAGACCGGCCACGTCCACCGCGTTAACCAGGTCCTCGGCCATGCTCTCGAACAGGTCGGTCAACTTGCCGCGCAACTGTTTGTCATTCAGAATCAGCTCGGCCCGCGCGGGCAGGGCTTTGACGATGCCCTTTGCCGCGCCGTCCACGCCGCCGTCTTTGCGCAGCTCTTCCGCCATGCTGTCGATCAGCTTCTCGACCATGCTGTCGAGCATGCCGCTCTTTACGGCACCGGCCGCCATGACGCCCGCAAGCGGCCCCAGCGATGCGGTCGCCGTACTGCCGGCAATGATCGCGCTGAAGTTGCTGCGGGCCTTTTCTTTCAATTTTGCCTTCGCGGAGACCATCACGTCGCCCATGGTTTCCTGGATGGTGCTGGTGACTTCGCGAGTCACCAGGTCTCGCGCGTCCGGGTCTTCCAGCAGCTTCGGCAAGTGCGCCGCCAGCTTGCCCATGGCCTCGTCGATGGCACCGCTGCCGACCAGCAGCTTGTGCATCCGGTCGCCGCTGATCAGGTGTTCTTCAAGTGTCTCGCCCACACTGCGTGCAAGCTCAAGGCGGCGCGAGGGCACTACGCCCTGCACGCCAAACACACGCACGCGCGGGTGAAACAGCATCTTGATCGCAACCCAGTTGGTCGCAAAGCCGACCAGCCCGCCAATTGAAACGGCAAACCAAATCTGTGACCACAAAGCGTCATTGAACGCATAGCGAAGGGCCGCACCCGCGATCGTCAACATGGTCAGGCTTATGCCGGTCAGCGCCAGAAGGCGTTGGCCATTCGACGCTCGGCCCGCGTCATCGGACGCGGGCCGGTCGGTTGTCTGCACTTCTTCTGGATCGGGGGTCAAGCTTACTCCAGAACCATGGTTTCGCGGATGACCTCATCAAGCGTCGTCGAGCAATCGTAAATCGCCAACTGGCCTGACTCACGCAGCGTGCGCATGCCATTGCGACGCCCGGCTTCACGCAGACTGGCA
>JAGQRH010000083.1 GCA_020425605.1 Planctomycetota bacterium | reverse complement strand
GCCATCGGGGTGCAGCAGGTACGTCGTCAGCACCGCCGACTCTTCATCCAGTGGCCGGAAGATCAATTCCATCTGCCGGCAGGTCGGCACGTGCGCCGCGCTGGAAAATCCGATGCCATAGCCGGCCGCCACCAGAGCCAGCATCAGCGAGTGGGTCGTCACATACTCGGCCACGATCGGCAGCATCTCCGCCAAGCGCAGCAGGCGCTCAAATTGCCGGCTGCACTCTTCACACGCCTGCGGATCGAACAGAACCAGCGGGTAGCGCACCACCTCTTCCAACGGCACCCGCTTGTGCTCCAGCAGGGGGTGCCGCGCAGGGATGACCACGACCAACGGGTCTTGCCACAGCGACAAGGCGACCACACCGGACTCCATCACGCTGGCCATCGCCAAGGCCCCGTCGTACAGGTCGTTTCCCAGCCCGCCCACCACCTGCGGCAGTGGTGTCTCGAACAGCCGAACACCCACTTCCGGCGCCTCCTCCCGGCACAGCGCGAGCAGCGCCGGCAATCGGACCTGCCCAACACAGCCGGTCAGTGCGATCCGTAGGGTGCCTTGGTGTCCCGCCGCCACCGCCCGCGCCTTGGTCCGCGCTTGCTCAAGGGTCAGCAGCACACGCCGGGCCTCCTCCAGGAACACCTGCCCGGCCGGGGTCAGGCACACGCTCCGTGGCATGCGCTCAAGCAGGGTCACGCCCAGGTCAGCCTCCAGTTGGCGAATCGTCCTCGACAGGGGCGACTGCTCCACATGCAGCCGCCGCGCCGCCCGGCCAAAGTGCAATTCCTCGCCCACCGCAACGAAACAGCGAAGATGGCGCAAGTTCATGTATTCGCCCCTGAAGATGCAGTTAGTTCCTATGACCGCAGGGAACCGCATGAGTGCTTGTCTTTGGCGATGCCTGCCACAGAGGGTTTCCAGTCACCGCCGGCCGACCTTTCCTTGTCGCCAGGAGGTTGTACGTGGCCGGACAAGGCTGGTTATTTCAACGTATTGCCTCGCCATGCAAGAGCACGCAAAATAGATACAAAGTTCCATAATGCATGCGCTGTCACGCGCGCTCTGACGTCAGCGAGTCGTCGCCGGCCGCACCGATACGAACTCCTGCACGCGTCAGGGCAGGCGCTGGCCTGATCCGCGGGAATCGACGAGGAAAATGCTCCTAGCAAGCATGAGCCCTTGAAGCGGTGTCATAGAGCGGGATGCTGCGGGATCTGGATGTGAGCGCTGGCGCCGGAGAGCCCGAGCCAGACGACGACAGACAGGAGGCGGCCATGGACTTCAGATTGCTGCGTTACTTCATCGCAGTTGCGGAAGAACTGCATCTGGCCCGTGCAGCCCAGCGTCTGGGGATCGAGCAATCGCCTTTGTCGCGCGCAATGCGGGAACTGGAAAGCCAGCTCGGCGTACAGTTGTTCGACCGCAGCACACGCCTGACGCGGCTGACCTGGGCCGGCCAAGTGTTTCTCGGCGAATGCCGACGCGTGGAGGCCACCGTTGAGCAGGCAGTGAGGAGTGCAAAGGCCGCGGCGCAGGGCTACCAGGGCCATCTACGCATCGCCATCTTCGACAGCATGGTGCAGCCCCGGATAGCAACCCTGCTGGCTCGCAGCCGCGAGGATGAGCCCGAGCTGGAGATTCGCATCTTCGAACTACCGTTCGTGCAGCAGATCAAGATGCTGCACGACGATCTGCTGGACATCGGCTTTGCGTTGTCAAGCGCAGTGCATGATGGTCTCGTCGCCGAGTCGGTGTGGACCGATCCGCTGGCGGTGATCGTGCCCGCACGCCATCCCTTGCTCGCGCACGTGGAAGTGCCGCTGGTTGAAGCGTTGAAATTCCCGCTGGTTCTGTGTCATCCCGAATCGGGATCGGGCTGCCGTCATCAAATTCAAGCGATGCTGCAGAACGCAAAGACGCCGCCCAGGGTGGTCGATGAAGTGACCACCCTGGGCGTGATGCTGACCCTGGTCGGCGCCGGTTACGGCATCGGCTTCGCCATCGCCTCGCAAGTGCAGACGCTACAGCGCCCGGACATCTCGATTCGTCCCCTGGCCGGCACCCCGCCGATGCTCTCTACCTACCTGCTGCGCCGCAAAGGCGAACCCACGGAGCCCATGAAGCGGTTCATCGAGCGGGTGAAAGACGGGGCCGTACCGGCCCATGATGAGCCAGGCCTTTGAGGACGCAGCTCACCTATCCGTTGCAGCCTGTGGTGTGTCAGTGGAAGGCTGTACTTCCGGATGAAATCCGATGCGCTGTGGCTGCTGCTGGATGTGCATAGCTCGCTTTGGATCAACAGCAACGGCCAGCGTTGACCAGACCGAAGACTTGAGTCCACAATCGAGTCCATTCCGTGCCCCATGGATCGGAAAAGACGTTCGTAATAAACGAGTTAGCGACCGGGTGCTGTTCCCTTCACCCGCTCCACGCCTGCAGGCACGCCGGACGCTCCATCGCGTCCATCCTCTAGCGCCGATCGAGAAACGCCGCCAGCAGTGCGACGAACACCTGCGCATCCTCGAACGGGGCAAGGTGTCCCGCTTCGCGCATTACCGCAAGGCTCGCGCCGCGGATCCGTGTAGCCATGTGGCGCATGGTGGGGACCGTGGCGATACGGTCGCTGTCACCGGCAATGCACAGCACCGGAAAATCGAATCCGGCGAGCGCCGCACGACGGTCGAAATCGACCAAGGCATTGATCGCCGCGCGATAGGCCGGCGGCGCGATCGCCGCCATGAGCCGGCGAAGCTCTGCCAGCAGCCCCGTGGGCGGGCGCGGGCCGAGCATCGCCGGAAGAATCG
>JAGQRH010000082.1 GCA_020425605.1 Planctomycetota bacterium | reverse complement strand
CCCACCGTCTCGAATTTCTGGATCGCCGAGTTCATCGCATAGAAGCTGTTGGTGTGCAGTTCGAAGGCGCTGATCGAACGGATGCCGGGAATGAAGAACAGGAAGCGTCCGGTCAGGTTGCACTGGCGCTGCTGGTACTCGCGGCAGCTCTCGGGGTCGCACAGGCCGCCGTTGTCCTCGCGGATCATGGTCTTGCGCCCGCCGAATAGGCGGATCGTGCGCCGGCCCGTGTCGTCGACCGGCACCGGAGCATGGCACATGCAGTGGCGCACCCGTCCATCGCCCGAGTATTGCGACCAGTAATGCTTCTCGTGCGTGCCCCAGGTGGCCAGTTCGTGCGGCATCACGGTCTGCCAGTAGTCGGAGGGGAACACCACCGGAAAGCGGTAAAGGCGTCGGCCTTCGCCCCGATCCTCGCCATAGGCATCCACAATCGCCCGGGCGATCTCGGGATTGGGGAAATCCTGCGCCCGAACGGTGAACCACGACACATTCCGTGGCACCAGCGGCGTCTTCAGATCGGGCAGTGCCTTGGTGATGGCGCGCTCGATTTGCTCGAAGGAGTGGCCCGCGGCCACGCCCTGCTCGTAGATCGCCTGGGCCTTGGGCTCTCCGGCAGCCTTTTTCGTGAGCACCTTGATGCCGGCGCGGATCTTGCCGCCGGTGGGGATGCGAGCAGGGCCTTGCCCCAGCAGGGTCGGCGCAGCCGTCGTCCCGCCGCCCTGCACGGCGACGATGGGTTGTGCGTTGGGATGGGCCATGACGGCGCTCCTCCATGAATATCGGGACATTCCGATGATTCATGCTCTCGCGACTTCCTCTCGCTTCAACCCCGCGCCGGACAGCAGGCGTTTACTCGCGCCATGCTTGATAGATACAATGGAGCCCGGCGCCCGCCTTGCTTGCACACGAGCAAAAGAAGGCCTTCCTTACCGATCCTCATGTTCAGCGACACCTCGACACCGGGTGCGTCGGCATTAAGCGTGTGCGCATAGTCCGACCCGCCTCGGTTCACTTGAGGAGCAACTGTCATGAGCATCAAGCAACTGTGCTTCGACGCACACACCCAACTTCGCAGCCAGCACGGGATCGCCGTCCGTCGCACCCACCTCTATGAACTGCTCGCCGCGCTGCTGGGCTTCAACTCCCATGCGGCGCTCGCGGCCGAGGCCGTCATCGGTCAGGTACGACAGGCGTGGAGGTTCACCAGCGATGACTTGACCCGGTTATCCAAGCGCTGCCTGGCCTTGGGCTATCCCACCGCGGAGAGCCAACGCATCGTCGAGGCCATCACCGCGGTGGCCAAGACCCACCGGTTGGTCGCTGTCGATGTCAAATATCTGGTGAAGCTGGTCGCAGGCGACGCAGACGGGTGGGATGTCGACGATGAAGAGATGCCCGACGACGTTGGCATCGACCAAGCATCCTCTTGGCAAAACGCACCGGACCTCGATCTCGACTCGACCCTGTTGATCGATGGGCTGGAGCAGTTGGCGGCCAAAGAGCATGTCAATGCGCACTATGCCCTCGCCTTGCTGCTGGAATGCGAACACCCCGAAGAGCGGGACGGCCACTGGTACCGGCAGCAACTCGCAGGTCGCCGACTCGACGGCCCCGAGAAGGGATGGGCCGACAACTACGCGGCCGCCCTCGCGCAGTTCGACCAATACCGCCAGCACCTGGCCGCCGCGGCCCGGCTCGGGCGACCGGATGCGGCGCTGGCGTGGGCAGAGCTCACCGGCGAAGAAGCGGACTTCCGACACGCCCAATCCTTGGCGGCACCGGAAGATGCGACCCGCCTGCTCGACCTGGCTGACCAATTGGGAACCAGTGCCACCGTACTTCCCCTGCTGAGACAGGCCGCCCTCGCGGGCGATGTCGAAGCCATGCGTAGCCTGGCCGAGGACTTCGAACCGAACCCCGTCGAGGCATGGACCTGGGTCCACCTGGCAGAACTGTGCGGCACCGACCTGACCAGGATGGAAGCGGTTTACGAAGACGGGTCGCCTGCGGACGACGACATTCCGGGCAACATCTTCGCGGTCGGCGGCATCGATGTTCCGGACATCAGCGCGGAGCAGCACACCGTCGCGCGGCGAGAAGCCGCTCGTCGGTTCGAGGCCATGCGAAATCGATAGGAAACCGTGGGTGTCGCCCCACTAGGTGCGTGTTCCAGTCCCCCTTGCCTACAACGAGAGGATCGATAGTTGAAACTTGTGACGTAGTTGCGTGAACGCGTACGCATATGGTTATATCATTGAAATTTCTGTACTATCTTAGCCACGATTAGTCAAGTTTGGCCAGAACCATGACATCCAGCGCTGACGAGGGCGAGATCCTCACCCTCAAGCAGGTCGCAGAGTTCCTGAAGGTCACGGAGCGGACGATCTACAGGCTGGCCGCAGCCAAGAAGATCCCCGCGTTCAAGGTTGGTGGGACATGGCGGTTCTCCAAGGCGGAGATCACTGAATGGATTCAGCAGCAGTCGAAGGGCGGAAAAGCCGACAAGACGTAACCACAGGAGGGATTGATGACCCAGCAGATCGAGAGCAATGAGCAGATGGAGCAGTCGCTGATCGACATCGCTGTCGAGAGTTGGCGCTTCTCGCGTCTGTTCGGAAAGGTCGTCAGCAAGCTCGATGCGGGCGAGTCGGGCCGCTATGCCAACCAGCTCCGCTACTTCCAGAAGAAGGTCGAGGAAAGCCTCGAGTCGAACGGCCTGAAGCTGGTCAACGTCGAGGGGCAACCTTTCGACCCAGGCATGGCGGCTTCCGCCTTGAACGTGGGCGACTTCGGCCCTGACGACGTGCTCCTCGTC
>JAGQRH010000081.1 GCA_020425605.1 Planctomycetota bacterium | reverse complement strand
TCGGCCGTAGCCGCTGTTCAGCCCGACCAACCTAGATGTCTCCTCCTGACCAAAAGGGAGGCGCCGGCGAAGCATGAGAATTTCGGCAGCGAGTGGCCCATTCATGCGCGACAGCTGTCGTACGTGCACTGACGCACTTAATCCCAGGTGGGCAGACAGGGCAGGTGCGCTACCTCATTTTCTCCATAAATCCGCGATAATCGGTACAACTGGGTATAAAGAATGACAAATGCGCCTGATCGACAACATCAACACTTTGCTGGGGGCCGACCTCAAAGACACCCTCAAGCCAGGTGCAAAGCTCAAGATCGCCGCGTCCTGCTTCTCCATATACGCTTACGTGGCGTTGAAGACTGAGCTGGAGAGCATCGCCTCGCTAGAGTTCATGTTCACTTCGCCTGCATTTGTGCCCGAAGAGGCAAGCGACAAAATCAAGAAGGAACAACGCGAATTTCACCTGCCGAAGATCGAGCGGGAACGCACACTGACGGGTAGCGAATTCGAGATTCAGCTGAAGAACAAACTCGCGCAAAAGGCCATTGCGCGGGAGTGCGCCGACTGGATCCGCCGCAAGGCGACGTTCCGTTCCAACCGCGGGCAGGCGCCCATGCAACCCTTTGCCGGTGTGCGGGCCAGTGACGGGGACACCGTCTACATGCCCTTGCAGGGCTTTACCGCTGTCGATCTTGGATACCAGAAGGGCAATGCGCTGTCGAACATCGTCAGCAGCTTTGACGAGCCGGCCCACACCGGCATGTTCCTAAGCCTGTTCGAGCAGATCTGGAACGATCCCGACAAGCTGGAGGATGTCACCGCGCAACTTAGCGAACATATCGCTGCCGTGTACCGCGAGAACTCGCCGGAGCGCATCTACTTCCTGATGCTCTACAACATCTTCCGGGAATTCCTCAAAGACGTGAGTGAGGATGTGCTGCCCAATGACCGCACCGGCTACCAGCAGAGCGTGATCTGGCAGAAGTTGTTCAACTTTCAGCGCGACGCGGCCGTCGGCCTGATCAACAAGCTGGAGACCTACAACGGCTGCATCCTTGCTGACAGCGTCGGCCTCGGCAAGACGTTTACCGCCCTGGCCGTGGTCAAGTATTACGAACTGCGCAACAAGTCCGTCCTGGTGCTCTGCCCCAAGAAGCTTGCCGACAACTGGCTCAACTACAATCAGAACCTCGTCACCAACCCGCTCGCCAAAGACCGCTTCAGCTACGACGTGCTCTGCCATACCGACTTGAGCCGCAGCCGCAGCCGCGGCGAGTCGCTGGGCATGCCGCTGGATCGCGTGAATTGGGGTAACTACGACCTGGTGGTGATCGACGAATCCCACAATTTCCGCAACAACGATGTCTACAAGGATCGGGAGACGCGCTACCAGCGGCTGATGAACCAGGTCATCCGCCAGGGCGTCCGGACCAAGGTGCTGATGCTCTCGGCGACCCCGGTCAACAACCGCTTCAACGACCTCAAGAACCAGTTGGCGCTGGCTTACGAAGGCGACAGCGATACGCTCGGCAGCAAGCTGGGTGCCGGTCGCGACATCGAAGCGATCTTCCGCCGCGCCCAAGCGGCGTTCAACGCCTGGTCCATGCTGCCGCCCGAACAGCGCACCGCCGCCGCGATCCTGAACAGTCTCGACTTCGACTTTTTCGACTTGCTCGACAGCGTCACCATCGCCCGCTCGCGGCGACACATCGAAACCTTCTACGACACCGCCGACATCGGCCGCTTTCCCGAGCGGCTCAAGCCCCAATCCTTCCACTGCCCGCTCACCCATCGGCCCGACGTCATCGGTTTCAACGACATCTTCGCCCACCTGTCGCAGCTCACGCTCGCGGTCTATGCGCCCGTCAGCTACATCCTGCCCAGCCGCCTGAAGAAGTACGAAGCGCTCTACGACACCGAGGTCTCCAGTGGCGGCGGCAAGCTCAAGCAGCTCGATCGGGAGCGCAGCCTGCAGGCGCTCATGACCACCAACCTGCTCAAGCGGCTGGAAAGCTCCGTGCACGCCTTCCGCCTCACGCTCCAAAGCCTGCAGCGCAGCCACCGCGATGCGCTGGAGAAGATTGCCAGCTTCAAGGAGACCGGCGCAGCCAGCGCTTTTGCCGACGTCGCCACCGCCTTCGAGGAGGCCGACTTCGACGACGAGGAATTCCCGGCTCCCGGCGACGCCACCATCGGCAAGAAGATCCAGATCAGCCTGGAAGACATGGATCTGCCCTCCTGGGAGCGTGCCTTGCAAGCCGACTTGGCCGCCATTGACGCGCTTCTGGTTGAAATGACCAAGGTCACGCCGAGCGATGACGCCAAGCTCCAGCACCTGAAGACGCAGATCACCAGCAAGTTGGCTTCGCCCATCAACCCCGGCAACCGCAAGGTGCTGGTATTCACCGCCTTCGCCGATACCGCCGCCTACCTCTACGACAACCTGGCGCCTCATCTGTTGAACCACCACCAGGTGCATTGCGCCAAGGTCACGGGTAGCGACGCGCCCCAGTCCACGCTCGGTACCGTGCCCGGCAGCCGCCAGAACTACGACTTCCAGGGGCTGCTCACCCTGTTCTCGCCGCGCTCCAAGGAAAAGGCCGCTGTATTCCCGAATGAACCACGCGAGATCGACATCCTCATCGGCACCGACTGCATCTCCGAGGGCCAGAACCTTCAGGACTGCGACACCCTGATCAACTACGACATCCACTGGAACCCGGTGCGCATCATCCAGCGCTTCGGCCGTATCGACCGCATCGGCTCGCCCAACAGCAGCATCCAGCTGGTCAACTACTGGCCCGACATCTCGCTCGACGAGTACATCAACCTCAAGGAGCGCGTCGAGAGTCGAATGAT
>JAGQRH010000080.1 GCA_020425605.1 Planctomycetota bacterium | reverse complement strand
ATCGGGCTCACCTTCAAGGCAGAGGTCGAGCTTGGCGAGAGCTTTACCGACGAACAGGTACTGCAGGCGGTGCAGGCGCTGTTCGTGAAGGACGACGAGGAGGTCGTCGCCTGAGTTTCGTACCGTGGCTGCCGGGCATATAGCAGCTACCTATTGCCGCTTTCGAGGGTGTGCGTAAGGGCCTAGCGAGGGCCTAATCGACGAAATCAGCGGCAGCAAGCGACGGGTGTCAAACCTTCACTTAGGGCGCTTGTAGCCTAGCAGAGCTAGATCTGCGAGGAGGGCGGCGCGACGAGAGTCGGCTGCTGATGCGGAATGGGAATCCCGCTGAAGCAGATTAGGGACCCCGATGTCTCCCGCGCCGACCTCCGCCCTTCGGGGTTTCTAGTTACTTGCGCATAGTTGCGCTGTCAAGCACACTTTCAGTATGCCCCGCAAGCTCGTCCCAATCCGTAATGCTGCCGAGAAGTATGTCAGCGAGCTGCGGCCGCTACTGCAACAAGAGAGGCCACGATGGCAAACGTCCTTACTTTCTACGAATTTTTCGCCGGTGCCGGTATGGCTCGCGCTGGTCTTGGCAGCAAGTGGCGGTGCACCTTCGCCAACGAATTCGACGTTAAGAAGAGCGTCATTTATCAAAAGAACTGGAAGGGGGGCAACACGCTGAAGGTGGCGGATGTGCGGACGCTGGCCCCCCAGGACGTGCCTGGCGAGGCTGACTTGGTGTGGGCCTCATTCCCATGTCAAGACCTGTCCTTGGCCGGGGCTGGCGCAGGACTCAAGGGCAATCGTTCTGGCACGTTCTGGCCGTTCTGGCAGCTCATGGAAGGACTGATGAAGGATGGCCGGGCGCCCAAGATCATCGTTCTGGAAAACGTGTGCGGCATGCTGACCTCCCACAAGGGCAAGGACTTCGCCGCCGTCTGCTCTACCTTCGTCAAGGCGGGCTATTTCTTCGGTGCCGTTGTGGTTGATGCCGTCCAGTTTGTGCCGCACTCTCGCCCCCGCCTGTTCGTCATTGGCGTCAGAGATGAAGTGGCGCTGACGGCGCCAAACATCACAAGCTCGGAACCGTCGCCGCTCTGGCACACCCAGAGTCTGTTGAACGCATTCGAGAAACTGCCCGCCAAGGCCCGCAGCAAGTGGCTGTGGTGGAACCCGCCAACTCCAGCAAAGCGGAAGACGACCATCGCGGATTTGATCGAAGAAAGCCCCGAGGGCGTTCAATGGAGCACCCCGGCAGAGACTGAAAAGCTCTTGGCGATGATGAGCGACAAGAATTTGGAAAAAGTCAACGACGCCAAGAAGACCGGCAAGCTCATGGTGGGGGCTATCTACAAACGCACCCGCCGGGACGATGTCGGCCGAAAGGTGCAACGCGCTGAGGTTCGATTTGATGACGTGGCCGGCTGCTTGCGAACCCCGGCTGGCGGGTCGAGCCGCCAGGTGATTCTGACTGTTCGCGGTGAAGATGTGCGGTCGCGGCTTATTTCCCCTCGGGAAACCGCTAGGCTGATGGGCTTGCCGGATAGTTACGAACTGCCCAAGAACTACAACGAGGCATACCACCTTATGGGGGACGGCGTTGCCGTGCCGGTTGTCAGGCACTTGGCAAAACACATATTTGAACCCCTGCTGGCCTCGCAGGAAGCAGCAAAGGTTCAACCACACAGCAAGGAATCATGAGAACCAATGTCAACCCCGCTTACTACAACGAAATCGACCCCTACGCTGCCGAGCGGTTGCGCCGCAGCATCGCGGCCGGCATCATTGCCCCAGGTGACGTCGATCAGCGCAGCATCAGGGATGTCCAGCCCAGCGACCTGCGAGGGTACGGGCAATGCCACTTCTTCGCCGGCATCGGCGTCTGGTCCTACGCCCTGCGTCGCGCAGGGTGGGACGACACCCGGGAAGTCTGGACTGGAAGCTGCCCCTGTCAGCCCTTCAGTCACGCAGGGTCCGGTCGCGGCTTTGCTGATGATCGCCACCTCTGGCCCGATTTCCACCGCCTCATCCGAGAGTGCCAGCCTGCAGCGGTCTTTGGAGAGCAGGTTGCGAGCCCGGACGGCCTCGCGTGGCTCGACTCTGTACAGGCTGACCTGGAAAGTTCGGGCTACGCCGTCGGGACGGCAGATCTGTGCTCTGCGGGCGTCGGTGCCCCGAACATCCGGCAACGACTCTACTGGGTGGGTTACTCCCTCGGCGCGCGACTGGAAGGATACGCCGGGCATGGCCACGGAGCGGCCGGATGGACGCAGCCGGGTGGACCAGCTACCGCGTCAGGCTCTGCTGGCCGGTTGGCCGACGCCGACAGCCACGGACGGCCGCAAGAGCGGCGTCGTATCGATGCGGCCGGGCGCGATGGGGCTGACGGAGGCGATGGCGCTACTGAGATCGCACCCGAGTCCGGCGCGCCTGACGGCTTCTGGTCAGCTGCTGACTGGACCCTATGCAGGGATGGACGGTGGCGACCGATTGAACCCGGCACATTCCCTTTGGCTGCAAGCTATCCCGAGCGCGCTGATCACCTCCGCGTGATCGGCAACGCCATCAACGCTGAAGTAGCCACTACGTTTATTGCAGCAGCAATGGAGGCTTGAGCATGACTACCGGACCCCTCGCCTTTGACCTCACTCTGCAGCGCCGCAGCAAACCTGTGCGTACCAGCCAGGCGGCGGCCAAGATCAAGGCTCGCAACGCCAACGCCGATCGAGGCAAGGAAGCTGAAGCCGCTGTCGCCAAAGCCCTCGCCGCCTGGCAGAAGATGATCAGCCAGACGCGCGAGGTCAATCGACTTCTCGACACCCGCGCTGCAGGCCGGGTGGTGCGCTCGGCCGCTGCTGACTTCGAGTTCTTCTCTGGTGTGGACATAAAGACGCAC
>JAGQRH010000007.1 GCA_020425605.1 Planctomycetota bacterium | reverse complement strand
TGTCGCCGCGATCCTGGCCATGCCGGTTCTCGCCTGGTACGGCCATTTCGGCTGGTCGGCGGCGGCGGCGGGCGCAGTAGTGGTGGAAGGGCTGATTCTGCTTGCCAATCGCGGGCGCTGCCCGCTGACCGATGTTGCGGGCCGGTACACAGAGGCGCGCCGAGCCAACTTCGATATCTACCTGCCTGAGTGGCTGGCCAGATACAACAAGGCAATCTTCACCACGCTGTTTGTGCTGGGAGGTGCATTCGTGCTCTGGCGCTGGGCGATCTCCTAGCACTGCGTGGAAGTGAGGTTCCCTCGGCCCCGCCGCGAACTAGATTAACCATTGAGCATGCTCACGTTCCTCCAACATTTCCTTATGCGGTTCTTCCGCTACTCGGGCCAACACCGCCTCATGTTGGCGGTTGGCCTGTATTCGTTCACGTGGGCCAGTGGCGCGGGCGTGCTCTACCTGATCGGTCACCAATTCATGCTGCCGGATGTTGTTTCCACGCGCTGGGGGGTGCTGGACTGCCTGTACATGGCCGCCATTACCCTGACGACCGTCGGTTTCGAGGTTGTGGTCGACATCAATGCGCTCACGCCGCACGGCCAGTCCGTGCTGAAAGTGTTCCTGACGATCTACACGCTTACGGCGTACGTCGTGGCCCTGTACAGCACAGGCGCTATTATCAGCGTCTTCGTTGAGGGGGCGCTTCTCAAGTATCTGAGGCGCAGGCGCATGGATCGTGAACTCGGAAAAGTCGTCGGTCACTATGTGGTGTGCGGCTGCGGTACCACGGGCATCCACATCGTGGATGAACTCGTCAAGCTGAAGCGCAAGGTCGTACTGATCGACAATGACCAGACGAATCTCAAACATGCTCAGGATCATCACCCCGGAATCATCATTCTAGAGGGCGATGCGCTGGACGATGAAGTGCTGCAGTCGGCCCGCTTGGGCGAGGCGCGAGGGCTGTTTGCCGTGTTGCCGGAAGATCGCGACAACATCCTGCTGACCGTTTCCGCGCGCCAGCTCAATGCCACCATGCGCATCGTTGCGCGCGCCACGCTGTTTGAAAACGACGCCAAATTCTACCGCGTCGGCGCCAACGCGGTGATCAGCCCCAACCACATTGGCGGACTACGCATGGCCAGTGAGATGATCCGGCCGATCGTAGTGGACTTCCTCGATACCATGGTGCGCGATCATGAACACGTCGTGCGCTTCGAGAACGTGACGATCACGCCCGGCGGCAAGGCCGATGGCAAACAGTTGGGTGATGTCGGTATCTTCAAGAACCTCGGCCTGGCGGTGATCGGCATCATGCGCAGCAACGAGCGCGTCGAGTACAACCCGGGCGGCAGCACCGTGCTTTATGCAGGTGACAGCGTCATCGTCATCACCGACCCGGACCGGCGCGAGAAGCTGGATGGCCTGCTGAACTAGCGGCTACTTTGGCATCTGGCGCAAGCGGAACAGCAGCGCGCCTAGCGGCAGCAGTACGAGTGCAGCGGCCAGTCTCATCAGGCTCGCTTGCATGGCTTCAGCGGGGACTACCCGCGCGGCGAGGAATTCATCGAAATAGGACTCGGGCACAAGTTGCGGAAGACTGGTAGCGCGCGCTTCCAGG
Source organism: Planctomycetota bacterium (assembly GCA_020425605.1). Classification (GTDB taxonomy): domain Bacteria; phylum Planctomycetota; class UBA8742; order UBA2392; family UBA2392; genus JACKID01. The sequence goes on along the minus strand of JAGQRH010000007.1, from coordinate 151,700 downwards.
TCTGCGACGAACCTGGATTCTTTGGCGTTCGGCTCAAACGCGGCGCGCCGATCCTGGGCCATTCTTGACGCCGGGGCGAGGCTAGGCAGCAGTGTGAGTGTCGCCAGCAGCAGCAGCCCGGCCAGTACCGCCGTTGGCGCTGTAGAGAGTGAGCGAACAAACAGCACGACCGCCATGCACAAGGTCGCGGCACAGACCGCCAGTGCCAGCAGGCGCAACAGGCTGCCGAATGGGGCTACTCTTTCAATATCGAAGCGCACACGCGCGGGCGAGGTGCCTACGATCAGGACGGGGTCCGTCGGCTGCAGCACGAGCGAGCTGCCGGGTAGATAGTCGCCTTCAAAACTGATGCGGTAGCGAGACTGCACGTTCATGTTGAGCGGCGTTCGAGTTGCGCCGCTCTGGATCAGGACAGCAACCGGTGAGCGATCGCGGGGCGCCGCTTCGCCTGTCCATACGATCTGGTATTCGACCGTGCCCTTGAGTTTGCCGTCGATGCCCTCTGGGATTGCAAGGACCAGCTCTTCGCCATACCGCGGATTGGCCCAGGTGGCGGCATCGGTCTTGCCAGGCGCAACCTGGCGCTGGCCATCGTGGATGCGCTGCTTGCTGACGTTTTCGGACTGACGTGTAAGCGTCAGATCGCTTCTTGCGGCGATTGCGCCACCTGCGGCGAAGAGTGCCGCACCGACGGCCAGCACGATGCAGCCTGACAGTGCTGCGCCCATGAAGTACTCGGAGCGTCTCGAGGGTAGAACTGTCCAACCCTTCTTCATGCCCGGCTTGAGAAGAAAGCCTGCACCGATGATTGCGGCCAGAGGCAGCAGGGTCTGAAGCCCCTCGCTCGTGATGCTGCGAGCCAGCCAGGCATGTGTGTCTGCGTCATGGCTCAACACGGCCGCGAGCACCGGCACAGCAATGACCAGCCCGGGAATCGCCAGCAGTGCCAACCGGGAGCGGCATGCTTCGCGTATGCCCGCGCCGGCAATTGCCAGTACACGGCCGATCATGACTGATCCTTGTCGCCCAGCACGCTCAGGTAGAACGCCTCAAGCGTGCGCATCGGCGCTCCGGAGCTCAGTACCTGGAGGCCCCTTTCCCGCGCCAGGGCCTCAAGCGCCTGGATGGACTCGGCATCCGGCGGGCTGATCCGGAGCTGGTGAACTTCGTGCTCTCGCAGCAACTCTTCGAGAGTGCCCTGGGTCAGCAGCTTGCCCTTGTTGAGAAAGGCCACGCGGTCGCATACATTTTCGAGCTCGCCGAGCAAGTGGCTTGAGATCAGGATTGCCTTGCCCTTGCCGCGCAGTTCCGCGATCAGCTCCTTCACGCTGACGGCGCCAAGTGGATCAAGCCCGCTGGTTGGCTCGTCGAGGATGAACACGTCCGGATCAGCAATCAGCACGCTCGCGATGCCCAGGCGCCGCTGCATTCCCTTTGAGAAGCCTTTGACGCGACGCTTGGCCGCATGCTGAAGGTCCATTCGCTCAAGTAATTCATGTGCCTTGTCTGAGGCTTGTTTTCGCGACAGCCCGGCGAGTGCACCGTGCAGCTTCAGGGTTTCATGTGCCGTCAGGAACGGCAGCAGCGTGCTGTCTTCGGGCAGGAATCCAGTCGCCTTGCGGGCGGAAAGGGTGCCCGGCTTTGCGCCCTGGATCGTTACGCTGCCGTCGCTGGGCCTGAGCAAGCCGACGGCGATCTTGAATGTTGTCGATTTGCCGCTGCCGTTGGGCCCGAGCAGGCCGAAGACTTCGCCGGGCTCAACGGAAAGAGAAAGGCCGTCGAGCGCTTTCACGCGGCGACGGCCAAAGAAGTCACGAAAGGTCTTGCTGAGGTTGGAGATCTCAACCGCTGGCACAATTAGAGCTGCGACAGATAGGTGGCCTGCAGCTTGCGCTTCAGCGCCTGGCGCTTCTTGCGGTTGCGGGTGACGCTCGGCTTCTCGTAGTACGACTGGCGCTTCAGTGCGCGCGTGAGGCCTTCCTTTTCACACGCCTTCTTGAAGCGACGAAGCAACTGGTCAACCGATTCCGATGAGCGTGCCTTGATCTTCACCATACGTAACCCGAATCCTTGCTGCGACTTGTGCCGGCACAACGAAGGCCGTCAGCCAATAAAGTACGAAATCCCGCTCACTGGCGGGGCGACAACTATAGCGCACGCGCTTTGGGGGTGCAAGCGGCGGAAGTCTCGGAAAAACCCGGAAGCAATTGAACGCTCGGTCAGTTAACGAATGGAAATACCTACCGTACGGTATATAAGGCCGGGCATGACAAGCCACTCCACGACGGAAGCCGATACCCGCTCAGCAATTCTGCATAGGGCGACTGCGCTGTTTGCCGCCCGCGGCTACGACGCGGTGAGCGTGCGTGAGATCGTCGAGTCGGCCGGGGTGACGAAGCCTGCGCTCTATTACCACTTCGGAAGCAAAGAGGGCCTGGCGTCTGCGCTGATCCGGGAGTTTCTGGCAGCCGCGACTGAAACTCGCGCTCGTGTCTTTGAACAGACGACGGCGGTGCGCGATTTGCTTGAGCTTTACACGAGGGAAATGCTCGCGTTGGCACAGCAGTATCGAGACACGCTGGCGTTCGCATTTTCGATCTGGTTTGGGCGCAGCAGTCTGAAAGATCTGGTCAAGCAGGCCGAAGAGTACGACTGCAAAGTGGCCGAAGAGTGGATTCAGCTGCTGCAGGTCCGCGGCATGTCGGAGAGGGCAGCGGGAGTCACGATTAAGGCCTACTGGGCCATGCTGATGCACGAATTGATGAAGGTGGTGCAATGCCCGGAATTCACCGGGTGCGCCTACTCGTTAGCTGACGAAATAGCAACGCTCGTGCTGCACGGAGTGGCAGCCTTTGACGAAGGAACGGAAGCATGAGGACGCGAAACATCTTGGTGTTGGCGTTGCCGCTGTTGCTGGTGGCTTGCGGCAAAGACGGCGCGCCTGAAGTCAACGAAACCCGGCAGATCCGCAACGTTGTTGTGCAGCTGGTCAAACCGCAGCAACTCGACGTGAAGATCAAGCTTCCGGTGATGATCCGGCCACGCGAAGAGCTGGTGCTGCGCGCGGCCGCGCCGGGCATGATTGTCGAACTTCCCTATGACGAAGGCGAAGTCGTTCCCGCGTCGAGCATGCCGACGGCCCAGTGGCTCGAGGTTGATGAATTCCTCGCCATGCAGCCGGAAGGAGCGCCCAAGCCAACTGAAGAACTACTGGCATTTCGGAACCTTCGCCATCTTGCGGGCGTCGCGTGTTTTGCACGCATCGATTCAAGCCAGCTGCGCGAGAGCTTTCGTGAAGCGCAGGCGAACTATGACCAGGCCGTTCGTGACCTCAAGCGCGCCCAGGACTATCCGGACACGACGGGCGCACAGCTCGATCAGGCGCGCACGCGGCGCAACATTGCACGTGCAGCCGCCGGCCGAATCCAGTCGATGATCGAAGACACTTACATCATGAATCCGATTGCCGGCATGATGACCGACCGCATGCGCAATGTCGGTGAGTACGCCAACGGCGGCGAAGTCCTCGCCCACGTTGCCGTCATGGACCGCCTGATCGCCGAGCTCGAGATCCCGGAGGCCCATCGTCAGTCAATCATCCCGGGTGGCGAAATGACTGTTGTGATCGGTGCCCTGAAGGGGCCGGACGGCAAGCCGGTCCAGCGCAAGGCAAGAGTGACCCGCATCGACACCGTGGCGCACCCCATCACTCACAGCTTTACGGTTGAGATGACGATCCCGAATGAGGACATGGCGCTTCCGGCCGGCATTTTCGGAACCACCGAGGTGACCATCTACAGCAAGTCAGATGCACTCGTAGTTCCCTTGAGCGCGGTGCGCTTGAGCGGCGAGAAGCGGTCGCTCTTTGTGCTGCCGACGTCCGGCGGTGACATCGTCAGCGAACTTGCGGACGTGGAGCTGGGGCAGTTTTCAATGCAGTGGGTTGAAATCCGCGGCACGAAACTGAAGCCGGGCATGCGAGTGGTGACCTTCGGTGCCCAGGCGCTTGCCGACGGCGACGAAGTGCACTGGACAGACGAAGATCCGTACCTGGTCTCCGGCAGGGAGGCCAAGCAATGATCGTTACCAACTTCTCCGTCAAGCATCGCGTGGCAGTGTTCGTGCTGATGGGCGGCCTCGCGCTGCTCGGCACCTTCAGCTACATGACTCTGCCGCGTGAAAGCAGCCCGGACATCAAGGTCCCGCTGGTAACGATCGCCGTGCCCTGGCCTGAGGCCAGCCCGGCCGACGTGGAACAGTCGATCACCCTGCCGCTTGAGCGAAAACTCAAGAACCTCAAGGGCCTGGATGAATTGACCAGCGTGTCCGTCGAGGGTGCCAGCATCACGACGTGCAAATTCGACCCCGACATTCCCGTTGAGGAGGCGCTGCAGAAGGTCCGCGAAAAGGTGGACATCGCCAAGACTGAATTCCCGGTCGATGCTGAAGACGAGACCGTCTCGGAACTCAGTTTCTCAGAGTTCCCGATCATGATCGTGACGTTGTACGGGGCCGAAGTACCCGTGCTGGAACACATCGCCGAGGAGCTCCAGGACCGTATTGAGACCATCCCGGGCGTGCTTAGCGTCGGAATCAACGGCGGTCTTGAGCCGGAAATAGAAATCGAGGTCGACCCGGAGAAGCTCGAGGGCTACCACCTCCCCGTCAACGATCTGATCGCGCAGCTGCGCGGTGAGAATGTTGATGTGTCTGCCGGCGGCGTCGACACCGGCAGCGTAAAGCCGTCCGTGCGCATTCCGGGCGAGTTCAAGACTGCGGAAGACGTTGAGTCGCTTCTGATTCACACTGTGGACGGGCGCCCGATCTACTTGCGTGACGTCGCCCGCGCCTATCTCAGTCACAAGGATCCGATCAGTTATGCAAGGCGCGACGGCCGGCCGGCCGTGCAGCTCACGATCCAGAAGCGCGCAGGGGCCAACATCATTCCGATCACGGACGCGATCAAGTTTGGAATGAAGGAAGCGAAGAATGAATTCCCGTCCGGAGTGGACTACGCCGTCCTGCAGGACGAGTCCGACAACATCCGCAACATGATCGCCGATCTTGAGAACAACATCCTTTCGGGGCTGGTTCTCGTGCTGATCGTGATCTTCTTCGCGCTGGGCCTGCGAAACGCAATCTTCGTGGCACTGGCTATTCCGCTCAGCCTGGCGATGAGTTTCTTCATCCTGCAGATGATGGGGGTGACACTAAACGTGGTTGTGCTGTTCAGCCTGATCCTTGCGCAGGGCATGCTGGTCGACAACGCGATCGTAATCATCGAGAACATCTTCAGACACATAGGCCTGGGCAAATCGCCCATGCAGGCCGCCCGGGAGGCGACCGCCGAAGTGGCCTGGCCCGTGATCGCGTCGACGGCGACGACACTTGGTGCGTTCTTTCCCATGGTGTTCTGGCCGGGAATCATGGGTGAGTTCATGAAGTTCCTGCCGATCACGGTGATCGTGACGCTGGCCTGCAGTCTGTTCGTTGCGCTGGTCATCAATCCGACGGTGGCGGCCGCGTTCATGCGCTACAGCAAGCCCAGGGAATCGGCGTTGAACGATCGAGTGATGGGGTTCGGCAACAGCGTCATTGCCGGCTACGAGCGAATCCTGCGCCTTGGGCTGCGGTTCCCGAAGTCGTCGCTGGCGGGCGCTTTCCTGCTGCTGATCCTGACCATTTTCGTCTACGGCAGCTTGGGGCACGGCGTCGAGTTGTTCCCGGAAGTGGAGCCCAAGCTGGCGTTCGTGAACATTACCGCGCCGGAAGGCACGAGCCTCGAGAAGACCGATGCTCTTGCCCGCGTCGTGGAATCGCGCATCCCGGAAAACTCCGACATCAAGGGTATCGAGACAACGGTTGGCGGTACGGGGGTCGGCGGCAATCCCATGGAAGGCGGCGCAGACGCCACGCACCTCGCGCGAGTCACCATGAGCTTCAAGAACCAGGAGGACCGCACCGGCAGCCCGGGAACCTACCTCGACGAGCTGCGCCCCCTGATTGCGGACCTTCCGGGTGCCGAGTTTGAGATCAAGCGCCAGTCGATGGGGCCGCCGACCGGACCGCCCATCAACGTCGAAGTACGCGTCGCAGATGAGAAGCAGCTGGCCGAAGCGGTCAAGAAAGTGCGCCGCATTGTCGAGGGCGTGCCGGGAATCATCGACCTTCGCGACGACCTGCGAGTTGGCAAGCCGGAACTGCGCGTGCATGTTGACCGCTCCAAGGCGGCGATGCTGGGCCTCAATACCCAGTGGATCGGTAACTTTGTGAAAATGCTGATCGCAGGCCAGCGCATAGGCGGCTACGACGATGGGCGAGAGGAACGGGACATCATCGTTCGCCTGCCCGAGAACCGCCGCAACGATCCCGCAGTGCTTGACTCGATCCGCGTCAGCGATGCGTTCGGAAACGCGATCCCGCTGTCCACCGTCTGCACATGGGACTACGTCGGCGGCGCCGGCACGATCCGTCGAAAAGACGGTGCACGGGTGCTGACTGTCTCGGCCGATGTTGCCGAGGGCTACCAGGCCCGCGAGCTGCTGGTCGAGATCGGGAAACGCATTGAGCTTGAGAAGGCCACCATGCCGGCCGGCTTCAACGCTACATTTACCGGTGAGAACAAGGACCAGGAAGAAGCATCAACGTTCCTTATGAATGCGTTCATCGTTGCGTTGCTGGTAATCATGTTCATCCTCGTGCTTCAATTCAACAGCGTGCTGCAGGCAGGCATCATCCTTAGCAGCGTGATCCTTTCGCTGGTCGGCGTCATGGTCAGCTTGATCGTGCTGGCGCAGCCATTCGGCATCATCATGACCGGTGTTGCGGTCGTCGCCCTGGCCGGCGTGGTGGTGAACAATGCCATCGTGATGATCGACTACATCAACCAGCTGAGAGAGTTCCATGGAATGGACGTCTACGAGGCTGTGGTAGAGGCGGGCAAGACGCGATTGAGACCGGTCTTGCTCACGGCCATTACCACAGCGTTGGGCCTGTTGCCGATGGCGCTGCAGTTCAGCTTTGACTTCCACAACTTCACTTGGGTATTCGGCGGCGAGAGCTCCGCCTGGTGGGCGCCGCTTGCCACCGCGGTGATCTTTGGCCTCATGATTGCAACGGTGCTGACGCTGGTGCTGGTACCGGCCGCGTACCTCGTAACTGCAAGCTGGACGGACCGCTTCCGGGCGTTCTTCCGCCGGGCCTTCGGAAACCCGGACGAGCTGTCTGATAGCCAGAAGAACTCTGGCCCACCACCCGAAGAGCCGGACCGAAATCCTGAAGACAGCGGGATTCACGAGATTGAGCCTGAGCCAGTGCCCGCATTCGACTAACACGCAAGACACCCCCCGGCGAAAGCCGGGGGTTCTTGTTTCAGGCCAGCGCAAATCTCAGCAATCCGCCAACGCCCGCGAGCGTGACCAGTCCACCCAGGGCAAGGCGAAACGGTCGGGGCCTCATCCGCTTGTGCGCCCACATGCCCGCAAGCAACGCAAGCAGGACGACGGGGCCTGCCCAGCCCAGCCACACAAGGTGCTGTGAAGTGAACACCCCGGTTGCGCCGAGCGCCACGAGGCGTGCAAGGCCGCTTGCATTCGTGATCAGGATTGTGCGTCCGCGGAATTCGCCAGGGTCGTCGCTTGCGCGGCTCAGCAGGACAAAGACGACTGGTCCTCCCATGCCGAACAACCCGCCGAGAACGCCCGCCAACGCACCTGTCGGGACCGCCCACATGTTCAATGTTCGGGCGGACGCGGGAGGCAGATCGCGGCGTGCGGCCAGATAAATGCCGGCCCCGATTACGGCCAATGCCAGTACAAGCGAAAGCCAGTGCAGATCGAGAGTCGGCAGCAGAAGCGCGAAACCAATCGTCACAGGGACCATCGCCGACAGCAGCAGGAGCGTCAGCTTCTCAAACTTCACCTGTCGCCACAGCAGGGCCCCCAGCAGGGCGCTGGAGAGAAAGTCCGTCAGCGCAAGCCAATACAGCCCGTCGCGGAGGGTCAGTCCGCCGTCCAGGCCGAGTGCGAGTGCGGTCAGCAGTCCGGCGTTGAACACGATCGCGCTGGCGGCTCCCGTGACGCCCTTGGCGAAATAGGCGAACACACAGAGGATGCAGATCAGGATTACGGGTGTCATTGCGGCCGATAGTGGCAGTACACAGCGGTCGTGGCTAGTCGCGTGTCTCTCGCTCGGCGGCCTTGGCGGCAGCTTTCTCGCGCTTTGCTGCGTCACGTGCAATCAACTCGGCGCGGTCCTGCTCGAAGTGCGTGAAGATCGCCTGCGCGAGCTTTGGCGTGATGCCGTCAACCTGCTCCAGCTCGTGAACCAGCGCCAGCTTCACGCCGCGGGGTGAGCCGAACTTGCCGATCAGCGCCTTTTTCTTCTTGGGCCCGACGCCAGGGATGGAATCAAGGCTGCTCCTGATCGTGGACTTTCCCTTGAGCTGGCGATGGAACGTGATCGCGAAGCGATGCGCCTCGTCCCGGATGCGCATCAGCAGAAACAGGGCCGGGCTGCGTTGGTCCAGCGTGACCGGCTCTTCACGCCCGGGCAGGAAGATGCGCTCGTCAGTGCGCTCGACATCGTCTCCCCAGGCGGTCTCCCAGCCCGGGCGTTTCTTGTCTCGTGACTTGGCCAGCGAGATCAGGTCGATGCCGACCACGTTCATTTCGTTGAACACGGCCTGGACGCGGTTGAGCTGACCCACGCCGCCGTCGATCACAATCAGGTCCGGCAGGTTGTCTTCTTCCATTCCGCGCCGCAGGCGTCGACGCAACACTTCTTCCATGCTGGCGAAGTCGTCGTTGCGGTCGTGCGTCTTGATCTTGTACTTGCGGTACTGGCTCTTGGCCGGCTCGCCGTCGATGAAACAAACGCCACTGGCGACAGTGTCCTTGCCGCCACCGTGCGAGATATCAAAGCACTCCATTCGAACCGGCGTGCGCTCCAGTCCAGCTGCTTCCTGCAATGCGGCGAGCAGCTGTTTGTTGCGGTCTTCGGTTTCGGCGCGGACTTTCTGCGCGTGGCGCGCGTTGACGTTTGCCATGTCGGCCTGCTTGGCGCGTTCTCCACGCTGCGGAAAGATGACCTGAACGCGCCTTTCTGCGCGATCGGAAATCCACGAAGCCAGTGCATCCATGCCTTCCAGCTGGATCGGGACGACAATCTCGTCAGGCACGAACGTCGCGCGGTCGTAGTACTGCTTCAGGAACTGACTCAGGAGTTCGTCGTCCGGGAGCAGGCTTTCGAACTCGCGTGACGCAGACTCCTCCAGCTTTCCGTCGCGGTACATCAGCGTGGCGATGCTCAGTCGGTCCGCTTCCCTGAAGACCCCGTGCACGTCGCGGTGGACCGCCTTTGTCTGTCCCACCTGAGTGCGCTGACGCATGGTGGTCTCCTGCACGGCGATCATCTTGTCGCGCAGCTCGGCGGCCTTCTCGTACTTGAGGTCTGTCGCGGCCTGGTTCATCTGGCCCTCCAGCAGCTTGACCACACTGGAGTCCTGCCCGTTCAGCACGCGGATGAAGCCCTTCAGTATCTCGGCGTACTCTTCCTTGCTGACCATGCCCGCCACGCAAGGCGCCGAACACGCGCCGATTTCGTGGTACACGCACGGCCGGGAGCGATTGGCCATCACGTGATCACTGCACAGACGAAGCGGGAAGACGCGCTTAAGAACTTCCAGCGTCTTGTAGAGCTTGCTCGAACTGGAGTAGGGCCCGATGTAAGTCGCGCCGTCGTGCTTGTACTTGTGCACGATGGTCGCGCGGGGGTAGTCGTGGCGCATGTCGATCCGGACGCTCACAAACGTGCGGTCGTCACCAACGAGCATGATGTTGTAGCGCGGGCGAAAACGTTTGATCAGGTTGTGCTCGAGGACGAGCGCTTCCTTCTCATTGTTTACGACGATGAACTCGACAGTCTCCGCCTTGCGCATCAGGAACGGGATGTGCCTGCGGCCGTCGGCGTCCGGCCGCAAGTACGAGGGCACGCGGTTGCTGAGGCTGATCGCCTTGCCCACGTAAAGAACCTTGCCGCGTGCATCCTTGAACAGGTAGCAGCCGGGCTCGTTGGGCGCGGCATGGATTTGCCGCTCAAGGAGTGTGGTCTCTTCAGCCATAACGAGGGGCGTCTTTGCCGTAAAGCGCCCAGTGGGCGAACAAGCCGCCCTGTATGTCATACACCGCATGGGCAAGCATGGGCACCCACAGGCTGCCCGTAACGAGATACAGCACCATAAGCACACTGCCTACCGCGGCCGTGCTGATCACGCCCTTCACGCCCTGGTAGGTGTGCGCAAAGCCGAACATCACTACGGCGACGACAGCAGCCGCCCACAAGGGCAGGTACGAGTTCAGTGCCGCCAGCAGAAAGCCACGAAAGAACAGTTCTTCGCCGATGCCCGCGTGCAGCGAGACCAGCAGCCAGATTCGCTTCTGGTTACGGGTGCGCGGAATGATCCAGTCGTACTTTGCGATTGCCTTGCGCACCAGCTCGCGGCCTTCGGGGTGCTTGCGGATTCCCACGCGCTGAAAAGCGATGAATCCCAGCAGGCCCGCGGCGGCGACTGCCCCCATTGCCAGCTCCGGGAGCTGGCTGACTTCGAGTGATAGTCCGAGTTGTGCAGGTTGCAGATCGCCGAACAACGCATGACCCACGGCAATGAAGCCGAGGACCCACTGCAACGCCATGGCTTCGACGTAGAAGCGCGGGCGAATGCGATCCTGCACGTCCGGCGGCAGGGCTCGCACCCGGGGCATTGTGAAGAACGTTGTCCACTGAGGCAGGATCCCGACGATGATGACTACGGCGATGATGTCCCAGTAGCGTGGCTCGAATGATGAATCGATCATTGGCTACTTGCCGGCTTCTTCGGCGGGTTTTGGGCCGGTCTCGGGTCCGGCCGGCTTGAAGCGGTCCTTGCGATCGATTGCCTGGCGCGACCAGGAATAGTCGCGCAGCAGAACACCCCATTCGCGCGCCGCCAGTTCAGCCTCTCCTTCATCCTCATAGCTTTGGGCAATCCAGAACTGGGCATCGTCGCAGATGGTGCTGCGTAACTGCTCTTGCTCGATCACCTTGCGCATGCACTCTCGACCATCCTCGTACTTCCCGGAACGAATCAGCAACTTGCCCAGGCGGTAGCGGGCGTTGGCCGTGAGCGGATGCCCGACATGCGCCTTCAACCAGTCCGTGTACAGGGCCGCTCCTTCTTCTGCTGCCCAGGCGCGGTTGTTCGTGTTCTTGAAGTCGGCGCTGCGTATCTTGATGAATTCCGCCTCGCCCTCGCCGAGCCTATCGTCAACAAGCTTCCTGGCGTAGCTCGCAGCGGCTTCGAAGGCGTCGCTAAGCGACATACCGGAAAGCTCTGCAAACAGCTTGTTGCAATCTTCGCCCTTCAGCAGCCGCTTGCAGAACCTGGAGACGGCGCCCTTGCTAACGCTTTCAAGCCACATGAACGCGGCGGCGTCCTCAAGGTAATCGTTTGTGTTGTGGTCCGCATCGGCAATGCCATCCAACAATTGTCTAGGGTCGCGCCCGGAGAATGTTTCGCCGCCGACCAGCGCGGCGAGTCGATCTTCAAACTGCTCCGCCCCGTAGACAGCCAAGCCTTCGCGAACCCACTTGGGCAGGTCGAGATAGCCGACACCCATCACGTCGCGGAATGCCGCGTGCTTCAGCTCATGGGTAACACGGCTGCGGAATTCCTCTTCGCTGACGACGATGTGCTCTGTGTAGAACACCATGCGGGTGTAAGGCTTGTAATCGACGCAGACTGTCTCGGTGTACGCGCGGTTGCTGTCCCGGCTGTAGCCTTTGTCCTTGAACTCAAAGACCACTTGCGCCCCCTTAAGGTCGACTCCGAGCGTACGCTTGAGGATCTTCCATGCCTCTTTGACGTAGCCCGGAAGATGTTCCAAGGCCGCAAGAAAGCGTACATCCTTGGCGAACTTGCCCTTGTAGCCCGCGACGATGCCGCCGGCATCGACGTCAAGGACGGGATTGATCCTGTCCAGGTAGTAGTCCGCCGAATTGATGAACTCGGACTTCGGGAATGACTTCTTGAAGGCCTTCAGGTCCTTTTCGGCCTGCTCAAATTGCCATAGGCGGAAGCGGCATTGGCCGATCATGTAGGTCCAGCGGTCGCGGTTCTTGTCGTCCGGCTCGGCGGCCAGGTTGGCTTCGCACTGGTTGATGCAGTCGAGCAGCCGCCGGTCGCTGTCCAGCAGCGATACCAGCTCATTTCTGGCCTTCTCGGCATGGCGGCTGGCGGGGTGGTTCTTGAGCAACGCCCGATATAGCACCTCGCCGCGCGAGTACTCGCCGGCGTTCAGACCCGCGTTTCCACCCATGTAGTGGGCTGCGTCGACATACTTGTAGTCTGGATTCGCCTCGACGAATTTCTCAGCCTGATCGAGCGCCTTTGTGTACTGCTTTGCCTTGAATGCCTCGAGCAGCGCCTGATAGTCGGCGTCAACGTCCGCGCAGAGCGGAGCCGCAAACAGCATGACGACAATCAGCGCGCACTTGAGCATCTTCAACCTTCCACTTCTCGAACGGCCTTCGCCGCTTCATTGTCGCCAATTACCTCCAGCGCATGCGCGTACAATTCCTGCGTTCGTTTCCAGTCGTAGTCCCAGTAGTTTCCGTAACTGGACTTGTCGAATTGGTCGAAGGGGCGCGCGCTCTCACGGGCAGCGATATATGCCTGCCAGCGTTCCTGCATCTGGGTCTTGCCGGCAACCGGCTTCGCATCGAGCCCGGCTTTCTCCAGTGCTTCCATCTGCAGCAAGCGCCAGGGCACGTAGTGTCGCCATGCGGTGGACGGACCGCAGAGCGTTAGTGCTACGCCCGATGAAGCCTCGAGGTCGGCCAGCAAGCCGCAAGTCTCGGCCAGTGCCGCCTGATTGTCAGCCAGCGAATACAGGTCGGCCAGGAGTGCAAGCGTGGACGTGTAGCCGCGATTCGCGCCTGTCCGTTGCTTGTTGGTGAAGGTGTCCCGCAGACCGATTGCGGACGAGGTTCGGTCGGCCAGGCTTGAGGCGTACCACTCAAACGTGAAGTCCTCGAGTTTCTTGCCGACGGTGTGTGAAATCTCGATCGTTCTGGCATCGTTGAGTCCGAACAATTCAGGTGGGAGGTCGCCAAAGCTGATGCTCACTGAAATGGCTTCTGGCAGCGTTTCGAAACTCCGCAAGTAGGCCAGGGGCACAAGCAGACGGCGGCGGCCGAGCGGGTGAAGGTGCGGAAGCAAGGTCGTGCCGCCCGTGTAGGACCACGAGATGCCGACCAGCTGACCGGCTTCAGTAGTCAGAGTCCAGTGAAAGCTGTTTCCAGCATCCGACTCCCACGCACGACGCTTTCCATCGATCTGGATGCAGAACCGATCGTCCTTTGTCTCAGGGATCAGCTCGGACCGGATTGCGAAGTCCGTCCCGCCGGCGGAGCCATCATTCTGGACGGTCAGGTTGCACGAGACTTCAGCCGACACAGTGCCTTTGGCGGCTGACAACTTGACCTGAACACTTGCCGCGACCAGCGAAAGCGAAGCCGGCTGGTCAGCCGCGAAGAGAGGCGCAGACATCACACACAGGAAGAAGGCAATTCTGAGCATCCACACAGCATAGACGGCCGTGCGACACCCGCAAAAGCAAACCGGGCGCCCTGAGGCGCCCGGTCTGGCTTGAACCTTACTTGGTATAGATCCACTCGAACAGCCAGGGCAGAAGGCCTCCGCCCTTGTTGACGGCCAGAACCAGCGCGACGGTAGCGACCGCAACCATGCTCATGAGCTTCACGAGAATGTTCAGCGAGGGGCCGGACGTGTCCTTGAACGGGTCACCCACGGTATCGCCCACGACCGTTGCCTTATGCTCCGGCGAGCCCTTGACGTATTTTCTGTACTTCTTCTTCGCCGGCTCGGTGGGTGCGGCTGGCGCTGCAGCGGGCACTTCCTGCTTGGCAGCAGCAACCGGCGCGGCAGGCTCAGCCTTGGCTTCTTCCCTGGCTTCTTCTTGTGCGGCTTCTTTCGGACTGTCAGCAGTCTGATCCTCTGCCTTGCCGGGCGTCGGCTCTTCAGCCGAAGCCTCTTCGTTGTCTTCGGTTGCGTCCGCGTCGGCGTCGGCCATCTCAGCCGGCTCCGCAGGCTTGGCAGTCGCTTTCGTCTTGCGCGAGCTGGTGCCCTTCTTCTTGCTGGCCGCCGACTTCTTCTTGCTGCTGGACTTTTTCTTCGTGTCTTTCTTGCCGTCGGGGCCGCCCTGGTCGCCGTCGATTGCAGCAAGCGCCGCATCTTCGACCTCGGGGTTGTATATGCCCTCTTCAATGAACTTCTCGGCAAGCCCGCCCTTTTCGACCCACTTCTTGGCGTTGTCCCATGCGCCGCCCGCGTTGGCCATCATTACGGCCATTGCAAAGCCCGCAGCCAGACCACCCGCGAGCAGACCAAACACGGCGCCGGCACCGAAAAGCACGCCGGTAACGATGGGGCCGGCCACTGCAAGGAGCGACGGCACAAGCATGCGCTTGAGAGCTGCTGTAGTGGAGATGTCCACACAGCTTGCGTAGTCCGGTTTGCCCGTGCCTTCCATGATGCCGGGGATTTCACGGAACTGGCGGCGAACCTCTTCGACCATTTCCTTGGCCGCATCGCCTACAGCGCTCATGGTCAACGCGCCGAACACGAACACGAGCATGGCGCCGATGAACAGGCCGATGATCACCTGAGGTGCCGAGACACTCATGCTTTCCATCAGCATGCGAAGGCCCTGTGCGTTGGCGACTTTGTCTTCACCCGAGCGCAGCAGCCCAATCAGCGAATCCTGGTAGGAAGCAATCAGCGCCAGCGCGGTCAGCGCTGCTGAGCCAATCGCGAAACCCTTGCCAATCGCGGCCGTCGTGTTGCCGAGGCTGTCCAGCGCGTCCGTGCGCTCACGAACTTCCGGCGGCAGGCCGGCCATTTCGGCATTGCCGCCCGCGTTGTCCGCGATCGGGCCGTATGCGTCCGTTGCAAGCGTGATGCCCAGCGTGCTGAGCATGCCGACAGCAGCGAGCGCCACGGCGTAAAGGCCTGCGGGCATGCTTGCGAACCCGCCGCCGAAGCCGAAAGCCAGAAGTGTCGCAATGGCAACCGTGGCAATCGGGATCCAGGTCGACATCATGCCGACCGCAAGACCGCCGATGATGACGGTTGCCGGGCCGGTCACGGACTGCTTTGCGACGCTCTGAGTGGGTTCGTAGTCATAGGCAGTAAAGCGCTCTGAGCCCCAGGCGATGACGAGACCAGCGGTAAGGCCAACGGCCACCGCAGCCCACATGGAAGTACCGAGGATGAATCCAAAGCCAAGCCAGCAGATCGGCAGTGCCAACACGCCGACTCCCAGCGATGCGACATTGACGCCCTTGTGCAGCGCGGCCAGCAGCTCGTGGAGAGTCGCCCCATCCTTCGTCTTCACCAGTTTGGTGCATCCAACAGACAGCAGGATGCCGATTGCAGCAATGCCGACAGCCGCAAAGACAAAGCCCCAGGGGTTCTTGCCGAGGCTTACAGCCGCGGACCAGGACAGCGCGATGGCCGCCAGAATCGATCCGACATAGGACTCGTAAAGGTCGGCACCCATGCCTGCGACGTCGCCGACGTTGTCGCCGACGTTGTCAGCGATCGTGGCCGGGTTGCGCGGGTCGTCTTCCGGGATGCCGGCTTCAACTTTGCCCACCAGGTCTGCGCCGACGTCCGCGGCCTTGGTGAAGATACCGCCGCCAACACGCGCGAACAGCGCAACGAGCGAGGCGCCGAGTCCGAATGTGATCATGATGTTGGCGATCTCATTCAGCGTGATCTTCGTGTCGATCGCATCCACGATGCCGGCCATCACCAGCAGCCAGAACGTGATGAACGCCATGCCGACGCCCACCACCATGAGGCCCATTACCGCGCCGGCCTTGAACGCGACCTGCAGACCGGCATTCAGCCCGCCTTCTTTGCAGGCCCAGGCCGTGCGGTTGCTGGCCATTGTTGCCGTGCGCATTCCGAACCAGCCGGTGGCGAAACTGCACAGACCGCCGGTGAACAATCCGACCAGCGCGAAAATCGCGAGGTACGGTACCGCGCCGAAGAAATTGATCGCCATGATGATGATGGCCACGCCGCCTAGCACCGGCAGAACGATTCGCCGCTGGCGCACCAGGTAGGCCATTGCGCCGTCGCGGACGGCATCAGAAATCTCGATCATGCGCTCGTTGCCCGGCGCGGCCTTCTTGACGTCGCCGAAGAATTTGCGGGCGGTAACCAATGCCGCCGCCGAGCCAATCAGACCCAGCAGGACGGCGAATACGCCGTAGTACCAGTTCTGCCAGAATGTTGTCTCGCCCTTGGTGGTGCCCTTCCACACTTCATCACCGGTATTGACGATGCCGTCGCGTGCGGTGGCGATCTGCACCGGCGTCGCGGAAGTCTCGAGCCCGACCGCATGCGCCACGTGATCAAGCGCCGGGCCAAGGTTGAAGAAGGCAGCCGGGCCGCCGTCGTGAGTCATGGCCGTTACGGCAAGCAGAAGTCCCGCCAGCACAAATCCTGCTGCCGTCAGCAGTTTGCGGGGCGAAACGGAATGGGTCCTGCCGCGGAGGGAAACGATCATTCGTGAATCTCCTGCTGCGCCTTTTCGATCACTTCGGGGGGCAGTAATTCGGGCTGGCCCTCAAAGTTGAACTTCATTGCGTCCACAAAATCGTCGGCGGCTTCCCGCCCGCCGATCCGAAGGGCGTTCTCTATACCCGAGACGAACGCATGTGCAACTGCTTCCTTATAACGGCGTTCGATTTCTTGCCGGGTCTCATGGGCCAGTGTCGGTGGAATCCGCAAACTGGCCAGCCGAACAGCGTTCAACAAGGCTGATTCGACGGCCAACCCGTGCGGTTGGGCATCCAGTGCGGGCGTGATCGCAAGCACCATTGCGTGCAGGCGGCACCAGTGCGCGACCGCAAGAAATGCAAGCACATCCGGCGTCAGCGAAAACAGGGCGCGCATCTGGTCGCGCTCAAGGACGGTAAAGGCCTGACCCAGCTCGCCCTGCTGTTCCGGCGTCTGCTCCTCAAACGCCGGGGCCAGGAGCCGGTCCCGGTCAGATGCTGACAGGGCCGCCACGTCATCGGCCGTGTCGAACAGACCAATCTGCAAGCCAATGTTCTCGAGAAAATCGTCCAGTGCCGCGACGTCCTTGCCATTTAGGTCCTTGCGCAGCTTTAGCGCGACGCCAACCACTTGGTTCCATGTGCTGTCCACTTCGCCGAGGTGATTGCGCTCTGCCTCAAGCACCGCAGCCGGGTAGCTGATCGTTCGGTTCAGCAAGAAGTTCCACTCGTCCAGTCGCAGCGAGGCGTCGTCGGGCAGACGCTTCTGGCCGTCAATCAGCGTCTGGAGGCCCAGAACTACCCAGTAGGAGCGCCGGTCGTGTTCCGGAAACTGGGCCGAGATGTTGTAGGCCTGGTTCCAGGCAAGGTAGCTATACACGGCCGGGTTGCGGGGCTGCAGCTCACTGATCAGTCGGTAGGTGGCAAGGGTCTCATACAGGTCACCGCGTTGGTACGCATCTCCTGCCCTCAACCAGAGCGCGGTGGTAGCGTAGCCGCGAGTCGCGCCGAGCACTCGTATGCCGGTGGTGCGGGCTACCTCGCCTGCATCGGCCTGAACGGTTCGGTCAGGGGCCGGCAGTAGCACGCTGACGACCACGGCCGCAGCAATCAAAAGCAGATAGGGGGCAAAGCGCCGCATGGGGCGGAAGTTAGCAGAAACCCCGGAGCGTTGGACAGAAAAGCGGAGGCCTCCCTGTTGTGCTCAAGCGCGGGCGAAAGTACCTTTCGCGCCAGCCTTTGTGGGCCGATAGCTCAGCTGGTAGAGCATCTGAATGGCATTCAGAAGGTCAGGGGTTCGATTCCCCTTCGGTCCACCAACAAGAACGCCCTGAGCGCTGCTCAGGGCGTTCTTGTTGCTCCGGCATGGATGAAAAGCCATGCTGCCGGCGTTGTGAGCCCGTCAGGGGGCGGTTGTGGCCAAGCCGGCAATTCTAGTTGTAGACGATGAACCCGAGGTGCTGCGCGCCATCGCTCGTGACATGCGAAAGCGATACGGCGAGGATTATCGCGTCCTGCGGGCATCCTCAGGCCGCGAGGGAGTCGATGCCCTGGTTGAGCTGCGCGAGCGCGGCGAGCCAGTGGCGCTGATCCTGTCGGACCAGCGCATGCCCAAGATGGACGGCACGGAGTTCCTCGCCGAGGCACGCAGGCTCTACCCCGGAAGCAAGCGCGCCCTCCTTACTGCGTATGCCGATACGAATGCAGCCATTGCCAGCATCAACGAGTCCCAGATTGACTACTACCTGCTGAAGCCCTGGGACCCTCCTGAAGAGCGGCTGTATCCGGTGGCTGATGATCTCCTTGAGGACTGGCGGGCAGGCTACAGGCCCGGCTATGGCGGGCTGCGCGTGGTGGGGCATCGCTGGTCCGCGCAAACCCACGACGTAAAGGAATTCCTCGCCCGCAACCAGATCCCGTACCAGTTCATGGACATTGAAGCCTCTGAAGAGGCTCGGGCAGTGCTGGGGCCAGACTCCGGTTCTGCGCGCGATCGCCTGCCTATCGTGCTGCTGCCGGGCGGGAAGCGCCTCCAGGCCCCGACCACCGATTCGCTCGCAGCCGAGATCGGCATGCGCACTGAGGCCAAGGCTGAATTCTACGACCTCGCCATCGTAGGCGCCGGCCCGGCTGGTCTGGCGGCGGCCGTATATGGCGCATCCGAAGGCCTCAAGACGGTGTTGATCGAGCGGCAGGCGCCCGGTGGGCAAGCCGGTACCAGCAGTCTGATCGAGAACTATCTGGGCTTCCCGTCGGGACTCACGGGCGCTGACCTTGCCCGGCGTGCCGTTACCCAGGCGACGCGCTTCGGCGTCGAGATCCTGGCCCCGGCCGAAGTCGCCTCAATGGCCGTGGACGGTCCCTACAAACGCCTCACGCTAAAGAGCGGCAAGCAGGTCGCCTGCCATGCCCTGATGCTGTCTATGGGTGTGACCTGGAAGCAGCTTCCTGCACCGGGTGCGGAGCGGCTCGCGGGGCGCGGCCTGTTCTACGGCGCCGCGATGACCGAGGCGATGGGCTGCACTGACAAGCAGGTCTATATCGTTGGCGCAGGCAATTCCGCCGGTCAGGCTGCGATGTTCTTTGCCGAGCACGCGGGAAAGGTCACGGTGCTTGTGCGCGGCGACTCGCTCGCCACCAAGATGTCGAATTACCTTGTCGAGAGGCTCGAAGCCCATCCGAAGATCGAGATTCTCACGCAGACCGAAATCGCCGAGTGCCACGGGGAAGAGGGCCTGGAGGCCCTGACCCTCCGCAACCGACGCAACGCCGAAACCATGAAGGTGGACACAAGCTACGTCTTCATTTTCATCGGAGCCGAGCCGGGAACGGCATGGCTGAGCGATTGCGTCGCGCGTGACAAGCGCGGGTTCATTCTTACGGGGCCGTCGCTCAGCGCGGAGCAACTGAAACAGTGGCCGCTGAAGCGCGACCCGTTCCTGCTTGAGTGCAGCGTGCCCGGCGTGTTCGCGGCGGGCGACGTGCGCAGTGAGTCGATCAAGCGCGTCGCCTCAGCTGTCGGCGAAGGCTCGGTTTCCGTTGCATTCATCCACCGTCACCTCGCGGAGCTCTAGCATGCGCATTACACCGGGAACGGACGTTTCCAGCGACGTGCTTGGACAGCTCGAATTGTTCGAGGGCCTGACCGACAAGCAGCTCGACTGGATTCGCAAGCACAGTGAGCGCATGGAAGTCGCAGCGGACGAGATCATCGCGCGCCCGGCCGACCCCGCAGACCACATGTACATCCTGCTGACGGGCTCGTTTCAATGGAAGTTCGGGGTGGGCGGGCAGAACACCGTATTCAACGAGGCGCGCCGGGGTGCCGTCGGCGGGATGCTGCCGTTTTCACGGGCTACGAAGAACACCGGCGAAGCCAGGGCGATTACCGATTCGGTGGGACTTCAGATTCACAAGGACCACTTCCATGAGATGCTGCACGAGATTCCCGTCCTCGGTCAGAGGCTGGTGTCGATCATGTCCGATCGCGTTCGGCGCAGCACGCAGTTCATAGACCACCGGGAGAAAATGTCGGCGCTGGGCAAGATGGCCGCCGGTCTGGCGCATGAACTGAATAACCCTGCGAGCGCGCTGAAGCGGTCAGCACAGTCACTGCAAGACCGGCTTGCAGGAATGCTGCAGATCGGCTCGACACTGATGACTCTCAACGTGTCGGCCGAAGACATCATGGCAGCGGCGAAGTTTCGTGACAGCCTGCTTGCCAGGAAGCCCCAAGACTTGACGACCGTGGAACGCGGGGAGCGAGAAGACGAGATATCGGATTGGCTGGAGGCGCACGACGTGCCGGAGCCCTGGGTGCTGGCGGAAAACCTCGCCGATATGGGTGCCACCGTAGTCGAGCTCGAGGAACTCGCGAAGTCTGTCGGCCACATCAAGGGCGCTCTTCCGCTCGGCATTCGCTGGATTGAGGGCAGCGCCGGCATGCAGCGCATGGTCGAGGAGATTATCTCGGCGGCCGAGCGGATATCGCACCTGGTCCAATCGATCAAGGTCCATTCCCACATGGACAACAATCCGGACAAGCAGCCGATGGACATCCGCGAGGGCATTGAGAGTACCCTGACGATTCTCGCCCATAAGCTTCGCAGGAAGGCCATCCGCGTGAAGCGCGAATACGATGAACAGATGCCTTTGGTTCCGGCCTATCCCGGCGAATTGAACCAGGTCTGGACCAACTTGATCGACAACGCGGTCGATGCCATGGAGGAGGGCGGCACGCTGACCATCAAGACCGGCAAGGATGGCGGCTGCGTCTGCGCGCGGATCTGCGATACCGGCTCCGGCATACCCAAAGACGTTGTCAGCCGGATTTTTGAGCCGTTCTTCACGACCAAGCCCATGGGGGAGGGTACCGGCATTGGGCTCGATATCGTGCACCGCATCGTGACCGTTCAGCACGGCGGAGACATCAAGGTCGAGTCCGAGCCCGGAAGCACCTGCTTCACCGTCTGGTTCCCGCTGACTCCCGCAAGCCGACCGCCTGCCAGCTAGGCGCCAGTTGCTGCCATTCGTACCGCCGGTAGATTGGGGTCCTATGGGGGGTATCCGAATACGCCGCTATGACCATCTGCGCGACCAGCGCAAGTTCGCTGCATTGAACTTCGCCACGTTCCGGGACTCGATTCCGCAGGACGAATTCGTCGACGAGGCTGAGTTTAAGCAACACCACGCCTGGTTGCTGCGCCACTTCGCTCCACACGATCCGCGCAAGAACACCGTCTTTGTGGCGGAGTTCGACGAGAAGTACGCCGGCCACTGCTGGCTGGGCCAGCAGACGGATTTCTTCACTCGACGCGTCGACCCCTGGATCTTCGACCTTTCGGTCTATCCGGAATTCCGGGGACGCGGAGTCGCCAAGGCGCTTCACGCGACAGCTGTGCAATTCCTTCAGGATGCCGGGTTCAAGCGCCTCGGCTTGCAGGTGATGGCACACAACGCGGATGCTGCGGGTCTGTACGACAAGCTGGGCTACGAGCCGCGCTCGGTCAGCCTGAAGAAGCTGCTGTGATTTCGCGAAATACACGTCAGTAGACCGAGGATCGCTTGCGGGATCGCCCTCCGCCCAATACCATCTTTGAAGTCACTTTGTCTCAGAGAGTAAGATGACCGCTGCGTGCCCCAGACACATCGCCATCATCATGGACGGCAACGGCCGCTGGGCCGAGGCCCGTGGCATGCGGCGTGTGAAGGGGCATGAGGCGGGGATCGACAGTGTCCGCGCGATCAGTGAGGAATGCGCCCGGCTTGGCGTCGAGCAACTGACCCTTTACGCGTTTTCCGAAGAAAACTGGCGCCGCCCCAGACTCGAGATCGAGTTCCTGATGCGCATGCTGAAGCGCTTTCTGGTCAAAGAGCGCGAGACCCTGATGCGCAACGACATGCGTTTCGGGGCAATCGGGCGTATTGATCGCCTGCCGAAGGACGTGCGCAAAGAACTGGACAAGACCATTCAGCTGACAGCCGGCAATAAGGGCACACTGTTGTGCCTTGCCCTCAGCTACGGCGGTCGAGCAGAACTGTCAGATGCCATGCGTGTGTTGGCCGAGAAAGTACAGGCAGGTGAGCTGAAGCCGGATCAGATTGACGAAGCCGCAATTGCCGCTGAGCTGTACCAGCCCAATATGCCCGACCCGGACCTCGTAATCCGCACGGCCGGCGAAATGCGCCTCAGCAACTTCCTGCTCTGGCAGATCAGCTACGCCGAGTTGTACGTGACCGAGACGCTTTGGCCCGATTTCCGGGAAGTGCATCTTCAGGCCGCCATCCAGGACTACAACGGGCGCGAACGTCGCTTCGGTGGTCTGGTGGACCGCGCCAAGTCTCAATCCGCTGCCAGTTAGCCGCTTGCCTGCACAAAGCGTTCAGGGCACCGTATAGGTGGCCTGTCTGGGGGTAATTGATGCTGACTCACGTTCTGTTGCCAGATACTCATTGTGTTACGTACCCGGCGATGCAGTCGCGCCTCAACAAGCTGCTTAGCCAGCGTGCATCGGCGGGCTCAGATCGCGACGCGATTGACGCCCAGATATGGGATCTTTACGGCGAGCGTTGGGCCGTGATGTTCACGGACCTGGCCGGGTTCTCTCGCCATGTGGCGAGCTTCGGCGTCACACACTTTCTGCAGGTGATTTACGAGTCATTCCGGATCCAGATTCCGATCATTGAGGCCCATAGCGGCCTGCTGCTGAAGGTCGAGGGCGACAGCATGATGGTACTGTTCCGCCGACCGCAACTGGCGCTGAAATGCGCAGTCGCGATGCAGCAGGCGAACACTGCGTACAACAAGGACCGGGACGACGCGGAGAAGCTGTTGCTGAGCATTGGGCTGGGCTACGGCGACGTGCTGAAGTTTGGTGATCAGGACGTTTATGGCAGTGAAGTGAACGTTGCCTGCAAGCTGGGCGAAGATCTTGGGCGCCATTGGTGCATTCAATGCTCCGCTGACTTCCACGCTGCCGTGAAAGACGACTCACCGTTCAAGTTGCAGATGGCCAAAGAGACTCCGCTTGGCACGACCCAGGCCTGGGAAGTTGAGTACGAGCGCTAGCGCCCGGAAAATGAAAGACGCCCGGCATCTGCCGGGCGTCCTTGTGTATACTGGTTCGGCTACTTCTTATCTCCGCCGTCGTCGATCACGTCGACACGCTCGATCACAATCACCTTGTTCGGCCAGCCGTCGTACTGCTTGACGGTACCAACGATGCCGACATTGCTTCCCATCAGCTTGCTCAGGTCGCCCTTGTCCCAGCGAAGGTCGTAGAGGACCTTGCCGTTCTCATCGAACAGGCGGTGGCTGGCGGGGGTCTTGGCTGACTTGCCGGTGCTGCCGACCGTGCCGGTCACCAGGTACTCGACCGGGCCCTTAGGCTGTTCGGGCTCAGCGGGTTTCTCGGTGGCTTCCTTGTGGATGCGCTCGATCTCGGCCTTGCGGTCGGCCTCCTGCTTGGCAAGGCGGGCCTTCTCGGTCTCAATCAGCTTGACGGTTGCGTCGATCTTCTCGATGTAGCCTTTGGCCTTGTCGCCGATCTTCTTGTCGAGCGAGAACTCGGTGAACTGCTCGAACATCTTGCGGATGTCGGTCAGGTTCACTTCGGCAGCCGGCTTCTTCAGCTCGTCCTCAAGCAGGCGTTCCAGCTCAAGGAAAGTCTTCTGTTCATCCTCCAGCTCGGCCTTGGTGGGCTCATGCTTGGGGGTTTCGACCAGGGTCTCTTTGATCGGCTTGTCTTCAGCCTTCGGGATGATGCTTCCAGGCTCCTTGGCCGCCGGCTCTTTGGCTTCGACGGGCTTGCTGTCGGCAATCTTCTCAGGCGCGACGTTCTTGACCTTCTCGATCAATTCCTTGGCGATGCCACCATGTGCGTTGCTTGGCGGCACGATCCGGACGTAGCCGTTCTCTGCCATTGGCTTGCCGGTCGAGCCATCCATCACGGCCGTCAGCTGAGCACCCTTTTCGGCCTGCCCAACCGGGAAGTACTTGGTGTCTGCGCTGACGCGCAGGTTGACCTTGTCGCCAGTCACGGACCAGGCCTTGCCGTCGTCCGTTGCCTTGACGAAGTCGGCGGAGATCCAGCAGGGCGCCTCGGCGGGCAACTGGACCACAGCCCAGCCATCTTTTTCGCCGACTACCGTCAACTCATCACCTTCGTTCATCACGGCGGCCGGCGGGTGGGCCAGGCTGCAGCCGCTGCGCAGGCGCACGGAGTCGCCCTTGACCTTGGCGATGTAGGGTGTGAAGGAGTCCTGCGCCAGCATGGGAATCGCAAATGCGGCAAGCAGCAGCAGGCTGAGGGTTCGAAGCAAGTTCATGTCGTCCTCCGGCTCGAAATATGTGCAGGCTGCATAGCGCGCAGACCGCACGTCATCGGGCCTATCGGACGCAAGGGTGATGGGGCTTCAGCAATTCCATGATTACCGGGCGTTCAAATGAGCACGGGCCGGGAAGGTCCCGGCCCGTGACGTTCAATCAATTGGCTGCTACTTGGCCGATGCTTTGGCCGCCGCACGTGACAGGCCGAAGATCGGAAGATAGATACCGAGAATCACGACCAGCACAACGCAGCCGAGGCCGACGATCAGGGCAGGCTCAATCATCGACGTGATGGCCTGCACCTGGCTGGACACTTCATCTTCGTAGTATTCGGTCACGTCGCCGAGCATGTCAGGCAACGCACCTGAGTCTTCGCCGACTCGAACCATCTTGGTCATCAGCCCGGGGAACACGCCGCTTTCGCTGAGCGCCTGGTAAAGGCTATAGCCCTGGATCAGCTTCTGGCGGGCGTCCAGCACGGTCTGCTCAAGTACGATGTTGCCGAGCGTCTTGCTGGTGATTTCCAGCGACTGGTCCAGCGTGATGCCGTTGCGGATCAGGGTAGACAGCGTCATGGTGAAGCGCGACACGCCGGACTTCAGCACCAGCGGGCCGAACAGCGGCGTCTTGAGAATGAAGCGGTCCCAACTGGCTGCGCCCGCCGGCGTTCGACGCCAGAAAATGAAGGCCGCAACCGCGCCGCCAAGGGCCGGAAGCGTGATCCAGTAGTAGTGAACGATGGCGTTCGAGATCAGGATCAGCACCTTCGTCAGGAACGGCAGGTCCGCGCCGAATTGCTTGAACAGGTCGGCGAACTGCGGCACGAGGAAAGTGAAGATACCGGTCACGATCAACACGAAGAAGCCACCCACGAACTTCGGGTAGGCGGTGGCCGCCTTGATCTGGCTTTGCAGCTTATGGCGACGTTTGAAGAACTGGCCCAGCTGTTCGAGAATCGTATCGAGCGAGCCAGAAACTTCACCCGCCTCAACCATGCTGCACATCAGCGCATTGAATACCGCGGGGTATTTGCGCATGCCGTCCGACAGCTTGCTACCGGCCTCGACGTCAGTCATGACGGACTCGAGGGCGGTCTTGAACAGCGGGTTTTCCATCTCGGCGGCAATGGTTTCCAGCGAGTCGAGCAGCGACAGGCCGGCGCGAAGCATGGTCGACATCTGGCGGCAGAAGGCAGCCATGTCGCTGACTTTGATCTTTCGCGCGAAAATGCTGCCCTGTGATTTCGCAACGGCCTGAGCCTCTGTTGGCGCGGCCATCGGTCCTGACGGGCCCGCACCGCCTTCAGACTTGACGCCAATTACGGTCAGGCCGGAACGGCGCAGTTCCGCAACGAGGTCGCCCACGGAAGGCGCATCTTTCACCTGATTGATCGTGCGGCCGGACGCATCACGCGCCGTGACGGTATAGAGCGGCATAGGTAGCCTCGCGGGTATGAATTCGCGTTAAAGCCTACATCTTATGGGTTTGCGTAGCCAGCTAAACCCTGATCGTGACGATCCGCGACTAGGCGGGTCGCATTGCTGCGTCCGCGCCGCCGCCGGTCGCCTGGGTTCCGCCGCCACCGCGGCGCCCACCCTGCTGGAGCATGCGCTTCATCTGGTCCATATTGGTGGACCGGTTCAGCGCGATTTCGCGGCTGATTTCCCCGTGCGTGTACAGGTTGAACAGCCACTGGTTCATGGTGATCATGCCCTCGCGGCTGCCGGTTTCGAGGATCGTGTAGATCTGGTGAACCTCGTTCTCGCGCACCAGGTTTCGGGCTGCGGCGTTGATCTTAAGGATCTCCATCGCCAGCACTCGGCCGCCTTTTACGCGCGGCAGAAGCTGCTGCGCCACCACGCCCAGCAGGACGAATGAAAGCTGCACTCGGGCCTGTTGCTGCTGGTTGGTGGGGAAAACGTCGACAATACGGTTGATGGTCTGGACGGCGTCGGTGGTGTGCAGCGTGGCGAAAACCAAGTGGCCGGTTTCGGCCATGGTCATGGCGGCTTCGATCGTCTCGAGGTCGCGCATTTCGCCGATCAGGATGACGTCCGGGTCCTGGCGCAGAATGTGGCGCAAAGCGGGCGCGAAGCCCATCGTATCATCGCCGATCTGGCGCTGGTTGATGATGCTGCGCTCATGCCGGTACAGGTATTCGATCGGGTCTTCGACCGTGATGATGTGGCAGGAGTCATTCTGGTTGATGTACTGGATCATCGCCGCCAGCGTCGTCGATTTGCCCGAGCCCGTTGGGCCGGTAACCAGCAGCAGGCCCTTGTCCGACATGGCGAACTGCTTGGTGATCTGCGGCAGGCCAAGCTCGTCGATGGTGGGAATGGTCGAGCGAATCACGCGAATCGCGAGGCCGATGGATCCCCGCTGCCAGTACACGTTAAGACGATAACGGCCTGCGCCGCGACGGCCGAAGGAGAGGTCGAGTTCGCGCTCGGCATCCAGAACAGCCATCTGCTTTTCGTCCAGCAACTCCATGGCGAGGCTGCGCGTATCCGCCGGCATGAGCGGCTTGAAGCCCTCAATCGCTCGCAATTGGCCGTCAATGCGCAATACGGGCGGAACACCCACGGTCAAGTGAAGGTCGGACACCTCCGCGCGGCGCGTGAAGACAAGCAGGTCGTCAAGTCGGACAGCGGATTGGCCGGACATACAGCTCTTCTCACTCGGTGTGGCAACAGACGGCATGCCCGGGAGGCAGGCAGGAACCGTACTTCGTTAGTCTTCGTAGAACAAGCTGACCGCTTCTTCCACGGTGGTCAGCCCGTCCAGCAGTTTCATGAAACAGCTCTGGCGCAGCGTGCGCATGCCGTTCTTCTGGCACTCTTCCTCTAGCTCGGTTTCAGGGCGCAGAGCGATGATCATTTCGCGCAGTTTGGGCGTCATGGTCATGTACTCGTGTACCGCAAGTCGGCCCTTGTAGCCGGTCTGGTTACAGAAGGCGCAGCCGTTGCCTCGCCACAAGTCGATTTCGACGCTGGGCTGGCGGAAGCTGTTGGCGAGCTGCTGCTGCAGCGCGGGACTTGGAGTGTATGGCTCCTTGCACTTGGGGCAGATCATGCGGATCAGTCGCTGACTGATCGCGCAGATCAGTGAGCTCGTGATCATGTAGCGCTCAAGCCCCATGTCAGCCATACGAGTGACAGTGGCGACGGCCGTATTTGTGTGGATCGTGCTGAATACCAAGTGACCGGTGAGGGCCGCACGAACGGCGATTTCAAGGGTCTCCTGGTCTCGCATCTCGCCGATCATCACGACGTCCGGGTCCTGACGCAGGATGCTTCGCAGGGCGGCGGCGAAGGTCATGCCGATGTTTGCTCGCACCTGCACCTGGTTGATGCCGGGCAGCTGGTACTCAACCGGGTCTTCGACCGTGACGATGTTGATCTCGGGCGAATAAACGTGCTTCAGGAAGCTGTACAGTGTCGTGGTCTTGCCCGAGCCGGTCGGCCCGGTAAGCACGATGACGCCGTGCGGCGTCTGCAGTACGCGCTTCATTTCCTTCAGCGTCATCGGGTCGAAGCCGAGGCTGTCGATATCCATGGACGTGGCGGACTTGTCCAGGATTCGCATCACGACCTTTTCGCCGTGTACAACCGGCAGGGTTGAAACGCGCATGTCGACGACGCGGTCGCCGAGTTTCAGCTTGGCGCGACCGTCCTGCGGCAGGCGTCGCTCTGCAATGTCGAGGCCGCTGATGATCTTGATGCGCGACACTACCGCGTTCATCAGTCGCTTGGGTGGCGCAGTCACCTCGCGCAGCGCACCGTCGATGCGAAACCGAACAGCTACCTCGCGTTCGAACGGCTCGAAGTGAATGTCCGATGCGCGCTGCTTGACAGCTTCCATCAGCGTGGCGTTCACATACTTCACTACCGGCGCGTTGCTCGCTGCGTCGACGGCATCATGGTCCATGCCCATGTCGTCGTCGCCGTCTTCAATCAACTCGGCGTCGACGCTCTTCAGGTCCTCGCCCATCTGGTCGAGGCTGTATTGCTGGGCGTAGTGCTTGTCGATGGCGTCGGCGATCGCGATGCGGGAGCCGATCAGCACTTTCACGTTCTTGCCGGTCAGCGACTTGATCGTGTCGATGGCAATCACGTCGGCCGGGTTGGCCATCGCGACCAGCAGGACGTCCTTGTCGTCATCAAGCTGATAAGCAATCAGGTTGAAGCGGCGCGCCTGGCGCTCCTGGACCATCAGGACGGCATCGGACTGAATCTGCAGGTTTTCATCATTCAGGTCGACATAATCGACGCCCAAGTTGATGGCGAGGTACTTGATCAACTCGCTTTCTTCAACCAGGTTTGTGTCGACCAGCACCCGTCCGAGTTGCTTGCCGGTCTGGCGGTGGATCTTGAGTGCGTGCTCAAGCTGGTCTTCATCGATTACGTTGGCTTCAAGCAGCAACTCACCGAGGCGCTTGCGCTTGCCACCTGCACCGACTCGCGATGGCAGTGGGCGCGCGGCCGGGCCGCGGCGAGACGGGGCTACGCCAGCAGGATCGCTTGCGGGCTGGGAAGTCTGGCCGGCTACAGCAACGCTGCGAACGTAGCGGACTCCGGTTGTGGGCTTGCGCGACTGGCCCGTATTGGCCGGATTTTGGGGCGTTCCCGCCATTCAGCTGCACTCCTCGCGATGTGCACCCATTCGGGCGCACGACTGCCCGCCACTTGCACTTTCCTATCCCTCCGAGCCTTCGTCACCTTTCGCGGGCTCGGCTGCCTTCATTCCGGCATTCAATTCGGCCATGGTTTCTGCCGGGACAGTGCCGTGGCACTGCGCAACGATTCGATCGAAGCAGGCCTTGGCCTTTTCCCACTCGGCGCGGGCGATGTGGCACTTGCCCTGGCGCAGCAGGTAAGCTGCAAGACGGTCCGTGTCGACGTCTGATGCCAGGCCGGAAGTCGTCTTCGAGTCCGGTTTGGCAACCAGGTCGACCGCAATGTCGGCTTGCTTCAGGGCGACCTCGTAGTTGCCCTTGGCCATGAACGCAGCGGCGAGATTGTAATGGATGGCCGGGTTGAACTGGTCATCTGTCTCGGCCTTGACCAGCGCAGTGATGGCTTCATCAATCAGCCCGCCGCGGAGGTACGCCGCACCGAGGTGCGCGTTGTAGAGCGCAATCGACGCCTTCGTGTCGGCGCTGTTTTCACGCGCCTCGTTGCCGTTGCCAATCAGGTCCCGGGACTCTTCGGCCACCTGCACTGCGAGCTCATAATGCTCGATGGCTTCGGGGACCATGTTCAGCATGTCGTAGATGAGCCCGATGTTGAACTGGCCCTGCGCGAAGCGGGGCTCATCTTCAAGCACTTCGGACCAGGCCCGAATCGACTCGAAGTAGTCGGCGTCATCCTGAAGCTTCAGGGCTTCATAGTACTTGTCGGCCTTGATGCCGAACTCTTCGCCGCCCTGTTTGATCGACATGCTGCTTGAGCATGCGGTCATCAGAACGAACACACTCAGCAGGCAAACAGCCGTCGCCAGTTTCTTTGTCGCGTTCACTACGCCCCCCCCGATTTCTTGCTCAGTCTACGTGCTTTGCCTGTACGAGGTTAGGTACAGGATGCGCAATCAACAAGATAGTCCGCTGAATTCAACCGGGTCAACTACACAGCCGGCCCGGCACATCAATCCGACTTTTCTTTCAAACTGTCCGGCGACGACGCCGGACTGCTGCAAACGCCACAATCAATGCGCCGAACAGCACCGGCCAGGCCGGACCGCCCTCGGTCGCAAGGTTGCATGAATCGTCTTTCTTGTCTTCGTCAAGCGGGTCGCCCGGAAGGCTTTCCACCAGTGTGATTGTGCCGCCCGTGATCGTTGCGCCCGAGACGGAAGTACCGCCGTTGACGTCTGCGGGTGTGATATTGGCGACGAATGCGGGACGCGGCGTTGGAACGGCCGTACCGGCAAACGTGATGGCGAGCGAGAAGTCCGCCGCAGAGCTGGCTGTAATCGCCGAGCTGAGGCCGGTGAAGTTCAGTGTGATGACGTCTCCGGCGACTGACCAACTTGAGCTGGTCATGGTGCCCAGAACGGTTCCACCGCGCCGAAGCGCAATGGAGGAGATTGCAGCAATTGCCACGCCACCGGTGTTGTTGATGGTCGTGACACGGACGGTGACGCTCGTGACGGTGAAGGTGCTACCGCCGCCCGTCTCCGCCAGTCGGAAGCCAAGCGCGGTCTTGGTGCTGCCCGGGTTGGCATTCTGTCCACCAGGGTTGCCCGATGCAGAGATCGCGACTGCTGCCGGTCCCGCGATGCTGCCGCTCACGTTCAGGTTCTGGGTAGTCGCGCCAGTGCTGGTGTGGGCGATCATTTCCGCGTGCGGGCCGCCGGTCGTGGGGTTGTAGCGCACAAAAATGCTGGTACTGCCAACCGTCCCACCGGCTTGCGTCAATACGATTGGTGTGGTTGCGAAACCGCTGCCGGAGGTCGTTGAGATCTGGAAATCCGTCGGCGGTGTGATCGTGATGTCGGCCGTCAGGTTTGAGCCGGCGACGGTGTAGCTCTGTTGCGCTGAAGGTGTGCCGATACCGGTGGAAGTAAACGCCGTGAGGCTTGCAGTTACATTGATCGTCGGCGTTCCTGCTGAGGCGATTGTGATGAGGATGACGTACTGATCCGTGCCGCCGTTGCCGTCGCTGACGTCAACGGTCAGCTCAATCGTACCCGCATTGGCGGCCGTGCCGGTGAGGGAAACGGTATGAGGTGAGACTGCGCCGGCAGGCGCGAACGGAAAGCTCTGACCGAAACCGGCTGTTGCGCCGGTAAGAGTGCCGCTAGTGACAGACACTGTGGTCGTCAGCGTGTCGGTCGCATTTGCGTCCGTGGCCTGGAAGCTGATGGCAATGTCGTCACCCACGGTGCAGGACCCCGTAAAGTTCGGGTCCGTGCCGCCGAGTGAAATATCCGCAAGTCCGGACGGTGTCTGCAGTACCGGGTTGCTGTTACCGGCCGCGATGGTGATGGTGATGACGTACTGATCGGTGCCGCCGTTACCGTCACTGACGTCAATGGTCAGCTCAATGGTGCCGGCATTGGCGGCTGTGCCAGTGAGGGAGACTGTGTGTGGCGAAACGGCGCCGGCTGGCGCGAACGGAAAGCTCTGACCGAAACCTGCCGTGGCGCCGGTAAGAGTACCGCTGGTGACGGAAACGGTGGTAGTGAGCGTGTCGCTCGCGTCCGCGTCCGTGGCTTGGAAGCTGATGGCGATGTCATCGCCCACGGTGCACGATCCGGTAAAGTTCGGGTCTGTGCCACCGAGTGAGATGTCTGCAAGTCCGGACGGCGTCTGGAGTGCGGGACTGTTGGTCGTGACAGTGATGGACAGGTTGATGGTGATGTTGTTTGCGCCACCGTCGCTGATGTCCACCGTAAATGTATGAGTGCCAATGTCGGCAGCAGACAGGGCAGAGCCGGCGGTAGCGGTAATAACAAGCGCGGCACCGGCGCCCGGCGAGTTGTCACTGATCGTGAATACAGTTGTAGGACCGCCGCCCTGGGTGGTAGTTCCGCGAGTCAGTGTCTGGCCGGTGTTCGCATCGGCAACGCTCGCCAGCGCAAGCGCAGGCGTAGAGCCCGTAAGCTGGGTGGCCGGCGCGAACGGGTTGCCGCCGCTGCCGTCTCCTGCCGTTGCCTGCGCGCCCTGTGAAGCGACTGGTGCGGCGTCTGTAATCGTCAACGTAATTGTCAGCGCTGT
Organism: Planctomycetota bacterium; assembly: GCA_020425605.1. GTDB lineage: Bacteria > Planctomycetota > UBA8742 > UBA2392 > UBA2392 > JACKID01. The sequence goes on along the minus strand of JAGQRH010000007.1, from coordinate 119,526 downwards.
GCCCGACAGGGGCTCGTCATCCTGGTATGTCACCGTGAAGACGTAGTTGCCGGGCGCATTTGACGCCGCGACGGTGCCGGCGAAGTTGATGGTCTGAGTCGCACCCAAGCCCGTTGGAAGCGAAGACGGCGTGATGGTGACGCCAGTAGGCGTAGTCGTGGTTGGGGTGATGGTCTGAATCTCGACCTGGTCGCTATCGGCGGTGTCTTCAATCGTAATGTCGGCGTTCGACAGCGCGCCGCCGGGCGCGACGGTAATGGTGTAGTTCGGATGGGTTCCGGAGAATGTGGAAGAGCCCGGCAGAGATGATGAAGGCGCAGTTTGAGCAAACAGACTGCCACAGGCCGCCAGAAGTCCAAGCACTAGCGTTGTCTGAATCCACCTCATGATCTACCTCCGCCCGTCCCGGTTCGTCATGGCGATCCATCCCGCGGCCATTCCACGGGGTGACATCAGCACCCGTAATCGAATCTGCTAGTTTTGAACGCGAAAAGCCTAACGAAGCGACCGTTTGTACGCAAGCCCTTCATTCTCAGCAGGTTCGAACCAGCAGGCCGGCCTTGAACGGGCCTCGCAATGCCGGAATGCTGGCTCCAAATCCACTGTTTCGATCCGGGGTATAGGAATGAAACGACTCGCACTGATTCTGGTTGTGCCTTTGCTCGCTGGATGCGTGGCAAAGCGTCCGATTGAGACACTGAACGGTCGCAATGAAGTCGTTGTGATGGGGATGATCCACTCAGGCCACCTTCGAAGCGAGAGCTATGGTCTAGACGTTGTGGAAAAGTGGGTCCGGGCCATCCGGCCGGACTACGTGATGGTCGAGATCCCGCCGGATCGTCTGCCGATCGCAATAGAGCAATACGAGCAGAACGGCGTCGTGACGGAGCCGCGCAGTCTGGTCTATCCCGAGTTCGTTCAGGTTGCTTTGCCGTTGCGTGACCAATTGCACTTTGAACTGATCCCCGTTTCCGCATGGACGGCCGAGATGTCGCGAGACCGGTCGACCAAGCTTGAGATCTGGAAGCATACGCGACCAGATGACACGGCTGAGGTGAACGCGGGCTACGCCTGGCTGTCGGATCACACCAGCGACGACCCATTCGAGATACACTCGGACCGATACGATGAGGCGGTTCGGCAGGGGCTGGAGCCCTACAGCAGGCTGTTCAATGACGACCTCGGCCCCGGCGGCTGGGAGAACATCACGGGTGCGCACTACGCCTTGATCACGGCGGCACTGGACCAGCACAAGGGTGAGGAGAAGCGCTTCCTCATCATGTTCGGCGCCTGGCACAAGTATTGGTTCCTCGACCACCTCCGCGAACGTGACGACATCGTGCTGCGAAACCCGGCCTGGTTTCTGAAGTAGGCTGCCAAAGCGCGGACGGGACAAATCAAAAACGCGCGCGACCGAAGCCGCGCGCGTTTCTCGTGCCTGTTTGGCCTAGACGCCCACGGTTGGCAGGCGGTCGCTGCTGCCGATTCGGAAGCGCCGCTTGAGTGCGAGGGCTACCTTGTCACAGAGTTCGCTGATCTTGAAGCTGCCCTGGAACACGTGGAAGACGCCGAGCGTCTTGAACTGCTCCTGCTCCCACTCGCTTACGTCGCGCACGATCAGGATGACGGGCGCGTCGGCCTCGGACATCAGGTCGGCGAGGCCGTAGATGCCGGCCGCCCCGAAGCGCTCGAAGTCGGCGATTACTACCTGCGGACGCTTCTCGCGCACGAAATCCATCGCCTCATGTGCGTGCTCAAAACGCTCGAGGCGAACCTGGTGCTGCTCGGCCAGTGGCTGGGCGACCAGTTTGGCCTGCCGCTCACTTGCCAGCAGCAGTCCCAGTCGAAGGTGAACGTATGAACCCTTCACTGCATTTACCTCTCTGCCCCGTCGCGAAGCGTAAGACAGTAGGTGTACGGGCCCGATGTGACAATAAAAATCACAATCACTTATTGACCAATTTGACCAGTGCGAAACGGCCCAAACATAGGTGTTCAGGCGCAGTGGTTGCCCTCAATCGCCGATACGTCCACCCCGGGGGGGACGTGCAAACGCGCCAGCCCGCCCTCACTGGTCTCGCGGTAGCGTTCCTGCAGGTCTTCGCCGGTGGCCTTCATGGTGGCCACGACCGTGTCGAACGGGATCTCGTGCTCGCCGTCGCTCAGCAGCGCGTAGTCGGCGCAATCGACCGCTCGCATGGCGCCCACGGCGTTGCGCTCGATGCACGGGATCTGCACCAGGCCCGCCACGGGGTCGCAGGTCAGCCCCAGGTGATGCTCAATGCCCATCTCGGCGGCGTACTCGATCTGGCGCTGGTCGCCGCCCATCAGCTGTGCCGCCGCCGCCGCCGCCATTGCGCAGGCCGTGCCGACTTCACCCTGGCAGCCGACCGCCGCCCCGCTGATGCTGGCGTTGGTCTTGACCAGGTTGCCGACAATGCCGGCCGTAGCCATGGCGCGCAGGATTTTGCGGTCGTCGGCATTCAGCGTCTCTTTCAGGTAGCGCAGCACGGCCGGCAGCACGCCGCAAGCGCCGCAGGTCGGTGCGGTCACGACGGTGCCGGCGCTGGCGTTCTCTTCGCTGACTGCCAGTGCGTATGCGGTTACCAGTCCGGTACGTTGTAGCGGGCCTGGACGTCCCTTGGCCTGTTCATAGTGACGGTGGGCCTTGCGGCGAAGCTTCAGGCTGCCGGGGAGCACTCCGTGGGCTTCGAGGCCGCGCTCGATCGCCTCTTGCATGACCTTCCAGCACTCGGCGAAGTAGTCCCAGATGTCTCTGCCTTCGCGCTCTTCCACGAACTTCCAGAGCGGCTGATTGCTCTCGCGCGCGTACTGCAGAATCTCTTTCATGCTGCGGCGAATGTAGAGATCCGGTGGGGGAGGACTGTTCTCCTCACGCAGGGCGCCGCCACCGATGCTGTAGACTTCCCAGGTGTCAGTCGCGTTCCCCGCTGCGTCAAGCGCTTCCCAGCGCATCCCGTTTGGATGCAGCGGCAAACGCTCTCTGGCTTTCCATTCGATGCTGAAATTGCGGCCGGCAAACACCTGTTGCATGGCGACGTCGGTGAGGTGTCCACGGCCGGTTGCGGCGAGGCTGGCGAACAAGCTCACGCGCCAGCTTGCCGCGTCAGGTGTGCGTTGGAGAAAGAGCTCAGCGGCACGCTTGGGCCCCATTGTGTGGCTGGCAGAGGGTCCTGCGCCGATGCGATAGAGTTCGCGAAGCGATTCCATAGATGCAATCCCGGGCGGATCACCCGCCCGGGAGCGAAACACTACCATAACGTGGGGTTGCGTCTATCAGTTGACCATCACGACGACCTGGCTCGGCGCGATCTGTTGCCCGGCGGGCACGTTGGGGTTGCTGCCGTTCTGTGCAACCATAGAGGTAAGGTGCGCAGCGCCCTTGCCCTCGAATTTCACCTTCATGCTGCCCATCTTGTATTCGCAGGGGCCCTTGATCATGCCGGACATGACGCCGCCAAGGCTGCCGGCCTCGTCGCCGCTGCTCATGGTGATCTTGCTGGTCTGGACGAGTGCGTTGGCACCGCCGACCTTAACTTTCAAGGAAAAGGACCCCGGCTGCGCCTGTGCGCACATGGCGATGTTGGGAAACGGTGTCGGGACGGGCGGCGCCGGCGGTGCGGGAACGTTGCACACATCGGGCATGCCCATGCATTGGCCGGCCGCTTTATTCGATGCTGGAAACATGTCAGCCTCCTGTCAGCTTGCGTGAGCGCGCGTTTACTAGCCCAGGTAAATCTTCTCGCCGTCCATCTTCACGTCCTGCTTGGCATTCACCACGAAGCGCCCGGCGCGCGTGTGCGTGGTTTCTTCGACGGTGGTGCTGATACGCCCGGCATCCAGCTTCAGCAGCTTGCGGACGCTGCGGTAGGCGTTGTCGACCTTTTCACTGATGGTCTTGGCCAGCAGCTCCAGCTTGCCTGCGCGGATGCGCACGTTGGGGCTGTGCATGTCGATCGCCTTGCCGGACTTGAACTTGATCTCGCCGCGCGGGGCCGAAAACACCGCGTTGGCGGGAAACGCGATCGCCATGTCACCTTGCGCGGCCAGCAGGCCGATCGCGAACCAGTGCTCGCCCTGACCGATCACCAGCAGGCTGTCGCCCTTCACCGGCTGGTACGGGAAAGCCAGCGCGTTCTCGGCGACGACTTCGCCTTCGGCCGTCATGACCGTCAGCATGCGGCCGGAGGTCTGCAGCACGCTTGCGGGCGTGAGCTTGACGTCGGTGCCGGTCAGCAGCGTGTTCAGCGTTTGGGTTTCCATGCTTCAGCCTCCAGTCGGTCCGCGTCAGTGCGGATGGTCTTCTTCAGGTTTGCGCCGTCAAACTTTGCGCCGGTCTCGCGCGCGCAGTGCAGGCTGGCGTGTGACAGGTTTGCGCCGGAAAGATCAGCCAGCTCGATCTCGGCATTCTCAAGCAGTGCGTAGTTCAGGTTTGCCTTGCGGAAGCTTGCCTGCTTCGCCTTGGCGGCGTTGAACACCGTTTCCTTCAGCATCGCGCCGTCGAGGCGCGCGCCGGCCATCTCCGCTTCCTGGAAGTTTGCCATGTGTGCCGTGATGTCATTCAGCAGCGCCTCGGCGAGGTTCGTCTTGTCGAACAGTGCCGCCTGCAGCTTCGCGCCGGTGAACTTCGCGGCCTTGCAGTTGGCGTTGGTGAAGGTCGCCTGCGACAGGTCGCAGCCGGTCAAGTCCGCACCCTCCAGCTTCGCATCGGTGAAGTCGCCCATCACGAAGCTGGAGCCCGCCAGCTTCAGGCCATGCAGGTCCGCGCCGATGAAGCTGCACTGGAAGCTCTGTACCTGGTCGATGCGCATCGTGGTCAGGTCGACGCCGTTGAACATCACGCCCTTAAGGGTCGCGCCGGAGAAATCCACGCCCGCCAGCTTCGCGTTGGTGAAGTCCGCCTTGTCCACGTTGGCGGCGTCAAAGCGCGCACCCTTGAGCTCCGTGCCGGCGAAGCTGGTGTCCTTGCAGACGGCGTTGCGGAAGTCGGCGCTCTCCAGCAGCGCATCGTTGAAGACGGCGCTGGTAAGGTCGGCGTACGAGAAATCCGCTTCGCGCAGGTCAGAGCCGCTGAAGTCGACCTCCATGAGTTGCCAGCCTCGGAAGCTGTATTTCCTGAGGTCCACGGATGTGAAGTTTGCGCCGCGCAGCACCGCGCCCATGAAGTTGGTTTCGGCCAGCGAGCACTTGTTGAAGTCGGCGCCGCGCAGGTCGCAGGTGCTGAAGTCGCGGCCGTCGAGCACGCACTCGCCGAAGGCGGCGTAAATCAGTTGCGTGCCGCCGAACGTGGCGCCTGTAACAGTCGCGCCGGAAAAGTTGGCTTCGCCGGCGATGGCATTGTCGAGTTTGGCACCCGACAGGTCCGAGAGTGCGAAGTCGCACGAAGTCACGTCAGCGCCGCTGAGATTCGTACCCGCCAGCTTCGCGCCAGTGAACACGCATTGCGTCATGCTTCGGCCGTTGAGATCCAGTCCCTCAAGGTTCGCGTCACCGAAGCTGGAGCCGTCCAGTTGAACCGGCAGGTTCTGTGCCTCGCGCAGATCGGCATCGTCGAACAGCGTCTCGCTGACGGTTGCGCTCTCGAAATCTGCGCCGCGCAGGTCGGCCATCAAGAACAAAGTCTGCGCCAGTGTTACGCCGCGCAGCGAGGCCCCCCGAACGTCTGCGCGGATGAAGCCGGCACCGGAGAGGTTCGCGCCGTCAAAATTGGCGCCCGCCACCACACAGCCGTCGAAGCCGCAGTCGGTGGCCGTGACCTGCTGGAAGTCGACCTTGGCCAGTTCCATGTTGGCGAAGCGCGCGCGGGACAGGCTGGCCTTGTTGAACCTTGCGCCGCCGGCCGTGCCACCGATGAAGTTGGCTTCTTCCAGCGCGGCGGATTCAAAATCGGCGTTGCCCCAGTCGCAGGCGGTCAGCACCGCGCGGCTGGCCACGGCCTTTCGCAGACGCGCGCCGCGAAAGTTGCAGCGTGTGACGACGGCATCGGTAAAATTCGCGCCGTCGAGGTTGCAGGCGCCGAAGTTGACGCCGCCAAGCCTCAGTCTACTGAAGTCGACACTCGACAGGTCAAGCCCCGAGAAATCGACGCCGGTCAGTGCGCGCGATACATCGCCGGCCGCTTCCTTGATGGTCGCCAGCGCGTCTGCCTTTTCCGGTTTTGATCCAGTCGTCATGTTAAGCCAGCAGTGTCTGTTTGAGGTTCGTTTCGGTCAGGTCTGCGCCGCTTGTGTCTGCGTCGCGAAAGGCGGCGCCGTAGCAATTGCTGGTGATCAGCGATGCGCCCTTGAGGTTCGACTTCTCAAAGTCGCATTCGAAAAAGTCTGCGTTGCCGGCCTGGGCGCCGGCCATGTTTGCCTTGCGCAGGCTGCCGCCGCGCACGACTGCACCAAACAGTACAGCCTTGCTCAGGTTTGCGTTCGCGAACAGCGCACGCTTGAGCATCGCAAAGCGGAAGTTCGCATCTTCCAGGTTCGCATTCTCGAAGATCGCGCCGGGCAGTTCAGCTTCCTCGAAGTCGGCGCCTTTGAAGTTTGCTTCGGCGCCTCGCAGACTCGCGCCTTTGCAGTGCTTGAAGTTCACACCGTCGGCTTTCACGTAATTGAGCGTGGCTTCGGACAGGTCGGCCTTCTCGAAGTTCGCGCCCGTCAGGTCGGCCCGTGAAAGGTCGGCCTGCTTGAGTTGCGCTTCGCCTGCCTCGGCATTGACAAGGTCGGCATCGGCGAACGTGGCGCCCGGCAGCTCCGCCTTGTCGAGCTTGATGCCGGTGGCCTTGATTTGGTCGAAACTGCACTGCGGGAAGCCCGCGCCCGTAAGGTCGGCGCCTTCCAGATTGGCTGCCGTGAAATCGACCCGCTCGGCCTTTACGCCGGCCAGATTCGCGCCGGCCAGATTCGCACTGCTGAACAGCGCGCCGTCGAGCTTGCAGCCCGTGAAGACGGTGTCCGCCAGGTTGGCGCCGGTGAAGTCGGCTTGTGACAGGTCAGAGCCCGACAGGTCTTCGCCCGCCATGTCCACGCCCGCGAAATCGCGGTGCGGGGCTTCGCCGGATCGGATCTTGCCCGCCAGCTGGGCGCCGGTCAGTGCCGCGGCCGCCGGCAGCAGCGCCAACGCTTGCGCGACCATAAGGTCGGATTCGCCGTCCTTCAGGTCGGGGTCGCTTTCAAAGTCGCTCATCACCTGGCTGAGCGACGGCGGGACTGGCTGCCCGGCCGCCCTGAGGCGCGAGGCGATTCCCGCCAGTGCCGAGCGCATCTGGCCGAAGCCTTCAAACGCCGCCGGGGCCATGCTGAGAGCGACCGGCGACATGGTGTTGAGTTGGCCGACGGTTTGTTTCGCCATTGCTTCGATCGCGCCGGCGAGCGCGTCGCCCTCCATCACGCCGGTGTCTACGACAAGCGGCGGCTCGGGCGGGAGGGCGTCGGCGTCATCTGGCTCTTCTTCAAACCAGGGCATGACTTGCTGGATTGTGGCCGGCGAGTCAGCCAGCGGCTCGCTGAACACGAGCACATCGGCAACGTCTTCACCTTCTTCCTCGCGAATGTCACACACGCCGCGCCAGACCAGCGTCACCTGCATCTTCGGCACGTCGATGTAGAGCGTATCGAGGTTCATCGCCACGTCGCGAACGAGCAAGTCTTCGCCCTGTTCCGGCTTCAGGCGCGCGATGCAGCGCACACGCAGTGACGGCAACTCGCCCTTCAGGCTTGCGTGCTCCGCGTGCATGTTCGTCAGTGCGAAGCTCTCGTCGCCGCGCAGGAACGGAACCTGCTGGTCCTCTGCAGCCGCGTTGAAGTGTGTCCAGTCGAGGTCCTTGGGGTATGCAGGCCAGCGCTCTTTCTGCCACTTCTTGTCGTATGTGCCAAGCTTGCTTGCGCGCTGCTTCCAGGTACGGTCGATCGGGCCGAAGCTCGCCGGCGTTGGCTGATTGCCTGCGCTTTTGACCAGTTCGTCGGGGTACTCAACGTTCGGCAGCAAACCGTCTTTGCGGCCCTTGCCGGCCGGGTTCAGTGCGAACTTCTCGCCGCCGAAGGCATTGCCCCAGGTCAGCTCGACGCGGTTGAAGACATCCGGCTCGGTCATCTTGCTGAATACGAGGCTCTTCTCCCACTTGCGGTTGCCGATCACCGCCAGCTCTTTCGACCACTGGCCGACGCTGAAGATAACCGGGCACGCCGTTACGCCCTTCCCGCCGGGCGTGTGGCATTCGGCCCGCAGCAGCAGGTCGGCCTTCGGCTTGTAGGGCACAAGGTCGGCGGCGTAGAGACACTCCGGCCGCTCGGCTTTGCTGGGCACGTCGCCTTCGAACTGGGGCTGCTCGTCCAGCGGCTCAAGCACGCCACCCGGCTTCAGCGCGAACGTCCCCTTCACCGTGCACGTCACGGCGTAGTTGGGATAGTTCACGCGGCCGAGCAGAGGCGCGAACGGGAAATCCGTACGGTTGCGGACTTTCACGGTCTAGCCTCCTGTGACCATCGGCTTGGCGGTGATACCGGAAGGCCCGATGACGAGTTCGCTCGCGCCGCACTTCAACTTGATGCCGCTGGAGTCCAGACGGATCATCGTGGTCGTGTTGAACAGCAGCAGAATCTTTTGTCCCTCCACTTCGATCTTGGATCTTGGAAGTGGCGGCGGCCCCGGTACGGGCGGCGGCGGCGGGGGCGGCGGGCTGCTGGCTGACTTGCCCTTCACCGAGGCCATGGCGCCGGCGGCCCACGCAGCCATGCGCGCGGCGAGACTCGGGTCGGCAGGCGGGAATGCAGCGTTGCCCTGGATGACCACCTTCTGCTTGGCCTTGATGGTCATATTCTGTTTGGTTGAAAGCGTGAAGTTCTTCTCCGCGCTGTCTTCGCGATCTTTCTTGGCAACGTTGGTCAGGCCGTCGAAGACGTAATTCTTCTCCTTCGACTTGCTGACTTTGAGGGCGGCCGAGGCCTCGAAGGCTACGCTGACGCCGCCCTTGATGGCAAAGCTCGCGCCGACGGCGATGGCAATACCGCCGCTCAGCTTGAAGTCGGCGGTGAAGCCGATCTCAATGCCGTAAGTGAGCGCAAAGTTCAGCTTGAACCAGTCGCCGTGGTTATAGCAGGCGCTGGTGCCCTTGATGGTCCACTCGGACGCGTCGCCGACCTGCTTGTTCTCCTTGCCCTTGATGATGATGTTGGCGTCTTTCTTGACGTACTGGTTCCACTTCGCGTCGGTCGTGAGGAAGAACCCGTCGTCGCCGCCGGTAACCGTGACGCTGCCTTCGGTCTGGCCGGCTTCACTGGCGGCTTTGCCGAGCCGCAGGTAGGTGTTTTCCTTGGCGCTCTTGATGAACAGGTTCTCGTCGCCGCTGTGCAGCTTGATCTCGTTCTTGTCTGTGGTCTTGATGTTCACGTTCTCGTCGCCGCTCTTGGCGTCGAGCTTCATCAGCACCTTTTCATCTTTCGTGTGCAGGTAGGCGAACTGCGAATCCACCGTGTCATCCATGATGAACTTGGTGCCGCCCGGCGTGGCGATCACGTTTTGCGTCGAGTTGGCCTGGCTGACGACCGAGCCGTTGTTGGCGTTGAACATCGCGGCCGCGACCACCGGGCGGTCGGGGTCGCCGTCCACGTGCGTCAGGATGACTTCCGAGTTCTTCAGCAGCGGGAAGTGCATGCCCTGGTTCGGGCCGGCGTAGGGCTCGGCCTTGCGGATGTACTTGCTGGCGCTTCCGTCTTTGCTGTCGCCGATGTCGATCGGCATCTTGATCTTGTAACGGCCCTTGTCGTCGATCTGGGCGTAGGGCGTGCCGGCGTCGCCGCCGTCGACCTTTGCGTGCATCACGCCCTTGATCTGCGGCCACTTGGTCTTGAATTCCGGGCGGAAGGTCTTTTCCTTCAGGATCGCCTTGTAGCTGTTGGAATAGCTTGCACCGCCGCCGGATGCCGTGCCGAGTGCAACGGCCTGCGTGGCGCGGTGCTTCACCTCGACCAGCAGGTAGTTGGTGTTCATGCTGCCGCGGTAGTGGTCTTCCATGCTGAAGACCATGCCTGCGCGGTAGCCACGGCAGTCGGATGTGCCGTGGAACATCGTCTCGCGGCAGTTGATTTCCTGTGCGCGGATGTCGGCGAGCTTCTTGCCCTGTTCTTTGGTCTGGTAGTGGTTGTTGTACTTGTAGACGACGCCGACGCCTTCCTTGTGAATCTCGGACTCGCACTTCAGGTCAGTGTCCGGGTCCTGCCAGTTGTAGTCCTTGAGAACGACTTTCTTGGGCAGCTGGTTGGTCCTGGCCGAGATTGAGGTGATCACTTCTTCCTTGAACCAGTCCTCGGCCGCCTCTTCAGAGTCACCGGCCTCGACACGGCTGTCCTCTTCCGGCGCGGGTTTGTAGCTGAACGTCGAGTTGCCCTGCATGCTGCCGTAGCCCTCGGGGGCGTCGGCGAACACGACTTTCTCGAAGTCTTCACTCTGGACGAAGTAGTAGAAGATGCCCTCGTGCTCCATCCAGCGATGGATGAAGTCGAGGTCGGATTCCTCGTACTGGACGACGTACTCACGCTCGTCGTAACTGCCGAGCTTGCCCATGTCGACTTCTACGCCGTGTTCGTCGCAGATTGTCTTGATGATGTCGGGGATCTTCTTGTTCTGGAAAATGCGGCTCTGGTGCTGCAGCCCGAGACGTTGCAACTTTGGAACCAGCACAGCGCGGTACCTGACAAGCTCGAGCTCTTTGCCCACCTGCTCGAAGCTCTGGATCACTCCGTGGATCTTCAGCGTCGTCGCGGCGCGCGTGTCCTGGCCGGCGAGCTGGATGCCCTGCTTGATACCGATCCAGGCGGCTTTTTTGAGGACTTCCGCGTGGTCAATATCCGTCTTCGTCGAGGCCAGCTCGAGTCGGAACTCGTACGGCTTGTTGAGCGATTCTTCGCCTTCCAGCTTGGTGATCTGCAGGTCGCCGTCATCGACGGCATCCGAATGAAACTGCATCACCTGTGTAGTCGCGATCTCCGGCATGGCTTGGTCCTCTTCTCAGTTCCCGTTGTGAGCGATCACTTCGGGTCCGTTGACTTGCTCTACGCGAATGCGAACGAAAAGTCGCCGCTCTCACCGATTCCGACCTTCATCTGCGCGGGAAGGTCGCCCTCGCTCATTTTTTGAAGGAGCTGTGTACTCATCTGCGGCAACAGGTTCCCGCGGATGATGTGGTCGATGTTGCGGGCACCCGTTTCGACTTCCTTGCAGCGGGCGGCGATGGCCTCCGTGACCTTGTCGTCGAAGGCGAGTGTCATGCCGTGTGTCGCGTGCATCTGGCGCACGATCTTGTTCAGCTTCAGGTTCGTAATCATCACCATCGCGCCCTGGTCGATCGTGAAGAACGGCAGGATGCTCATGCGTGCCAGCAGTGCGGGCTTGAAGTGGGCGCTGAGCTGCGGTCGGATCATGCTGACCAGCTCGTCCATGTCCGGCTTGTCGCCATCGCTGCAGGCTTCTGTGATGATGTCTGTCGCCAGGTTGCTGGTCAGGAATATGACGGTGTTTTTGAAGTCGATTTCACGGCCTTCGCCGTCATTGAGCATTCCCTTGTCGAACACCTGGTAGAACAGGTTCATGACCTCAAGGTCGGCCTTCTCGACTTCGTCCAGCAACACGACGCTGTAGGGGCGCTGCCGGACCGCTTCCGTGAGCTGGCCGCCTTCGCCGTAGCCGACGTAGCCCGGGGGGCTGCCGATCAGGCGGCTGACGGTGTGCTTTTCCTGGTACTCGGACATGTTGATCGTCGTCATGAAGCGCTCGCCGCCGAAAAGCAGGTCGGCGACGGCCAGCGCGGTCTCGGTCTTGCCGACGCCGCTCGGCCCAACGAACAGGCTGACGCCGATCGGCGCGTCCGGGTTGCCGAGCCCGGCCTTGTTTGCGCGGATGGTGGTCGCGATGGCCTTCATCACGTGATCCTGGCCTTTTACGCGCTTGGTTAGCTCTTGCTCCATAGTCAGCAAACGCGCGGCCTGGTCGGCGACCATGTTGCCGACCGGAATGCCGGTCCAGTCGCCGACGACCTTGGCGACGACTTCGCTGGTGACTTCCACTGGAACCAGCGGATCCTTGCCCTGAAGCTTGCGCAAGTCGGCCAAGGCCTGCTCAAACATCTTCTTGAGCGCGTCCGGGTCATCGGGAAGGTCCAGCTTCGGCTCGGCCGGGACTTCGGCGGTCTTTGCGTCTTCTTTTTTGTCGCCCTTTGGCTCGTCCTTTTTTGGCTCGGCCTTGTCCGCGGGCTTTGCGTCCCTGGGCGCGAGCACATCGTTCAGCTTGTTCCGGACCGCGACAACCTTGTGGGCGGCCTCGCGCTCTTTCATCCAGCGGCCTTTGAACTCCTCGACCTTCTTGTTGGTCGCCTCGATGCGCTCCTCAATTTCCTTCATCTGCTCGGCGTCGTTCTGGCCGCCGGTGTCGGCGTCGCGCTTGAGGGCGTTCAGCGTGCGCTGATCCGTCTCGATGCTGCGCTCGAGGTCCTGCAGCTCGGCCGGCTTGCTGATGAACGCCACCTTCACGCGCGCGGCCGCGGTATCGACCAGGTCGATGCCCTTGTCAGGCTGCTGGCGCCCGGCGATGTAGCGCGAGCCAAGCTCGGCCGCGGCGACCAGCGCCTCGTCGCGAATGACTACCTTGTGGGCCTTTTCGTAGTTCGCGCGCAGGCCGCGCAGCATGGTTGCGGTCAGTTCCGGCCCGGGCTCGTCGAGCTTCACGAGTTGAAAGCGACGGGCCAAAGCCGCGTCCTTTTCGAAGTACTTCTTGTACTCGGACCATGTGGTGGCCGCGACCGTGCGCAGCTCGCCACGCGCGAGCGCCGGCTTGAGAAGCTGGCCCGCGTCGCCCGTCCCGGCCGCGCCGCCGGCGCCGATCAGGGTGTGGGCTTCGTCGATGAAGAGAATCAGCGGCTTGGGGCTGGCCTTGATCTCGTCGATCACGCCCTTGAGGCGCTTTTCGAACTCGCCCTTCACGCTGGCGCCCGCCTGCAGCAGGCCGACGTCAAGGCCGATGATGTCGACGTTCTGGAGTACTTCCGGCACGTCGCCTTCCACAATGCGCATGGCCAGGCCCTCGACCACGGCGCTCTTGCCCACGCCCGGCTCGCCTACACAGATCGGGTTGTTTTTTCGGCGACGGGCGAGGATGTCGATCATCTGGCGGATCTCGCCGTCACGGCCGAAAACCGGGTCAAGCTCGCCTGCGCGGGCGCGTTCGGTGAAATTCTGGCAGAAGCGCTGCAGGGCCGTTCCGTCGCGGCTTGGCTCGGCACCTGGCGCCCCGCCGCTGCTTGGCGCGACTCCGGCCTGCGCTGCCGTTTCCTGCGAGGTGGACATGATGTCGCCGAAGTTCTTCGACAGCTCCGCGACCGGCATCTCCGTAAGGATGTCGATGTAGTCCCCGCTGGCGAGGCGTGCCGGATTGGACAGCATCGCCTCAAGCAAGTTCCCGCTGCGGATCTCGGCCTGATTGTGCTCAATGCTCGCGATCAGCCAGGCGTTCTGGAACCACGACGTCAGCAGCGGGCTGAACACCGGCCGACCGGCGTTGCCGGTCTTGAGCCCGTCAATGTCACGCGTGAGTTGCTTGCTCACCCGGCCGGGATCGATTTCGAACTTCTGCAGCGCCTGCTGGATGTCCGCATTGGGATCTTCCAGCATCGCCTGCAGCATGTGCTCAACCGTGACCTCGTAGTTGGTGCGCGACACGCAGTTGCCCGCCGCCGCTTCAAGTGCGCGCGTGCAGAAGCGGTTCAGCCGACCAACGAGTCGCTTGAGATCAACCTCGACCATGTTTCCATCCTTTGAACTTGAACGTGACAGTCTCGTCGTGGGGGGACTTCTCGCCCAGCCAGCTTGACCAGCCGAGGCGTGTGTGGTTGCTCGATAACTGCGCCCGTTTCATGGTTTCACCGCGCAGGATCATGGTGACTTCATAGTCGAGGCAGTCGCTGTTGAACAGGTCCGTCAACTCGCGCAATTGTGCAATGTTGGCGCCGTCCGGCAGGTACTCGAGCCAGGTGTCGAAGTCCATCGGGCCGAGGTCGATACCGAAGTTCCCCGCGCGGTCAAACACGGCCGAGCCGAGCGCGGTGTCCTGCCCCAGGGCACAATTGGCTTGTCCGAGGCGATTGCGCTGCCGCGGAGGAATGTCGCACCAGCGCCCGCGGCATTGGTCGACGTCTACCGGGACTTCCTCGAAGTGGTCTGCAAGCAGGGCGCGCAATGACGCTGCACTTCGCGGTTGCTGGGTAAGAAGGCCGGCATACGCGAGCAGGCGACCGGGTCGCATCGACTCATCCGGTGGCAGGTACTCCAGGGTCGCGCCGATCAGCGTCAGCAGACGCTGCGAGTAGTAGTCGCTGCCTTCTGCGTCGTACTGAACCGTGTGGCGATACTTTTCCCAGGTGCGGAAAAGCAGGCTGAACAGGCGGTGGTGGAACAGGTCGAGAAAGCCGCGAAGCAGACTTTCGTCGTTTTCGAGCCGGATGAGGTCTTCGGTGTAAAAGCTCGGCAGCGGGCTGCTGGAGCCGTAAAGTCCCATGAACGTGACGTCGAGCTGGAAACGCTCGGTGCCGCCGGGCATCTCTTTCGACTCTACGTGGGCGATGTCGGCCGCCGGAAAACTCATGCTCAGCAACGGGCGGATACGGACGCGCTCGAGCTCCGGCGGTCCCTGTCGCCCAAGCTTGGGCGCATCACGGTGCAGACCGTGAAGCAGGCGCACTGCTTCATAGAACGAGAAGTGATTCCCGTTCTGAAGCAATTGCGTAGCTAGAGGATGGCGCGTTTGCCAATCCGAGCCGGCCATTCGAAGACCTCTCCACGTTTCGCGCCCTTTACGCTCAGGCGGCTGAAAGAATTCAACGATACGTACTGGGCAAAAAACTCATTGAGAATCGTTCCGAACAGGTAGGTCTCTCCCTCACCGTTCAGCAGGTCCTCATCGACCGTCAACTCGACGTCCAGTCCGCGGACGGGAATGCCGTCAACCAGGATGGATGTCGGTGCGCCATTGGCGCCCTTGATGCCCTCAAGCAGCCGGGAATGTGCCTGCTCCGTCTGGCGGTCGACGCGGGCGCGGAAGTTGTAGAGGCCGATCACGCTTCGAAGCGCGTCGACACTCAGGAGCGACATGTAGTTGAGCGACAGGTGCCCGATCAGGCGCCAGTGAAGGTCATCCTTCAAGGGCGGAGGCACGGTTGGCGTTGGGCGCGTGATGTTCTGGTATCGAGCAAAGATCGGCGCATTGCCGGTCTTCACCGAGATGTCTCCGGCGTCCAGTCGGGAGGGCAGATGCCCATTGGTGCAGGTCAGGTCGATGGTGACAGTCTCGACGTTCGGTCGTGCATCCGGATCTTCGGGATCCAGGAACGTCATCATCATTTCGCTGCCGGAGCCGGTGACGGCTTCCCTGCGACGTGCGTGATAGAACAGCTCGTTGCGGCGGCCTGAGCGGGCAAGCTTGAACTGGGCGCTGTACTCCCGCTCCTGGGCACTTCCGACTTCAAGGCCGTAGACGCGGTCGATCGAATGCACTTCAAAGTGGCGCGGATCGTCGCCCGCCGGGCGCACAGCGTATTCGGTACGGCCCCGCTCAAGCCGGATCGGGTCGGCATCGTGCTTGAAGAGGTTCACGGCCGGCACGCAATTGAGCTGCAGGTTCGCCTTGCTGACGGGTGGCATGTTGTCCGGCAGGCGCGAGAACTCGAAGTCCACGACGAACTGATGTTCGCCGCCAAACGCGGCCGTGCCGTCGAGTCGGTCCAGATCTATGAACATGAACTTGGCCGGCGCGGTGAAGTACTCCTGAAGCAGGCGGAAACCCGGGAAGCTCGGGCCGGGGCCGCCGAGCAGCGCCTCATTCTCGCCCAGGCCAACGGGCCTGATGGCGGACGCAGGCAATTCATAGCTCTCGGATCCATCCGCGCCGTCACCCTTGCGAATGACGACCCGACGAACGTGGCGCAGCAGCGCCACGTAAAGCGAGCGCGTCACGGCAGATTCGCCGGAAAGGTGCAGGCGGAGCGACTTCAGCCCGGCCTTTTCCAGCCCGAGTTTGGGCGGCGCCGCAAGCCGCAAGCGCAGGCGTGCTGGAGCTTCTCGGCGAAGTTGTACCTCCGTCAATTGCAGGGGAAGCAGGTCAAAGCCGGCGGTCGTGCGGAAGCGGCAGCGTGTGCCGTCCACAGGCGCGCTGTCGATTTCGATGCCCGCCTGCAACTGCTTCAGCTCGGCTGTGTCCTTATTGGCGTGCTCGAACTGCATGATGGTCGTGCTGGGGATGGGGCGCAGATAGTGCGGCCAGAACATCTCGGCCAGCGAGTGCGTAAATTCGGGTAGCTCGTCGTCGAGCTTCTGGCGCAGCTTTGCGGTCAGGAAAGCAAAGCCTTCCAGCATGCGCTCGACGTCAGGGTCGCTACCGGGCTCGGCGAGGAAGCGTGCGGCCTCGGGGTTGGCTGCGCTGAATTCGCGCCCCATGTCCCGCAGGAAGACCAGCTCATCTTGATAGTACTTGTTGAACACGCCCTACCGTCCCGTTGTCGGGGCGTTGCGCTGGCGCATCAGGCGTTGAGGTTCACGTGTCCGGAGGGGTCCATCAGTGTATCGAAACTGACGTGCCGCCCTTCCTTTGACGTTGCCAAACGCGCTGATACCTGGAAGCGCACCGCCAATCGAATGTCGTCGCTCTCGATCTGCAAAACCTGTACGTCCTTCAGCCTTGGCTCGTAGCGCTCAATGCTCTTGCGGATGGTCTTCTGCATCGTCGTCAGGGATTCCGGATAACCCTGGGCGATCTCACTGGGTGAGGGAATACCGAAGTCCATTTGAGCTGGCGCCTGGCCTACCCTTGCGTTCAGAATGCGCGCGAGGTTTCGAAGGATCGACCGCACTTGCGCGTTGGTGTCTTCTTCCAACGTGCGTGCGGTGGTTCCTTCGGGGTTCTTCAACCTCTCGAAAAGCGTTCGCTTCTGAAACATTGGGCAAGGCTCCTACCGGGCATGGGGCGGGCTGCTGCCCGCCCCACCCGGCAGAGATCATTAGGCGTCCGGGTTGCTGAAGTCGAACGTGGTCGGAACCTGTCCACCGCTCAACCAGGTCCATTCGATCTGGCGGTAGGCGAAGCCGACCTGCTCCATGTGGCTCATGGCATCTTCGGCGCTTGCGCCGCCGGCCGTCGGCATATAGGGCTTGGCCTGGACAACGCGGCAGTCCTTGAGCTTGATGGTGAAGTACTTCTC
Source organism: Planctomycetota bacterium (assembly GCA_020425605.1). Taxonomy (GTDB): domain Bacteria; phylum Planctomycetota; class UBA8742; order UBA2392; family UBA2392; genus JACKID01. Next base: position 102,281 of record JAGQRH010000007.1, on the reverse strand, counting down.
GCTGCCACCCTCGGTCGGGTTGTCGCGCCAGAACTCGATGTCGACTTCCTTGACCTTCTTCTTCTTGGCCAGCGCCTCGAAGATCTTGGGCGATGCCTTGTCGATTTCCTTGCTGACGCTGCAGGCGCCGTGAACGGGCTCGCCGCGACCCTTGTTTTCGCGCATGTCGAACGGGTATTCCATCGCGTGCTCGAAGCCGCGGACGTCACACCAATCCGAGTGATCCTTGTCCTGGCTGCTACCCGGCATCCCGTCAATCTTCATGAACACTTTCATGCTGGCCATGGCTGATCTCCTGGTGAATACTGCGCCTAAATCTTACAGTTCGATTAGTTTTTTTGGTCTCTTGCGCCCCATCGGCGACACTAGAACAATACGCCGCGTCAAAAAGAACGCCAAGAATGAAACAAAATTAGTTAGAACGTAAAAACTATAAAACAATCTTACGCGTCCTGCAAACTCCGAGGCGCCTACCCTTCAGAGATGTGCTTCCGCCGTCGATCCCTGCTTTTGGCGTGTCAGGTTTGCAGACTGTTTCAAGCCTCAACCAAACCCCATCCGACTGGACACGCCCGCTGCCGCCTACTTCTTGTCGAGCTTTCCAACCAGGCCGAGCGTGAAGAATGCGCCCATGTACTTGAAGTGCGGGCGAACCTGCATGCTGACCTTGTACCAGCCTGCCTCACCCGGTACGTCGTCAACCAGGATGCTCGCGCTGCGAAGCGGGCAGCGGCTGCGGATCGCGGGTGACGGATTGTCGGTGTCGGCCACGTACTGGCCGATCCACTTGTTGAGCTCACGTGACAGGTCGTCCTTTTCCTTCCATGAGCCGATCTGCTCGCGCTGGAGCACCTTGATGTAGTGTGCCAGCCTGTTCACGATAAACAGGTATGGAAGCTGTGTGCCGAGGCGGTAGTTCAGCTCGGCTTCCTTGCCCTCGGCGCTCTGGCCGAAGTTCTTGGCCTTCTGGCAGCTGTTTGCGCTGAAGAAGCAGGCGTTATCGCTGCCCTTGCGCATGGTCAGCCCGATGAAGCCTTCCTCCGACAGCTCGTACTCGCGCCGCTCAGAAATCAGCACTTCGGTCGGGATCTTGGTCTCGATCTCGCCCATGCTGTCGAACTGGTGAAGCGGCAGGTCTTCGACCGCGCCACCCGACTGTGGGCCGATGATGTTCGGGCACCAACGGAACTTTGCAAAGCTTTCCGTCAAACGTGTGGCGAATGCAAAGGCCGTGTTGCCCCACAGGTATGAAGCGTGGTTGTCGCGCACGTTCTCTTCATAGTTGAACGCCTTGACCGGCTTGGTGTTTTCGCCGTACGGCAGCCGCAGCAGGAAGCGCGGGCAGGTAAGCCCGACGCTGCGGGCGTCTTCCGACTCACGGAAGGACTGCCACTTGGTGTACTGCGGGCCTTCCATGATTGACTTCAGGTCCTTCAGGTTCGGCAGGCCCTGGTAGTCGTCCAGCCCGAAGAACTTGGGGCCGGCCGCCGCGATGAACGGCGCGTGCGACATGGTGGCGACTGCCGCGACCTTGCTCAGCAGCGCGACATCCTGCGGGCCGGGCCCGAAGTCGTAGTTGCCGATGATTGCACCGTAGGGCTCGCCGCCGAACGTACCGTACTCGGCTGTGTAGACGTGCTTGTAGAGCCCGGATTTCTGCAGCTCGGGCGCGTCCTCGAAATCCTCCATCAGCTGTTCCTTGCTGATGTTGAGCATCTCGATCTTCACGTTTTCGCGGAAGTCGGTGCGGTCAACGAGCATCTTCAGCCCGCGCCAGGCACTTTCCAGCTTCTGGACTTCCGGGTTGTGCAGGATCTGGTCGACCTGCGCGCTGAGCTTTTTGTCGATCTCGCCGATCATCTGGTCCACTGCGGCCTTGTCGGCCTTGGCGAACTTGCTGTCAGGGGCGAGGATTTCCTTCAGGAAGGCCTGGACGCCGAGCTTGGCGACCTCATAGCCCTCGTCGGCCGGCTTCATTTTTGACTGCGACATGATCTCGTCGAGCAGCGAACCCTCTTCAGCTTGCGCTTCGCCGGGCTGCTTCTGCTGTTCAGCGTCTGCCATGGCACTACTCCTTCGTTCCGATACCGACCCGTGGGGCCGGGACATATTCGTAAGTGAGCTTCAAGTCAGCGCGTTACTCGCCGCCTTCGCCTGAGCCGCCCTTCTGGATCTCGCCGAGGATTTTTTCGCGTGTCGCCTCGTCGGTGATGATGGACTGGATCTTCTTGCGGAATGCCGGGAAGTTGCCCATCGGCCCCTTTAATGCTGCCAGCGCCTCGCGCAGCTCAAGCATCTTCTTCAGCTCCGGCACCTGGCGCGCGACGGCGTCCGGGTCGAAGTCCTTGAGATTCTTGAACTTCAGGTTCGCTGAAAGCTCTTCGTCGTCCTTGCCGGACAGGGTGTTCTTCACGTTGACGTTGATGTTGATGTTCTGGTTCTTCATCACGTCGTTGAAGTTGTCCTTGTCGATATTGACCGGCTTGCGGTCCTCGAGCGGCGTTTCGTCCTGCCCGAGCGTGAAGTCGCCCATTACCAACAGCTTGAGCGGCAACTCCTTCTCTTCGGCGGCGCCCCCGGTTGCGGGTTTGTAGACGATATTCACGCGCTCACGCGGCGCTACGGAACCTTCTTTGGCCATGACTTACTCCTTTGTGCCCTGTGGGCTTAGCTCTCTTCGTTCTTGATGCCCAGCGTTTCGTAAACCTGACGGCGGACATCGTTGTTTTTGACAAGCTCGCCAATGACATTTTCGAGGCTCATGTCGCCCCACTTGATGGCGCGGCCGATCAGGTAGGCGACCGGCGAGTGCGGCTCAGTGCGCTTGAGAAAGTCAGCGACTTCCCGCAAGCGCTCAAACGCGACCTTGCGGTTGGTGATCGGCCCGGCCGGACCTGACGCCGCCGGAGCGACAGTGCTTTCCATTGCTCCACCTGTCTGGGCGGCCTCGCCCGCATCTGTCGGGGCGCCGGCGCCCTTGGCCGCCAATGCACGGCTGAATGCGGCGAGTTTCGGGTTTGGTGATTCCAGCTTCGGATTCACGAATGCAGCTACAGTGTCCACAACCTGGACCGCCTGCTGCAGGACGGCAAGTTCTTCACTTCCCGGTGGGGGAGAGCTCTCGAGGTAGGCCGTAACGCGATCAATCAGCCAGTCCAGCGCCGAGTCTCTCGCCTTCATTCGGCGAACTTCCGGGAACAGACCCTCCCAGTGCGCCTGGCACATTCCGTTGATCGTTGCCAGCCCCTCAAGAAGCCCCTGGTAGCCCTGCTGCTGGAGCAGTGCATACGAGAAGTAGGCGGCTACCAGCAGGTCTTTGGACTTTCCGGAAAGGATCTGCTTGCTGAGGCTGACCACTTCAGGCCAGCGGATTTCGCCGCCGGCTGGGTTACCAAGCTTGCTGATCTCGGCTTCAAGCTGTTCAAACTCCGGCTCATAGCGCGCGGATGCGCCGGCGGGTTTGTCCCCCGGGATGGGATCGGTGCCCAGCGGGGTTGTTGTGCCTTCTGCCACGTAGCCGCCTTTCTAGCGGGTTCCGGGACCGGAATCTATTGAGGACCGGTCAACATAGCCGTCCAAAAGCCCCAAATCAAACCTCTTTGGAGCGGGGCAATCTTTGCAACAGGTCCGACAACTTGAGTGAAGGTTCACTCAAAACTTCTTCAAACTGGGCACGGGCGCGATCCAGCAGCGCCGCGTCTACCGCCTGGTTCAGGGTGATGTCCTTTACCTGTCCGTCCGCGCGGCCGGGAAGCACGAACGGCAGGAATGCCGACGGCCGCAACGCACCGAAACACAGGTGCAGGCGCGTCGGAACACTGCCCGAGGGCTCATTCCAGAAGGCAAGCGTGGGGAGCTGGTTCCCGGCGCAAAAGCGTCGGCTGAGGTCCAGCCAGAAGGCCGCTTCCGCCTCAGGCTCGCTCACCGGCAGGCGCAGGGCCTCGCTTTCGGGCGGACGCAGATCAGCGCCCCAGGCGGCCAACTGAATTGCCGCATACCTGCGCGGGTCGTCAGCCTGTCCGAAGTTCGCGGCCCAGTAGTCGCCGGAACTGTGGCTAAGGACGTACTTGGCAAATGACTTGCGTGCTTCGGTCAGGTCGAGCTCGAACCGGAACGTCTCGAAACTTCTCAGAAACGTGCTCAGGTCAATGGCGGTGTCGCTCCAGGCCGCGAGCTCGACTGCCTTCAGCAGGAACGGCTCCATGGCCCATGGCAGGTAGGCCGCGTCATTTCCGAGAGCGCCCGGCTCAATGACCGTATAGACCATGAACGGGTAGCGTCGACCGGCTTTGTCTACAGACGGCTTGAACAGACCCGCCAGCAGCCTGCGGGATTTCGGTGAGCAGTAGATGAAACGTGAGACCGGTGCGGAGTCGAAGCTGCTGTCCCAGTTGCTGTCGAGTTGCTGATAACCCTCGTAGATGCCTTCCTGAACCCAGGTGTCGAACTCGCGCACTTCTGCCAACGACGCGTTGAAGCGAATGAAATCGCCGTGCAGCGGCAGCTTTCCCAGACATCCGGTGGGGTAGTCGGTCACTTGCTCACGGCCTCCGCGAGCGAGAAGCCGGGGAACAGGTCATCCTGGAAGGGGTTCACTTTCTTTCGGGGTGCGAACTCTGCCTGCAGGTAAAACAGCTGCCCGTCGGCCGACTTGAACTCCCAGAGGCAACGGTAGACCGGTACTTCGCTTGCCTCATCCTGGGTGAAAGAGAGCGCATACGGGCGGTGTACCAGGCGCAGCAGGCCCCACTCGTCATCCATCTGGCCCTTGCCGGGCAACGGAATCTTGCGCTCGGTGTACTTGGCAGTGACGCGGGCGCCCATCTTGGAGCGACCGGTACTGTACTGGGCCCAGACGAAGTCGCGGGTCTGGTCGGGGTACTTGTTGTAGGGCAGAGACTCGACGTTGCCGTTTTCATCCGTACCGATCTCGATCAGGCTCTCAACCAGAAGGCCGGCCTGGACCAGCTTGACCGAGAACTTCACCTTCACGTTGTCGTCATTCTCGGTGTCGTACATCGCCTCGCGGATGTCAGTGGCGAGGCGGATCGTGTTTTCGTACTCCTGGGTCAGGGTCACGAGCCTGCGGCCGCCGTGGAAGGCGATCTTCTGGACTTCGCGCACGCGCGTGTCGACATTCCAGATCTGGCCTGACTTCGGGCTGAACATGCGAGAAAAGTTGACCATCGAGACGGAGTCTTTGCCCTTTGGATCGAACGGATACTTGCCTGCGAAGCTCAGCTTCCACAGTTTCTGCGGGCCGTCATTCCAGTAGTCCTTGACTTCAGCGTCGGCCTCGGATTTCAGTGCGTCGAAGCTGACGTCGATGATCTTCAGCAGTGCAACTTTCACCGACTCGTCGCGAGTCGAGAACGGCTGCGGTACGTCCTGAGATGCCGAAAGAAAGGCAGTGGCGAGCGTCGGCAACGGAACCTTGTTGTCGACATAGCTCATCACGCGGGAGCCCTTGCGACCGCCCGTGCTCCAGAACGTGTTGTATGCCTTGGAGAACGCGTCCAGTGCTGCGAACGACGTATCCAGGGCCTTGAGGTCTGCCTCGCTGGGGCCGTCGATCTTGTTGTCCACGGCGAGCGCCAGCTGGCGCTTGTTCCACACGTTCCGGATCAGGTCCCGATACGGTGACTGATCGCCAACCAGGACCTTCAGCGCCTCATTCGTGTCCTTCACGTTGCTGAACAGGCTGGGCTTCGGGTAGACCTGCTGGAGGAAGATGTTCCACACATCGATCTGCGCGGCCTTGTGGCGCTTGTACAGGTCGTCGCGGATGTCCCCACGTGTCTTCTTGATTCCGAGTTCGTTGTAGAGCGCCTCGAGGTCAATGCTTCGCTCGTCGATCAGCGACTTGATCTCGGTATCCCAGGCCTCTTGCGTGAACGCGTTCAGTCGGCTCAGGTTCGTGCCGGCCGTGTCGTTTGTACGCAGCTCAAGATAGGCCGTGTTGGTCGGCGCGATATCCTCGAGCCTGAGTGGTTTGCGATTCTCGCTGGTGTGCTGGATGATCGCCTCGTAGGCCGAGACGGTCCAGAACGCGTTTTGCAGCTTGTCCGCGGCGCGCTTGTCGAGCTGGGGATCGAGCGAGACATACAGCCCGTATTTGTCGTTTTCCTTGTCAGTGATTGCGAGTTGCGCTGCGTAGAATTCCAGCTGTTCGCCGGACAGCGCTTCGATTTCGTCGGCGTTCATCCCCGGCAGCATTCCGCTCCAGCGATTTTCCTTCTTGAGGATGTTGCTGACGAGTGCGGCCTGCGGCGGGAGTTTGCCGCCAATCATGCGGTAGACGCGCCACAGGTCGAGCAGCTTCTGGTACTCGTTGGATGGCGAGTTGGGCTGCAGCGAGCCCACCAGGCGGTCGAGTTCGCGCTCGACGCGCGTACCACAGGGGGCGATGTACAGCGGGCGGAGGCGCTGGAAGTAGACGTTTGCGCCGGCATCAAACATGGCGTCGCCTTTGTACATGCCGAAGCTGAGGCGCACCGGGCGGCCATCGCGCTTGAACTCGTCCAAGTGTGAGAGTTCGCGCCGCAGGGCGTCGAGTGACTTCAGCTCATCGAGGTCCGGCCTGCTGTCGAGCTCCATGTCGCGCACGCTGATGCCTGCGGTCTCGACTTTCTCAATGATCTCGTGGTTGCCGAAGAACGACTGCAACAGGGCCCAGCTCATGAGCGCCAGTGCCAGCAACGAGGTGATCTGAAGTGTCAGGCGGGCGGCGCGGCGTTTTCGCAATACGCGGCTGCTGCTGCGGGCGAGTGTCTTGTCGTGGAAGATTACGTTCGTGAAGAGGTTGTGGATGAAGTAGCTCTTCTTCTCGACGCGCTCTTCGGATTGATTTGCGCCGGCGTCCAGCCCCATGGCTTCGCCCATCCGGGCCAGGATCTGGTCGATCGGCGTGCCCTTCTGAGTGCCGGACGTGAAGTAGATACCGCGCAACATGGCGCTTTCCTGGAAGGCGTTTGCGTGGAACAACGCAGCCAGGAACTCTTTCATCTTGACCTGTGCCAGCGCGAACTGACGCGGGAACAGGTAGATGCTCTGTTTCTTTGCAGGCGGGCGCTCTGTACCCAGCAACTCAAGCTGGCGGGCGCTGATGTTGCCGGACATCTTCGCGATCTGCTCACTGAAGACTTCCGTGTACTGCTTGTCAGGCAGCTGGTAGGGGAACGTGAAGCCCCAGACCTGGCCGCGCTGCTCTTTGTTGAAGTCTTCGTAGAACTCAACGAACCCCTGAATCAGGTCGCATTTCGTGAACATCATGTAGACCGGGAAGACCGCCTGCAGGCGCGCGGCAAGCTCATCCAGCCGGTTGCGCACATCCTTGGCCATCTGGTCAAGCTCAGAGGCTGTCGCCCGGTGCAGCTCATCGATCGCGATCGCGACGATGGCGCCGTTGATCGGCTTGTCCTTGCGGCTGGTGCGGATCATCTCGAGGAAGGCGAACCATTCTTCCTGGTCCTCTGCAACCGTGGTGTAGCGCCCGGCCGTATCGAGCAGGATGCCGTCTTCCGTAAACCACCAGTCGCAGTTGCGCGTGCCGCCAATGCCGCGGACTTTTGCGCCGCCCTGTACGGCCGGGAAGTTCAGCCCGGACTCCTGAAGCGCGGTCGTCTTGCCGCTGCCGGGCGGGCCGATGATGATGTACCAGGGCAGGGTGAACAGCGCGCTCTTGCCGCCCTTGGTCTTTTTCAGGGCTTCCAACGAGTCGGCGAAGTTCTTGGAGAGCGTCTCGATCTCGGCCTTCTTGTCGGCGTCGGCACCTTCCAGCTGGCTTCCGGACTGGGCCTTGAGCTGCTGCTCAATGCGCACGGCGCTGCGGACGGCCATCACTTTCTGGACCAGGAAGAGCACCAGGAAAATGCCGATCAGAACCGCGATGATCGCAATGCGTGTCTTCAGGTATTCGTTGGGCTCGGTTTCGAGGTACATACCCCCGAACCAGACCAGCAGGCACAGCAGGATCAGCACAACCACGCTGATCACGCCTTCCTTCATGAGTGCGGACAGAACCTGGCGCATGCTTTAGCCCCCCTGCCCGGTGAGTGCTTCAATGGCGCCCTTTGACATGAACTCGGCGGTCGCTGCGAGGGCAATCAACAGCGCGATCAACAACACCGCGCACACAGCGGGCACGAGCCATGAGGGCGTTGATCGAACCAACGCGGGCAACTCGTCCGGCGGCTGCCATGAGGGTGACATCTGGACGACGTCACCGGTCTGGCCTTCCTTCAGTTCACGGGACAGCAACTCAAGCAGGTTCTTGCGCTCTTCCATGCCCTTCAGGTCGATGTACATCCCCTTGAAGCCGTGCGTCAGTGCAAGGAAATAGACTTGCGTGAGGTCGCGGCGATCTGAGTCGCTGCTGCCGCGGATGGTCTTGAGCTTGTTGTAGAATTCCTCGCCGGCCGCGAAGTCGTTGAAGTACTCGAGCTGAAGCGGGCTGCCGGCCCACTCATCCTTCATCTGAAACTTGCTTGCAAGGACGGTTTCGTCGATGAATGCGGCCAGTGCGTACTTGGCCGTCTGGGCGGTCTCGGGCTTGTATCCGGCGGTCCTTGCCTTCTGCTCAAAGTCGCTGAACAGGGTGCTGATCTTGGCCTTTACATCCGCAGCAGTGCCCGGGTCCTTGCTGGCCCGGAGCTGGAACGCGAATGCGAAGACTTCACAACACAGGTCGGCTAGTGGCGGCCGCTGTTCACCTTCCTGAGGCATCATCTATTCCTTTACTGCCATCAACTCGAGCTTCAGCCCCTGGAACTCCGGCGGCAGGTAGAACGCCATGCTCCGAGAGCTGCGAATGGCTTCCCAGTGGTCGCCGGCCTTGTCTATCTGGAAGTAGTTCCTGCCGGGCTGTACCGGGATCTCCGGCGGCGGTGCCGGGATGTGCCTTACGCTTATCCCGCGCAACGCGGCCGTGATGAGCTGGTCCACACGGTCCTGGCTGCTGATCTTGAACTTGAGCGGCGCCTCGCGGACAACTTTCTCGGCCGGAACGTCGGCCTGGATCGCGACGTAGATTGCGCCCTCGGGCTGAAGTACGCGGTCGTCCTGGATCTTTGCGACGAACATATTGTCGCGGGTCTGCTGCAGCTCGATATTGGTGCACTTGGTCGGGATGATCGTGCCCAGCAGCGCTACCAGCTTCTCTTCAAGACGAGCGAAGGTGCCGGCGAGATCTTCGTGCTGGTAGGCCGTCACGTCCTTCGGGTGGCCTTCGCCCGCGAAGGTGTACAGATAGCCGGTCATCTGGGCGAGCGTGAGGTAGACCTGCTCCGGATGATGGTGGCCTGAGCCGTACATGTGCTGCAGCGGCGGGATGAACCCGTTCACGGTATGCAGCAGCCAGAAGCTCGCACTTTCGCTGGTGCTGAAGCTGGCAAGCCCGGCGCCGCGATTGCGCCGCTGGCGGGCAAACTCGGTGCTTTTGACCGCCAGAATTTCCAGGATCTTGCGCAGGCGCGCCATCAGATGGGCTGATGCGCCCATGTTGACGCTTGGCGGCACGTAGTGCTCATCCAGTGCGAACCCGCCGGTGCTGCCCTTGCCAAGCTCGGCGATCTTGACCCAGACATGGTCGTCGAGCGATTCGCCTTCAAACAGGATGCGTGTGTTCTTGGCGGCGACCTGAATGTCGCGGTTCGCGGCCTGCGCGTTCTCGTCGCGGCTGCTGATGGTCTTGCCGCGGTACCGCGTCGGGCGGCCGTCGTGGCTGCCGGTCGGGTCCTGAGCGACGCCGCCCTCGGGAACGATCGGCGAGGCCAGGAAGACGCCCAGTCGTTCTTTCTCGGCGGGGAAGCGATCGCCGACATCCCGGGCCGGCGGCGCGGTGTCTGAGCCGGGGGCATCGATCACCATTCCGTCGGGCATGATCGCCGAGATGCGAGACAACGCAACCTGTCCGTTGGCGAGGGCTTCCTCATTAATGGCGAGCTCACGAACTCCCCACGCCAAGGGAGAGATGTTGCGCAGCCGCTGCTGCAGCAGGTGCTCGTAATAGCGGTCCCACTGCTGGAAATGGTGAGGGGTGAGGAACATCCCCTCGGTCCACAGAACTTTCAACTGCTGCTCCACGAAGTCTCCCGCTGCTACTGTTGCTTGATGGTGATGTGGTAGCCGGTCAGCTCAAACAGCACATCATCTGCCTGGTCGAGCGGCACCACGACCTTGCGCTCGCCATCGTCACTGTTGCTGAAAAGGGCCAGGATGCCGATGAACTTTGTGCCGGCGTCCAACGGGTCGATCGTGATCTGTTTGCCGTTGGCCTGACCGTTGGCGTCCTCCGGAAAGACAGATTCGCCGAGCTTTACGTCAATCATTGAGTCGCCAAGGGCTTCTTCGGCGTTGGTCCACACGTCTTCAACCGTGGCGGCCTTGAACTTGGCGTCGTCCTTGAGCTGGTAGACGCGGACTTCCACGACGCGGCTCTCGCCATCGGTGGCGTCCCCGACCTTGCCTTCATTCACGGGCTTCAAGGCCACCAGGTCCAAGGTGACCGTAGTGCTGGTGCATCCCGCAAGCACTGCAAGTGCCAGTGCCAGGCCCAACAACATCAACCTGTTGCGCATAGCGCCTCCCGCTTCCTAGCCGCCCTGCGGCTTGTCATCACTGTGAATGTCTTCGTGCGAGAAAATATAGCCCTTCCGGATGCTTGGGTAGATCAACTCGTTAAAGAGTTTGCTGCTCTCGGCAAATGTCTCACCGTACAGGTCGGCGTATCTCTCCCATGCTTTCTTTGCGCCGCCGAAGATTCCGCCGCCGGCGTCCTTTTCGATCTTCTGCGGGTCCAGCTTCTGCTGCAGGTCGCTGACAAACTGCTGTACGCCCGCCAACAGGCCCATCTGGTGCTTCGCCATGTCGTTGAACGTGTGCTGCAGTGAGCCTTTGATCTCATTCAGGTCCCGCTCTTCACGCCAATCGAGCAGGAAGTTGGCGATCTGGCTGATGTCCGTACCCTTCTTTACCGGGTTCAGGCTGCGCGCAAAGAGTTGCGTAAGTGGCGCGCTGAACTGGTCTTTGAACTCTTCGCGCCCCTTCAGCGAGCGGCCCATCCACTCCATGGCGACTTCGAGCGTCAGCTGGATAAGCTCACCGAAACGGTCGATTTCCTGGACGGTCTGGAAGTTGCCTTCACCAAGGAAGTAGCGCGAAACCTGAGACACCAGCTTGTACGCGGCGGACTGGATGTCCGTCGCAGCAGAGTCGTCCGGGGCGACCTCGACCACCGGCTCGCGGCGCGGGGTCTCGCCGCGGATGAACTCCAGGGTGTAGTTCCCGACTCCGATCTTCGTGCCGACGGTGACCTGAAAGGTAGTGCCGGTTTCCTGGACCTCGCCGTCTGCGGTGAATCCGACGCCGCCGCCAAGGTCCACGTAGTAGTATCCGGCTTTCTGGCGCTCTACGCGCCCGGCGTTGTCTTTCGCACCCTCCAGCACGATGTCGTTGTCAGGTGAAGAACCTACGGATATGCCGCGGGCGCGGGCCTCTTTGCCGAACGTATGTTCGGAGACCGGCTCAGTTGATCCAACCTTCGTGACCACGACCTTTAGAGCCATGCACCCGCCGAATTGAAAGGGCAGGCAGTATTGGCAACGACTTACGGCGCGTCAAGCACTGTCGGATTCATCCGCTTCACCAACGACTTGCGCGGCGTTCTCCGCAGCCTTGGCGGCGGCTTCTGCAGCTTTGCGTGTTAAGTCCTGTGCTGACTGCATGATCCGCGTCTTTTCCTTGTGGCTCAGCAGGTAGCCCTTCTGCAGGTTCGGGTAGATCATGTCGTTGAACAGCTTGCTGCTCTCGGCCAGGAACTCGCTGTACGTGTCGAGGTATTCCTGCCATGCGACGCGCGCCTTGCTCATGCGGCCGAGCAGGCTGGCCTTGCCCATGGCCGCCTTCTCGATCGCAATCGGGTCGAGGCGCTTGATGATTGCATCAAGAACCTGCTGCATTCCGGCGAGGAGGCCCATCTGGTGCTGACTGACGTCCTTGATCGCGCGTTCCAGCGAGTCCTTGACGGCCATGACGTCAGAGCCCGCCTTCCAGTCGACCGGGAAGCGTTTGAAGCGCTCAAGCTCTTCCATCATTTTGATCGGGTTGGCGTCTCGCTGGAACGCCATGGTCACGCTGGCGTCGAACTCGCCCTCGAACTCTTTGCGTGCGGAAAGGGTCTGGAACAGGCCTTCCAGCAGGACGTCGAGGCTGACGCGGATCATCTCACCGAACAGCGTCAGTTGCTCCGGGGTCTGGAAATCATCCTCGCCGAGCAGGCTCTTGGAAATCGACTGCATGGCGCGCAGGGCGGCGGCTTCACGCGGGTCGCTGCGGATGACCTCGCTTTGCCTTCGCCCTTCCGTGTTACCGGATTTGCGGATCGCCTGGACCTTGTCGCGGGTGTCGTTATCGAGCAGGACGGCTTCAATCACCATCTCGACGGAGCCCATCTTTACAACATCGGTTTCGTTGAGGGGATGCGTGCTGCTGGGCGGTATCTGCACGTCATTCAGCAGCGTCCCATTGCGGCTGCCGAGGTCGACCAGCAGGTAGCCTCCCTCGCGACGCTCGACACGCACGTGCTGGCGCGATACCCGCACCTCGTCGCCAGGCAACACCAGGTCGCACTCCGGCGAGCGCCCGACCGTGATGACGGAGCGGGTGAAGGTGTGGTCCGACACGTCTACCGTGGCTCCACGGGGGACGCGAACCTGAAGGCGAATGGGCATGTAGCAGATGCTCCGAGCCTGGTTGCCATACCATAGTGGCTTGGCAGGTCAAAGCGTCAACGGGCCGAGGGCCAATCAGTCTTCATCGGCCGGTGGCTGCCAGGTCGTGACGGGTGTTTCCTTGCCGGCTTCAAACTCTGCGAACGTCAGCCCCGTGCCGAGCCGGCCCTGTGCCTTTTTCAGCGCCGCGACGAGCCCTTTTGCGTCATCACCGCTCTTCCTGAATGCGGATTCGCCGACCAGCACCATCTGGTCGGGCGCTTCCTGCAGGTCCAGGTGAGGGTTCAGCGCAAAGAGTCCCGGGCTGACTGTAAATTCCGTGATCTGCTTCGGCACCACCCGCACGTTCACCATGCGGCAGAAGTAGTCGAACGTGGCGTGCAGCTTCTCCGCGCGGCAGCCGGGATACAGAACGCTAGGCCCGCTGTCCGGATCCACGGGGTCAGCCGCGCCATCGCCGGCGTTGTGACCCACGAGTAGAACGATGTTCTCGTTGATGTACTTGATGAACTCGGGGTCGGTGAACACCTGGGCGCGGCTGCGGTCACACTGGCCGCAGGTTTCGTAGGCCAGAAACAGGAAAATCGGCACGTTTCTGGCCGCGGCTTCCTTGAATGCGCCATCCACGTCGTCGTGGATGCGCAACGCGGGCTTGCTTGCTTCTCCGATTGCCTCAAGCACTTTCTCGTCGCGGATCAGGCAGCGGAAGCCGACGGAACCCTCAGCGGCGTCCATGGGCTGGGCACAGCGATCCACGGTGCGCAAGTTCGCCCAGTGCGGCGAGACCCAGCTGCCGCCCCGGATCATCCTTGGTACCGCCTTGGGATCGATCTCCTTGTCGGACTCGAACCAGTAGCAGCGGTCGTAAACGTTGCCGGCCATGTCGTACAGGCCATAGGGCGAGACGCCGTCGGCGTAGCTTCCAACGGGCATCGGGTGCCTGGGGCCACTCAGGAAGCTGTTCGCCCGCGTGCTGTCTGCGGCAGCGTCTCCCCAGGGAAACTGGAGCCCGGACGGTCCGGCAGCGGCCTTTTCCCACTCGTAGCCGTAGGGAAGATCACCGCCCACCCAGTGGGCGAAGGCCAGCGCGAGATCTCCGGTCGTGCCGACGCTTGGATACTTCTCAAGCCCCGTCCGCACCGCTACTTTGCCGTCTTCTACTGACAAGCCCCATTTGTGATCCCGTGCGAGCAGCTGCTTGCCGGCGTACACCCGTTCGGAATCAAATCTAAGGTCCTTTGCCTGCGCGAAGTACGCGCCGACCTGCGCATTGGTGACTTCGTACTTGTCGATCAGGAATGCCGGAGTGAAGAGGGGGAACGTTTCGGCGTCCACGGTCGGGTCGCCGACATAGGTTTGCTTGGTAAACCAGCCGGCCGGAACAACCACCATCGTGGCGCCGTCTTTCTCGCGCCGTACTTCGCGGTAGCCCTGCGAGTTCAATCCGAGATCCGTGAACCTGCCGGCCGGCGTGTCGAACACCGCAGCCTGGCTGCCCGTGGCTTTCTGCCCCTGGGGCCCATTTGCGAACAGTCCAAACAGCAAAGCTACGGCAATGATCCGTATTGCGGTGCGCATGGCATCTCCGGCTCACTTGAAGAGCTTGCTGTCCTTGATCGCTTCGGCCATGGCCTTGGCATCGCTGGCGGCCGCCGTGCCCTCGTTCTTTTCGTAGAACTTGTAGAGCGCGGACAGTTTGTCTTCTTTCGTCTTCAGCTTCTTGTTTGCTGCAAGCACCTTGGCGAGGTCTTTTCTGGCCTTGATCTCGGCCTTGGCGTCCTTGTCTTTCTTGAGTTCCTTGGCTTCGTCGCCCGCTTTGTCCCCGAGCTCTTCGCCTTTGAAGTGCGTGGCGAGATTCTCGACGGCCGACAGGGCGTCCTCATATCTGCCATCTGCCTTTGCCGCGTCTGCCTCGTCGCGCCACAGCTTTGCAAACGCCTCGCATCGACCCACGATGTGGGATGCGTCCGCGGCGACCTCTTCAGCCGGCTCGCCGGCCAGCAACTCGTTTGCCAGGGTTCGGGCCGTTGTGTAGTCGCCCTTGGCAAAGGCCTCCGCGGCCTTTTCGCACTCGGATGCGACCTTGTTCTTTGCGAGGTACGGGTATGGGGCGTCCTTGAGTGACGCCTCGATGTACTTCTCATAGTCTCCGTCGCCCTGGAACACGACACGGCCGAAAGCGTTGATCACGAATGTCGAGGGCATGGTGACAACGTCATAGCCCGACAGTTTGCTGTCGGCCAGGGTCACGATCGGGAAGGAGTAGCCCCATTCGCCCGCGAAAGCTTGGTTCTCGGGCATGGTCAGCCCGTCGCCTTCCAGTGCAAAGTAGTGAACACCCTTTTCCCTGTACTTCTTGTAGGACTCTTCGAAGTGCGGCAACTGCCGCAGGCAGGGACCTCAAGTAATTCCCCAGACCTTGATGACGATGACATCGCCGGCCATGTCGGCCAGGTCCACTGCACCATCCCGGTTAACGACGCCGCCCATGCTGAACGCCGGGGCATCTTTGCCCTCAATCCTCTGGGCGCTCAGGCTTTGCGCGAATGCAAGGAAACCGATCGCAGTGACTAACAGAAATCTCATGATCCCTCCAATGATGCGGCGCGGGCGCTCCCTAATGGGTGGCTGCAAACGCTGATGATCTTACACGTACATGGCGACAGAAATTGAATGAAATCCCGCGCTACTCCACCGGCCGCAGGGTGAAGAGCTTCGCATCAAGCAGCCCGCGGGGCATCTGGACTTCGAGTTCCTCGTCTGCGCGGCGTACGGTGAATGTCGCGTGGTCGAGGGCGCTGTCGCCCGTGTTGACGAATTGCTGCCAGGTCCAGCGCAGTGATGATTCATCTACGGGCTCAGGGTCGTAGTTCAGTCGCTCTTCTTCGCCGATGCTGACGGTGAGGATGATGTCGCCCGGCTTCAATCCCGCCGATGCAGCTGCCGATTCCTCCGGTACAGCCGCAACGAGCACACATTGCCTGTTACCGGCCCGCCCGCGCAATTCGTTCCATACGACGCAGCGGCTCTGCACGCCGGCAATCTCGACGCGCAACTTGCTGTCGGCGACCTGCGCGAGCGCCAGTTCAGCCTCTGCAATGACCTCCTGGTAGTGTCCCGCACCCTCCATGGACTCAAGCCTGCGCAGGTACCAGTCGTCGGACTTGTAGCCGGCCTCCCGTGCTGCCTGGTAGCGCTGCAGCATGCCTTCGTAGTCACCTTCAAGGCCCACAAGCCTGGCCCATACCATCTGCAGCTCCGGGCGCTGGGCTTCGGTTGCCTGGTCGAAGTGCTGCGACAGCTGCCACGTTGCGTTCCAGGTCTCGCGCACCTCAGCGCTGGCGCGGCAGTACTTGAGCAGCAGGTCTATGTTCGTGGGTTCCAGCAGCAGCGCGTTGTTGAAACAGGTCTGCGCCGAACGCCAGTCTCCGCGGGCTGTTGCGGCGTCGCCCCGCGCCAGCAGGGAGCCTGCCCGTGCCCGCATGTCGTTTGCTGCCAGGTCGCGCTGCGCCTTCAGCCATCTGGAGTAGTCGACGCGGCCTTCGGGCTCACCGATGTAGTTCCCATCGGCGTCCTTTTCGCGGGGCGGGATTTCAACGCGGGAGGTCGATAGATCCGCTTCCAGCACTTCCTTGTAGCGATAGCCTTCGAAGCCGTTTTCCCAGGCTTTCGCGGCGTCGCGCAGGCGTGCAACTCGCTGGGAGGTGCCGCCCCGCAGGAATTCGCGGGCCCTTGTTACGTCAATCCCCTGCAATCGGGGAACCCAGTCAGGCAACGTGCCGCGCAGGAATTCAGGCGCCTTGCCGTCTGTAGTCGTCCAGTTGAATCGCCCGGTGCGCCTGGGAAGCGCGATCGTTTCCAGGTTGTCGAGGATCATGCCGGACAGGACCTGGGCCATTGCAATCACGATCTTCACGTCCAGCATCGCGAGCGCGCGATTGCGCAAGAGCACAGGCCCGAGGCTCCAGCGTTCGACGTCACCGGTGCTTGCGGCGATCAATGCAAAACTGCCGTCGGGCGACAGCGCGGCACGATTGATGTACGGGTAGCCGAACCAGGTGCCGGCCAGTTCCTGCCCGGAGTTGATGTCGACTACCGCCGCCCCGCCCGTTTCAGTCGCGTAGAAAAGCCGTCGACCGTCTGCGAAGAACTGCAGTCCGCATATGTAGTTCGCCCGGACCTTCAGGGTCCGCAGTCGCGCGCCGGTTTCGGAATCATGAATCGCGATCAGCCCCCTGTCCCGCATCAGGGCTACCACCGTTCCGTCCGGTGAAACCGCATTCGCATGTGAGAAGTAGGCACTGCGCTCAAACTTCGCCAGCACGTTGCCGGTCTCGATGTCGATGGCCCGAGGCTCACCGGACTGTGAGATCTGGAGCGCGCGTTTGCCGTCAGGGAACGGCAGCACATCGTAGTAGCCTTCGGTGCTGCGGTGCCTCAGAAGCAATTCGCCGCTTTCAACATCATAGATCTGCAGACCGTAGTACTGCCCGCTGACAAGCATTCGACCTGCGGAGTCAAAGGCCACGCAAGTCGGGTAATCGCATACCTCGATGTTGTGTCGGGATCCACCGCTTGTGGTGTCCCAAACCTGGACTCGACCACCGGAATGCGCGGCCGCCAGCGACGAGCCATCTGATGAGAACGCCAGCGACGTCGCGTACCAGGGAAGCACATCAAACTCGTGGAGGGTCTTGCCCGATGCGACGTCGAACAACTTGATCAATCCGCTGTCCGTGACGACCGCCGCAGTCCTGCCATCCGGCGCGATCTTCACTTCCTGCGCGCCCGAGATGCCCATGCGGTAAGCTTCGGGATACATCAGCGGTGGCGCATCCCACGCCAGGAACTCGCCGTCTACGCCGGAGGTGATGATGTCCCGGCCGTCCGGCGACACGGCAGTGCCGGAGATAGCGGCCCGATGTGCGCGTTGCTGCTTGACGACCGCGCCCGTCCGTGCGTTTGCGAAACAGAGCAGCCCATCGCCGGTGCCGCATGCAAAGAAGGCCGAGCCCGGCCCAAACGAGCAATTGGTGATAGGCCCCTCGCCCATGCGGGCGTAATACAGCGGCGCGAACGGCTCCGTTTGCCACGCGCAGACGTTGCCATCGTCGAGCGCGATGACACCGATCTTGCCGTCCGGGCTGATGGTCGTTGTGTACACCGAGCGTGACCCCTGGACAGTCAGCTGCCCGACTTTCGTGGGCGGCGCATCTGAATCGAACCGCCAATCCCACACCGCCAGTGAGCGATCGGCCAGCCACACCCGGTCCATCAACGGATCAAACCCGACGGAGATCACCGCGCTGCCCGTGCTGAGCTTGAGCGTTCGTCGGATTGTCGCCGTCTTCGTATCGATCAGCTGGATCGGCCCGTCGCTGGTGGGCGCAATCAGGTAGCGCCCGTCCGGGCTGAACTTCACGCAGTAGGCATAGGCATTCTGCTTGGTGAACCGGAGCTGATTGCCGTTGGCTGCGTCAATGAAGGAGATCATCCCGTCACTGCTGAACACAGCCAGCAACGAGCCGTCGGGACTGAACGTGACGCGCAGCAGGCTGCTTTTGCTGGCGTCACGGCTCCAGACGGTGGAGCCGTCGGCGACCCGCCGGAGCAGCAGGCGGCCGGCGTGATCGCCGCTCGCGAAGGTGCTTCCGTCAGGGCTGATCTCAACGGCGAGTGAGCCAAGCCGGTGGTCAAAAGCGCGCTCAACCATCGGCGTGCCGTCCACACCGAGCACGTCAAATCCCTCGCCCTTGAGGGCGAGCAGCAATGCGTTTCCATCCGGGCTGAACGTGACTCCCTGGACGCGGCCGCTGGCGCTTGTGCGCTGAAGTGCGATCTCCGTGGAAGCGTAGTCGAACAGCTTCCAGCCCTGGTCAAACAGGCCGACCGCGAGATACCTGGCGTCCGGGCTGACCTCGAGCGAGCCGATGGTCCAGCTCCATGACTGAAAGCTTCTCAGTTTTGTGGACGTCGCCGGGTCCCAGAGTTGAATTTCGCTGCCCGCCAGGCCGACGAGCAGGCCATCGGGCGCAAAGCACAGCGCATTGACGCTTTCGCCGACCATGGGCAGCTCAAGCGGCGGCTCATCCGTATCCAGATTCCAGAGCAGAACGCCTTCGGAAGTGCCCGCGGCGATGCGAACTCCGTCTCGGGACACCGCGAGCGCGGTGTACTCCGTATCCTTTACTTCACGCGAGCGCACGGCCGAGCCGTCGGCAAAGCTCCACTCCCAGACTTTGCCGTCGTTGCCTGCGGTAACGAACGTTTCGCCGCCCGGGACGGGCACGATCAGCGGGGTGTTGCTCCATGGATACAGCGATCGGCTGGCGATCTCGTCGCCGGTCGTGATGTCCCAAATGCGAAGTGTTCCGCTGGCCTCGAGCATCGCCAGGCGGGTGCCGTCGCCGTTGAACGCCATTCGGCGATCGATGGCGGTCTCGGTCGAAATCCGGCGCAGCAGCGTTGCACTCCCGACGTCCCAGACGCCGATGTCTGGCAGCGCCGTGGCGTTGGCGTTGGCCGAGATGTCGTCAATCAGCTTCGGCGGCTTGTACATGGGCGCGGCGCAGAGGCGCCGATCCGCGCTGAAGGTGGCCGGCCCGGCCGGCAGGTCCACGTAGCTGCGAGAGCGCCACAGGGGAAACGCAGTCTCGCTGAGTGCCGCAACCAGCTGGTCGCTGCTGACCGTGGACGGGTCCGCTGCATGTGCGGCGGCAAGGTGCAGCACCTGTCCGCCCGGCTGGCCGCGCTCTTCCGCCAGCGCTGCGTAGCCAAGGTGGGCCTGCGCCAGGTTTCGCTGTGCGTCTTCAAGCGCGCGGGTGGCGCGCTCCTGGCTCTGGCGGGCTTCTTCTGCCTTCTGGGCGGCTTCGTTCGCCTTGTCGTCGGCCCGCTTGCGCTCGAACTCGGCTTCTTTTGCCTTCTGTTCGGCGGTTGTTTTCTGGCGTTCGGCCTCTTCGGCCTGGTCCTTCGCGATGCCCTTCTGCCGCTCGGCTTCGGCGGCCTGGTTCTCGGCGATCTTCTTCTGGTTCTCTGCTTCTTTCGCCTGGTTCTCTGCGATGGTGCGCTGGGTGCGCGCGTCGGTCTCGGCCGCCAGCGCAGAGTCGCGCTCGCCTTTGACCTTTGTGTAGGCGTAGACGCCGCCCGCGATCATGAGCAACAGCGCAAGCGCACTGACGGCTACCGCCCCGCGGTTCTTGGCTACAAAGCGCTTCAGCAGCTCGATTGCAGAGTACCGGTAGGTGCTGACCATTCGGCCGTCGCGGAAGGCCTGCACTTCGTCGGCCAGTTCGCGGGCACTCTGGAAACGGTCTTCCGGCCTTCGCTCCAGGCAGCGCATGACCAGTGCGGCCAATTCGGGCGGAGTGTCGTCGTTGATGTCCTCGACGCGCCGGGGGTCTTCGCTCAGGACGCTCGACAGCACCTGCTTTGCGGTCTTGCCCACGTAGGGCGCTTCGCCGGTGACGATCTCGAACAGTACCGCGCCCAGCGCGTACACGTCGCTTCGCTCGTCAACCTGGTCGAGCTTGCCGGCAGCCTGTTCCGGCGGCATGTAGGCCGGCGTGCCCATGACTTCGCCTTCGAGCGTAAGCTCCGGGCTGACTTCGTGGTCCGACTTGTTGCTCAGCGCGACGTTTTCGCCGCCGACCACGCGCGCCAGGCCCCAGTCGAGCACCATCGCCTCGCCGAAGTCGCCCAGCATGATGTTCGCGGGCTTGATGTCGCGGTGGATGACGCCGCGTGAGTGCGCAAACGCGATCGCATTGCAGATGTCCACGAATCCGTCCAGCAGCTTCATGCGCTCAGCCTGCTTTTCGGCGGCCGAGAGATCGACGTCGTTCCGGATTGCGCGCAGGCGGCTCGCCAGAGTGCGGCCCTTCACGAATTTCATCGTGTAGTAAAGGCTGCCGTCTTCGCGCTGGCCGATTTCATAAACCGGCACGATGTTCGGGTGCTCAAGCTGGCCGGTGACCGTCGCTTCTCGAAGAAAGCGCGCGGCCGCGGCCGTCGAAGTCGCGCTCGCGGGTGTGGCCTGCAACGGGCCGGTGATCGGCGACGTGCCCGACGCGCCCTTGAAGGGCAGCAGCTCCTTCAGAGCCACTTCGCGCCCGACGACTTTGTCTTCGGCCACAAGGATTCGGCCCATGCCGCCGCGGGCGTGCTCACGCAGGATCTTGTAGCGTTCGTCCGTTGAGGTCTTCAGTTTCGGACGCTCAATGATGGTGGTCGCGCGCGTAGGGGCGAGGCTCAGGAGCGTAGCTTCCACGTCTTCACGTGTGGCCTGGCCAAGACCGAGCTTCAGCAGAGTTTCCTGCACCTCGGGTGCGACGCCGGCCTCGACCAGCAGCTTCTCCGCCTCGACCGTGTCTTCGGCGAGGACAGTGGCGTCCTGGCGCAGCTCTTCGGCCTGTGAGTGCGGCACCTGCTCATAAATGGTAGCTGCGCCGTCGGGCTCGTTCTCTGCCTGCTCCAGCAGATTCATGCCTTCCTCCGGCGAAACGAAACCCCGTTTCACCGCGAGGATGACTGCCAACAGCGCCTTACGGTCCTGAGCCATGGCGCCATTGTGTGGAGGTTTTCGCCCGGGTAAAGCCCTAGCCCATTTGTCATGGCATCGGGATGCCCCAGGTCAGCTGCGCGTACGTGGCGAGGGGTACCAGTTCGTCCTTCAGGTGCGGCTGGACCGTCGCGCGAATCGCGGCATCGAACGCGTCGGCGTCGGCCGCAGGCATGCGGTCACGTGACAGGCCGTTTCGCGAGTGAAGGCCTTCGATGTAATCCTCGATCGTGACCGCTCGCCTCTCGCGCAGTGTGCTGGTACCTCCCGTGACCCGAAACAGTCGGCGAGCCCGAAGCTCTTCCACCAGGTCGTACGGCTCGTACAGCTTGTTCGTCGAGTAGCGTTCTAGTGCATTGGCCAGCTCGGCCGTCCACGGCGTCTCGACGGTGATTCGCTCGATCAACGCCAGTACTGCCCCGGGCGCGAGCGCATCCGCGATCTTGGGCAGGCTCACACTCCAGTTCGTCCAATGCAGGCTCTCGGCCGCGACGGCCAGCCCGTAAGGTGGCGAAAGCTCCGCATCCTCAAAGCTGGACTGGATCCAGCGGATGTTGCGGCCCGTACGTCGCGCCGCCATGGCGAGCATCGCAGCGGATGGCTCGATGGCGTCGATGCGGTCGAAGCGCCAGGCAAGCTCGAGAGTCGCGTCGCCGCTGCCTGCACCGATCTCCAGCACCGGCCCGGGCTTGGCGATACGCTTCAGCACCTCGAACACCAGGGCGGGGTACGGCGGCCTGTGCTGGTATGCAGCCGCCATGCTGCGGTCTTGCCATTGCGAGCCGTACTCCGGCCCGAGGTGCCTGGGCTTCGGCTTCATGGGCATAGTGTACAAGGGATGGCAACCGAAACGTGTGCTCGTTACCCTTGCGGCCCGAAATGCCCCGGAGCAAGCATGACTGACAAGCCAGCCAGAGTACGCGTAGCCCCCAGCCCGACCGGCGACCCGCACGTGGGGACTGCCTATATGTCGCTCTTCGACCGCGCGCTTGCCGACAAAACCGGCGGCAAGTTCGTCCTGCGCATCGAGGACACGGACCGAACCCGCTACGTCGCTGATTCTGAGCAGAAGATTTTCGAGGCGCTGGCGTGGCTCGGGCTTTCGCCCGACGAAGGCCCCGGCGTCGGTGGCGAGTACGGCCCGTACCGCCAGAGCGAGCGGTTACCCCTGTATAAGGAAGCATCCAACAAACTTTGCGCCGCCGGCAAGGCCTACAAGTGTTTCTGCACGGCCGAGCGGCTCGCGACGCTGCGCAAGATCCAGCAGGCCGAGAAGGCCAGCCGCTTCGGCTATGACGGGCTGTGCCGCGGACTGAGCGCTGAAGAAGTCGCGGCGAAGGAGGCGGCCGGCGAAGAATATGTCGTGCGCCTGAAGATGCCGCGTGAAGGCGAGATCGAGACGCGTGACCTGTTCCGCGGCGTGCTGAAGTTCGAGGCCGCCGACCAGCAGGATGCCGTGATGCTCAAGTCAGACGGCTTCCCGACCTATCACCTGGCGATGGCAGTGGACGACAACGCCATGAAGATCACCCACGTGATCCGCGCCGAGGAGTGGCTGCCGAGCACGCCGCTGCACTTTGTGTTGTATGAAGCGCTGGGCTATGAGCTGCCGGTCTTCGCGCACATGCCGCTGCTGCGCAACAAGGACAAGAGCAAGATCAGCAAGCGCAAGAACCCGACCAGCCTGCTGTGGTATCGCGACGCGGGCTTCCTGCCCGAGGCGCTGCGCAACTTCCTGTCGTTGATGGGTTTCTCCATGCCCAACGACCAGGAGATCTTCACCTACGAAGAATTCCTGCGCGAGTTCGCACTGGAGAAGGTCAACACCGGCGCGCCGATCTTTGACCTGCAGAAGCTGCATTGGCTGAACGGCGAATACATCCGGGCGCTGGCGCCCGATGAGCTGGAGAAGCGCCTCGTTGAGTACGCGAAGCTGCTGATGCACCGCGAAAAGGAATTCGCCGACCTGCCGGAAGACCAGCTGCCGACCGAGCAGTTCCTGCGGGAATTCGAAATCAAGCGCCGTCAGCGCAGCCGCGTGCTGGGCGGCCTCGCGCCCGAGCTGATGACCAGCTACGAAGTCAACCCGAAGCTGCTTGCGCCGATCATACCGCTGATCCGCGAGCGCATGCACACGCTGAGCGAGGCGGCCGACTACCTGCCGATGTTCTTCACGGACGAATTCAGCTACACGCCCGACGATTTCGTGCAGAAGAAGTGCACGCTGGACGACGCGGAGAGAGCACTCGCCGAAGTGCGCGCCATCGTCGACGTTGCTGATTTCAACGACCCGGAAGCCGCCATCAAACACCTGGACGAGGCATCGCGCGCCAAGGCCGAAGAGCTCGGCATGAAGCTTGGCCCGTTCCTCGGCCCGATCCGCATGGCCATCACCGGCAGCAAAGTCAGCCCGCCGCTGATGGAAAGCATGCTCGTGCTCGGCAAAGACGAGACGCTCAAGCGCATCGACAACGCGATCAAGTTCCTGGGCTAGCCGGATCAGTCATCGTCCGACGCAGCGGGGAGTGATCGGGTTGTGTCGGCGCTCCGCGCCTGTTTTCCCTTTTGTCTCGCGAACCCCGAGCTTGCGCTGAGGGCTAACATTGAAGGCCTGCTCCGCAGGCCTATGCGCGCCGCAAACTTGTGAAGGTTTCGGGACGCGCCAAGGGTTGGGGTGCTGACCGGGGTCGCATCCATACGGCCGGCCACAAAGTTTCTTCCATTTTTCGTCCCGTATTCGGGTGAAAGCACATTCGCTCCGCCGGGATTAATAGGGACGGGGTTGGCCCGTTTCCGGAATCTGGAGTGATGCGATGCCAGAACCTGTCGAATCCCGCCTGGACGAATCGGCGCAGGACAAACCGCTTCCCTTTCGTGACGGCGACGGCCGAACGGCCGACCTGCGAGCGAGCTTTACCCCTCCCCATGAGCCGGTCGTCGCGAACGATGAAATGCGCTTCATGCTCGGCACCGCCTGCCGCCTGCTGTGGCAAGTGGCGGCCCTGACGTCAGGCGTGCTGGAGACCGTGCGCACGGCCGATGTGCGCGCCATCTGCGCGGACGACTTGCCGCTTTCCTACGGCTGCATTGACGGCGACGGTCGGCGCGCGCCGGACACTTCCATCAGCGCAGCTGAGGCTGACAAGCCCGCGCCAAAAAGGCCCGAGCGCGACCACCGCAAAGAGCCTCGCGGGCGCGTGCACCCGCTGCTGATGCTGGTGCGGCTGGGTGTGCAGGCGTCGCGACTGCTGCGCCAGATCGGCGGCGGTACTCACCCGGGGTTGCAGAACATTTTGACCGTGGACCAGAAACTGGACCTGCACTCGGACAAGTCGCGCCTGGCATGGGAGCGACTGGACCGCCGCGGGCTGTACCACATTTAGCCCCGGCGTCAGGCGTGCAACCCGGCCGCGCCGCCGGGTGTTGGCGATTTGATATCCAGCCGCAAACGTGCATTCATGGGGGCTTGCAGGGTGCGTGCGGTGCGATTCGGCCGGCTTGTGGCGAGTGCCCGGCGAGTCGGCGGGCGCTGGTCCGAGCTCGTTAGGTGACGGGGCTCACGCAGAGAAGTTGCGCGCGATGCGGATCGGGTGGGTGCGAGTTACGCCTTGCCATCCTGGGCGCTTCCGCCCTAAAACGCCCAGCGAAAGAATTCGCGGCTCATACCGGAGTGCTGACGTGACGAATAACCTGATCGAATGGTGCACGAACGAAATCGCGGGCCTCAAGGAACGCAGCCTGTTCCATATGCCGAAGGTTCACCAGTCGGCCGTGGGCGCACGGGTGATGATTGACGGCAAGCAGGTCATCCAGCTTTCGAACAACTCGTACCTCGGTCTCAGCACGCACCCCAAGGTGGTGGAAGCGGCCAAGAAGGCGATCGACAAGTACGGCGTTGGCTCCGGCGCGGTTCGGCCGATCAGCGGCACGATGGACATCCACGTCGAGTGCGAAGAGAAGATCGCGAAGTTCAAGAAGGTCGAAAGCGCGCTGCTGTTCCAGAGCGGCTACACGGCCAACGTGGGTGTGGTCAGCACGCTCAGCGTCGCCGGGGACCACATCATCAGCGATGAGCTGAACCACGCCAGCATTATTGACGGCTGTCGTTTGTCCAAGGCCACGCGCGCTGTTTACAGGCACAAGGACTACGGACACCTCGAGGAACTGCTGAGAGACGCCCGCGAGAAACAGGGCGTGAAGGGCAAGATTCTGGTCGTCACGGACGGCGTGTTCAGCATGGATGGCGACGTCGCCGATCTGAAGGCCTGTGCCGACGCCTGCGACAAGTACGACGCGATTACCATGGTCGACGACGCGCACGCGACCGGCGTGCTGGGCGAAAAGGGCCGAGGCACGGTCGATGATCAGCACATGCACGACCGCTGGGCGCTCACCGTGGGCACTCTAAGCAAGGCGATCCCGGTCGTCGGTGGCTACTTCGCCGGGCCGAAGGTCGTGAAGGAATACCTGATCGCCAAGGCACGCCCGTTCCTGTTCAGCGCGTCGGCGCCGCCGGCCGTGGTTGCGGCGATCAGCGCCTGCGTGGACGTGCTGGAAAACGAGCCCGAGCACCACGCGCGCCTGTGGGAGAACACGAAGTTCTTCAAGGCGGGCCTGCAGGCGCTGGGCTTCAACACGGGCAACAGCACCACGCCCGTTACGCCGGTGATTGTCGGCGATGGCGCCAAGGCTGCGAAGTTCAGCGAGATCCTGCTTGAGAACGGCGTGTATGCGCAGGGCATCTACTTCCCGATGGTTGCGGAAGCACTGAGCCGCGTTCGCACGATCGTCTCGGCGTCACACAGCCGTGACGACTTGCAGGAAGCATTGGACGTGTTCAAGAAGTGCGGCAAAGAGTTGGGGCTGATCTAGCACCGACCGGCTTGCACAAACTAGAATGCCGGCATGTGGAACTATCTGGCCACACACAAGC
Source organism: Planctomycetota bacterium (assembly GCA_020425605.1). Classification (GTDB taxonomy): domain Bacteria; phylum Planctomycetota; class UBA8742; order UBA2392; family UBA2392; genus JACKID01. Next base: position 76,063 of record JAGQRH010000007.1, on the reverse strand, counting down.
GGGTCACCATCGGGCTGATTATCTCGGTCGTCGTGCTTGCGATCCTGATGTGGATCCTGTTCCAGAGCATTCAGGCCGCCGGCGCGGTGTTCTTGTGCGCAGGCTTCGGCACGGCCATGGCGTGGCTCTGGCAGCTTGGCGATGAATAGCCCGCGGCTGCTGTTTCTGCTTCAGCAGTCCCCGACCATGTTCGGGATCCGCAACGAGTTCATTGTTGCGTTTGTGCTTGGCGGATTCGCGATTCTGGCGTGCGTGAGCGCCTACGCCGCGCAACGCTGGGCACACCGCTGCTACATCGAGCTAAAACAGATCAACGAGAAACTCGGCACGACGCAGGGCGATCAGGCCTTGAAGGGGCCAGAGCTACCGGCAAGCTACCTCGACCCGAACGAGTCGGAATCCACTTCGCCGGACTAGACAGAAGCCATTCGACACGCTCAGGGCAGGCACAGCATGGCGTCGCCGTAGCTGAAGAACCGGTACTCTTCCTTAATCGCCTCAAGGTACGCCCGGCGGGTCAAGTCGACGCCGAGCCATGCGGCAACGAGGAAGATCAGCGTGCTGTGCGGCAAGTGAAAGTTGGTCAACAGCACATCCGTGCAGCGGAATCGATACGGCGGATAAATGAAGAGGCGGCTTGAGCCGCTCCCGGCCTGCGGAATCCCCGCCTCATCGGAGACGGTCTCCAGTGTGCGGCAGCTGGTCGTTCCCACCACGACTATGCGGCCGCCTCGTTCCCGTGCTGCGGCCACGGATGCCGCGGTTGCCGCGGAAACCGTGTAGTCCTCTGAGTGCATCGGGTGGTCCGCCAGTGTCTCTGATTTCAGCGGGCGAAACGTGCCGGGCCCGACGTGCAGCGTGACGTAGTTGTGATCGATACCCTTTTCAGCCAGTGCCTCAAACACTGCGGGCGTGAAGTGCAGCCCCGCCGTCGGCGCCGCGACGGCACCTTCGGCTTGCGCGAATACGGTCTGGTATCGGTCCCGGTCCATGGCGAGGTACGGGTCGTTCTCACGTTGGCGTTTGATGTAGGGCGGCAGCGGCATCTTGGCGGCGCGGGCGACGTATTCTTCGGCGTCTGGCGCGGGCATGTCGAGGCGAACTGTCCAGTGCCCTGCGGCGCTCCTTTCTACCAGGGTCGCGAACCCTCCACCGTTTGGCAACTCGACTCGCGCGCCATCCGGGACGTTGCGCCAGGAACCGGTCAGTGCCTCATACAGGGTGGCGCCGCCACCGCCGCCCAACCGCCGAAGCAGAAACAGTTCCACATTGCCGCCGGTGCCTTCGCGTTTGCAGTGCAGGCGGCACGGGGTAACTCGCGTGTTGTTGAGGACCAGCAGGTCAGCCGGATCCAACAGCGAAGGAAGTTCGCGGAATACGTGGTGAGTGATCAAGCCTTCGCGGCGACGAACAACCAGCAGGCGGCTTTCATCACGCCGTGCGGCCGGTTCTTGCGCAATCAGGTGGGACGGAATCTCGAAATCAAACGTGTCGCTCCGCATGCGCAGATTATGCAGTGCCGGGGCCGGAATGTCTGTGACCCTGAACGCGCTTGACCCAGACCGCATCGCGCGTCACGACGCCCTCGACCTCAAGATCAAGGCGCACCCACGCAACCAGCCAGACCAGCGAATTGATACTGCCACGCGTTGCTGCATCCAGCTGCTCATTCACCAGCAGGTGTAGCTGGTAGACTTCGGCGTGGATGTCCGGAGCAGGCAGGATGCGCAGCAGTGCCGAGCGGATCGCCTCGTAGTACCAGCGCTCCATGCGCAGGGTCAGGCCGCCGGGCGTGCGGCACTCGACAATCTTCTCTGTGACTGACTTGGGCATCGCTCAGTTCTGACTTCAAGCAGAGCGGGGGCGGACATCAGTTACACCGAAACCAAACCGGATTCAACGACCACCGCGCGAGGCTACTCATCCACGAACAACGCGTACTCCTGCTCGAGTAACTCAGTGCCGTTCTTGCGGTCGTCGCGCGGATAGCTGTCTTCGCCTTCGCTGTCGATGAAGATGCCGAAGTTCTTGGCGAGCCGACCGCCGCCGTACTCGGCGTTGCCCGCGTTGCCCACGGTAGATTTCGCACCCCGGTAGACATCTTTGCCGGCTGCGTCCCAGAAGATGCCGAATCCGTTCTGGGCGCAGGCGCCAAGGCCCAGTCCGTCGCAGTGGTAGTAGTCGTTGCCTGCTCCGTCGCAGAAGTAGCCCGTCACGATGTCCCACACACCTGCCATGCTCGCGGCCGTCTTGCCGTCGTAGATGTCGTTGCCGCTGTCGTCCATGAACACACCGCACGCGCAGTGGGCGGCAGCCGCAAGACCGTAACGGCTGCTGTGGTAGATGTCGTCGCCCGCGCGGTCGCGCACCGCACCGATGCCGAGGAAGTAGCCGCAGCCCAAACCGAACTCGCCCGCGTCATAGATGTCGTTGCCGGCTGCGTCGTAGACCAGCCCGGTGCCGCCGGCCGCCAATGTGCGCCAGCCGAAGCCGCAGCCGATGCCCGCGCTGTTCCACTCGCCTTTGGTGCCGTAGCCGCTGGGTTCTTCTCCGTTGCAGCGGTAACGGTCGTCGCCGTCGCGGTCGATCACAACGCCGACGCCGCCCGGCTGGCCGCAGCCGACCGAATACCCGTGCGCGTCATAGATGTCATTGCTCTCAAGGTCGATCACGCCGCCGACGCCGTAGGCCGCGCAGCCGACGCTGTTGGTGCCGCCGAGATAGCGGTCATTGCCACGGCTGTCGATGATCAGCCCGACGCCCCCGAAGCACGCGCCGATACCCCAGTCCAGTGCCTCGTAGATGTCGTTGCCGTTGCGGTCGTCAATGATCGCCGTGCCCAGCACACCGGCTGCGACACCCCATTTCCGCGTGGCGCGGTAGTGGTCATTGCCCGAGAGGTCGATCACCACGCTCACGCCTCCATTCACCGTCTGGGCACAGTCGACGTATTCGTCATTTCCGCCGGTGTCCACGATCAGGTCCACGTGGGCCTTGGCCGACAGGCTGTAGCGGTTGTTGCCGGGGCCACCCAGCAGGATGGTTCGGCCGTCGGCCTGCAGGCAAACGTAGTCGCCTTCAACGGTCACTCCGTCGGGGGCGCCCCCGGAGACCTTCAGTGCGGACAACTCTTTCCACGCGTCGCGACCACCCGCGGTGATGATGGACAGGCTGTCGTTGGCGTATTGCAGGCTGGGGATGACATCGACGCCCAGCTTGCGAATGTCCTGCACCACTTGCGCGGACTTGTCGAATCCGGGGTCGCCGCGCCATGCGAATTCGAAACCGGTTGCACGGTCGGCGATATCGGCGAACCCGTCCGCTTGCCGCGCGTCGGACAGCGGATCGAGCGGGGCCAGCACATCGGCCAAGGCGGAACCCCAACGCGCGCTGAGCTCCGCCGCGTTGCCGCCTGTCGGGTGGATTGCCTCAAGCTTCGACGCGACTCCCGGGTTGCGGTCAAGCAGATGGCACAGACCCTCGACCGGGATCGGCTGAAACTCAGTGCCGCCCATGCTGTTGCCGACCTCGCTGATCCACTGGTGCGCGCTGAGCGGGTCGCTGAGCAACAGCTCGCAACTCGTGGTGCTCTCGTAGCTGTCCCACAGGTCCAGCTCACGCTCCTGCGCTGCCAGCAAGTCGTCCCACGGCCGCTCGAGCTTGTGCATCTGGATGCGCGGCCAGAGCTTCTCGCGCAAGGGACCGCCCTTGCTGACCGTTTCCTGCGCGCGCCAGTTGAAGCTGCGTTTTCGCTTGTCGCGGTCGATGTACAGCTCGCTGTACGAGATCTTGGGGTCGGCCAACTTGATCTTGACCGTCAGCGTCGTCCGCTCGTCCGAGTCGACCACAGGCCGGGAGATCTCGACTTCACAGATATCGCCGGGCTTCGTCGCGTACAGGCTGCGGCAGAAGTCATCGAGCGTCTTGAGCTCTTTGCCGTCCCACTTCAGCAGGCGGTCTTTCTCGGTGATCACGATGTTGCCGTCGGCGTCGCGGGCGCCGCCCTGGTAGACGGTCAGGTCGTTCCGCAGCGCCACACCCATGCTGCCGAAGGTCCACTTGCGCGGTGGCTTGTAGTCCGCGTCCTGCGCGTTGGTGGCGAACATCGGCACCAGCATTGCAGCAAACAGCAGCAGCGCGATTCGGCGCATAGAGCTTCCCTTTTTCTTCCCACCTGTGGCGTCGGGTCGTTAACCTTGGTAACGATTCGACTCGACGCCAACGGAAATCTGAGAGTTCAGGCATGAGCCAGAGGACGCTTCTGATCGCCCTCGCCGTGGTGGCACTATTTGTGTTGGCCGGCGTCGCATTCGTTGCCAGCAACGGCACCTTCGAAATCTTTGGCGCGGACAGCCACGATCGCCCGACGAACGTGAGCGTCGCGGGCGCAGATGATCCATTCGCCGAACAGCAGGACGCGGCTGCCGACATTCATTTCGACGGCAAGGACGAGTACGGCCGATACATCGAGGGCCCGAGCGGCGAGCACATCTACATCGACAGCAACGGCCGACGCTACATCATCGGCCCCGGCGGCAAACGCGTGTTCGTGGACCCGCAACGCCGCCCGATCGGCCCCGACGGCAAGCCGCTGAAGGAAGGTCCTGGCGGCTCCAGCAACGGCAGCAAGACCGGCACCGGCGGCGCCGGGCCCAGCGGCGACAAGCCCGGCGAGCGCAAAGAGGAAGACAAGACTGAAGAAGCCAAGCCCGCGGACCTCAGCGGGCAGGTCACGGATGACAATGGCAACGCCTACCCGGGTGCGCATGTCACGGTGGAGGTCGCCGGAGCCGATTCGCGCAGCGCGACCACCGACGAAAACGGAGCATTCGGCTTTGGCAAGCTGCCATCGGAGACCGTGCTTGTCCTTACAGCGCGCGATGACTACGGCAACAGCAGCAAAGCCGTCACCACTCGGCTTGCGCCCGGCGCGACCAAACTGAAGTCGCCGCTGGTGCTGCCGCGCGACACCGCCATCCGCGGCGTCGTGCGCGACGTTGAGACCGGGCTGCCGGTGGATGGTGCACAGGTCGTGCTGTTCAGCCCCGGCAATCTGCGCACGGCACAGGCTTCGCAGAGCTCAGACCTCGGCGGTGCGTTCGCCTTCCTGAAGTTGCTGCCCGGCGGCTATCGGGTTGAGGTGTCGCGTGACGGCTACGCCCCGCGAATCCTGAACAGCGTCGAGCCGCCCAGCAACCTGATTGTCGAGCTGTCGCCCGGCGCGGTCATCACCGGCACAGTCACTGACACCGGCGGCAACCCCATCGCGGGCGCACAGGTAAGCTGCGACTTCCGGGCCGAGCCTGCGCAGTACTTCCACACCGAGGCCATCAGCGACGAGTTGGGCAAGTACGTCGTGAAGTGCCAGCCAGAGAGCCAGCACAACACGGTCAGCGTGCTCGCGCCCGGTTTCAGGTCTGACAACAAGACTCTGGTCAAGAGCGGCAGTGAGCAGGTCGATTTCAAGCTGACGCCATCGGGCAATGTAGTCCTGCGCGGCCGGCTGCTGACCAGGTCCGGCGTGCCGATCCAGGCGGCGACGTTCTACAGCTACGACGCCGATGCCAAGTACAAGAAGGTAGTCCAGAGCGTTGGTCCGAACAGCGAAGGCAAGTTCTGGTGCGAGGTTGTGGTCGAGGCCGTGGAGTTACTGGTGCGCAGCACAGGGCTGGCCGAGGTGCGCACCCAGTATGAGCCCAGCGCCGGAGCTGAAGTCGAGTTGGGCGACCTGTACATGGACATGGGCTACACCGTGTACGGCGTCATCACCAAGAAGGGCGAGCCTGACACAAAGATCGAGGGTGCGGACGTCAGTGTCGGCCCCGCCAAGGCCACTTCAGCCAAGGACGGCAGCTACCGGATTGAGGGGCTGGGCGCCGAGGAGTTCATTGTGCGCGTGCTGCACCCGGCCTACCTCGGCACGGCCGTCAGGGTCACGCCCACGCCGGGGCAGTACGAGATTGAACTGAACCTGGAGCTTTCGAACGCCGACTTCGATGCACGGGTGCACGTCACGGACGCACAGACCCAGGAGCCGCTGGAGGGCGTGAAGATAACCCTCGTCGCATACAGCCAGATCCTGTTTACCGACGCCGAGGGCAACGCGCACGTGCAGGGGCTATCATCCATGAAAGTGGATGCGCGGATTGAGAAACAGGGCTATGCGACGGTCGACACAAAGATCGTGGCAGATCAGCCGGACAAGACAGCCGCGAAGCCCCCGCAGGAAATCGCGCTGCTCTACGGCAACACCATACACGGCGTCTGTACCACCAACGGCGAGCCGCTGCCCGCTGCAAGCAAGGTAGAAATCTGGGGCACCAGCAAGCTTGAGGCGACCGTCTACACCGACACAGAAGGCGCGTACTCCACGGAGAGCCTGCCGGTCGGCCAGTACTTCGTCGCGATGCCGGAGTACCACTACGCCGCACGCGCGGTTGAGCTGACCGAAGAGGGCGCCGAGTTCGACATCGCGCTCGGGGCCATCTGCCACCTGCGTGGCAAGCTGCTCCGCGCCAACGGCCAGCCGCACACGAACGCCGGCATCTACATCTATCGCCGGGACAACGTGTACTGGACCGCCACCGCCCATGCGGGGCCGGATGGGCGCTATGAAGTATTGAACCTGTTTCCCGGTGACTGGGTGTTCTGCGCGCTGAAAACGCAGGGCGACACGGCCGCGCAGTTCGCGGTTAACGTAAACGTGACTGAGGCCGGCTGGAATGACGTGGACGTCCAACTGCCGGCAATCACCGGCGTCGTGACCGGCCGGATTACCTACCCGAGTGGTCAGCCGGTAAAGAAGGCCCGCGTGGCGGTAACCAACCTGACCGCAAACTTCCCGCGCGCCCTGCTGGCCGCCTATGTCGTGACGGACGAAGACGGCTACTACACGGCCGAGAGGCTCGAAAACGGCGCCCAGATGCAGGTGCGTGTGGGCGGCTACCTCGATGACGCCCAGACGGGCACGGCGTTCAGTGAGGTCGTGGCAATCCCCAGCGACAACTCTCCGGTTGAGGCGAACTTCGTCGTGGCCGAAACCGGCGTGACCGTACGCGCGAGCATGCACCGCGCCGACGGCGGCCCGATCATGAGCGGCGGCCCGCTGTGCTACCTCTACGATGAGCAGGGCCGTCTCAGCGGCCTGTACTTCGGCGGCGGCACCTACAGTGGGCACATCGACATGTATGACGTCGTGCCGGGTACGTACACGCTGGTGGTCTGTAACCGTGGAATGAAAAGGGCAGAAGTTCAGTTCGTGGTTGGCTCGGAGCCGATCAGTTCGGGCATTGATGTTGTTGTCGAGCCAGAGGACAGGAGCAGCGGCGGATGAACGGCAGAAACGGACTGATTCTCGGGTTGGTGATCGGCGTGGTTCTCGGGCTCGTCGCGGTCCTCATCACCATGCACGTCTACAGCGACCAATTGGTTTCCAGGCAAGCGGATGCCTACGACAAGGGCCTGAAAGAAGGCCTTGAGATGGCGACAGACCCGGGCGTCGGCATCGACATCAGCGGCAAGGTCAACACCGGCCTGATGGATGAAAACCGTGCGCTGGCGCAACAGATCGACATGATCCGCACCGGGCTGCAGGCACTCCAGGGCCGCGACGACCTGACGCCGCAGGCCAAGGATCAGGTCTCGCTGATGCTTGAGGGGCTGAAGTAGCGATGAAACTACGCAAGTTAGACGTCAGCCAGCTTCACCAGTTTGCAGCCGACGAGTCCTTCAAGGGCGCCTGCCTGCTTCTGCCCGGAACGCTTTCTGCGCGCGCAGAAACCGAAGAGCTTCCCAAAGAGCTGGTTCAGCAGCTGCCGGCGGCGATCATCTGCAAGGGGTGCGGCGCATATCTTGAGCGCCTGCTGAATGAGCGCGGCGTGGCCGTCACGGCGGCCGCCGATCCGGTTGATTCCGTGCCCGACGGCGCCGAGGTGGAACTGGACCTCATCGGCGGATCCCTGACGGAACTTACGTCCGGACGAAAGTTCGCACTGGTTGCCCTCAAGCCTGAACATCTGAAATTCGTGCGCGCCCATGGCTGACCGCCTGCTGCTATTGGGGGCGGCCGGCACGGTAGGCAGCCGCGTGGCGCTGGCGTACATCGACGCCGGCTACGAAGTCGTCTGCCTCGGCCGAAGCAAGGGCCATCGCAACCTGATGCAGGTGAAGGATGCGGGCGGCGAAGTCCGCATCGGCGACATGAACGACGACGCTGCGCTGAGAAGCGCGCTGCAGGGCTGCCGCTACTTCGTGCACTCGGCCGCACCCTACCCCTGGAGCGGCCTGCACCTGCGCCTTCAGGGCTATCGGGACACCTGGGTGCCACAGGTACGCCGTCACTTTGAGCTGGCGAAAGAGGCGGGCATCGAGCGCGCGGTTTTCACCAGCAGCCTCAGCACGATCGGCCAGGCCGCGCGCGGTCAGCTAGCCACCGAAGAGCTGCCCTACGATCCGAAGAAACAGGGTGGGGGCAATTACTACCCGATCAAGGCGGACCTCGAGCGGGCGGTGCTCGAGACCACGACCGGCGAAAACGCGAAGGGCCCGCCGACGGTGCTGGTCAATCCGACGGGGCTGGTGGGCGAAGGCAGCCGCAACGCCGCGCTGTCGGGCGCCTGTGTGTTCTTCCAGGGACTGACGCCGTTCATGGTGGACGCGAATCTGAACTTCGTGGACTGTCGCGATGTCGGCCGTGGTCATGTGCTGGCCCTGCAGAAGGGCACCCCCGGCGAGCGCTACATTCTCGGCGGCGTGAACTGCCGACTTCGCGACTTCGCCGAGCAAGTGACATCCATGGCCGGCATCAAGCGGCCGGTGGTACTGCCGCGTGGGCTGGCCAAATTCGGCGCCTACTTCGCCGAGTACTGGGGGCTGTTGACCGGCAAACTCGGCGCGTTGACCCTGACCAGCTACTACCACCTCGAGTACGGCCAGCACTACAGCAGCGCCAAGGCCGAGCGCGAACTGGGCTACCAGCCGACGAAGGACCTGACGGAAGCCATCCGCCGCGAACTGGAGTGGCACGGCGTCGGGGCCCATCCTGCGGAACAGGACGTCGCCGCTGCATCCGGGACGGCATGAACTACCTCGCGCACATGCTTTTGTCCGATGGCTCCCCGGAGGGGTTGGTCGGCAACCTTGCCGGTGACTTCGTGCGTGGAGTTGACGTGTCAAGCTTGTCCGCCCCGATGCAGGCGGGGGTTACGTTGCACCGCGCGGTCGATAGGTTCACGGACTCGCACCCGACCGTGCTGCGCAGCAGGTCGCGCTTGCCCGAGAGCTGGCGGCACTACCGCGGCGTGCTGGTGGATATTTTCTACGACCACTTCCTGGCGCGCGACTTTGAAGCCCATGCCGGCGAGCCGCTGGATTCGTTCGCCGGGCGGGTCTACGTGGCCCTCCAGGAGCATCGTGAAAGCCTGCCGCCCCGCCTGCAGCAGGCCGCACCCGTGATGATCGAGCACGACTGGCTGCGTGCCTACGCGCACGTGGAAGGTCTCGAAGTCGTGCTGCGTGGAATGTCGCGCAGGGCAAAGCGCGAAGTTGCCCTCGATGCAGCCGCGGCCGACCTGCGCGAGCATTACGCGGCGTTCGAAACAGACTTCGCGACGTTCTTCCCCGACCTGCTTCAATTCGCCTCGCGCGCATCCATGTGATACCCTGAAGTACAATCTGAACGTGAGGAGGCCGTCATGCGCATTCTCTACGACAGACAGACCGATACGGCCTACCTGTTGCTATCGGACGACGCCGAGAAATCCCGGACGCATGCCTGCGACCCGATCGACGTGAACGGCGAAATCAACCTCGACTTCGGTCCGGACGGTGAGTTGATCGGCCTGGAAGTGCAGCAGGCGCGGCGCATGCTGCCCGCTGACCTGCTGGCAACGGCCGAGAAAAAGCGAATCAGCAGCCGCATCGCCCCGCCGAGTGTTCCTCCGCCGATGACGTGATCAGACGTCGAGCTTGAACAGCAAGGGCAGAAGCCGCTCGATCGGCAGGCCCATGATGTTGGCGTAGCTGCCGCGCCAGGCCCTTACGAAACTCTTGCCGCTTTCGATGCAGAGTGCGCCGCACTTGCCCATCGGCTCGCCGCTGGCCACGTATTCCGCGATCTTGCCCTCGCTGACATTCTGCATCTCGACCAGGCTGGTCTCGTCAAATGTCCAGCTTTGCATGTCGTTGGTCTCGACCACGCAGACGCCCGTGATCACGCGCTGCAGGCCAACCATGCAGGAGCGCATGATCATCCGCTGCGCGTCCGTCTCATCCGCGGGCTTGCCGATGATGTCGCCGTCGATGGCGCAGATGGTGTCGGCCGCGACCACGAGTTTTCCCGCGCCCACCTTGGTCGCGACGGCCTGCGCCTTGCGCGTGGCCAGCTCGCGCGCATAGGCAACCGGCTCACCCTTTGGGTGCAGGCTTTCATCCACGTCGCTCACGATCACGGCGAACTCCACGCCAACATCGCGCAGGATCTGCGCGCGGTATGGCGAGGCCGAGGCCAGTACGACTTTTCGAGTGAGCAATCCCATGGTGTGCATCTATTCCACGCCGTTGCGCCGACGGCCTTCGAGTTCCAGCTCAAGCTGCGTTTCAACTTCTTCGCCCGGCACATGCGTGTCGTCACCGATTCCGGGGCATTGTTCCGCTTCCTTGGCCCAGGTCTCCGGCGCGCGGATGATGCTGGGCCAGTAGGGGTAGGTCCGGCACTGCGTCGGGCGCACCTCGTAGATGCTGCAACCGCCGTTTTCGAGGAAGACGCAGTCCTTGTTCGGCTTCTCGATCAGGCTGAACGCATATTCGACCTGGCGGATGTACTTGCGCGTGAATGTGTCGAACTCGATTCCCTTGAACTTCGCGATGGCTTCCATTTCATCCGCGTTAAGCCAGACATAGCCCTCGCCGCGCTGTCCGGAGCAACAGGCCGAGCATTCCGGTGCCTGGCAGCGGAAATTGAGCCCGTCGGCATACCATTTCCCGGTGCGCTTGCGGCGCAACAGTGCCTCGGCTTCGGCCTTGCCCTTCCCGTCTGTCATGGGCTCAGCATAGTGCAGTGAACGCTTTGCGGCATCTGCCCGTTTTGAATGGAGTGGTATTTTCCTGTTTTCCCGGTCAGGCGGAAGCATTGCCGGGAACTTTCCCTGGACAAACGTGACTGGCGCACCCGACGACGAGGCATTGATCACGCAGGCCAGGCGGGGCGACCACGAGGCCTTCAGACTCCTCGTTGAGCGCTACTACCGGGCCGCGTACGCCAGTGCCTATGCGGTGTTGGGAAACGCCGGCGATGCCGAGGAGATCGCCCAGGAAACGTTCGTCCAGGTGTACGAGAAGCTGGACCGGCTGCGCGAACCCGGCGCGTTGACAAGCTGGATCTGGCGGATCGCACGGGATTCAGCCTTGAAATACATACGAAAGAACAAGCGCATCAAGGCCGTGGGCGATGCGCCGGACCTGAAACTTGATGAAGAGCGTCCTCACGAGCCGCTGGTGGCCACCGAGGACAAGGAGCAGTTGATGGCCGCGCTGGGCGAATTGCCCGATGACATGCGCGAGGCCCTGCTGATGCGTTACTGGGAAGACCTGGAGTATGAGCAGATGGCCGAGCGCACCGGTGTCAGCGCGACAGCCCTCTACCAGCGCGTTTGCCGCGGGCTGAAGCGCCTGCGGGAAACGATTGAACGCAAGGATGCACTGGCATGAGCAGCGAACTGGACACAGATGGCTACGACAACACGCCGGAGGGGCGAGAGCTGGTAGCGCTGCTTCAGCGCTACGCCCCGCCCGCGGTCGACTCACGGGCAGGCGCGCAGGCCGTGCTTGCACGGATCGGCAAGCCGCGCGGCCGTGTGCTGCGGCTTGGCAACTGGCTGCCGCCCCTGGTTGGCGCTGCGGCCGCTGTTGCGCTGGCGTTCGTGATTTTCAGCCCCAAGCCGGACACGCAGCTGGACACGCCCTCGCCGGTGGCCAAAGACATCCCGGCGCCCCCGACGCAGGCTGATATTCGGCATGACCGCCGTTTCCCCGAAATCGTGGCCCTCGTGCGTGGCGCCAGCGGCGACGGGCTGCTGATCGATGCGGGCCTGAAAGACGGGCTGCGTGTCGGCGATACGCTCAGTGGCCCGGGCGGGGTCACGGCACGGATTACGGCCGTGGGCGTATTTGAGTCTCGCGTAGCCGTAGTGGGCGGCACGTTGATGACCGGGGCAGAATTGCGCACGGCAGCTACTACGGACGCACAGTTGCGGGCCGCGAAGTTCGCTGAGTTCGGGGAAGACCCCGGGGCCTTCTTCGGGTTCGGCGCGCTGGTGAGCGGTCTGCCGTTGTCCGAGGCCCGCATGCTGGGCATCAGCGACGGCGCCGCGCTGCGCGTCGACGAGACCATTCCAGCCTTGTTCAAGGACCCGGCGTCCGACCCGCAGGCCACACTCGCTGCCCAGCTCGATCTGCGTGCGGGCGACGTGATTGTCGAGGTCAACGGCACGCACGTCCGCAATTCCAGCGACCTGGGCCAGGCCCTGGGCTGGAGCCTCGACCCCAAGCTACTCAGCGTGCGCGTGCTGCGCGGGGGCAAGCAACTCGACCTGAACCTGCGTTAGGGAAGATTTTCTTCGGATTCTTGAATACGCTTGGCCTCCGGCGCCCGGTTAAGGGCGATGGAAACCCTGTCGATGGAAATCGTGCCCGACCGCGAGACGCTGGTTCGCCGCCACCACCTTGGTGTCTGGCGCTATCTGCGCTTTCTCGGCGCAGACCGCACGCTTGCTGACGACCTGACTCAGGAGACGTTTCTCGTCTTCCTTCGCAAGCCGTTCACCTTTCAGGGCCATGAGCCCACGGCTGCCTACCTTCGTGGCATAGCGCGCTACACGTACCTTGAGGCCCGCCGCCAGCGATCGTCAGAGTCAGCCATGGATGCGGCCGACGCTGTCTTCGTCGAGTGTGCCGGGGACAGCCAGGGAGACGCCTATCTGGACGCGTTGCAGGAATGCGAACGCACGCTGGCTGGCAAGGCCCGCGAAGCAGTGCAGCTGCAGTATCGCGACCAGCTCAGCCTTGAGGCAATCGGCGCGGCGCTGGAGATGAAGGCCAATGGCGTGAAGACTCTGCTGCAGCGGGCACGACAGCACCTGCGTGATTGCATCGAACGGAGGCTCCGATGACCGAACACAGGGAGCGATACCTGGAGACTGCCCTCGATGAGCTGTACCACGGCGGCCCCTCGGAAGACCTGGTCACTCACATTCTGTCACGCGAGGTGCAAGCGCCCGTTGAGACCGCGGAGCAAAGACCACGCCCGCGAAACTGGCTCTGGCTGCAGGCCGCAGGCGTGCTGCTCGCGATCGGTCTGGTTGCCCTGGTGGTCCTGCCGCGCCAGGCGAGTCCATTGCCGGACGGCGTCGCCGCCTCAGGCGGTGCCTATGAATTGCGGGAAGGAAAGCTCGAAGTCAACGAAGGCTGGTACGCGCTTACGGGCGGCGCGCCGGTCGTCTCACGTGCAGACACACAGATCGAACAAGTCACCGGCCGGGTACTTGTGAGGGTCGGGGAGGTCCCCGACGAAACGGAGCTGCAGTCCCAGAGTGACTGGCTGCGGCGCAATGGAATGGAGAATGCAATGAACTTCAAGTGGATTCAGGCCGGCGGATTGGCCATTTGCGTGCTGGCCGGCACGGCCGTCGTCGACGGCTCATTGATCGAGGCACAGAAGGTCGAGGCGCAGGACGACGCCGCGAAGAAGCAGGACTGGTCCGCATTCGAGAAGGACATCAAGGCGGACAAAGCCCGTCTGGAGGAAGTCGAAGGGAAGATTCGCGACTTGAATTCGAAGATCGAAAGCGTCGACAAAGACATCAAGGCGGCCGAGAAAAACGGCACGCCCGAACAGATCAAGAAGCTCAAGGACACGCGGGCGCAACACCAGGCGGACTACGACAAGCTCGAGGATGAGTACTACAAGCTCGCCCGGGGCACGAACATCCGCGAATACGAACTCAAGATTCACAATCAGGAGGAGGCGTTGACGGAACTTACAGCGGCTCTCAAGAAGAACCCGAACGACCGCGACGCCAAGATGGCGGTGACAGAAGCCCAACGCGAACTCGACGAGCTGAAGCTGGCATTGAAAACGTACAAGGAAGAGGCTGACGCAGCGCCCAGCGGTTTCAAGACCGATCCAGATGCGCCGATTACTGTCGACTTCGTGCAGAAGGGCATTCACGAGGCGATGCACTACATCGCGCTGCGTACTGGGCTGCAGCTGGTAATCGAAGGAGAGCTTGACACGAAGATCACGATCAAGATGGAGAATGCAAAGCCCCGCGATGTGCTTCGAGCAATCTGCACCGCGAATGGCCTTGTCATGATTGAGGATGGCGACGTGATCATCCTGAAGAAGGGAGCCGGTGAGACCAGCACCCCCGATCGGAACGCCGACCCCGACAAGCCGATCAGCGTCAACTACCAGGACATGCTGCTCAGCGAGGTGCTGATGGATATCGCCAAACGAAGCGGGCTGGATATCCAGAACGAACTTCCCGCCGGCGAAGACACGGCGGTCACGCTGTCGCTGTCCAAGATCAAGCCTCGGCAGATCGTGGAGCTGATCTGTGATGACTGCGAGTTGCGGCTGCTGAAGCGCGGCGAAACGCTGATCGTTCGGCAGGCGCTCGGCGATATGACACAGGAGGCGCTGAAAGACGAGCTGGAAAACACCACGTCGGAACGCGATGCGCTGAAGAACCGCCTGCAATTCCTGGAAGTCGCCATCGAGGCTGCAAAAGAAGAAGGCGACAAGGAAGCAATTGCCGACTACCAGAAGAAGAAAGACGCGCTGCTGAATCTGCAGGCCGAACTGGAAGCAGAGATCGAGGCGCTGAACGACGCAATCAACGGCTAGAGTTTCTCGAGCCTCGCGTATTCCAGCGCGAGGCTCTTCTCTCCCCAGCCCTGAAAGTGAACCTTGATTCGGCCGCTGTTGCTCATGTCCAGCACCTTGCCGACGCCGAACACGGCGTGCCTTACACGGTCGCCGTTCTTCAGCTCGCCGGGCTCGGCCGGATCGAATACGGGCGGGCGCGTCGACTTCACCGCGAGGTGATCGGCGGGCCCGTCCTCGATCTCCGGCTCATTGCTGAAATCGAACGGGTCGTCCTCGTCGTCCTCGCGAGTCACAGGTTTGACTGCCCGCCCGGTGAACCAGGCCGAGAAGTCTTCTGTGCCGTATCCGCTGGCCGTCGCGGCCTGGTCGTCGACGACCGTCAACTCCGGCGGGATCTCTGTGAGGAAGCGGCTGGGCGGGTTGCGCTGACTGCGGCCGAAGGCTTCGCGGTGGCGGGCTAGGCTCAGTGTCAGGTGCTGCTGTGCGCGTGTTATGCCGACGTAGGCGAGGCGCCGCTCTTCCTCAAGGTCGCCGTCGCCCTGGATGCTGCGGGCGTGGGGGAGCACGCCGTCTTCCAGACCCGTGAGGAAGACAGCCGGGAACTCGAGCCCCTTGGCGCTGTGCAGGGTCATGAGCTTCACGGCGTCGCCCTGGATGTCGAGGCGGTCGGTGTCGTTGACGAGCGCGATCTGCTCCAGCCAGCCGCTCAGGTCCAACTCCGGGTTCTCTTCTTCTTTGCTGCGCGCGTCGGACAGCAGCTCATTCACGTTGTCGAGGCGGTCGGCCGAGCGCGGGTCGAGGTCGGTCTCCAGCATGCGCTTGTAGCCGGAATCCTCGATCACCGTCTCGATGACGGCCTCAATCGGGTAGAGGTTGCCGGCGAGAATGCGCGCATACATGTCGGTCAGGTCACCCAGCGCGGCCACTGCTTTCTTGGGCACGCGGGAAACGCCGTACGCTTTCGGGTCCTTCGAGACTTCCAGCAGGCTGACGTCGTGCTTGATGGCTGCCTCGTGCAGCTTGTTGATCGTGCCTTCACCGACGCCGCGGCTGGGGCGCGTAAGCGCGCGGGCAAACGCGACAGGATCGCGCGGGTTCAGGATCAGCCGCAGGTACGCCAGCACGTCCTTGATTTCCTGGCGCTGATAGAAGCTCACGGTGCCGACAAGCTGGTACGGGATCGTGCGTTCGCGCAGCGCCTGTTCAAGCACGCGTGACTGGGCGTTGGTGCGATAGAAGATGGCGACGTCGCCGTAGCCGACGTTGTTCTCCAGATGCAGACTCTCGATCCGGGCAGTGACGGCGCGGGCCTCGTGCGTCTCGGTCTGGCACTTGAGTACCGTGATCCGCGAGCCTTCGTCGTTGTCGGTCGTGAGGTGCTTGTCCTTGCGGGCTACGTTGTGGCGCACCAGCGCGTCAGCCGCGCGCACGATGTTGCGCGTGCTGCGGTAGTTCTGGCCGAGGATGACGACCTTGGTATCCGGGAAGTCGCGCTCGAAGTTCAGGATGTTCTTTATGTCCGCGCCGCGCCAGGAATAGATGCTCTGGTCTGGGTCGCCGGTGACGCAGAGGTTCTTGCTCTCCTGCGCCAGCAGGCGCGACACTCGGTACTGGATGCTGTTGGTGTCCTGGTACTCGTCGATCATGATGTGCGTGAAGCGCTTGCGGTACTTCTCAAGCACTTCCTTGTGCTCGGTGAACAATTTCAGGGGCTTCACCAGCAGGTCGTCGAAGTCCATCGCCTGGGCTTCCTTGAGCGCCTCTTCGTAGCGCTCAAAGATCGCCGCCACGCTCTTCGACTGCACGTCGTAGGCGCCGGCCTTGTATGTGGGCGGGTCGATGCCGCGGTTCTTGGCGTCGCTGATCGCGTAGCCCGCCGCGCTGCCGCTGATGAACGCGCTGTCGATCTTCAGCTCTTTCATGATGCGCCGGACGAGGCTGTCTCGGTCATCGGTATCGTAGATGCTGAAGTCACGATTGTAGCCGAGATGGTCGGCCTCGCGGCGCATCAGCCAGGCGCCGAAGCTGTGGAAGGTGCTGATCTGCAGGTCCTTCACCGGGTAGAACTGCTCGACGCGTCGGCGCATTTCCGTCGCGGCCTTGTTGGTGAAGGTCATGGCCAGGATGTTCCAGGCTGCAACACCGTGTGCGAGCATGTAGGCAATGCGGGTCGTGATGACTCGGGTCTTGCCCGAGCCCGGCCCGGCGACAACCAATAGCGGTCCCGAAATGGTGGAGACGGCCTCGCGTTGTTCGGGATTGAGCTTTTCCAGAAGGTCCATAGGCCGAGAATACCGCGCGTCGGGAGAGCGTTCTACCCGGGTTGTGGTAACCAAAACGGGGGCTCGTTCGTATACTGTGTGGATGCCCGCAGTACCCCTTGGGAGGTTTCGCCGGATGACCCGTATCATATTCGCAGCTTTGCTGCTGGTCACAGCGTGTCTGGCCGGAGTAGTCGCCCAGGATTCGCCTGAATTCGGCCCCCCCCGAGGTGAAGAAGAAGTCCGCGATCCCAAGCCGACGCCGCAAGACCTTGAAGTCCAGAAGGTCGTCGACAAGGGCCTGAAGCATCTCGCCAGCATCCAGAACAACGACGGAAGCTGGAGCAACGACGTCGGTAACAAGCTCGGCAACAGCTACCAACGCAACATTGACGGCATTGGCAAGCCGCATCTCGGCGTGACTGCAATCTGCTGCATGGCGTTCATGGCTGCCGGCCACACACCTGACCGCGGCGAGTTCCATATTAACGTTTCCAAGGGATTGGCGTTCGTGCTGTCGAACATCGACCGCGACACCGGCTGGATCAGCAACTACGGCACCCGCATGTACAGCCATGCGTTCTGCAGCATGTTCCTGGCGGAGGTTTACGGCCAGACGCGCGACCCGGTCGTGCTGAGCAATCTGCGGAACGCCATTCGCTTTATCGTCGAGTCGCAGAACCGACAGGGCTCCTGGCGCTACGTGCCGAACCAGGCCGACAGCGACATGTCGATCTGCGTCTGCCAGCTGCAGGCCCTGCGCGCGGCGAGCAATGTCGGCGTGCTGGTGCCCAAGAAGTCAATTGAGGATGCCAAGGACTACGTCCGCAAGAGCTACAACACCTACGCGAGCCCCGGCAGCTTCAAGTACCAGATCGACTGGGACGACCGAAGCACCTTCGCCCTGACTGCGGCCGGTGTCGTCGCGTTGCAGAGTCTCGGCGAGTACGACACACATACGTACATCGGGCCAAGCGGCCAGACCATCAAGCTGGACCTGAACAAGAGCATCAGCTACCTGCTCGCCGCTCGCCCCGACCGCGTGGCGAGCTGGATGGTGCCTGGCACGCGTGTTTGCGACTACGGGTTCTGGTACGGCCACTACTACGCGGCCCAGGCAATGTACCAGTATCAGTTCGTAAGCAAGCGCACCTGGGAAGAGTGGAACAAGAAGAACCGCGAGCATTTCATGCGCCTGCAACACCCGAACGGTGCGTGGACCGACGAGATCGGTGGCTTCGATCCGGACAAGAACGCGTTCGCTACCGCGATGGCATGCCTGATACTCAGCATCCCGCGCGGATACCTGCCTATCTTCCAGAACTAGGTGTGCCCGAATTGGTAAGATGGCCACGGGTGCGCTGCCATGACCGAGACATTTGACCCGCGCTACACGGTAAAGACCAACTTCTGGCACAAGCTGCCCGACGGCCGGGTGCAGTGCGATATCTGCCCGCGCGAGTGCAAGCTGCGCGAAGGCCAGCGCGGCTTCTGCTTCGTGCGCGCCAACCAGGCCGACGAGATTGTGCTGACAACCTGGGGCCGTAGCAGCGGCTACTGCATCGACCCGGTCGAGAAGAAGCCGCTCAATCACTTCCTGCCCGGCACGCCGATCCTGAGCTTCGGCACGGCCGGCTGCAACCTGGGCTGCCGTTTCTGCCAGAACTGGGACATCAGCAAGAGCCGCGAGACACACACACTGACCGACCAGGCGAAGCCGGAAACGATAGCCCGAGCGGCCGAAGAGCTTGGCTGCCGCAGCGTTGCGTTTACCTACAATGACCCGGTGATCTTCCACGAGTACGCGATCGACGTAGCCAAGGCCTGCCACGAGCGCGGGATCAAGACCGTCGCGGTGACTGCGGGCTACCAGTGCGCTGATGCCCGCAAAGAATTCTACAAGTACATGGACGCGGCCAACGTGGACCTGAAAGGCTTTACCGAGGAATTCTACCAGAAGGTCTGCATCGGTATGCTTGAGCCCGTGCTCGAGACCTTGAAGTACATCAAGCATGAGACCAAGACCTGGCTCGAAACCACCACCCTGCTGATCCCCGGCAAGAACGACAGCGACGATGAACTCAAGCGGATGTGCGAGTGGTTCGTGCGGGAGCTGGGGCCGGACACGCCGATGCACTTTTCGGCCTTCCACCCCGACTTCAAGATGACCGACATCTCCAGCACACCGGCAAGCACACTCAGCCGCGCCCGCAAGATCGCCATGGAAGCGGGCGTGCGCTACGCCTACACCGGCAACGTCCACGACACCGAAGGCGACACAACCTTCTGCCACAGTTGCCACGAGCCGCTGATCGTGCGGGACTGGTACAACCTGTTGAAGTGGAATTTAACAGACGGCAAGTGCCCCAAGTGCGGAACCGCATGCGCCGGCGTGTTCGAGGCCAAACCCGGCAACTGGGGCGCGAAGCGCCAGCCAGTGCGCTTGTCAGATTTCGCAGCCTAGCGGACCTTGATCCAGCCCTGCTTGATGTACCAGTCGGCTGTCTCCTGCATGCCTGCGCGCGGGTCAATCTCGGGCACGAAGCCGAAGGTGTCCTTGGCCTTCTGCCCGCTGCAGACCCAGTAGAGGGGCATCAGCTCGCGCATCTTGTCGCTGTTGGGCAGCAGGGGCCGGCGCGTGATGAACTGCATGATGTCGAGGAAGCGCGCATACGACTTCGCGATCCAGACCGGTGGGCTCATGATCTTGTTCTTGCTCGGCTTCAGGATCGAGCGCACCAGCTCCATCGTCCACGCAAGGTGGTACGGCTCGGGGTCGGTCAGGAAGAATGTTTCACCGGTCGTGCTCTCGTGCATCGCCGCTTCCACCAGCCCGCGTGCAAGGTCACGCCCGTGGATCATGCTGAACACGCGCTCATCGCTGCCGAACTGCAGGCTGTAGCCCTTCGCCATCCACTTGAAGAACTCCAGGATTCCCGTGTCGCGCGGCCCGTAGACTGCTGGCGGCCGAATGATGGTGATCGGGAATTCCTTCATGAACTCGCGCGCGAACTTTTCGCCCAGCAGTTTGCTGCGGCCGTAGTACGTGATCGGGTGGGGGAGTGATTCTTCGTCGATCACGTGGCGGCTGTCCTCACACGGCCCCACAGCGGCCAGGCTGCTGCACAGCACGAAGCGCATGACTTCGGCCTTGTCGACGGCCTTGATCGCCTGCAGCAGGTTGCGCGTGCCGTAGGCGTTCACCTTGTTGAAGTCGGCCTGTGTGCGGCCCTTGAGCAATCCGGCGACGTGGAAGATGTAGTCGACGTCGCTGACGGCCTTGGCCAGATCCGCCGGCGACTGGGTGACGTCGCCTTTGACGATGTCGTAGCCCTCGCGCAGTTCAGGAAACAGGCGCTTCTCATTGCGCACCAGCAGCCGCACGGTGTGCCCGCGCGCTTTCAGGATTTCTGCAACGTGGCTGCCAATAAAGCCCGTCGCGCCAGTAACCAGTGATCGCATGGCGGGAAGTTAGCGTGGACGGCTTCGCGCGTCGATACGCTGAGAGCGCCTACTTGTCCTCAAGGACGCCCGTGCGCTTGAGGTAGCGTTCAATGCACTCCCCGATTACGGGCGAGACTTCCGCACCGAAGAGGTCGCTGTTGGCGGCCAGGATTACGAACGCGACCTTGGGATCGTCATATGGTGCGAACCCGGCAAACCAGGAATGGTCGGGGATGCCCTTGCCGTTCTCCGCCGTGCCGGTCTTGCCGGCGCACCGGATGCGCTTGAGTACGGGGTAGTCGTTGGCGGTGCCGTACTGACCGAAAACGACGTCGCGCAGGCCTTCGTGCACCAGGTCCCACGTTTCATCGCCAACATCCAACTGCTGCGGGTAGTAGATGCACTCCTCGGTCAGGTGCGGCACGACCAGCGTGCCGCGGTTGGCGACGCATGCGTATACCCGCGCCATCTCAAGCGGCGTGGCTTCCATGCGTCCCTGCCCGATCGCGAGCATGGCCAGGTTCTGTGCCCACACCCGGTCGCTGTCCGGCAGGTTGCCGCGTTTGGCACCGTACAAGTCTCCGCCCATCGGCTGACCGACGCCGAACTGCTCAGCGTAGTCTTTCAGCACGTCCCAGCCGTCCTGAGGCGTGTCGGCGAACTCCTGCGAGAAGTAGTAAAAGAAGCCGTTGGCGCTGTGTTCCAGTGCCGACACGACGTTGACGTTTGCGCCGGCCGGGTGGCCGGTACGGCCGATTTTCTTCCCGTTGTAGTAGATGTCGTTCGATTGCTCGTCATAGCGACTGTCGGCGTTGATCGTGCCGCTCTCAAGCAGCGCGACGGATGTCAGCGCCTTGAACGTGCTGCCCGGCGCGTAGCGGCCCTGCGTGGCGCGGTTGAACATGCGGGCCTTCTGGTTCCACCAGGGGTAGCCCTTCTTGCCTTCGACTTCCTGCTCCAGCTTGAACTGACGCTGGTAGGCGCGGTCTTCGGGCGAACGGCCTATCAGGCGGTCCGGGTCATAGTCGGGAAAGCTGACCATCGCGAGGATCGCACCGGTCTTTACGTCCAGCACCACGGCCGCGCCTCGCATGGTCCACTTGTAGCGCTGCCAGCGGTCATAGTCGGTCTGGCCGCGCAGCAGCATCCGGGTGGACTTGGCCTGCGCGATGCCTGCGAGCATTGGCTCCCACTTCTTGACGTTCTGCTGGATGTCCCGCTGCAACTCGATATCCAGCGTCAGGGTCAGCGCCTCGCGGTGAATGGGCGCTTTCTCGAACTCGATGCTGCGGATGCGCCCGGCTGCGTCACGCATGCTGACTCGGCCGCCGTACAATCCGCTCAGGCGTTCGTCGTAAACCCGCTCGATTCCACCAGTGCCGACGACCTGGTGCGCGACCACGCCGTCAAAGCGCTCGACGAACTTGCTGCGGTCGCCGTCGAACCACTCGTCAATGAAGTCGTCCAGTCCTTCGCCGAATTCCGGCCGGGCCAGCACGCGCTCAAGCATCGCCGGGTCGGGCAGCCCGACGCCACCGATCACATGCGCCAGTTCGCGAGAGTAGCTGTACTTGCGTGATGCCCGCCGTACACAAACCACACCGGGCAGAAGGTCGGAATTTACCTTCAGCAGCTCCACGACGTCGCGCGGTGCGTCGCGCACAAGCAGCAGCGGCGATTCATCAAATTCGTAGTGCTGCCAGCGCTTCTGCCAGTCGTCAATGTATCGGTCGATTGTGTGCCGCTGCAGGTTGTCGAGGCGGTTGCGGGTCTGCTCGATCTGCCCTTTGTCCTGTGTCAGGCTGAGGTAGCGCTCTGCTACGGCGCTGGTGTTTCCACGCACGCCTTCTTCGCATACGTCAGCGAGCCGCTGCCAGGCCGCATGCTCTTCGATCAGGATGTCCTGCGCCTGCGATAGCGTCAGGTCGCCGGCATCCGTCTCAAGGCTCATGGAGTCCGCCTTGTCCCTGCAGGTCTGCATGGCCTGATAGCAGAGGTCGCGCAGCCGCTTGGGGTCCTCGTCGGCGGCGTCCAGCAATCCTTCGAGATAGCCCGCTTCCTTTTCGAGCCAGTCCAGCCGTGCCGCCAGCACGGGCGCGAAATGCAGGCTCTTGGGGAAGCGACGGATACGCTCCCAGTACTCGGTGTCGTGAAGGCTGGGCTCGGAGCGCAGCCAGGCGACGCTGACGTCGCGGCTGTCCGCGGTGAGCGGATCGCCCATTTCCCTGACCAGCGTATCCACCTCGACCTCGAGCTGGCTCAGTTTCAGGTCAAGCTCTCCGCGCGTAAGGCCCGTGACGAGGCAAAGTCGCTGGGCGCAAACGTCCAGGTCGTGCCGGGCCGCGGGGTCTTTTCGAAGCTGCCAATACAGGAAAAACCGGCGTCGCCCGCTCGGTCCGGCAAGACTGGCTTCCTGGACCGGTTTCAGGCGGTTCGTCAGGAAGTCCTCAACCTCGGCCGCATCGTAGCGGCTGGGCGAGGCGTGTGCGCGCTGCAGCATGCTGCGAGGATCGGCGAACTTCTGGTAGTCGAGGAAGATGTCCCAGACGCTTTCAGTGTGTGCGACGACCGTGCCGTCCTTCAGGACTATGTCGGCACGCTGGGGCTCCAGCAGGGTGATGCTGGTACGCATGTCGGTTGCGAGGTCTTCGTAGTACTCGTGGTTCACCACCTGCATGTAGGCAAAGCGCCCCAGCAGCAGCAGGAACACCAGGGCCATCCCGGCCGTTATGTAGTTGACCTTGCTCTCGAACATGCGCGAACCCCGCAAATCATCGGCAGATTCGGGCGCCCGGCTGAACGAGATGGCCTATAGTGGACAAAAATGGTCCGCAATCTAGTCTCTGGACGAGTAGGGATGGCGCGCTAGAGCGGAGCTTCATGAGCTGGACCGAAGACGACATCAAGGCGGCCCTCAAGGGCGTGCAGGACCCGGACCTGAAACAGGACCTGGTTGAGCTCGGCATGATCAAGGCGATCAAGTCCGAGGGCGCGAACGTTGAGCTGACCGTCCAGCTGACCACCCCGGCCTGCCCGCTCAAAGACCAGATCAGCGGCGAAGTGAAGGCCGCCCTCGTCAAGCTGGGCGCCAAGGACGTGAAGGTCAATTTCAGTGCGGACACCAGCCGCATGCAGACCGCCAGCGACCTGATTCCCGGCGTGCGCAACGTGGTCTTCGTCGCCAGTGGCAAGGGCGGCGTTGGCAAGAGCACCGTGGCAGCGAACCTCGCCATCGCACTCGCTGAGTCCGGCGCCAGCGTCGGTCTGCTCGACGGCGACATATACGGCCCCAGCATGCCGACGATGTTCGGCATTCATCACCAGCCGGCCGCCAGCGAGGACAAGCGCATCACGCCGCACGAGAAGTTCGGGCTGAAGCTGATGTCGATGGGCTTTCTGCTGGAAGAGGGACAGCCGGTTATCTGGCGCGGCCCGATGCTGGATTCTGCGCTTCGCCAGTTTCTCGGTCAGGTGGAGTGGGGCGAGCTCGACTATCTGGTCGTTGATATGCCGCCCGGCACGGGCGACGTGCAGCTATCGCTCAGCCGCATGGTGCCGCAGGGTGTGTCTGTAATCGTGACAACCCCGCAGGATGTTGCGCTTGCGGACGTGCAGCGCGCCATCGGCATGTTCGGGACCGTGAACATCCAGGTGCTCGGCGTAATCGAAAACATGAGCGGCTTTGTGTGCGGCCACTGCGGCGAAAAGACTGACATCTTCGGCCACGGCGCCGGTGCGCGCGCGGCCGAGAAGTATGGAATCACCTTCTTCGGCGGAATTCCGCTGACAGTAAAAGTCGTTGAAGCAGGCGACGGAGGCACTCCGTTGCTGAAAGCCGAGCCGCAGGATCCTGCATCTACAGCCCTGCGCGCGGCCAGCCACAAGGTAGCCCAACAGATTGCAATTCACGCGGCGTCGGCACAGCCGGCGAACGCATAAGGAGAACGAACGATGCCATACCCCGAAGAGATGATCGCCCCGATGCGCGCCGAGCTGGCAGACAACGGTGTTGAAGAGCTGCGCACGGCCGACGACGTGAAGAACTTCCTCGAGCGCAACAAGGACAAGAACGCGATGGTAATCGTGAACTCAGTCTGCGGTTGTGCGGCCGGCGCCGCACGTCCGGGTATTCTTCTTTCGCTGGAAGGCGACAAGAAGCCGGATGCGGTCGGCACGTGCTTCGCTGGCAACGACACGGACGCCTGCAACTACGTTCGCAGCCTCGTGCCGCAGGCACCGCCAAGCAGCCCGAGCGTATACCTGTTCAAGCAGGGCCAGCCGGCCAGCTACGTTCCACGCCACGTGTTCGAAGGCGGCCACCCGGAATCCGTCGCCGAGCACCTGAGCAACCTCTACGTCAAGCTGTAATGGAACAGGACCCCGCAAAGCGCCTGAAGGAATTCCACGGCAAGACCTGTGTCGTGGAGACGAAGCTCGACCAGACGTTCGTCGGGCGCTGCTCGCGTTTTGAGAAGGACAACCTGATCATGGTCGACCTCGACCATTTTCACGGCGCCTGGGACAAGAACGTCGAGAAGCTCGAGGCCGCGTTGAGCATGGGCCACTGGTCCGTGATCAAGAAAGTATTCATCCCCAAGGCCGACATCACGCGCATGGAGTTGCTGGTGAAGGAGCCATGGAAGGACCAATCGGGCGAATTCACCCAGGACCTGGCTGCCGCCCAGCCGGCCGCGGAAGAGCAGGATTGATCATGGGAACATTTCATTCAGACAAGGGCGCTCTGCACGGCATTACGGTCGTCGTTCGCACGACCGGCAGCGCGGTCTACATCGGCCGTTGCGACACGCAGACGCCTCACGCCATCTTCTTGAACGACGCCGACAAGCACGACGAAGGGCAGGACGGCAAGACCAACGACGAGTACGTCAAGACGGCAGCCCAGTGGGGACACTGGCCCCGCATCCCGCAGGTCTCTGTGCCGGCCGCCGAGATCGCTGAGGTTATTCGCCTGTCGGAAATCGCCGCAGGCTGAACACCGGAGCGCCCATGCCCGGACGTCTCATTCAGGACCCTCCAGACCTGGCGGAATTCCTTTCGCTATTCGGCGTGAAGCCGGCCGCGGCGCTCATCAAGAACTGGCAGCCGCGCTACAACCTGGCGCCGCACGAGGATGCGCTTTGCGTGGTGGGTGGGCGCAAACGCAAGCTCGTGGAACTGCGCTGGGGATTGGTACCGTCAACCGAGAAGGACTCGGCGCTCGCAAAGAAGCCGATCAATGCGCGCTCCGAGACGGTGGACGAGAAGAAGATGTTCCGTGAGTCATTTGTCCAGCGTCGCTGCATAGTGCCGGCCACCGGCTGGTATGAGTGGACGCCCGGCAAACTGAAGCCGCAGCCTCACTGCATCCGCCATGCTGACGGCAAACCACTGGCGTTCGCGGGTCTATACGATCACTGGGATTCCGGCGTCGGCGTCACCATCGACAGCTTTCTCGTGATCACATGCCAGCCGAACGCGAAGATGGCAAAGCTGCATCACCGCATGGGCTGCATTCTTGACCCGGCCGACTATGATGCGTGGCTCGACCCCAAGACGGAGCCGGATGCCCTCAGGGCGCTGCTGCGCCCGTGCCCGGACGAGTGGCTGACGCATTTCACCGTTTCAAACATCGTGAGCGATAAGCGCAACAAGGGGAAGAGCTGCATCAAGCCGGGTAAGCTATCGGAGCGCTACTAGGGCCTACTCCAGTCTCGACAGGACGGCATCCAGCATGCCGTCATTAACCAGGCTGCGGATATTGGCGAAGTCTTCGTGCAGGACACGGTCCTGTTTCAGCGGCTTCACACGCTTGCGCAACGCGTTCACCACGTCTTCCACCAGCTTCCCGCCCTTCAACGGCTTGTGGTAGTCAAGCGCGAGGCGCCCCGCAAGCAGCTCGATACTCAGCAGGTGCTGCAGGTTCTCATAGATCGTGATCGCCTTCAGCGCGGCCGTGACGCCCATACTGACGTGGTCTTCCTTGTTCGCCGAAGTCGGGATGCTGTCCACGCTGGCAGGGTGGCTGAAGACCTTGTTCTCGCTGGCCAGCGCGGCCGCGACCACCTGCGCGATCATCAGCCCGCTGTTCAGTCCGCTGCCTTCCACGAGAAACGGCGGAAGGTTGGACAGGTCCGGGTTCACCATCTGCTCTGTGCGGCGCTCCGAGATCGCGCCCAGTTCGCTCATCAGGATCGCGAGAAAATCCAGCGCCTGGCTCAGCGGCTGGCCGTGGAAGTTGCCGGCGCTGATCACGTCGCCGTCGTCCGGGAACAGCAGCGGGTTGTCGGTGACGGCGTTCAGCTCGCGCTCGAAAATGGTCTGCACGAAATCGAAGCCGTCGCGCGCGGCACCGTGCACCTGCGGCACGCAGCGCAGGCTGTAGGCGTCCTGCACACGCTCGTCGCCTTCGCGGTGGCTTTCGCGGATCTGGCTACCCTTCAACATCTTCAGCATGTTGCGCGAAACCAGCCCATGGCCGGGGTGCGGGCGAATCGCAGCGACGCGCGGGTCAAACGGCGAATCGCTGCCGCGCAGAGCCTCCAGGCTGACCGCCGCCGCCGCGTCACACAGCTTGATCCAGCGCCGCATGCCGCAGATGGTGCGCAGTCCGATCGCCTGGATGATCTGCGTGCCGTTGATCAGCGCCAGCCCTTCCTTGGCCTGCAGCTCGATCGGCTTCAGCTTCGCGTTCTTCAGCGCGGCCGGCGCGCCGACCAGCTTGCCCTTCACCCAGACTTTGCCTTCACCCAGCAGCGCCAGCGCGATGTGCGCCAGCGGGGCCAGGTCACCGCTCGCGCCGACGCTGCCCTTGCTGGGCACGAACGGCACGACCTCGCTGTTGAGCATCGCGACCAGCGCGTCGACCACTTCTTCGCGCACGCCCGAGTTGCCCTGTACGATGCTGTTGATGCGCAGCACCATCGCCAGGCGCACGGTTTCAACCGGCAGCGGCTCTCCGACGCCGCACGAATGGCTGCGTATTAAATTGGTCTGGAGCTGTCCCAGGTCCGCATCCGGGATGCGCATGTTCGCCAGCTTGCCGAAGCCGGTGTTTACGCCGTAGACGGGCCGGTGCTCTTTCAGCAACTTTTCGACAAACTTGCGCGCCTTGCGCACGGCCGAGCGCGCCCCGGCCGAGACTTCCACGCACGAGTATCCGCCATGCAGAAAGCGGTCCACTTGCGTCAGTGTCAGTGACTTGCCGTCGAGTATCAGTGTGTTCGGTTTGGCCATGGGCCGGGAAGTTAGCGCGAATCAGCGGACAGTAACAGTGCCCAACGCCTGAAGGACGACGCTCGCCCCAAAAAACTATTTAAGCTTCGGCAGCGGGTGGCTGGCGAGCCACTGCCACAGGCGCTTGGCGCACAGGCTGCCTGAGGCCACGACGCTCATGAGCGTGCGGGTGTCGATGTTGGTGCAGTCGCCCGCGACGTAGATGCCGCCGAACATGGTCTTGCCACCTTCACCGTGCGCGAAATAGCCCTCGTCCTGCGGCATGCGCTCCAGGCCCGGGATTGGCGTCTTCGGCGCGGGGCCGAGTGCGACCACGGCCGCATCCAGCGGCAGGCCCTGCTCTTCGGGTATGCCCTTCTCAACGAAAAACAGGAAGTCCAGCGCGTCGTCGCCCTTCACGGCTACCACCTTGGTGCCGGGGATGATGCGTACTTTCTGGCCCTGTGCGCGCTCAACCAGCAGCGGCTCAGCGGTTGGCTCATCGTCGGGGCAGAGCACTGTAACGAACTTGGCGAAGCGGCTGAGGAAGATCGCAGCGTGCATGGCTTCGTCGCCGCCGCCGATCACGGCCACGCGGCGGTCAGAGTAGATCTGCGCATCCACCTGTGCGCCGTAGCGAATGCCGCGGTTGATGAACTTCTCGACACCTTCGATTTTCAGCTCGCGCTGTGCGGCGCCGGTAGCGATCACCACCGCGCGGGCCCAGAAGTTGCCGGCGCTGCTGTGCACTCGCTTGAACGCGCCCTGGATTCGGATGCTGTTAACCTTGCCGCGCATCAGTGTCGCGCCGACGTGCCGGGCGTGCTCGCTGAAGTTGGCCGCGATGTCTGCACCAGGCACCGGCTCGTCAAAGCCGACGCCGAGATACTCGTCCACATCCGTCAGTGGCAGCAGGTGGCCGCCCGGCTCATTTTCATCCAGGCCTAGCACGCTTAGTCCACCGAGACGGCAACCGTGGCAGGCCGCAAGACCGGCCGGGCCAAGACCGACGACCACTACGTCGAAGATCGTCTGGCCGCGCGATTCCAGCCCTTCAATGTCAAAGCGAACGCCGGTTGCTTCCAGCAGTTCTTCCTGCGTGGGGTCCGGCAGCCATTCATCGTTTACATACAGCACGGGTGAAACCGGTGCGCCGCATAGTTTTCGAATGAAGGCGTTCGCATCCGCGTCGGTCGAAATGTTCCGCTCGTTCCAGGACATGTGGTGCGCTTCAAGCGCTTCCTTGGCAAGCCGGTTGGATTCCGACACGCCGTCCGAGAACATGATGATCTTTGCTGCGGGCATAACCTACCTGCACTGCTCGGGCACAGCCTGCGGGGGGATGCGGGCTTATCGCTCAATTCGTTTCACAACGCAAGCTAGTTGACCTCAAGCACTTACCGCCCGGGCCGCACTGGCTTCCACTCGTTGCGAGGGGTGCACTTTCCTCACATTTCTGTGTGCTGTCAATGAGTGGATTCGGGCAGGAAAACCAGTCGCCCGGTCCCGTTTGTCGCCTGCCGCGCTATTATCGCGGGCATGCTGACTCCGATTACTGACGTGCTGGAAGACCTGCGGCAGGGCAAGCCGGTCATCCTGGTCGACGACGAGGACCGTGAGAACGAGGGCGATCTGGTGGTCGCCGCAGAGAAGATCACACCTGAAGGTGTGAATTTCATGGCCCGCGAGGGCCGCGGCCTGATCTGCCTCAGCCTGACCAACGAGACGGCCGACCGGCTCGACCTGCCACCCATGGCTGCCCGCAACGAGGCACCCTTGGGTACTGCCTTTACGGTCAGCATTGAGGCGCGCGAAGGCGTTACGACCGGCATCAGTGCCCATGACCGCTCCCACACGATTCTTACGGCCATCAGGGACGACGCCAAGGCACGCGACCTTGTGCGCCCGGGCCACATCTTCCCATTGCGCGCGCGCGATGGCGGCGTGCTGGTACGCAACGGCCAGACCGAGGGCAGCGTCGATCTGGCCCGGCTGGCGGGACTCAAGCCCGCGGGCGTGATCTGCGAGATCATGAACGACGACGGCAGCATGTCACGCATGCCGGACCTCGAGAGATTCGCCGAAAAACACGGTCTGAAGATCTGCAGCGTCGCCGACCTTGTCCAGTATCGCCTGCAGCACGAGCGCATCGTGAAGCGCATCTCCGGCGCGCGCATGCCCACCGAGTGGGGCTATTTCGACGTCCACGTCTACCACAGCATGGCCGACGACAAGGACCACGTCGCGCTATGCAAGGGCGTCATTCCCTCAGATTTGCGCGCGGCCGACATGGAATACAGCAGCGAGCCGGTTTTGGTGCGCGTGCACAGCGAGTGTTTGACGGGCGACGTGTTCAGCAGCCAGCGCTGCGACTGCGGCCAGCAGCTGCACGCGGCCATGTACCAGGTGCAGCACGCCGAGCGCGGTGTGGTCGTCTACCTGCGCCAGGAAGGCCGCGGCATCGGCCTGACCGAGAAGATCAAGGCTTACGCGCTGCAGGACCAGGGCTACGACACGGTCGAGGCCAACGAGTTGCTCGGCCATCGGCCGGATAAGCGCGAGTACGGTACCGGCTGCCAGATCCTGATGGACCTTGGCGTGCGCAAGATGCGACTGTTGACCAACAACCCCGCCAAGCGCGAGGCGATCAACGCCTACGGGCTCGAGATCACCGAGCGCGTGGCGCTGGAGCTGCCGCCGGGCGAAGAGAACAACTTCTACATGCGCACCAAGCGCGACAAACTCGGCCACATTCTAAAGCTGCCCACCGAGTCAGGCCGCCACGACAAAGTCCGCAAAGACCGCGGGATCGAATAACCCGGTGGCATTCGCTTCCAGCGAATGAGTTTCGCGTGCCTCTGGCGCGCGAAGTCAGTGGCCGTAGGCCGCTGCACGCAGTCGCTGGAAGCGAGTGCCACTCTGCGCTAAACCGTGCCTATGGACTACGCCGTTCGTGTCAGCCACTACGTTGACCCTGCGACATTCGAGATTCAGCGCGATGTGATCGTGCTGATCGCGGGCGCGCACGTGGCCGAGGTCATTGTTGGCGGCGAGGTCAGTGGGGGGCTCAAGGGCCTCGCCGAGCACACGCTGGAGTTCGACCACGCGGTCTGCCTGCCCGGCTTCGTCAACTCGCATGCGCACCTCGACTTGTCTCACCTGCACGGTCAGGTCCCCAACGGTTTGACATTCCCCGAATGGGCACCGGCCGTGATTGCCGGGCGCGGGATGCCACAGGCGATGATCGATGCCGGCATCGACGACGCGTGCCGCATGATGGTCGCCAGCGGCACGACGGCCGTGCTGGACATCAGCGTCGGCGGCGACTCCGCGGCGCACCTCGCCAAACATGGACTGCGCGGGAATCTGGCGTTGGAAGTACTTGGCTGGTCAGGCGACGCGGCCGAGAAGGCCATGGCCCGTGCCGACGAGGTCGTGCGCAGGGAGTTCGAGCTGGACGCCGAACGCCTTGGCGAAGATGCCGGAGACGCGGTAGCCCCGGCCGGTCGCGATGGCATCGACTACAGCTATTCACCTCACGCACCCTACAGCACCAGCATGGAACTCTACCAGCACGCCTTCGGGCGCGCGTTCGGTGAGGGCCGGGTGTGCACGACGCACGTCGCGGAATCGCCCGAAGAAGAAGCGTTCATCCGCGACGGCAGCGGGCCGTTGCCCGAGTTGCTCTCAAAGCTCGGTTTGAACCTTTCGGGCTTTGGGGGTTTCGGGACCACGCCGATCGCGCTGCTGCTCGGCGAATGGCTGATGCCGTGGCTCGGCGCGGAGAATCACCAACTCGTGCTCGTCCACTGCAACTACGCGCGAGAGGGCGATATCGAGCACCTCGCCGCAACCAGGCCTTCCGTATGCTGGTGCCCGCGCAGTCACGCCTGGTTCGGTCACGAGCCGTGGCCGCTGGCACAGATGCGCGAGGCCGGCGTGAACCTTTTGATTGGCACCGACAGCCTCGCCAGCAACACCGGGCTCGACATGCTGGGAGAACTGCGCCTGGCAGCACAACACCCGGACGCCGACGTAACCGACTTGTTCAAGGCGGCGACAGTGAATGGCCGCAAGGCGCTGGGCATCGCCACAGACGCCGCCGACCTCGCCATCTGGGGACTTCCGCAGGGCGCGGAAGACAACTTGTTCAAGGCCATGCTGGCCAACGAAGTGCCGCTGTACGCATCATTCAGCCGCGGCAACCTGATCGCGCGCGCGATCTAGCCTGTTGTTGCGAAATCCACGCCGCCGGGGTAAGCCACCTGCAACTGACGGCCGTTACTTGATCGGTGCTGCATGCTCGATATCAAACTCATTCGTGACGACGCTGAGGCGGTGAAGACCGGGCTGATCAGCCGCAACGCCGACGTCGACGCGATCGATGAAGTCCTCAAGCTCGACGCCAACTGGCGCGCGAAACAGACCGAAGCCGAAGAACGTCAGGCCGCGCTCAACAAGGCCAACAAGGCATTCGGTCCATGGATGGGCGGCCGTAAGAAGAACCCCGAGATGCCCGCGCCCAAGGAGCTGATTGAGCTGCTGGGCGAAACCCCCGCCGACCCGGAAACCGCCAAGGAGAAACTGCGCCTGCTGGGCGAAGACAAAGACAAGCTCCAGGGCGAGGCCGACGCGATCATGAACCAGATCGAAGGCCTGCTGCTGCATCTGCCAAACGTGCCGAGCGCGAGCACACCGGTCGGCAGGTCGGAAGCAGACAACGTCGTGCGCAAGGAGTGGGGCAAGAAGCGCGAGTTCGATTTCGAGCCCAAGGCGCACTGGGATCTGGTGGGCGACAAAGGCCTCGACCTCGAAATCGGCGGGCGCATCAGCGGCAGCGGCTTTCCGTTCTTCCGCGGCAAGATCGCGAAGCTTGAGCGCGCGCTGATCAACTACTTCCTTGAGTTGCACACGGCAGAGCACGGCTACACCGAGTGCTGGACGCCGTTCATGGTGCGCGCGGAAACGCTGCGCAACAGCAGCCAGCTGCCGAAATTCTACGACGACCTGTATCGCGCCGACGAACGCGACGACCTGTTTCTGATCCCGACTGCAGAAGTGCCGCTTACCAGCGTGCATGCCGGCGAGATCATTCCCGACGAGAACGCGCCGATTCGCTATTGCGCCTTCACCCCGTGCTTCCGGCGCGAGGCGGGCGCGGCCGGCAAAGACACACGCGGCATCCTGCGTGTGCACCAGTTCAGCAAGGTGGAGCTGATGGTGGTCACCACGCCCGAGCGGAGCGAAGAAGAACATGAGACGCTGACCCGCTGTGCGGAGACGGTGCTCGAAAAACTCAACATCCCGTACCGGCGCCTCGAGCTGTGCACCGGCGACATGGGCTTCGGCGCTGCACGTTGCTACGACCTGGAGGCCTGGGCGCCCGGCGTCGGCAAGTGGCTTGAGGTCAGCAGCTGCAGCAACTTCACCGACTTCCAGGCACGCCGCGCCAAGATCAGGGTCAAGAGCGCCGAGAAGAAGACGCGCCTTGCACACACGCTCAACGGCAGCGGCCTGGCCTGCCCGCGCACCATGATTGCAATCCTGGAAAACAACCAGCAGGCGGACGGAACGATCAACATCCCGCCGGCGCTGCAGCCGTACTACGGCGCGGAGACTCTTTAGAGCGGTTAGCTATTGGCTGTTGGCCGTTGGCTTGGGCTAATAGCTAACAGCTAATGGCCAACAGCTTATGGACCGCTACCTCACTTCGTTCGACAGCAAGCACATCAGCCACGAAACCGTGGACGTGCTGGTGATCGGCACCGGCGTCGCCGGCATCACTGCGGCGATCACGGCTGCGCGCGGTGGCGCCGCTACATTGATGGTCAACAAGTCCGTGCTGGAAGAGTCCAATACGTCGCACGCCAAGGGCGGCATCGCCGCGGTCGTCGCGAAAGATGACTCATTCGACTCCCACGTCCAGGACACGCTGGTCGCGGGCGACGGCCTGTGCGACGAGCCGGCCGTGCGTGCGATTGTCGAGGGCGGCCCGGCGGGAATCGAGTTTCTGGTTTCCTGCGGCGCGCATTTTGACAAGGCCGACGGCGGTCTCGACCTCGGGCGCGAGGGCGGCCATTCCGGCCATCGCATCATCCACGCGGGCGGCGACGCAACCGGCGCCGAAGTCAGCCGCGCGCTTCTGGCGGAGGGCCTGAAGACGAACGGATTGCGCGCGTACAAGAACACATTCGTGCTCGACCTGCTTACGCACGACGGCAAGTGCCTCGGCGCCATCATGATGCGCCACAATGAGCCACACATCGTGTGGGCGCGCACGACGATCCTCGCCAGCGGTGGCGCAGGCCAGCTATATCGCGAATCCAGCAACCCGTCTGTCGCCACGGCCGACGGGCACGCCATGTGCATCCGCGCCGATGTCGAGATGCGCGACATGGAGATGGTGCAGTTCCACCCGACGCTTCTTTACGTCGCGGGTCTGGACCGCCGCCTGATCACGGAGGCACTGCGGGGCCACGGCGCCTACCTGCGCAACTCGATGGGCGAACGTTTCATGGTCGGCCAGCACGAACTGGCCGAGCTCGCCCCGCGCGATGTGGTCAGCCGGGCGATCAACCGCGAGATGCACCGTACCGGCGACCCGGCCGCGTTCCTTGACGTGACGCACCTTGACCAGTCCGACCTGCGCACCAAGTTCCCCAGCTTCATGGCGGCGTGCGACGACGCAGATATCGACCCCGCAAAGTCTTGGGTGCCGATCCGTCCGGGGCCGCACTACATGATCGGCGGGGCGAAAGCCGGGCTGGACGGTGTCACCAATGTGGACGGCCTGCTCGCCGTCGGCGAAGTGTCCAGCACCGGACTGCACGGCGCAAACCGCCTGGCGAGCAACAGCCTGCTGGAAGGCCTCGTGTGCGGCGAACGTGCCGGCGGGCTCGCGGCCTCGCGCGGTGAGTTTGAGGGCAAGCCGCCGCGCATCAAGTTTGAGCGGCCAATGCGCAGCGCGCGTCGCATCGACGTGCCGGACATGACGGCATCCGTAAAGGGCGCAATGTGGCGCTACATGGGCGTCGAGCGCGACGAGCGCGGCATGCTCGAATTCCAGCGTCAGCTGACGGGCTGGTCGCGCATGGCCAGTGAGCAGGAGCGCCGGTTCCCAAGCGAATGGCAGCTCGAGAACATGCTTGAGGTCGCGCTTGCGATGACACGCTCAGCGCTCGCACGCAAAGAGAGCCGCGGCGTTCACTTCAGGCGCGACTACCCTTATCACGACGACGCCCTCGCCGACCGGCACACGAAGCTCGCGGGCGGTGCCGAAGGCGTGATTGAGCTGGTTATCTGACGATGGAAAACAGGTTCGAGTAGTCGTCTGTCCAGATGTGGAAGTCCTCATCGACGTCCTCAACTTCCAGCACGCGGCCGATGTACGGGCTCCAGTCATCTAGTGCGCCGATCTCCTGCTCGTGATGGTAGAAGTCCTCAGCGCGTCGCTGGAATGCTGCCTTAACCGTCTCGTTGCTGGTCAGGATCATCCACTCGGCCATGGTAGTGCCGGTGCTGATGTTGATGCCGGAGAGCCAGATGAGCTGGTCGAGATGGATCTCCCTTGCCGCGCTGACCACCACCGGCTGAAGATTCAGATATCGGTTCGAAGTGTGAACGCAGATCACGCCACCGGGCTTGACGTGGCGCCGATAGAGCTCAAAGGCCTCGATCGTCAGCAGGTGGATCGGGATGGCGTCGCTGCTGAAAGCGTCGAGTACCAGCACGTCAAACTGCTGCGGTTCTTCGCGCTCAAGCTGCAGGCGGGCGTCGCCGATCACTACCTCGATGTTTCCCGGGGCGTCTTCCAGAAGCTTGAAGTACTCATGCGCCAGGTCCAGCACGTGAGCGTCGATTTCGTAGAACTTGAAGTGGTCCTGGGGCTTCGAGTAGAGCGCCAGGGTGCCCGCTCCAAGGCCCACGATTCCGACCTTTAGCGGCTTGTCCTCAGGGAAAGAAGTCAGCACCAGCCCGACGCCGGAATTCATCCCGTAGTAGCTGGTGGGAATTCCCTGGCTGCCCTTGCCCATGAACTGACGGCCGTGGATCGTGCTGCCGGAATACAGCACGCGCTGCCAGGGAAATTCGCTGCCTTCGGGAGTCTCTTTCACGCGGTACACGCCGTAGAAGCTGCGTGACACGCTGATCGTGTCTTCCAGGCTGTAATAGACGCTATAGGCAAAGCTGGCGACGGCCGCCACGGCGACAAGCAAGAGCGCCGTCCAGGCCCAGCGTGGCCTTCCGCCATAGAGCTTCGACTTGGGGTCCCGGGCAAGCGCGACAAGGATCAAGGCGCCGGTTGCCAGCATGCCCGCGGGCAATTCGTTGTAGAGAGAAAACACGAGCGGCGCCACGACTGCAACGAACAGTCCGCCCAGCACACCACCGACCGAGATCAGCAAGTAGAACTTTGTCAGCTGGCTCGCGGGCGGACGCAGGCGAAATGCCTCACCATGGCAGACGACGCAGAACACGAGCAGGCTTGCCATGAAGACGGCAATGACCCAGCGCAGCGAGACATATGGCTCGAGTCCGGGCGCGGTCGCCGCGCCCAGCGCCGCCAGCGGCAGCAGCAGCAGGCACAGCCTGCGCGGATACCAGCGTTCGCCGGCAAACGTGATGACAAACGACAGCAGGTAGATGCTCAGGGGCAGCACCCAAAGTAGCGGCACACTTGCCACGTCCATGCACATCTGGTTGGTGAATGCCAGCAGCAAGGTGCAGCCCGCGGCCGCAAATGCGATCCAGTAGATCGGTCTGTGGGCAATGCTGTCTTCGAGCTCAGCTGGTGCTTCAGTCGGCCCGGGTGGCGCGACAGGGACCTCGGAGTTTTGCTCCGTGCGGCGCGTTCGCAGGAATGCGCTCACGGCCACGACGATGCACAGCACCGAGAACACGATGAACAGGTAGCTCCAGTTCCAGGCAAGATCGACGCGGCCCCAGACGGGCTCGAACAGGAACGGATAGCTCAACAGCGCCAGCAGCGAGCCGACATTGGACAGGGCGTATAGCGCATACGGCGACTTCTTCGGATAGCTGCGGCTGAACCACGCCTGCAACAGCGGTCCGGTAGATGCGAGTGCGAAGTATGGCAGTCCGACCGAGACGGTCAGCAACAGCAGAATCCGCAGTGTCGGCATTCCGGGACCGTCCGGCTTCAACGACTCCGGCGGAATGATCGGCAGCGTCAACATACACGCCAGCAGCAGCACGAGGTGCAGGCCGGCCTGCGCGCGCGGCTTCAAGCGGGCAATGCTGAAGTGCGCATAGCCGTAGCCCGCAAGCAGCGCGCCCTGGAAGAACAGCATCGCAACCGACCAGACGGAGGCCGAGCCGCCGAACCAAGGCAGAATGAAACGGCCGATCAGCGGCTGAACCTGGAACAGCAGGAATGCGCTGACGAAAATCGTGAAGGCGTAGCGGATCATGGGTGTCCGGCAACAAACTATGAATGCCCGTACGGCCGATCAACAGCGCCATCTTTGGGCTGCTTCTTCTTCCATTGGCGAATGTCGCGGCGGATGCGGTCTGCGTCGTTGCGCGCTTGCTCGGCGATGCGTCGATAGCGAAGCACGTACGCGGCAGAGGTGAGGAACAGGAGACCCGGCAGCATGGAAGCAAGCTGGGCGTACGGCTGGCCGTAGAACACGATCTGCAGGGCGACACATGTGCCCAGCAGTAACAGCGTCACCAGCGCCAGCATGCCGGCCTTGCCGGTTGCCGCCTTTTCGTTTGCCTGTGCGACCACCAGCTCGCCGGCCAGCTTGTTGGCCAGTTCGTTCCACTTTTGTGCGTCCAGTTCAGTCACTGCTGAGGTCCTTGATGAGTGGTCCCGTGCCCCTGCTTGGCCTGTTCGACTGCCTTTAGCTCGCGCTCGATGGCGTAGGATTCCGTTTCGAGCGCACTCTTCTTCCGAAAGAAGGGCCACGCCGGCAGCAGAAAGAAGACGATCACCAGTGCGCCGAACATCGGTGCGCCGCCCCCATACATGGCGTTGATGGCGAAGTACAGGGTTCCCAGCAACAGGGCCAGCACAGCCAGTCCGAAACCGATGGCACCGTTGCGAGAGGCCGATCGACGACACTGCGAGTAGCGCTCACGAAGTTGACCTTCGTTGCCGTACGGGCTGAGAGACGCGGGTTCTGGGAATTCGTCAGTCACGCAGGAGCCTCTCAATCAGACCAACGTATCTCTGCGTCGCGCCGCGTGATGCCAACAAGCGCGTCTGGCCTGCCCTGCCAATCGCTTCGCGTGTTGATTTGTC
Organism: Planctomycetota bacterium; assembly: GCA_020425605.1. Lineage (GTDB taxonomy): Bacteria > Planctomycetota > UBA8742 > UBA2392 > UBA2392 > JACKID01. The sequence goes on along the minus strand of JAGQRH010000007.1, from coordinate 37,995 downwards.
GGCCAGCAGGGACTTTATCTCGTGCTCGAGCTGCTTTGGAGTCTGGACTTCGATGGCGCCCTTGCACTCTTTCAGCTCGCGGACTGTGGCCTTGAAGTTGTCCGTGTGGGGGCCGAACAGCGTTGCCTTGCCCAATGCTACCGGCTCGGCCATGTTCTGCCCGCCGTGGGGGACCAGCGAGCCGCCGATGAAAACGACGTCGGCCACCGCATAGACATGCGCCAGCTCGCCGACCGTATCCAGCAGGATCACCGCGTCGGCCGACGCGGGAGACTCGGGCGACAGCTCGCTCCGATTGACCCACTCGATGCCCGCCTTCGTCAGCAGGTCACGGACGGCCTGATAACGCTCGGGGTGGCGTGGCACGATCACCACGCGGCAGCCCAGGCGAGGCAGCAATTCGACCAGCAATTCGTGCTCACCGGGGTGCGTGCTGCCGCACACCAAGACCCGGTCATCGTCCGCAAGGTTGAACAGCTTGCGGAAGTGCGCGGTCTTCGCGGCATCCGGCTCGCCATTCAGTGAGTCGTACTTGAGGTTCCCGGCGACCTCCACTGAGCCCGCAGGCACAATCGGCATCGAGGCGTCACTGCCGCCGGCCCCGCCCGGCGAGCCGATCGGTCGGCTCGCCAGTTCGCGTGCTCGCTCAGCGTACGTTTCGTCCTGCATTGCCCAGATGCTGATCGCCTCGTAGGCCGGGCGCAGCAGCCATTTGAAGCGTCGATAGTTGGCAAAGCTCTTCTGGCTGATACGCCCGTTGGCAAGCAGCACCGGCACTCCTGTGCGCCTGGCATGCATCAGCCAATTCGGCCAAAGTTCAAGCTCGACGAGAATCAGGAGTTTCGGGTTCAGCACGCGGAAGAACTTGGCGACCACCCAGCTGAGGTCGATGGGGGAGTAGCAGTGGTAGTAATCCGTCAGCTCTCTGTGTGCGATCTCAGCGGCTGTCTTGGTTGTATAGGTAACAACGACGTCGTGGTCGGGGTACCTCTCCTTGAGCAGCGCAAGCAGCGGCCTGACCTGCAGCAGCTCGCCGACGCTGACCGCATGCACCCAGATACTCGGCTTCTCGCTGTTCCGCGGAGACAGACGGCCGAGACGCTGCATCAGCCCCGCGCGGTACTTTCCAGTGGTCAGCGCCTTAAAAAGGAACCACGGCCAGATCAAACCGGCCAGCCACAGGTATGCCCAGTTGAACAGCCAGCGCCGCATGTTTCCGTTCTAGTCGCGCATTGCCGCAAGGGTCAAGGCGCGGCAGTATCGGGCCACGGAGGCGAAGATGCGATACGTTCTTGCGATTGTTCCGATTCTGCTGATTGCCGGTTGCGCCGGCAGTCGCGTCCCGGCCGAGCGCGCGGACAGAGGAGACGGGCCGCGTCCCAGTACTGGCGTTTCGTTTTCTGAGCTCTGGGCGAAGTCAGAGGTATTTCTGAAGCAGGGAGATGAGCAGTTCTCTCGCAGAGATTACGTCGCTGCGCGTGAGTCGTACCTCCAGGCCATAGAAACCGCGCCCGAGTCGGACTGGAACCCGGCCGTCGCCGAAGCCTACGCGCAGATCGCCCGGACATACGGAATTCAGGGCAAGTATGAAGAAGGTCGGCTTTGGCTGGCCAAGGCGGCGTCCGCCGCTGACTCGAGGGAGCCCCGAACGTGGTCGCGCTATCTCGGCGTGCGCGGGCGGTTTGAGTGGCAGGACGAGAAAGACAACGAGAAGGCCAAAGCGACCTTCATCGAGATGTACGACTACTGCAAGGAACACAAGCTGTTCTCGCGCGAGCTGGATGCCGCGCACATGGTTGCCATCGTCGGTACGCCGGAAGAACAGGTGGAGTGGGCCCTCAAGGCGATCGAAGCGGCCGAGAAGGGCGGCGAAACCGGCTGGCTCGGCCCGCTCTGGAACAACCTCGGCTGGACCTACGAGGAACGCGGCGAGTACGACAAGATGCTCGACGCGCTCATCCAGGCCCGCAAGTACCACTACGAAACCGGCTCCGAGTTGAGCAAGCTGATCGCCGACTTCGGCGTCGGCCGTGCCTACTGGCGCAACAACTTCCTCGATGATGCCCGCAAGTGGCTGACAGACGCGTTCGAGCGCGCCAAGGCAGCGGCCGAAGCCGACCCGGACAACGCAGAGCAGGCCGAGTGGGTGGGCTGGGGGCACGTCTACATCGGCGATCTTCTGGTCAGCGAAGGCAAACCGGCGGACGGGCTGAAAGAACTGCAGGCCGGCCGGCCGATCCTGGTCAAGGCCGGTATCGAAAACTGGTGGCCGGAAGCGCTCAAAGAGCTGGACGACAAGATCGCCAAGCTGGCCGGCGATACAGACGGCTAGCCCGAGTCGTGCTAGAATTTGTGTCCCCGAATTCCCCCTGCCGAGCTGCGATGAATCGCCGACTCTGCATATTCCTGTTGCCGGCCGTGATTCTGCTGAGCGCCTGCAATGACAACGGCGGCGGCCGTTGTGGCACGACCGGAAACATCGTGGTACCGGCCGACTCAGTCATCGGTCCTGAGCCCGGCGGCACCAAAGACCCGGACGGCGGCGCACCGGTTGCGCTGACGATTTCCGGCAATGTCAGCTATGACAGGCTGTTGGTCACTGCCGCGGGACTGGACACAGCGAGTCCGGCAAACGAAGTCGCGCAGGATGTTCTGGTCGAAGCCGTTGCCTGGTACGACCTGAACACAGTGTTCGCGAGCACGTCTACCGATGCTTCGGGCGACTACACTCTGAACTTCAGCACGATCGCTGACTACTTTATCCGCGCCCGGGCACAGTGCGGGACGGCGCCCGATATTGACCGTGTCTATCACTCGCAAACGTCGCCGCCGATCGTGCACGCGGTACCGAGCCCACTGCTCAATCGCGCGGCCGGTAGCCAGACGGTGAACCTGCACGCGACGGGCGATCTGCCCAATGACCGTGCGGGTGCGTTTGCCGCGCTCGACACTGTGCGGCGGCTTCGTGCGGCGGCTTCCGGGAGTTTTGCCAGTCTTGGACCGCTCGACCTGTTCTGGGCGCCCGGCAACATCGGCACTCGGGTGCTGAAGAACGGCAGCGGCCAGACCATCACGATGACGACCGTGACCGGGCTCGACGGACCGATGGGCAACCCATCCATCTACCTGATCGGTGGCTCATCGGCGGACCCGCTGAACAGCGACCATGATGAGTTTGACGAATCCGTGATCGCGCACGAATGGGCAAGCTTCCTGCAACTTACCCAGTCCCGCGACAACAACTTCGGTGGCGCCCACTTCGGTGAAGAGTTGCTGCCCACGGCCGCATACAGCGAGGGTGTGGTCACGGCGATTGGGCTAGCGCTGCTGGGCACCTCCCTCTATCGCGACACCGTGGGCTACATCGGCGGCACGACTGGCCTACAGTTTGAGTTCGACATGGAGTCGGGCGTCATACCAGGCACGGGCGTCGGATACGGCAATGAGTTCGAAATCACGCGCGCTACCTGGGACCTGTTCGATGGCGGAACCGGAAGCCCGGCCGACGGTGACGGGGATCCGTCCAACATCGCGCTCGCGGACTTCCTGTCGAGCTTCGCGGCACTGAAGACTCGGACGGCACCATACGAGGTTGCATGGATGCCGAGTCTGCTGCAGCAGTTGATAGACGACACGTTCCTGAACCAGACGGACGCCAATACCATCATGACCGCGCAAGGTGCGCAGTTTCCTCCACCCGGCGGGGCGGACCCATTTCCGGCGCTTTTGATCGTCGGTGCTGCCGCAACTTCCGGCATGCTGGATGCCTGGTCCGGAACAGATCCGAATTCGATCCTGGGTCCCCAGGCCAATGGCGTGTTTCGATTGGAACTTGCAGCCACTCAAAGCGTTACAATAGACGTGACAAACACCACTGCGGGCTACAGTTCGCTCGCGCACCGGTTGGACCTGACAGTGCATGACCTCGAGCGTAATATCCTCGGTCAAAGCGTCGGTGGTGCACCCAACAAGACAGTCGCTTTGAACCTGACGGCGGGGACGTACATCATTCGCGTGCAGCATTTGCCGGCGTCTCAAGCTGGCTCGATGCCCGTCACGTTCACGGTTCAGGCTCAGTAGCTGCCTTGTAATTGGGTGCATCTTCGATAAACGGTACTGTTGAGATGCTTCGATGCTTGTGGGGGTGAACCGTGTTTCATGAAACACGGTAGTGCAATGCCATACCTCGAAATCAAACTTGGCCCAGACACATTGCTCCTGCGTTTTGTGGGCCGGATCGACTATGTTCTTGGGCGCTTGCCGCGCGCAGACGTGCAGTTGCGCGACATGAAAGTCTCGCGCCTCCATACTCAGTTCTTTATCGACAGTCGGGGCAACGCGTTTGTTCGCGACCTCGGTAGCTCCGGCGGCACCTGGATCAACAACCAGCGTTTGCGTCGCGGAGTGATTGCGCCCTTGAATGACGGGTTGAAGGTTCGGCTGGGCGAGTCGAGAGTCACTTTTTATGACGGCGAGCCGCCGGTGAACGCGATTGAGCCACCCGGGGCAAGCAACCCGCGCGGGCTGATTCGAACGAACGCGCGCGCCCGATTTTTTGAGGCCGAGGCGACGGTCCTCGCAATGGACAAGGTCGACCCCGAGACCCAGAGCGGACCGGCCGAAGCACCGCCGGAAGTCAATCCGGCGGAATTCGCAGACAGCCCGAAGGACCTGGAACAGAAGCCCAAGGCAGCTCCGGCTGCGCCCGCCCCTGCTTCGGCACCACGGCCGCCGACCAAGCGCAACACCGGCATTGTCGAAGCGCCATGGGAGAAGCCGAAGTCCGGGCCTGTTGAGCCGGGCAAGGAAAAACGCGTCACCATTCCGCCGCCAACGCGCGGCGGACCCAGGCCGCCGACGCGCAGTGGTGCAGCATCACCGCCGCCTCCGATGCAGACGGCTGAGATTGACGAAATGGGCAACTTCCACGCGCCCGAGCCGGCTGCCGCAGCTGCGCCGGTCAAGCCCGTGATGCCGAATCCACCTCGCCAGCCACAGCCGGCGCCAAGCGATGACCTGGATGAAACCGGGCGAACCTCGCGCGAGCCGGTGATCCCGGATTCCGGTGCATTCCAGCCTCCGAAGCCGTTTCATGGCGAGTTGCCCGAAGAGGAGCCGGAAGAACAGAAGCCTCGCGTCGGCATGCCGACCGTGCGCCTTGAGCGCCCGGCCATTCTCGACCGTCAGAAACAGATCGAGCAGGAAGAGGCAGAGGAGGCTGCGCTGCTGAAGATTCCTACAGCAGCTGTGAAGCCAGGAGATGCCGCAGCCCCGGAAGAGCCTGAGCCCGAGCCGCAGATCGGCGTAGTGCCGCGCACGGACACACCAGTTGCAGAGGACGACGCAGAGAAGGACCTGACGGACGAAGAGATTGCCGTGTACATGGGCGGCACGCTCTCCGGCCGATATGGCGACGTCGATTTCGGCGAAGACGGCGACTCCGCCGAGTCCGGCTCAGAAGAAGAGGGCGAAGAAGTCAGTTTCGGCAAGGCGGCCGCGAAGGTCAGCCTCGAGGGTGATGAAGACATCGACCTGGACGAAGATCTGGAAGCGTCTGAGCAGGCTGCTGAAGTGCCAGCCGAGGGACCTGCCGAAGATGTGGCAGAAGCAGCGGCAGAAGCGCCCGTTGAGGAGTCCACCGAAGACGGCCCGGTCGATGAGCCCGAGTACAAGGAGCCCAATACATCCATGCTTGGGCAAACTACGGCCATTTCTGAAGACCCTGTCGAAGACGAAGACGCCGTCGAGGGTCAGGTGGAAGAGGCTGCAGAGGAGCCTGGCAGCGGCGAACCCGAAGATGTACCCACTTACGAGGACTCGAAGACGCCGCCGCCACCAACTCGGGAAGGCGCCACCGAAGACCGGACATTCAAGCCTCGCAAAACTCGCAAGCTGATGAAGCGGCGCAAGGACACGGCCAAGATCACGGACAAGTCCAACCCGACCCCGCTGCCCGAAGGCGCGAAGACAGTACATGTCCCGCCGCCTGACTTTGATGCACCCATCGTTCCCGGCGCAAAGACGATGTTCATCCCAAAGCCGGAAGACGCCAAGCTGTCGCGGCCGGCGCCCGAGCCCGAAGAAGATGAAACCGGCTCAGAGGCAAAGGCCGAGAGCGAAAAGGCGACCGGCAAGCCCAAGCTCATGGCCGAAAATCGTGAGCGCAAGTCGCTCGACGAAATGGGCGAAGGTCCCGGCGGTGACACGGTTGCACTGCCGCCGGCGATGATGAAACAGATGCAGGCAGAACTGCGGGCGAGCGAGCCCAAGCTAAGGTCGGCGAAAGAAGAGCCGCAGACCATCGGCGACAACCCGACCGTAAAGCTGCCAGGCGATGACGAAGAAGAGGAGGACTTCATCCTCGATGAGGACTACGCGTTCTTCACGCCCCCGCCGGCAACCCGCAAAGCGCGCGAAGCAGCGGCCCGAGCAGCCAAGGGCGAAAGCGACGTCATCAACGCCAACGACTTCCACGCCGAGACGGACAACCTGGCCGAGGACAAGAAATCCGCATCAAAGGAAGACCCGGACACGTTGGTAGATTGACCCGGGCGAAACGAGTACAAGCGACGGCCCGGTGAATGCCGGGCCGTTTCATTCCACGGAGCAGACATGAAGAACCGAACGCATCGCTGCGGCGACCTACGCAAAGAGCACGTCGGCCAGACCGTCACCGTCTGCGGCTGGGTGGACACCAAGCGAGATCGCGGCGGCGTTGCATTCATCCTGCTGCGTGACGTGGCGGGCAAGGTGCAGCTGACATTCAGCGAAGAGACCGACCCGGCGCTGCTAGCCCAGACCAAGGAAGCCCGCGGCGAGTTCGTGCTGTCGGCCACCGGCAAAGTCTGTGCGCGTGAAGAAGGCAACCGCACCCAGACGATGGCGACCGGCGACATCGAGATCGTAGTCGAAAAGTTCGAGATCCTGAACACGGCCGTCACGCCGGCGATCGAGGTCCGCGACGATTTGAAATGCGACCCCGAGCTGCGCCTGAAACATCGTTTCATCGACCTGCGCCGCCGGCCGATGCAGGCCATGCTGCAGGCCCGCGCGAAGCTGGTCTCAATGGCGCGTGCGACGCTCGAGGCCGAGGGCTTCCTCGATGTAGAAACCCCGGTGCTCTATAAGCGCACGCCGGAGGGTGCACGCGACTTCATCGTGCCGAGCCGCGCCCACCGCGGCCAATTCTACGCGCTGCCACAGTCGCCGCAGCTTTTCAAACAGCTCTGCATGATCAGCGGCCTGGACCGCTACTTCCAGATCGCCCGCTGCTTCCGTGACGAAGACAAGCGCGCCGACCGCCAGCCTGAGTTCACGCAGATCGACATCGAGATGAGTTTTCCGACCGTCGATGACGTGATCGAGTTGTTCGAGAAAGTCGTCACCAACATCTTCGAAGGCATCCGTAAGGACGAACGCTTCAAGGACCAGTCCTGGCCGGTGCTCAGCGCCGGCGACGTGAAGCCGCCGTTCGAGCGCATGACCTATGAGCAGGCGATGCGCGACTACAGCATCGACCGGCCGGACCTGCGTTCGCGCGACCTGAAACTCACTGAGCTAAACGAGTGGTCGGCCGGCTGCAGCTTTAATGCCTTCAAGGGCACGGCCGAGAAGAAGGGGCTGATCAAGGGCCTGCGCTGTCCCGGCATGGCCGAGGCGTTCAGCACGGGCCAGCTCAAGAACCTCGAGCGCGACGCCAAGGGCATGGGCGCAACGGGACTTGCGAACCTGAAGGTGACCGAAGCGGGCCTCGAAGGCGGCATTGCCAAGTTCATCCCCGAGCCCGAGCAGAAGGCAATGATCGAAGCCTTCGGCGCGAAGCCGGGCGACCTGCTGCTGATCTGTGCGCACGAGAAGCACAAGATCGTGCACGCGGTGATGCACAACATGCGCGTGCTAATCGCCGAGAAGCTGGGCCTCAGCGATCCATCGAACTTCGCAATCTGCTGGGTCGTGGACTTCCCGTTGTTCGAGTACCGCGAAGAAGACGAGAAGCTGTTCGCCAGCCACCATCCGTTCACGCTGCCGCAGAACGTCAAGCGCGTGCAGGAGCTGGCAGAGATTTCCCGCGCGGGCAAAGAGCCCCACCCGGTTGCGCGCATGCTCCGTGGCGGTGTCGAGATCGAAGAGATCATCGCCCTGCGCAACAACCAGTACGACCTGGTAGTCAACGGCATTGAGATCGCCGGCGGAAGCATCCGTATGCACCGCAATGATATGCAGGCCGACGTGTTCGAGCTGATCGGCATCGGCAAGGAAGAATCCGAGAAGAAGTTCGGCTTCCTGATGTCCGCACTGGCTCACGGCGCGCCGCCGCATGGCGGCATCGCGAGCGGCGTTGACCGCCTGTTGATGCTGCTGCTTGGTCTCGACAACATCGCCGACGTAATCGCCTTCCCCAAGTCAGCTAGCGGCCGCGATCTGATGATTGATACACCCAACGATGTCGAGCCGGCGCTGCTGAAGGAACTGGGCATCCAGTCGGTGCCGAAGCCGTAGGGCGGGTTTCACCACAGAGGACACAGAGTTCACAGAGACTGCAGGGACGGGTCTTTCTCTGTGAACTCTGTGTCCTCTGTGGTGAATTGAATTTAGAACAGCTCAATTATGGGCGCACTGTTCTACAGCATCTGGCACCGGCCTTACGTCTTCGTCTTTCTGCTGGCGTTTCTTGCCTTCAGCTGGATGGAGCAGGGAAAGCTGCGCACCGGCATCTGGCTGGTGACCGGCTATCTGGTTGCGCTCACGGCCGAGTGGTGCAGCGTCAACCCGGCCATCCGCATCCCGTTCGGCTACTACGTCTATCACGATGACGTGCTGGCGAATGACCTGGCGATCTTCGGTGTACCGTTCTTCGACAGCCTGTCGTTCGCCTTCCTGAGCTACGTCAGCTTTTCGTTCGCCCAGTTCTTCATGTCGCCCCTCTGGCGACGCGGCTTTGACTACCAGCGCGTCACCTCACGCGGCATCCGCAATTCGCCGGTGACGCTGCTGCTGGGCGCGGCCCTGATGATGGTTATCGACATCATCGTTGATCCCGTCGCGCACCTCGGCCGTCACTGGTTCCTGGGCGACATCTACCACTACCCTTCGCCGGGCTATCACTTCGACGTGACGATGGCGAACTATGCGGGCTGGTTTGTGGTCGGCTGGGTCATCATCTTCATCAACCAGCGCGTCGACGCATTTCTTGCGAATCGGGAGCTCGCCAGCGGGCGGGAACTGAAGCTTCCATACGTGCCCGCCAAAGGGTTGTTTGCGCCTTTGTTCTGGGCGGGGATTCTTCTGTTCAACCTGGGAGTCACCGCGTGGCTCGGCTGGGCCTACGACCCGGGCGATCTTGAATTCGACGCGGCCGAGGTCCGCAAACTCTTTTTGGCCGGCTGTTTCGTTGTAGGGCCCATCCTGCTGCTGGCGGCGATCCAGCTGCTCAAGCCCGCCAATCGTCCTTCGTACGAGGACGTGACGGCCTGGCTGGCCGACTATCCCAACCCGAAGCTCAAGGCCCGCATTCGTCCGGATAGCGGGAACCCGTCCTGACGAATTTCGTCACAATCGTGGCAATTCGCAACCGTTGGTAGATAATCAGGCTCAAAGCTGAGCCCCTTTTGCAGATTCCCCGGGGCGGCCCGAGGCGGGAGACGACAATGCGCAGGACACTATTGGGGGCGGCGCTGATCGCCCTGCTGGCAGGATCCATGGCGGCACAGGACGAAGAGCCGGTGCCGGGTGCAAAGATCATCGAGCGCACGAAAGCTGATGCGTTGCTGTTGCTGCCGCAAGCCGGCGTAGGCGGGTCGGACAGGGTTCGTCTCTCTTGCGATGAGCAGAAACAGTCCGAGATCAAGATCGACGTCGAAGGCTGCGAGAAGATGAAGGGCTATATCTCGACACCGGTCGGTCTGGACAAGTCAAGGAAGCACGCAATGGTCTTTTCTCTGTGGGGGCGTGGCGAGGACGGTGCAGAGGACCTGAAGATGTCATCTCGGCTTTCAAGTCCGCAAGACCCGATCATCTTTGCAGGGCTCACGTATCGTGCGCTGCGGCAGGTTGATGAGCAGATGAGCGTGTCTGAACTCGTGGCGACGGAAGATGCCCTAACGAAAGGCTTTGCCTGGCTACTCAATAAAGTCATGTCCGACTATCCGGTTGATCCATCTCGTGTCTTCCTTGTCGGAGGTGGGTTTGACTGGGAAGAGCGCGCAGGAAGTTGGGCCGCCGAGTTGTGGGAAAGTGATCCGGACTCGTTTCCGTTCCGTGGCTGCCTCTTCGAGGGTTACGATCTCAAGTTCGTCGCGGAATCCGCGCCGCCGGTTCCAACCGTAATGATTGATTGGGAATACTCCGATCAGGATAGTGAATACAACTCGCGCCGGTCGGTAAACAGCTTGCTGGCCCGCGGTATCCCGGCCGAGTACCACAAGGTGCCCCGGAGTTTCCTTGATGAAAGAGGGGACCGAATAATCCAGGTCATGCGGGCGGCCATCAACTGCCTCGGCGGCCCGGGTGCTGAAGAGTATCCGCCGGATGAAAGCCGCTACCTCGGGGCAAGAATCGCGGCCGATGACATTCCATGGACCGAACACAAAGACCCATGGGCCAAAGAGGTCATCGCCTACGCTCAGGCCGAAGACTGGAAAGCGGCCTGGGAGCGCGGCAACGGCATCCTCAACGACAAGAACATCAAGACGAAGGAGAAGCGTGACCTGAAGGACTTCATGAAGGAGTTTGAGAAGTACGTGAAGGACGAATGTGATCGCCTCGATGCCTCAATCCAGAAGAGCATCAAGGCTGACTTCTGGCCTAACACCTGGCACTGGGAGAGGCTGAAGGCAATGAATCGCGCCTTCAAGGACGAGAACTGGTACCAGAAGAAGGGCTATTCAAAGACGCTCGAAACTCTGAAGACCTACGGCCCGGCCAGGCGCGACGAGGCACGCCGCGAAAAGCTGCTGCAGGCCGTGAAACTCGAGCTTGAAGGCAAGCGCGCTGAAGCCAAGAAAATCTACCAGGAAGTTGCCAAGGAGAAGAAGGAAGACGGCGGCGTCAGCACCTGGCCCTACGCGGCCGAGTACCGCCTGAGTTGGTGGATGGAAGTCGAGTAGTACACCCGCCACGTACCGACGCGGCGAGGCGCGCTGCGCTTCACCGCGTTGTCACTTTTTTGTCGAATCCCTCGGAATGCTTGCCCGGGCGCGTACTACCTGCATGATGACTTACCGCGTGCGGTGGTAGTAATGGGAGCGGCCATGACTGGGCGAATTCACTGGTGGCTTGCAGCCGCCGTGCTGTGTTTGACGTCGATTGCCATCGCGCAAGACGCCCCTGAAGCCAAGCCCGCCGCCAAGCCCGGCCAGAAAGTCCTCGACCGGGCGGCGCGCGACGCTGCGAGATTCATCCCACAAACCGGCCTTGGCGGTGACGACACAGCCAAGACAGAGCCAAACAAGACGACCTTCGAGACCGTCAAAATCGAAGTCGAAGGCTGTGAGAAAATGGAAGGCTACATCTGCCTTCCAGAGGGCCTCGACAAGGCGAAGCAGTACGCCCTGATGTTCACCTTCCACGGCAACGGCGACGTCGGCGCCGGCCGCGTCAAGAACGTCGCACGCATCACCAGCGAGCGCGACCCGATCATCACCATCGGCGTGCAATACCAGGCCTTGACCGACGACGGCAAGGGCAAGATGGGCCTGCCGCAACTTTGCTCTTCCGGGAAGATCATTGAAGGCTCGCGCTGGTTGCTCGACAAGGTCAAGAAGGACCAGCCCGTCGACCCGGACCGCGTGTTTGTAAGCGGCTTCAGCTGGGGCACAAGCTGGGCCAGCGGCTGGGCGGCAAAGGAGTGGCGTGATGACCCGGAGAACTTCCCGTTCCGCGCGGTCTTTCTGTACAGCAGCGGCGGCGCTGTCACGCAGGAAACCTGCCCGCCGTGCCCGTGGTTCTGCACTGTAGGCTCAGAAGAAACGAAGGTTGCCGGGAGCGTGAACGTACTGGCGGCCGTGAGGCACTTCTGCAACGTGCTGGCGAGCTGGGGCAAGCCGGTGCTCTACCATGAGATTCCGGGCATGAACCATGCGGTCAACGGCCGTTGCCACCAGATCACGCGCGACGCAATCAATGAAATGGGCGGGCCGGGAATGCTGCCGTACCCATCGGGAGACGAAGGCGCGCGGGCCGAGCCTCTTCCGTTCGAGGCAAGCGACGACCAGTACGTACAGGAATTGATTGAGCTGTGCAACTCGGACGACTGGCGTGGCGCGCTGGACCGCATTGATGCGATCGACGACGACAAGTCGATTCCCGGCAAGGAAAAGCGCGCCGTCAAACACTTCGACAAGGACATAGAGAAGATCGCGAAGAAGGAAGTGAAGCGCGTGGATGACCTGGTCGCCGACGCCATCAAGGCCGAGAAGATGCCCGCGCCGTGGCAGGTCAAGCGCCTGCGCGCGATCGTGGATACCTGGCCCGAAGAAACCTGGATCAAGGGCAAGGGCTACGTGGAGCACCTGGCCACGCTCGACGGCGACTTCGCGCCTGCCAATCGTGAACGCGAGCGCGAACAGCAGATGCGCGATGCACTCGCGCTCGAATCGCAAAAAGACAAGCGCGGCGACGCCAAGAAGCTCTACGAAGACCTCGCCAGGCGCAAAGCCGAGGACGGCGGCGCCAGCATCTGGCCCAAGGCCGCCGAGTATCGCCTCAAGTGGTGGGTGGACTAGGGACTGCTTGCGCGCGAAGACGCGAAGAATTGCAACGGCCGTTTCGCGCAGAGACCACAGAGTGCACAGAGCGACAGCCCTGTTGGTTCTGCCTTCTCCGTGTGCTCTGCGGTCCCAGCGCGAGATGCTGTTTCCAGGCGCGTTCGCGCGAGGACTGGAAACCGCCTCCAGTCGAATCGCAACCAATCGCGTTCATGTGTGTTGTATTGGGCAGGAGAATCCCCATGCGACTGACTGCCGCCGTGTTTGCGTTGCTGACGTTTGTGCCGGTGATCCTTGCCGATGAGGGCACGACAACCGAAGAGCCGTGGCAAAAGACGCAGAACGATGTCGCGATCCCGATGCGCGACGGCAAGTCGCTGGCGGCCAACGTGCTGCTGCCGGACAAGCGCGGCAAGTACCCCTGCGTGCTGGTTCAGACTCCCTACAACAAAGATCGCATGGGCCGCGAGTACGGCGACGACAGCAAGGCCGGCGAGGCAGGCCGCGGCAGTGAGAAGGCCTGGTCGCTGTTTGATCGCGAGCACTACGCCTATGTCTTCGTCGACTGGCGCGGCTTCTATGGCAGCAAGGACGCCATGCAGGGCGTCAACAAACGCCAGTGGAAGCGCGGCCAGGACGGCTACGACTGTGTCGAGTGGGTCGCCAAGCAGACCTGGTGCGACGGAAAGGTCGGCACCTGGGGCGGCAGCGCGCTGGGCAAGCAGCAGCTCGATACGCTCGCTGAGCAGCCGCCGCACCTGGTGTGCGCAGCGCCGCTGATCGCCTACCAGGGCACGCGCTACGAGGGCTACTACGAGGGCGGCGTGATGCTGGACTCACACGTGAAGTCGCTTGATCGGCTGGGCTTCGGAGTCGGCAAGTTCGTCACCGACAACCCGCTGCCGGACATGCGACTCTGGAGGTTCGCCCGCAGCCTCTCCTATCATCCCGAAAAGACGCAGGTCCCATGTTTGTTGATCAGCGGATGGTGGGACAACTTCCCGCGCGACGTGATCGAGCAGTACAGCGACATCATCGCCAAGGGCACCGGCAAGGCCAAAGAGAGCAAGCTGGTGATGGGCCCCTGGTCGCACACGGCGATCGACATGGCCGAGCAGGGCGACCTCAAGTACGCCGAGGCCGAAGACTACTCGACGAAGATCACCATTAGATTCTTCGACTACTACCTGCGCGGCATGGAGGACAGCGGCTGGAAAGACGTGCCCAGCGTCAACGCATTCCAGTGCGGCGAAGACAATTGGGTCACGGGCGACAGCTGGGAAAAGCTGGTCGGCAAGGCGAAGTCGATGTACCTGACGGCCGAGGGAGGCATCGTCGACAAGCCGGGCACGGCCACGGAAGACAAGCCGTTGACCCGTCAATACAAGTACGATCCCAGGAACCCGACGCCGACGATCGGCGGCCAGAACCTGCCGCCAATGACGCACGGACCAAAGGACGTCAGCAAAATCAGCAAGCGCGAGGACGTGCTGGTGTACGCGACCGACAAGCTGCCCGAGCCACTGGCAATTCGCGGCGAAGTCGAGCTGACCGTCTATTTCAAGTGCAACCGCGTCGACACGGACATTCACATCCGCCTGTGTGACGAAGCGGGCGACGGCAAACAGTACCTGGTCAGCGAGACCATCCAGCGCGCCACGCTGCGCGACGGCGAAAGCGTGCAGGAGCTAAAACCCGGCGAGACCTACAGCGTGACCCTGCGCCTCGCCCCGCACGCGTACACGTGGGTGAAAGACCACAAGCTGGTGCTGATCCTGACTGGCGGGAACGCTCCGCGTTACGAGCCCAACACCGGCGATGGCAGCGATCACTTCGATCGTGCAAAGGCGCTGGATGTGGATGTTACGATCTTCCACGACGCGGAACACGCGGCCGAGCTGACGCTGCCGATTGTGAAGTAGTTACTCGGGATCGCTGCCGTCCGAGCGCTTGTGCGTGCTGGTTTTCTGCGGCAATGCGGGGTGCTGGTCCCACGTGAAGTAGCGCTTGGGAATCACGCCGCGCTGGATGAACTCGGTCTTGTCGTCATCCTTGTCCGTGCGCGCGTCCCACGACAGGACAGCCACCTCATGCACGTTGTTCTCGAAGAACTGCATGCGGAAGTTGTACGTGCCGGGCACCAGGTGAACCCAGTCGCCGGTCTTCTCGCGCTGGTAGTGCAGGTTGTCGTCAGCGAGCACCAGGTTGTCGTCAAGCCACACCAGAATCCCGTCGTCGCTGCGGCAGGTGAAGCGGTAGTCGCCTTCCTTCTCAATGATCAGCGCGCCGAGCCACTCAATCGCAAACGTCTCGGCCGGGAAGGGCAGGTCGAACTGGTTTGCGTTCTCGTAGTTCACCCACGGCATCTTGCGGACTTCGAAGCAGGTCAGCGGCTCCGGGTCGGGCATCTTGCCGTAGCCGCCCGGGTTGGGCAGGTCGTACAGGTATGCGATCAAACCCTTGTTCTGCACGTCGATGTAGAACGGGTCGCTGGTGACGACCGTCAACCGCGCGACGATCGCGCCCTCGCCGAGCCCGCTGGGCAACGTCGCGACGCAGTGGCGTAGCTGCTCGCCGGGCTTGGATTCGCCGGTAGTCGTGATTTCGTAGACCAGCGGGATGCCGTCGACCGTGATATTCACCGGCTGCGCCTGCACTTCCGCGTCGCCGTAAACGATCATGGTGAACTCGAACTGCTGGCCTTCGCGAATCGAGGGCAGCGTCGTGCGGATATCGTACGGCAGCACGGGCGGCTGCTCGCCCTCGGCGAACATCGGCGCGGCTTCGATAATCAGCGGCGGCTTCGGCGGTACGACCGGCGGGAAGAACAACTGATACGGCAGCGTCTCGACCTGCTTCCACGTGATGCCCGTGCTGCCTTCGCCTTCGGTGACGGCCCCGTCCTGCACCATCTTCACGATCGTCAGTCCGGCCGGTCCGCTTTCGCTGGTCCAGTCAATGCTCATGGGCAGGTAGTGCTCCGTGTTGTCGCGTACCTCGAAGTCGAGTGTTGTCAGGTCGAACGTCGCCCCGGTCGGCGAAGTCGTCTGCTTCATCACTTCGCCCAGCTTCACACGCAGACGGCCGTAGGTCTGGAAGCGTACAAGTGCAATCTCGCCTTCTTTCACCCAGCCGGCCGGGATGCCGAGTTTGCCTTCCCAGTGGCAGGCGAGCGGGTTGTTGCGGAAGGTGAGGTCGAGTTTGCTGCGCGTGTCGAACATGAAGTCACGCTCAAGCCGTACGAGATCCGGCTTGTGAAGCGTGTCGTCAATGAAGTCGTAGTTCGACCAGCCCTGCAGGTTGTGCCAGCTTGCGAACAGACCGAATTGCGTGGTGACCGTGAAATCGCTGGAGTTGGAAGGGATTGAAGAGAGTTTCTTGAGTCCAGACATCGGATCAGAGGCACTGAACTGGGTCTTTGAGACGATGACTTTCCCCGTGGTTGCGCCAACGGGAACCTTCACCACGAGTTCTGTTCCGTCGTCGCTGACGATTAGGACTTGGGCGGGCTGCCCAGAGAATTCGACCGAGGACTTCCAGACGGGGGCACCTTGTTCGTCTTTCGCGTTGGCTGGTTGACTGAGATTCTGGCCGTGGATTGTGATCTCGTCGCCGATCTCGCCTGAGTACTTGCTCAGCTTGGTGATGATCGGCGCGTTGTCGCTCCACAACTCCTCCGGCAGCATCAGCATTTCGGGCGGGACGGGGATCGGCTTGCTCTGGCCTTCCGGTACGTACATGAAGTTGCACGCCGCAAGCGGATCGACTGGGCTGCCGTTCTCACCTTCCATGTAATCGATGCGGATCGGGTGCAGCCCGCTGCTCAGGCTCAGCACCGTGCTGACCTCGGTGTAGTCGCGCATGTCGTTGTAGAGAATCGCCTCGCCGTCGAGCGTCACCACGCCGGTGTAGTCCGCGCCCAGATACAGCCAGTACTCGGCGTCCTCAGGGATCACCAGGAACCCCGTCCAGACGCCCATGAAGTTGCGCTTGTCGAACGGCAGATCGGCCCAGGCATCTTTGCTGGGGAAATACACCTGCGGGTCAATACGGGTGATATCCGGCGTGCGGGCGTCCAACTCCGGCTGGTTTGGGTCCAGGATCTGGCCTAGCGGCATGGCGCTGAAGGCGTAGTACTTGGCGTACAGCCCGCGCCGGTCCTGTAACAGCTTCGGGTTGACGTCCGCCAGCTCTTTCTTGCCCGTTTCCTTCTTCAACTTGCGCGTGCCCGGCCGTTTGTTGCCTAGGCTTTGGTTCGGCGGGCGCTTGATGGCCTTTAGCGCCTCGATGCGCCGCTGGCGCTCTGCATCAAGGGCCTTCTGTTCTTCTGTGCGGTTGTCGGGCGGCTGGCTGACGGGCTGGTTTGGCGTCCCCGGGGCACCCGGTGCTGGCGGGCTGGGCTTGGACTTCTCTTCCTTGGCTTCCTTTTCGGCCTTGATGCGTGCTTCTTCGCGCGCGACCTTGATTCGCTCGCGCTCGGCCTCGTCGATGTCGCTCAATAGCCCTTCGTCTTCAGTGTTTGCGGCCGGCGCATCCTCGACCGGCTTGCCGGTGTCGTCCAGCCGCGGCGGGCTTGCGTCGAGTGGCTTGTCTGCAACTTTGTCTGTCGGGCTTACGTCATCACTCATGAACGGCAGCAGCGACGAGCCTTCCGGCCGCAAGAATGCCCATGCCCCTGCCAACAACAGCAGGGCAAGGGTAGCGACTACGATCAGCAAGTGGTTGCGACTCATGAACTTGACAGCCTCATGCCGAAGCAGGATACAGGAAACGAGCGGGTTTAGGTTTCGGTTTTAGGTTTTTGGGGATTGCTGGTTTGGCAGGTATCCTACAACCTAACACCTAATGCCTGAAACCTTTGTGCCGACGGCCACGCCGCCGACACTCTAGGAGTGGAATGAGCGACGCCCCGAATACACTCACACAGCGCCTGGACGAAAAAATCGCCCAGGGCATGTCCGAAGAGCGCGAGCTTTTGAAGGCCCTGCGCGATCTTCTGATCAAGCAGGACTTCGAAGACGAGGTCATTGAGCAGATCAGCGGGCTTACGCATCACCTGGAAGAGCTGTTCCTGCTGGTGGTGGTCGGCGAAGTCAAGGCGGGCAAGAGCACCTTCATCAACAGCCTGCTCAACGCCGAAGTGTGCAAGGTCGGCGCGATTCCGACGACCGACAAGATTCACGTGCTGAAGTACGGCGACGTTGAAAAAGAGCGGATCATCGAGGAATTCCTCGTTGAGAAGCAGTTGCCGTTTGAGCCGCTACGCAACATCAACATCGTCGACACGCCAGGTACCAACAGCATCGTCGCGCGCCACGGTGAGATCACCGAGAGCTTCATACCCCGCTGCGATCTGATTCTGTTTACGACCAGCGTGGACCGCCCGTTCAGCCAGACCGAGCGCGAGTTCCTGGGCTACATCTTCGAGGGCTGGGCGAAGAAGATCATCTTCATCATCACCAAGAAGGACATCAAAGAGCCGCACGAGCTGGTCGAGATCGAGGAGTTCGTTCACGACAGCGTGAAGAAGTTCTTCGACTTTGAGCCGCACATCTTCATGGTCAGCGCCAAGCAGGCTCGTAAGGCCAAGGCCGACGGCGACGATGCGCTGTATGAAGAGTCCGGCTTCAAGGCGCTTGAGGAATACCTGTTCGAGCAGTTGAGCGCAGGCGAGAAACTGCAACTGAAGCTCGAGAGCCCCATCAACAGCGCCATGACCATCTGCAAGCGCGCCGGTGATTCACTCGCCGCGCGCATGGAGCACCTGAAAGACGACAAGCGCGTCCTCGAGAACATCAAGGCGCAGCTCGGCCAGAGCGAATCGGACATGTCCGAGAACTTCGGCCGTTTCATCCTCGAGATCGACAACATCGTGCTCGAGATGGAAAAGCGCGGGCGCAACTGGATCGACGACAACGTCAAGCTCACCAACATGGGAATGCTGAAGTCGCCGGAGCGCTTCCGCGGACGCTTCAAGGAAGAAGTGATCAAGGATTACGAAGTGAAGATCGACGACGTGCTGAACAAGGCCGTCGACTGGTTCATGAAGAAGTATCTGAAGGTCTGGCAGGACACTACCCAGTACTTTGCAGACCAGGCCGCGCTGCGCCCGCATGAAGGTATGGTCGGCAAGGTCGGCAACAAGTTCGAGTACAACCGTGAGAAGATCTATGACCTCGTGCGCGCCGACGCCAAGGACAAGATCAAGAACTACGACTACGAAGACCAGATGCGCAAGTTCATGGGCCGCGCGGGATTGGGTATCAACGCAGCCATAGGTGGCAGCTTGATCGGCGTGGGCGCTGGAGTTGCAGTCGTTGCTCTAACCACGACGGCGGGTTTCACCGTCGTGGACGTTACGGGCATCCTCGGCGGGCTGACGCTACTGACCGGATCACTGTTGGTGATGCCGATGCAGCGGCGCAAGATCAAGTCGGAGTTCAGCAGCAAGGTGGTCGCGCTGAAGGCTTCACTGGCGCAGGTGCTGGAAGAGCAGATCAAGAAGGAAGCGCGCGAGGCGATCGAGAAGATCAACGAAAGCTTCGGCCCTTTCTTCGACTACGTGAACCGCACTACCGGCACCGTCGAGGACGCTATCAAGCAGGTAAAGGAAATCCGCGAAGGCTTCCAGCAACTCAAACTGAAGTTCGGCATGACGCTGGAAGAGGAAAAGGACGCGCTCGTCGCCAGAAACACCAGCGAGCACAAGAAGCCGCCGGAGCTTGAAGAACCGGCCGAGGAACCAGCGAGCGAAGATCCGCCCGCGGATGAGCCCAAACCCGGCCCCGACACTGAATTCAGCGAGAAGCCGGCCGAGGCCGAAGCTGCGCCTCCGGACGAGGCCGCTGAGCCAACTGCCGATGCCCCGGTTGAGTCAGCCAAGAAACCCGATGCGCCCGCAACCGAGTAAACAAAGAACCCCGCCAACCGGCGGGGTTCTTCTGTTCGGTCAATTCTGAGTGCTAGGCCCGGCGACGACGCAGCCGAACGGCCACCAGCAACCCACATATGACTGCAACGAAGAGCGCGGTGGGTGACTCCACGGCCTCCGTGCTGCAGCTGGAGTTGCCACCGCTGTTGCCGTTCTTGTCGCGGGAGAGGATCCAGAACACAAATGCTTCGTTGGAACTGAAAACCCTCAGGTCGACCAGGCCCGGGCCAGTTCGCGTCAGGTCCAGCCGCATTCCGTTGGATCCGGACCACGAACCGTTCGAGAGTGTCACTTCGTTCAGCACATAACCCGTCCGCGCCGCGCCGCTGCCGAACTGCAAGACCTGCGCAGGGCTGGTCTTAGTGTCGCTGAAGCCCCACGTACCGATTCCGTATCCAAACAGGCCGACAGAGCCGAATGTAGTCTGCGTTGTGGATGACGTGTAGTTCCAGCCAACCTGAATCGGTGTGAGATCGGTGGTGAAGTCCACGTGGTAGTCCAGCACGCGATCCCAATGGCTGCGCATGCCGATGAAGATCTCGTCCTCGTATTTGGTATCAATTTCTGTGAGCGTCCCGGCTGTACAGGAAACCGTGCCGGTATACGTCGTGCTCGCCGCGGTTGTCGTGCTGAGGTCGTTTACCTCATACAACAACAGGTGTTTACCGATGCGGGCCGGCAGAGAGAGCGTAAAGCTCACGGTCCCGGCGCTGCCGGAGGCAGACAAGTCTTCGCCCCGGAACGGTGTCGTGAGCGTTGACGCAAGGTCAAGGTCGGTAATACGGGCGAACAGACCAACCATGTCGGACGTCGACAGATTCAGGTCGATATCCAGTGCGGTCATTGAACTTCCGTGGTCAATCTCAAGCATCTTGAAGTGCCGGCTGTTGGCGTTGACCACTCCGCCAACGGTGATCATGTTTTGGGCAGCGAGTGCGGCCCCATTCAGGAGAATCAAAAGTATCAACCAAGTACGGACCATGATGACCTTTCCGGTAAAGGTGATCGAATGAGCGACATTTGTGATGATCAGCGAATATAACCACAG
This sequence comes from Planctomycetota bacterium, assembly GCA_020425605.1. Classification (GTDB taxonomy): domain Bacteria; phylum Planctomycetota; class UBA8742; order UBA2392; family UBA2392; genus JACKID01. Next base: position 17,312 of record JAGQRH010000007.1, on the reverse strand, counting down.
GCGGTGTGACTTTGCGATCACTTTATGGGTCGCGAGCGAAAGCAATTCACCGCGGCAACGCCTGAGGCGCGCTTCCGATGGTGTTGTTGCGGCCGAAGCTTGCGGAATGCCTTAGAAAATCCACTGGAGTTGCAGGCGGATTTCCTGGAAGTTTCGCCAATCGCTTACTCGCACCGTGCCTGCCAGTGCGCCGCTCTTGCTTCGGCCGTGGGGGAGCTGCTGGGCGACGTAGCGATAGTCCAGCTGCAGCTTCAGGTTGTCGCCGTGCAGGAACCAGGTGACTCCGCCGCCGTACTCGTAGCTGTCTGCGCCGAAGCTGTCACCGTCGATCCGGTTGCCCGTGCCTACTTCCGTTGACTTGAACTCATCGAAGTCGACAACGCTGAAGCGCGCGGCAATCAGCAACTTGTCATGCAGAATGAAGTAGCCAACGTCGATGGTTGCCCCGCGGTCGGTTACCGACTTGGCCAGTGAGGTGTCTTGCGCCAGATTGAACTGTTTTAGGCGTCCACGCGCCGAGAAGTTGACAGTTCGGTAGTGCAGCGCCCAGTTCACGCTCAAGCCGATCCAGCGGAAGTGCCCGTCGGCCGTGGCGTGGAAGATCTGCGCGTCCACGAACTTGCGCCCGCTGGCCGAAGCCAGTGACGCTGCCGCGTTGCTGTTGTAGTAGATGGCGTCGAGAAAGCTTGTGTAGCCGTCGATTCGCGCGCTCATCCAGTTCGCGGCGAGGCCGACCATGAAGAACCAGGCGGCCGAGTCTTCCGTTGTGCCCAGGTCGACCATGTGGCGGAATACTTCACCCATCGGGTGAAACTCAACACGTGCGGCGACCATCATCTGCCCGTCTACGAGTTGCCCGAAACTCTCGGCATTGATTTTCCAGTCGGTGTTGCGGAAGCCGCCGTCGAAGTGCTCGGTCTTCTTCTGGTCGCTGACGTGCACGCCGTCAGCGCCGATCGTGCCCCGCCCCTGCGCGCCGTCGGGGCTGGCGAGCACGCCGTTGAAAATTCCGACTTCCCAGGTCAGCAGTGCGTCGTCGAAAGCGGCTTTGTACAGGTTGAGCCGCCCGGAAATGCTGATTCCCTTGCCCCAGCCCTGGGTGAAGGCCTCGTCGGCAATGGCGCGATCGGGCAGGCCGGTGTGTTCGTGATCGACGAGGTATTCCCAGGTCGCGGGCACGCGCATCTGTCCTGCGGTGATGTTGAAGTATTCTTCCGGCGCCCAGCGGAAGAAGCAGTCCTCGACGCGCACCGTCCCGGGCCATGACCAGACCAGCCACAACCGATACTGGAACTCAGGGCCGAAGAAGTGCCCGTGGATGAATGTGCGAATGCCCGGGAAACTGAAGTTGATGAAATCGCGCCCGTTGTCGCCCCGAGCGCCTTCCGCCCGCGTGTCGTGATAAGTGAGGCGGAATTGCGTGGCCGTCGTCAGGTTAAGCTTGAACCAGTCGTCGGATGTCCCGAGCGTCAGCCCCTTCTCGCCGAGGGTCGTGTCCGTCGTGGTGGGGGCAACCAGGCCCTCTTCTGCGGCAAGTAGGGCCGGGGCCAGCAGCAGAGCTGCGGCGAGCAACAGAACGCGCATGTGCACTCCTTTTCCGGCCAGTGATGATAGTAACGGGCGTCTCAACGCGCATCTGTCGTTCAGATTCTGTTCAGGCGGGTTCTATTCAGGCGGGTCGTCCAGGATATGTCGCACTGCCTTGTAAGGTTTGGGTGTCTTTCAAACCAACGAGGTGAATCATGGGCAGGAAGTCTCGAAACAAGCGGATGCGAAAGCTGCTGCGCCCGGCCCCGGCGGCGGGCGTCGGGCGACGTGCGGAGCCGCGCTCGAACGCGAAGGCCAAGGTGATGAAGCTGCTGGAGGCGATGGTCGACGCGGCGCAGGAAGACCTGACGAGCGGCGCCGACAAGCCCCGCGTCAGCTACGGCCAGGCTTTGCGCGCAGGCGAATTGCTGGTGCGTTACGAAGCCGAGGAGTCTGCGGTTGAACCCGCAGACGAGGAAGCCGCAGAAGAGTCCGGCGAGCCGGCCGACATCACCGACCCGGTAGCAAGCTTCGCAGGTCTCGAACTGAGCGAAGACGAAAGGCAGGCGTTGATGACGCGCATCCGAAAGGAGGTAGCTCCCGGTCAGCAAACGGCCCAGACCGGATAGCCTGGGCCGCTCTTTGAAGTCTGAGGCGCGTGGTCAGATCTTCATGACGTCGGCGGTCTTCTTCTCGAGGGTTTCCTCGATGAGCTTGTTGTACTTGTCGGTCAGTTTCTGGATTTCTTCCTTGAGCCCGCGGTGATCGTCCTCGGTGAGGATGCTGTCTTTCAGGCTGATGTCGCCGTGCTTCATGGCTTCGTGGCGAGCGTTGCGGACGCTGACTTTCGACTTCTCGGCAAAGTCCTTGAGCTGCTTGGCCAGCTTCTCGCGGTTCTCCTGCGTCATCGGCGGGATGCGGCAGATGATCAGCTTGCCGTCGTCGCTGGGCGTCAGACCGATGTTGGCCTCGAGGATCGCCTTCACGATGGCTTTGGTCTGGCTTTGATCGAACGGCTTCAGCGTCAGGGTGCTGGCGTCCGGCGTATTGATGCTGGCAGCCTGCTTCAGCGGGGTTGGCGCGCCGTAGTAGTCGAATTTGATGTTCTCGACCATTGCGGGGCTGGCCTTGCCCGCGCTGATGCCGACGAATTCCTGGCGCAGGTGCTCAACCACCTTGTCCATGGCCTCTTCGGTTTCGAGCATGATGGTGTCGTAGTCGCGCGACATGGCTTACTCCGTGGGTTGCAGGCCTTAGGTTATAGGTTGCGGGGCACAACGGTAAACGGGCTGCGGCTCTCACCGTGGAAAAACCAATTGGTTAGCAAGCGGACGTGCGGCTGGTATCATAAGCCCGTTACGGAGATCCGCATGCTGCTCCGAATCTGGCTGCCTGCCCTGCTTTGCGCGTCATCTCTGGCGGCGGCCGACATATACGTAACCACCACAGCGATGACCATCGACGTCGCGGGCGCAGCATACATCAGCCAGGATTCAAGCGGGCGCAGCGGTCTGTACGATCCCAACACGCTTGCGATTGGCGACCTGCCCGGCGCGGACGGATTCATCAGCCTGCCGGAGGCGATTGTCGCCGCCAACAACACGGCGGGACCAGACACGATCCACCTGACCGCCGGCGCCTTCACCGTCAGCAGCATTCACAACTACTGGTACGGCCCGAACGGGCTGCCGCCGATCACCAGCAACATCACGATTGAGGGCAACGGTGCGGTCATTGAACGCGATACGAATGCCGCCCCGTTCCGTCTGTTCTTCGTAATGGGCAGTTTCCAGAGCGGCGCAGGCGGCAAGGTCGCCGTCAGTGCGGGCACACTCACGCTTCGCAACTGCACACTGCGCAATGGACTTGCGCGAGGTGGCGACGGCGGCCAAGGGCGCGAAGTCACAGCGGGGACGACATTGCTTGCCGCCGGTGGCGGGGGGCTCGGTGCCGGCGGCGCAATTTTTAGCCAGGGCACCCTTACGCTCGATGGCTGCACATTGCACGACAACATGGCGCGCGGTGGGAATGGTGGTGACGTGGTCAGCGGCAACGCAACCCACGCAGGCGGTGGCGGCGGAATGGGTGGCGACGGAGCCATTGCGGGCACGGGCAGCGATGGTGGCGGATTCTACGGATTCGGCTTCGTCGGAAACGAGAGCGGTGCCGCAGGTGGCCAGAGCCCGTTCGGTGGCGACGGAGCCGCAGCGCAGGCCGCATCGGCAGACGGCGGCGGCGGTGGCTTTCGCCCCAACGATGATGGCATCGGCTACAGCGGTACCAATGGCGGCGGATATTCCGGCGCGGTCAACGCCAATTCCAGCGGCGGCGCTTTCGGCGGCGGTGGTGGCGGCAGCAACGGCACGAGCGGTGGCGGAATCGGCGGCGGCGGCGCAGGCGCGAGCACGACAACCGGCGGCGGCGCAGGTGGATTTGGCGGTGGAGGCGGCGGCGGCTTCGCGGGTAGCGGTGGCTATGGCGGCTTCGGCGGTGGCGGTGGTGGTGGCGGGATTTACGCCGGGACACCTTCAGCCGCCCAGGCGTGCGGCTGGGGCGCGGGCGGCGGTGGCAATGCCGTCAGTGGTGGCGCGGGCGGGGGCGGCGGTGCAGGCATGGGGGGCGCGCTGTTCAATCACAACGGCAGTCTCACTCTCATCAATTGCACCCTGACGCTGAATGCGGCCCGAGGCGGTGACAGCGCGGGCGGCGAGAGTGGCGGCGGGCTTGGCGGCGCGCTCTTCAACCTGAACGGCAGCGTGCTGCTGGTCAGCAGCACCATTGCCGGCAACACACGTTCGTCAGGCGCCAGCAGCCTGCAGGTTTCCAGCCAGAGCGCAGGCGGAGCCGTTTATACGCTTGCGCTGTCGGGCAACGGCGTGCAGGCGACGGCAGCGACCGCGAGCATGACCCTGCAGAACAGCATTTTGGCCGGTTCTCTCGACGGGGCGGCAGCGCCCGTCAACGACATCGGCGGCGGCGGCACGCTCAGCAGTGACAACGTCAGCATCGTGCAGGCCGGGTGGTTCGGCAGCGGCTCGCCACGAGCGATCGACCCACAGCTGATTGCGCTTGCCGACAACGACGGGCCAACTCCCACGATGGAGCCGGCCGGTAATTCACCGGCTGTCAACAGTGGCGACAACACTGCTGCCAGTCTCCCGTCCACGGATCAGCGCGGCGTGACGCGCATTGCGGGCGGGTTTGTTGATGTGGGCGCGTTCGAGTCTCGGGGCAACGTCGCCCCGCAAATCAGCTCACCGGCGCCCGTCTCGATCGCCTACGGTGTCGACCACACATTCGGTAGCGGCGAAATCACGATCAGCGACGACGCCGCGTCAGGCGAGGAGTTGCAGCTCACGCTCTATACGCCGCATGGCGTGTTCTCGCTCAGTCAGGTTACGGGGCTCACGTTTACGACCGGCGACGGCGCGGCCGATCCCAACATGATATTCACGGGCACACTTGCAGCACTCAACGCAGCACTCGACGGAATGGTTTTCGCGCCGACCAGCGGGCTCACCGGGCAGGGAGTCATATCGATTGGCATCGATGACCTCGGCCATACCGGTGTCGGCGGCGCCAAGCAGAATTCAGCGTATGTGTTCATGAATGTCATTTCGCCGGCCGTCGAGATCGAAATCAGCCATTCCACTTTTGTGACGCCGGATGGCGGGGGCGAGATCATCCCGCTCACGGTCGGGCGGCCGAACGCTTTTATCTACACGATTGATAACAGCGGCACCGAGAACCTGCAGATTGGCGCCCTTACGATTTACGGCGACTACAACTGCATCGTACAGGTCACCAGTCAGCCTCCGGATGCCATCGGTCCGGGCGCAGCTGGCCAGTTCATCATTGAGGTCACTCCGCTGGGTGTGGGCGGCTACGGGTTTGAGATCGCGCTTGCCAACAACGACGCCGACGAGAACCCGTACGATATCAGCGTCCTTGGATACGCCAGCGCGCCGGTCTTCATCGGCCGCCGGGCAAAGGAAACCTGCAGCACCGGCGAATCCAGCGGCTGGTGGTGGGTGATGCTACTTGCAGTGACGGGTGCAGTCGGGTGGCGCAGACGATCCTGCCTGCGGTCGCGGCCGGACGGCCGCGACAACTAGAAATCACTAACTCTCGATCAACGTACCGACGTCTTCGCCGCGGATGGCACGCTCAATGTTTCCCGGCACATTCATGTCCGTGACGAATACCGGCATCTTGTGCTCCCGGCAGAGGGCGATCGCCGTCTGGTCCATGAAACGCAGGTTCTTCTCCAGCGCTTCCTGATAGGTGAGCTTCTGGAAGCGCTTGGCGTTCTTGTTGGTCTTCGGGTCGCTGTCGTAGACGCCGTCGACCTTTGTAGCCTTCACGATTACGTCGCAGCCGATCTCGATCGCGCGCTGGGCCGCAGCCGTGTCGGTCGTGAAATGCGGGTTGCCAGTGCCGGCGGCGATGATCACCACGCGGTGCTTTTCCATGTGCCGGATCGCGCGGCGGCGCACCCAGCGCTCGGCCACGCGCGGCACATCCAGGCTGCTCAGCACGCGGGTCTCAAGGCCGATGCTCTCGCAGGTGTCCTGCAGGGCAATGGCATTCATGACCGTGGCCAGCATGCCCATGTAGTCAGCACTGGCCTTCTGAATGCTGGAGATGTTCAGCTGCGCGCCGCGGATGAAGTTGCCGCCGCCAACCACGACCGCCAGCTCCACGGGGATCTCGATGACGCTCTTGATCGTGCGAGAGATGGCAAGCATGCGCTCGCCGTCGATGCCCATGCTGCCGGGCGGGCTGAATGCTTCGCCGGAGAGTTTCAGCAGGGGACGCTTGAATTTGGCCTTGCCCATATGCTTGGCGTTCTACAGGGAGGAAGGGGCCTCGGCAACACCCGGGGATCCCAGCCGGAAATAGCGCCACTAAGCGGGTTCGCGGCGCTTGCGTGGCATACTTCGGGGGCTAGAATCTCCGCTCGATCTCACCTGACGCGCTGAATCAAGGACCGGACATGGCAGAAGAGAACAAACCGCAGATTGCCTACGGGCTGCAGGGCGTCGTCATCGACGACACCCACATCTGCAAGATCGATGGCGAAGTCGGCAAGCTCTATTACTACGGCTACAGCATCGAGGACCTGGCTGAGCATTGCAGCTACGAAGAAGTCGTCTATCTGCTGCTGAAGGGCGCCCTGCCCAACGCCGACCAGCTCGCAAAGCTCAAGAAGGAGCTCGTTGCCGCCCGCGGCCTGCCTTACGGCGTCCGCGACGTCATCAAGAGCGCACCCAAGACTTCCGTGCCCATGGACGTCCTGCGCACGGCCGCCAGCGCGCTCGCGCTAACCGATGCAGCACCCAACGACAACACCGAGCAAGGCCGCTACAACAAGGCCATCCGCCTGATCGCCCAGTTCCCGGAAATCGTGGCGGCCGACTACCGCCTTCGCCGCGGCAATGAGCCGATCGCGCCGGACCCGGAACTCGGCCATGCCGCCAACTTCCTGTACCTGCTTCACGGTGAGAAGCCCGGCGAGGCGGCGGCGCGCACGATGGACTGCGCGCTGGTACTGCACGCCGAGCACAGCTTCAACGCCAGCACTTTCACGGCCCGCGTGATCGCCGCGACGCTGAGCGACATGTACAGCGCCATCACGGGCGCGGTCGGTGCGCTCAAAGGCCCGCTTCACGGCGGCGCGAATGAGGGCGTGATCAAGAACCTGCTCGACATCGGCGAGCCCGCCAAGATCAACAGCTGGCTGGACGACAAGTTCAGCGAGAAAGGCTTCCGCCTGATGGGCTTCGGCCACCGCGTTTACAAGGTGCTTGACCCGCGCGCGGCGATCCTGAAGTCCTGGAGCAAGAAGACCGGCGAAGAATACGGCACCACCAAGTGGTACGAGATGTCCGACGCGATCGAGAAGGCCATGCTCGCGCGCGAGAAGCCGCTGTACCCGAACGTCGATTTCTACAGCGCCAGCACCTACTACATGATGGGACTGCCGCCCGAAATCTTTACGCCGATTTTTGCCGTCAGCCGCGTCTCCGGCTGGGCGGCCCACGTGATCGAGCAGCAGGCCAATAACAAGCTGATCCGCCCGAAGGCGCACTACATCGGCGAGGTCGACCGTAAATTCGTCCCGATCACCGAACGCTAGAAACGCAAACCAAAGCCCCGGGCGACTGCCCGGGGCTTTTCAATTTGGCTCTGCGCGAGACGCTCTTTACCTTTGCATGGCAAAGCGCTAGGAGTACGCCATGGCACGTACCAAGGTACTTCTTCTCGGCGCATCCGGCAGCATCGGCGCAAGCACGCTTGATGTGCTGCGCAAGCATGCCGAGCGCTTCGAGCTGGTCGGAGTCGCCGCCGGCAAGCGCTGGGAGGCGATCATCGACATCGTCCGCGAGTTCCAGCCGGGCGTCGCGGCCGTCACCAACGCCGAGTCCGCCAAGAAAGCCATGGCCGCTGCGGCTGAGCTGAAAAACAGCAAGACCGAATGGCTGCTCGGCGGCGACGAGCACATGGTCACCATGGCGCGCGAACTGGACTACGACGTGCTGCTCGCCAGCGTAACCGGTGCCGCAGGCCTGCCCAGCGTGCTCGAGGCCGCCAAGCGCGGCAAGCGTATCGCGCTCGCGAACAAGGAATCACTGGTGATGACCGGGCCGTTGCTTACGGCCATCTGCAAGAAGACCGGCGCGGAGCTTCTGCCCGTTGATTCCGAACACAGCGCGATCTTCCAGTGCCTGCGCGGCGAGAACCACGGCGAGATAAAGCGGATCATCCTGACCGCATCCGGCGGCCCGTTCCGGACGACGCCGATTGCGGACCTGAAGCACGTCACCCTCAAGCAGGCTCTAAAGCACCCGACCTGGGAGATGGGGCCGAAGATCACGATCGACTCGAGCACCCTGTTCAACAAGGCGCTGGAAGTGATCGAGGCGCGCTGGCTGTTCGACGTGCCACGCAGCAAACTCGACGCCGTCATCCATCCGCAGAGCGTGATTCACTCGATGGTCGAGTACGTGGATGCCAGCATCATCGCGCACCTCGGCCCGACCGACATGAAGATCCCGATCCAGTACGCGCTGAGCTATCCCAACCGTATCGAGCAGGCCGTGCCCACCTGGCCCTGGGATCGCATGAGCAACCTGACTTTCGAGGAAGTGAATTACGAGCGCTTCCCCGCGCTCGCGCTCGGCTTCGAAGTGGCGGAGGCCGGCGGCACACTCGGCGCGGTGTTCAACGCAGCGAATGAGGTCGCGGTAGCACGCTTTCTGAAAGAAGAGATCGCCTACCTCGACATCTACAAGGCCGTCCGCAAAATCGTCGACCAGCACAGCAACATCGACCAGCCCACACTCGAGCAAGTCCTCGAAGCCGACCGCCACGCCCGCGAGCTCGCCGCCAAAGCAATTTAAACCACGAATCCACACGAATCTGCACGAAGGGAGGCCTTCGTTGGTGACAATTCGTCTGGATTCGTGGTTCGCATGGCGGTTCGTTGCACGTGGAATGATCTCCGCTAGGATGCGCCGCCATGACTGCAACCATGAAAGCGGTGCTGGTTCGTGAACACGGCGGCTTCGACAAGCTGCTGATCGAAGACGCGCCCAAGCCCCAGATCAAGCCCGACGAAGTCCTCATCAGCGTCAGGGCCGCGGGCATCAACCACTTGGACCTCTGGGTCCGTAAAGGCGTGCCAGGCCACAAGTTTCCGCTGCCTATGATTCTGGGCACCGACATCGCCGGCGTCGTGGCCGAAAAGGGCGAACTGGTCGATAACGTCAATGTGGGCGATCGCGTGGCCGTCATGCCCGGCTTCGCCAGCCCGACCAGCCCCGAGGCGCTTTCCGGCAACATCCACCTGGCGCGCGACTACGGCATCTTCGGCGAGACCCGCAACGGCGGCTGCGCCGAGTTCATGGATGCGCCGGGCGTGAACATGCTGCCAATGCCCGACTGGATGAGTTTCACGGACGCTGCGGCCTGCCCGCTGGTGTTCCTGACGGCCTACACGATGCTACAGAAAGCCGCGCTAAAGCCCGGCGAAACCGTGCTGATGCACGCGGCCGGAAGCGGCGTCACGAGCGCCGGAATCCAGATCGCGAAGCTATTGGGCGCCACGGTCATTACCACCGCAGGCAGTGACGAGAAGTTGGAGAAAGCAAAGGCGCTCGGCGCGGACTACACTGTTAACTACAAGACACAGGACTTCGTCGAAGAGACCAAGAAGATCGTCGGCCGCGGCGGCGTGGAAGTGATCTTCGACCACGTCGGCCCGGACACCTTCGCCGGCAACATGAAGGCGATCAAGTGGGGCGGGCGGATCGTGATGTGCGGCAGCACCAGCGGCGGCGAAGTGCCGCTGAACCTGCGGGCGGTGTTTTTCAAGCGGGTCAGCATCATCGGCAGCACGATGGGGCCGAAGGCAGACCAGCTAGCGGTGTGGAGACTGATTTGCCAGCGCAAGCTGAAGCCGGTGGTTGACCGGGTGTTCCCGGTCGGCGAAGTCGCCAAGGCGCACGAGTATGTGGAATCGCGCGCGCCGTTCGGCAAAGTAGTGTTGGACCTGGCCAAGTGGGAGGCCTGATGTACTGCCAGTTGATCAAGGTGACGTGCCAGGCGGGCGAAGAGGCGGACACGCGCGCGGCGCTCGACCGCTACATCCAGGCGGCGAAGTTCAACCCGGGCTTCGTGCACGGCAGCTACTTCGTGCCCGAGCCGCACCCGGGCGGCGAGAACCCCGGCGGCTTCAGCATCAAGGACCGCGAGCGCACGTTCTTTATCTATCTGTCATTTCGCAGTCCGCGCGACATGCTAAAGCACGTCGAGAATTACCACGGCGACGAGATGAGCCTGCTGCCCAGCCCGCACGACTACATGCTCGGCAGCTTTGTAGAGAACGACGAAGTCGACGTCGAGAACCGCTACGAATGAAGATCGCCGGCATTGACCACGTACAGATCGCCGTGCCGTCTGAGCTAGAGCAGGCGGCACTTGCATTTTACGAGGGCACGCTCGGGCTGAAGCGCCTGCCCAAGCCCGAAGGCACGGGCGACACGCGCGGCGCATGGCTCAGCGCGGGGAACGTTCAAGTCCACATCGGCATCCAGCCCCTGGGCTTCCAGCCCGCAACCAAGGCACACGTGGGGTTTCTTGTGGACGACCTCTCCGCCACCGAAGCAACGCTCAAGGCCGCCGGCGTCGCCAGCAGGCCCGGCAGCGACGTGCCCGGCTTCAAACGATTGTTTGCCGACGACCCGGCCGGCAACCGCCTCGAGTTCCTGCAGAACGCCTAACAGCAACCATGGGTGAAACATGTTCACCGATGCCCAGCGATGGTTTCCGCCCGAAGGCCGCTTGCCATCGTCGGGCGAGAACTCACAATCCCTTGAAACCTGAAGGATCCGCCATGGCCCACAAACTCATCAGCGTCGAGCGCGACAAGGACAACCCGCGCATCGTGATCGTGACGCTGACGCGCCCAGAAGTGAAGAACGCGATCAACAAGGCCATGGTTGCGGAGTTGCACCAGGCTTTCGACACGCTTCGCGAAGACACCGAAGTCGGCTGTGTAATCTTGACCGGTCAAGGCGACGACTTCGCCGCGGGCGCCGACATCGGCGAGCTGCGTGAGCGCAAGGCGCTTGAGAGTCTCGCCGCCATCAACAACGCATTGTTCAACAAGATCGAATTGAACCCTGCGCCGGTCATTGCGGCGATCAAAGGCTACGCGCTTGGCGGCGGCTGCGAGTTGACACTGGCCTGCGACATCCGCGTCGGCGGCCAATCCGCCAGGATGGGCCAGCCCGAGGTCAACCTGGGTATCATCCCGGCCGCCGGCGGCACCCAGCGCCTTCCGCGGATAGTTGGCTTAGGCCGCGCCAAGGAGCTGGTGCTGACCGGTTTCATCATCGACGCAACCGAGGCGCACCGCATCGGCCTGCTAAACCACGTGGTGGAAGACGCGGAGGTGGTGCCGCACGCGCTCAAGATGGCGAACACGATCTGCAAGAAGGGGCCGCTGGCGATCCGCGTAGCCAAGCAGGCGTTGAACCAGAGCAGCCGCACCGGGCTCGAGACCGGGCTGCAGTTCGAGTCAGTCGCGCAGGCCATGCTGTTCGAGAGCGAAGACAAGATGAAGCGCATGACCGATTTCCTGGAACGCAAGAAGTAGGCAGGGGCAACCATGATCAACAAGATCGCAGTCATCGGCGCAGGCACCATGGGGCACGGCATCGCGCAGGTCGCGGCCATGGCCGAGTACCACGTGGCGCTCTACGACATCCAGCAGGACTTCGTCGACCGCGGCATCGAGAGCATCCGCAAGAACCTCGCCAAGGGCGTCGAGAAAGGCAAGGTCGCGCCCGAGGTGATGGACACCTCAATGAACCGGATCACCGGCACCACCGACCTGAAAGCCGCCGCGCACCAGGCGCAACTCGTGATCGAGGCCATCCCGGAGAAGCTGGAGCTGAAGGCCGACCTGTTCGGCAAGCTCGAAGAGCTGTGCGGGGAAGGCTGCATCTTCGGCAGCAACACCAGCAGCCTCAGTATCGCGCGCATCGCGGGCGCGACCAAACGCCCGGACCGCTTCATCGGCATGCACTTCTTCAACCCGGTGCACATCATGAAGCTGCTCGAGATCGTGGTCGCGCCCGAGACCAGCGACGCGACGCTGACGGCCGTGAAGGAAGTCGGCGCGCACCTCGGCAAGGACTGCATCGTCGTGAAGGACTTCCCCGGCTTTGCCACCAGCCGCCTCGGCGTCTGCATCGGGCTGGAGGCGATCCGCATGGTTGAGCAGGGCGTCGCAAGTGCCGAAGACATCGACAAGGCAATGACGCTCGGCTACGCGCACCCGATGGGCCCGCTGCGCCTGACCGACTTGGTGGGCCTCGACGTGCGCCTCAACATCGCCGACTACCTGCACAAGGAGCTCGGCAGCGAAGTCTTCAAAGCGCCCGAGCTCATGCGCCAGATGGTCAAGGAAGGCAAGCTCGGCAAAAAGTCCGGCCAAGGTTTTTACAAGTGGGATGCGTAGCAGGAACCCATCGCGTGAGGGATGGAGCTGCACCACTCAACCGAACTGGCCCACCGGTAGCGCTGTGGGCTGTGGTATCATGATCTCATGCAGAAGCTGACTCTACTCCTGCCCTTGCTGCTCCTCGCCGGGTGCGCCAACACGCACAAGCCGAAACCGGAAGAGCCGCCGTCGCCGCTGGCTTCTGTGGAGCGGTTCTATGCGGCTCCGGTGGTGTTCGACTTCGATGTGCCGGAAGACTGGGACCTCCCGCCCGGGGAGTTTGAGGGCAAGCACAAGGACTTCTCGGAAGCCTGGTTGAAACGTCTTGAAGTCACGCGGCGCGCGCCGATCTCGCGGCTTGAGGGCGATGTCCCGCCTGGCGGCGCGGTCATCCGGCTGGTCGTGCACGAGATCGACCTCGGGTTCTATGGCGGCATCGTCCGCAAACCGGCCATCTGTAAGGGTGAACTGTTCATCGACGACGCACAAGGCAACAACCTGATGCACTGGGACGTCACTTTCAAAACGCCCGGCGACGCCGGCTGGCAGTGGTACACCTACGGCGGCCGTCTCGAGACCGCGCACGACGCCTTCGCCGTCGACGCCATCAGCTGGATCCAGCGCGAACGTTCAAAGTAGTTTGACGCTGCCTCCCAGATGGGCCAGACTGGTGACACACGTTCGGGGGTAAATCATGAATACTACGCAAGTCGGCGCCCGCAGGGGCGCGGTGGCCGCGTCGCTTCTGCTCGGCGCACTGTTGCTTACGGGTTGCGGCGGCTCATTGCGCGTGACGACCGCCGAGGTCGATGACGCGGCCGCGATTGCAGGCCAGTCGGCCTTCCATGTGAAGCCGGTGAGCTACGACTTCCAGCGCGATCCGGAATGGGAGATTCCCGACAGCGATTGGCCGACCAAGACGAGCGAGTGGTCCAACGCGTTCGCCGGCGAGTGCACCAACGCCGACAAGACGGTCTACACGCTCGGCCCGGGCGCGGAGGCAAGTGAGGGCGCGATCGTCGAATTCACGGTGACGGACATGAACCTGGGTACCTACGCCTACTTCTACAAGTCGCCCGGCAGGGTTCACGGCGTGCTGACAATTACGGAAGCCAAGAGCGGGCAGGTCATCTTCAAGGGCTCGGTGGACAGCCCCGGTACAACCGATGGCTACGACCGCTTCTCTTACGAAGGGCGCATCAAGGTGGCGCACCTGCGCGTCGCCCGCGACGTGGAGTGGCTGATCAACAGGAAGCTGGACTAGCCGGGCGCGTTGCCCGCTTTCCACTTGATGTTGCAGCCCGCGCTCGGGCGTTGCTTGTCGGCAATCGGCTTGCCTGCCAGCAGCGCGTCGATGGCTTCTCGCAGGTCCTTGCCCGTGACCGGGATGTCGCTGTTCGGGCGCGAGTCGTCCAGCTGTCCGCGGTATACCAGCTTGTGGTCCTTATCAAACAGGAAGAAATCCGGCGTGCAGGCCGCGTGGTAGGCCTTGGCGACTTCCTGCGTTTCGTCGTACAGGTAGGGGAACTGGTAGCCGCGGTGGGCGGCTTCTTCCTTCATCTTGGCGGGTGAGTCGCCCGGGTGCGTGGTGACGTCGTTGCTGTTGATGGCGACGATCGCGACCTTGTCGCGGTAGTCCTTGCCGATCTGCGCCAGCTCAGACGCCACGTGAATCACGAAGGGGCAGTGGTTGCAGATGAACATCACCAGTAGGGGATAGCCCTTGTAGGTCTCGCTGGAGACGGTGTCGCCGGTGATGTCGGGCAACGCAAAGGCAGGCGCAGGCGTGCCCAAAGGCAGCATGTTCGAAGGCGTGACAGCCATGTTGGTCTCCGTTCGTTGGTGGGACTCAACCTACCCAACAGCGGCGTCAGGTAAAGCATTTCTGAAAGGCGGGAAACCACGAATCGACACAAATCCTCACGAATGAAGGGCAGGTGATTCGTTGAGATTCGTGGCTAAGGGCAGCTCATGCGCGTTTGACGGTCCAGAGTTGCTCGGCTCCGTGCTTGTATGGCTGGCCTTTGAAGCCGCCGTCAAGCTTCACTACTTCCAGCCCGCTCAGTTCAAACAGGTGTTCCATCTCATAGCGGAAGAAGTAGCGAAGGTGGATCTTGTGGGCGCGGCGCCAGACGGACTTGCCGCTGCTGTCGAACTTTTCGTAGACGATCGTTTCCTCAAAACGCTGCTCTTCGGGGCAGGTGACGCGCGATGACATCGCCACCACACGCTCGCCCTTCGGAAGCGCAGTCTCACCGAAGAAGCGTGCGGCTGTGCCGTTGACGTCGAGGTTGTTGCCGAGGATGCGCAGGTTCGGGTCGAACAGGTCTATGACGAGGTTGCCTTGACGGGTCAAGTGGTCGCGGCAGCACTCCAGGCAGGCGCGCTGGTCGGCGACGGCATGCAGGTGCTGGAAGGCGCGGAACGGAATCACGATCAGAGGAAACTGCTTCTTCAGGTCGAAGGCTCGCATGTCGCCCTGAAACAGCTCGACGCGTCTCTGGACGGGCGGTTTCTCGCGCGACAGGCGCTTTGCGGCTTCCTCAAGCATCGGCTCGCGCAGCTCAATTGCCGTGACCTTCGCGCCCGAGCGCGCCATCGGGATCGTCACGCGCCCTGTGCCCGCGGCCAGCTCCAGCACGCGCTTTGCCTTGGCAGCCTGCTTGGCGAACCACGCAGCGTCACCGGGCACGCCGTCCGACAACAGGTCGTAGAGATCCGGTGCGGTGTACAGGTCGTTCTGCTCAGCCATCGGTGGGTCTCTTGATGACGCTGATCGTGAGGCGGCGGATCAGTTCGTCATCGGTCGTGAGCACGAGGGTGCCGGCGCGCTCGCCAGGATTCTCGGCTGTCGCGTAGACGGCGGTGGCCTTGTTGCCGTCGGCGGTGACGGAGGTCAGCGCCAGCTTGTTGATCGGCGGCCGTTCGCGGAATGCGGCTGCAATCGCGTCGCGGCCTGCAAAGGGTCCGAAGTCGATGCCGACAAAGTGCAATTCGCCGTCCGGCGCGAACAGCTGAACCAGTGCCGCGAAATCACCGGCGTCGATCGCCGCGTTGTGCACGTCGAGATAGCGCTGAAGCGTCTCGCGGCTGATGCTCACGGCTCCACCTCTTCGGGCTCCACGATTTCCTTAGGCAACTCGCGCACGGTGTTCACGCCTTCGGATGCAAACACCCGTTGCTCGTCCGTGCCGACCAGCTTCAGGGTGATGCCTTCGGACGGATGCAGCCGCATCACCGTCCCCCGGAACTCTTCGCCGCCCTGCTGAAGGCTGACCTGCTTGCCGCCCATGTGGACGAACTCGGACCACGCCTCGGCCAGCCGCTCCCACTTCTTTTTCTTGATCTGCAGGTAGACCCGCTCGAGATAGAACAGCAGCGGGCGCAGCACGCGCACGCGGTTCAACGGGCGCGCACCCGGGCGCTCAAGGCGCAGGCTGGTGGCGGTTTCGCGCAGGTTTTCGGGAAAGTCCGTGCGCGCCTGGTTCACGTTCAGACCGATGCCGAGCACGTAAACATCCGGGTGATTGCTGCGGGCTTCAACGAGAATGCCGCAGACCTTTCGGCCGCGGATCATCACGTCGTTGGGCCATTTGATCTCGGCCGGCAGGTGGATGAACTGCTGCAGCATGTTCGCGATCGCCAGCGCGGCGCCGCTGGTGAGGAAGGCCAGCTTGTCGCCGGGGATGCTGCATTTCAGGATTACGCTGAACCAAAGGCCTGTGCCCGGCGCTGAGTGCCACTCGCGGCCCATGCGCCCACGGCCGCGAGTTTGCGACTCAGCGAGGATGACCGTGCCGTCGCGGAACTTGGGCTCTGATTCGATGAACTCCCAGGCGGATTCGTTGGTGTTGGTGACCTGCTCATAGATCTTGAGCTTGCGCCCGACGGACTTCGTGTTGAGGTGGTCGCGGATTTCGTGCTTGAGGAAGCGGTCGGGAATGTCGAGCAGCTTGAGCCCGAGGTAGGGGTGAAACTCGATGGAGTACCCCTGCTCGATCAACGCCTCGACATCGGTGAATACCTGATCGCGCCCCAGCTTGAGCTTTTCCTCAATGTCGGGCACAGGCGCGAACTGCGACTGTTTCTTCAGGTATTCAATCAACTCAAGGTTCATGGGCCGGAAGGATAAGGTGGCCCGCCACAAGTGGCTAGTGGCTGTGCCTCCCGGGCGTGCTTCAACAGGATATGATCTCGGCATGGACGGCTTTGACGTCATTGTGGTTGGTGGGGGACATGCGGGGATTGAGGCCGCGCTGGCTGCTGTGCGGCTGGGGGCGTCCGTCTGCCTGGTCACCTTCACGCGCGATGGCATCGGGCGCATGTCGTGCAATCCTGCGATCGGAGGCGTGGCCAAGGGGCAGATCGTCCGCGAGATCGATGCGCTCGGCGGGGCGATGGGGCGGCTGATTGATGAAGCCGGCATCCAGTTCCGCATGCTGAACACCAGCAAGGGTGCGGCCGTGATTTCACCGCGCGCGCAGGCCGACAAGGATGCCTACCAGCGCGCCGCGCAGGCAATGTGCGAGGCGACGCCCGGGCTGACAATTATGGAAGGCGAGGCGGTTCGGCTGCTGATACTCGAGGCGGCGGTTGCCGGTGTCGTGCTGGCAGACGGGCGCGAAATCCGCGCGCGGCGCGTGGTGCTGACGACCGGAACGTTCCTTGGCGGGTTGCTGCACTACGGCGAAGAGAGGATCGAAGGCGGGCGTGCGGGTGAAAAGGCCTCGCACGGCTTGTCGGGCCAGCTGCGGGAGCTGGGCTTCCGCACCGG
>JAGQRH010000079.1 GCA_020425605.1 Planctomycetota bacterium | reverse complement strand
ACCGGCGAGGAAAACATCATCGAGCAGCAGTCGGGTAACCAGATGAACGATCTGGAGTACCGCCGCAAACAGTTGCTGAAGCTGCAGGAAACGGTGATCGACCTCGAGGATTTGTCGAGCGGCGTTGCCATCACCGACCTCACGCTCACCGACTTCCGCATAGACCTTGCCGAGTACGCCCGAGCTCACCCTGGGCGGCTGGAGACCATGCCGCTGGGCTGCTGCGCCATCACCACCAGCATCGATGCCGATATCGCCCCTGGCGTCATCTTCTGCCTGCGTGCTGAAGGCGCCGCGGCAGAGAAGACGATCGACCCAAGCTACCCCCTTGCGCCGCACTATCTCGTCCATGTGGGCGACGATTCGGCGGTGCTCCTGCCGTACACCCAGGCCAAACAGATCCTCGACCGCCTCAAGCGCCTGAGCGTGGGGCGCGACCTGCCCGATGCGCTTGCCTGCGCACGATTCGAGCGCAGCACCCGCGGCGGCGAAGACATGCGCCACGCCCAACGCCAACTTTCGGCTGCGGTCGCCTCCATCGTGGGCAAGTCCGAGGAGCGTGCAGTCGCGAGCCTGTTTTCGCCTGGCGGCACGCACGCCCTTAAGGGCGAGTTTGCGGGTGTCAGCGACTTCGAGGTGCTCGCCTACCTGGTCGTGCTGCCCGGCGCGGGCGAACGGAGTGGTGCATGACCGGGAATCCGGCGCGTCTCACGTCCGGCCGACTCGTCGCCGCACTCGATCTGCCGGCCGACGCGCTGGTGCAACAGCGCATCCCGAAGAAAATGTTGGCCGATAATGGCGCCCCGACGCCGGCTGACCGCAGGCTGATCCAGGAGTACATCGAAGAGGCGACCTGGGTAGCCGCGCTCAAGCCGGCGAATGCTGGCGTGCCTGCATACGAGGACCCGACGCGCACTTATCTGGAACTCGCCGTGCTTGCAGTCCAGCTCCGCAGCCCGAAACAGCCCAACGGGGCGAGTAGCAAGATCCAGCGCCTCGCCGAGCTACTGCATCGCGCGATTCCGTACCCGGCCCTGCTGCTCCTGGAGGACGAAGATCGGCTTCTGCTGTCGATGGCGCACATCCGCTGGGCGCAGAAGGAGTCGGACAAGATGGTGCTCGATGGTGAGCTGACCTTGGCGACGCTGCTGCCATTGCCCGACGAGAGTGGGCCAGCGAACGCCCTAGCTCAGCAGCAGTTCCTCGAAGCGCTGCCGCTGCACAAACAAGCTCGGACGAATCTGTACGCCCTCTACCAGGGCTGGATCGACACTCTGGGCGCCTGGGAAGCGGTCGCAGTGAGCGGCTGCTTCGTCCCCAGCGTCTCGCCCGAACATGCCGCACAACGCCGTGCGGCCCTGCAGCGCTGCCGCGAGCTGGATGCCTCGCTCAGCCAGCTGCGCAGCAAGGCCACCAAAGAAAAACAGATGGTCCGCCAAGTGGCGGCCAATCTCGAGATCAAGGCACTGCTGGCAGAGCGCCAGCGTGTCGCCGCAAGCATCTGAAGGACGCAAGTGAAAGCAACCGAAGCCAACCTGCTCAAGTTCCTGCGCAAGTCACCCCAGTTCGTTATCCCGATCTATCAGCGCAACTACTCTTGGACCGAGGAGCAATGCCGCCAGCTCTGGGCCGACCTTCTGCGCGCCGGCCGCGAAGAGGCGATCAGCGCGCACTTCATCGGCTCTATCGTCTATGTCGAACGTGGGTTGTCGACGGTCACCAGCCAGGAGGCGCTTCTCGTCATCGACGGCCAGCAGCGCCTCACCACCAGTACCTTGCTGATTGCCGCGCTCGCCAAGCACTTCGAAGACAAGGGCGTCGCCGAACTCCTCGAAGCCTTTTCGGCCAAGAAGCTGCGTAACTACTACCTCCTCAACCCGGACGAGGAAGGGGAACGTCACTTCAAGCTGATCCTGTCCGAAACCGACAAGGACACCCTGCTCGCGATCCTCAAGGGTGCGCCGATGCCCGCCGAGATCAGCAGCCGCATCGAGCAGAACTACGGCCTGTTCCAGGACCTCATCCAGAAGCACGAGGGCGAGCTGGAGGCGATCTGCCAGGGCCTTGCCAAGCTCGTGATCGTCGATGTGTCGCTCGATCGCTCGCAGGACAACCCCCAGCTCATCTTCGAAAGCATGAATTCGACCGGTCTGGAGCTTAGCCAGGCCGACCTGATCCGCAACTTCATCCTGATGGGCCTTGAGCCCAAGTTGCAGACCGAGCTCTACAAGAACTACTGGCGGCCGATGGAAAAGGCTTTCGGCCAAGCCGCCTACGTGACGCACTTCGATCCCTTCATGCGTCATTACCTCACCGCCAAGACCGGCGAGATTCCAAACGTGCGCGAGGTCTATGCCGCGTTCAAGGCTTTCGCCCGCGATAGCCAGATCGACACCAAGGCACTCGTCGCCGACATCCACGCCTACGCCAGCTACTACTGCGCCATGGCGCTGGGCGCAGAAGCCCAGCCAGCACTCAAGCAGGCTTTCCATGATCTGCGCGAGCTGAAGGTGGATGTCGCCTATCCTTTCCTGCTCGACGCTTACCACGACTACAAGCAAGACCGGCTCACCACGGATGAGCTGCTCGGCATTATCCGGCTGGTGGAAAGCTACGTGTTCCGCCGCGCCATTTGCGCCATTCCGACCAACTCGCTCAACAAGACCTTCGCCGGCTTGAGCCGCAGCCTGAAGAAGGACCGCTACCTTGAAAGCGTGAAGGCGGCCTTCCTGCTCATGCCGTCTTACCGACGCTTCCCGAGCGATGAGGAGTTTCAGCGCGACATCAAGCTGCGCGACCTCTACAACTTCCGCAGCCGCAGCTATTGGCTGCGCCGCCTGGAGAATCACGGCCGCAAGGAACGCGTCGTGGTCGAGAACTACACCATCGAGCACATCCTGCCGCAGAACGAGGCACTGTCGCCCGAGTGGCAGGCCGAGCTTGGGCCGGAGTGGCAGCGCATCCAGCAGACCTGGCTGCACACGCTGGGCAACCTCACGCTCACCGGCTACAACAGCGAATACA
>JAGQRH010000078.1 GCA_020425605.1 Planctomycetota bacterium | reverse complement strand
GCTGCTCGCGCACGTCGCCCCCGATCATGAGCGCCAGCACAATGCACACGTGCACATGTGCTGGTGCATAACTTATCATGGTGATACCTTAGATGCCTCAGTTATGGCTGCAAGACCCACAAAAACTTCCCAGGCCTGCTGCGGGTGCAGACAAGGCGCCGGCTTTGCGCAAGACACCGCTCTTCGATCTGCTAGCCCTTCAGGCCGAGCTGCAGGCGGGCCGCTTGGGTATCGATGACGTAAGAATTGAGACAGTCAAGTGTGGGAAAGATCTCCAAAAATTGAAGTGGACCACTCGTGACCTGCTCGACTTCATCCTCTGTCTGCGGCCATACAAGCTCAACCAGCAACATGACTTCGAGCATGCGCGGTGGTGCAAGGACAGCGGCGGCCGCTGGTATCCCTGTGATGCGTACGCGGCCTTGTACGACACAACGAACAAGTGCCGCGCCCACGGTGGTGTGAGTGTTTACGTCAAATTTTCGATACCTGAAAACGGTGATTCGCTGCTGATCATGATCAGCGCACACGATTGATGACGGCGAGGGCAGATGGCCCGCCGAGGAGACCCAAGTGACTACTGACAAGCGTCGTCGTTGTCCGTCATGCCAGGCCGGCGAATTGCAGCCGACCAGCTATGAGGAGATCTTCAAGCCGCGCGGAAAAGAAGTCCGCGTCAACTTGCTGAGCTCGGAATGCTCGGCGTGCGGAGCCAGGTTCACCAGTGGCTCGCAGCACGACGAGAATCTGAAGCGGCTGGATCTGCGTAGGGCTGAGTACGGTGACGTGCTGCTCGGTGAGGATATCGTGGCTTTTCGCATGCGCTACGGGATTACCCAGACGGCCGCCGCCAGGATCTTCGGCAAGAGCAAGATTGCCTTTTCCCGCTACGAGAACGAGGCCTTCTACCCGGATGCCAGCACCACCAAGCTTCTACGTCTGGCGATGGAGATGCCGCAGGTGTTGAAGAAGCTCGCCGATGCGGCCGGGGTTCCGATTCCGCTCTGGGAGGCCCGCTGTGCGGATGAGCGCAAAACCAAAGTTGTCGGGCTTATTGCCAGTTCGGCGAAGCCCCAAGGGACGGTGTTCTGGAAGCAGGTTCCAAGGCACGACCTTAGCAGCGCCAAACTCGATTGGGCGGAGAAAGGCCATTCGAGCGTTATGTTCGCGCCTGCTGCCAATGATGAAGTGCACGGCGTGGAGGCGCAGGCTTCGTGAAAATTTCGCCGCTGCAACTGGTGCACCTGGCGTTCCGTCGCGTTCACGTGGCCGTTGACGTGGATCACATGGAGGTCGCTCAGCAAGACGGTGCGGATGCGCACAGCATGCTCGAAGGCGTGCTGATCAAGTCTGAGGTGGGAGTCACGCTGCTGGAGGAGGACGATCCGCGCGGAGTGCCTTACTTGGTGACCTTGCGGGTCTGTATTGACAACGTGCACGGTGAAGATGACCGCGATCGTCGCTTCTCTCCCTACCTGATCGATATCGAGGCTGGCGGCAAGATCGTGCTGGGCAAGGGCTCCGAACGGCTGGGCGATCCAGAGGACCTTATTGCCGTCAACGGCCCTGCATTGTTGTGGTCGGCGATTCGCGACCAAGTCGCCAATCTCACAGCGCGCATGCCGCTGGGGTACGCGATGCTTCCATCGGTCAACTTCTTTGACCTGAAGAAAGCCCGACCAGCGCCACCCATTCCGGCGCCTGAGTCGGCCCTCGCGGCACCAGTGACCAAACGCAAGCGCGCCAGTAAGGCAGCAACACCCCAGCCCTGAGGCACCCACGGAGCTCAACGCATGACCCTGATCAAGGACCTGATCGAAGTCCCCGAGCGCGTCCATCAGGGTGATTTCGTCCTCAAGCTCAGTGAGGGCGTCAGCCACGCCGAGGAAACGCTGCGCAATTATGTGGTCACACCGCAGTTGGAGAAGGCCTTCGACAATGCGCTTGGCTTTGCGCAGCAGGCGCTGAACTCAGGTCAAAGCAAAGCGGCCTATCTGCACGGCTCCTTCGGCTCCGGAAAGTCGCATTTCATGGCCATCCTGCATCTGCTGATGGCCGGCAACACTCAAGCCCGAGCGATCCCGGAGCTGGCTGATACCGTTGCCCGCCATGCCTGGGTGCAGGGACGCAAGTTTCTGATGGTGCCCTACCACATGGTCGGCGCCCGCGACATGGAATCCGCTGTGCTCGGTCAGTACGCCGACCACGTAAGGCGCCTCCATCCCGAAGCACCGATCCCGGGCTTCTATCAGGCCGAAGGTCTGTTCCGCGATGCGGCCGATCTGCGCGCCCGACTCGGCGACGCCACCTTTTTCAATGAACTGAACGCAAAGTCCGCCGCCAGCGGCGGCTGGGGCGCGCTCGAGGGCGGCTGGAATGCCTCCAGTTTTGATGCAGCCCTGCTGGAACCACCCACCGGCGCAGAGCGCACGCGCCTGGTCGGCGATCTGATCAACGGCTTCTTCAGCGCCTATCGCAGCATCGCCAGCGACGGCGAGAGCTTTGTCTCGTTCGACGAAGGCCTGGCGATCATGAGCCGGCACGCGTCTGAGCTGGGCTATGACGCGGTCATCCTGTTTCTGGACGAACTGGTGCTGTGGTTGGCGAGTCACGCATCGGACGTCAATTTCGTCAGCCGCGAGGGCACCAAGCTGGTGAAGCTAGTGGAGGCTACGCATCTGCAGCGCCCGGCGCCGCTGATCAGCTTCATCGCCCGGCAACGCGATCTCCGTGAACTGGTCGGCGACAGCCTGCCCGGCGCCATCGGCGTGCAGTTCACCGACGTGCTACGGCACTGGGAAGCGCGCTTCCATCGCATCACGCTGGAAGATCGCAACCTGCCGGCCATCGCCCAAAAGCGCGTGCTGCGCGCGGTGAGCCCGGCTGCCCGCCTGCAGTTGGACCAGTCATTCGACGAAACGCTCAAGCTGCGCAAGGATGTACTGGATACGCTGCTGACGACCGACGCCGACCGTGAGATGTTTCGGCAGGTCTATCCCTTCAGCCCGGCGCTGGTGCAAACGCTGATAGCAGT
>JAGQRH010000077.1 GCA_020425605.1 Planctomycetota bacterium | reverse complement strand
ATCCGACAGCTTTGGATGCGAGAAGCGAAGCAGCGCGTTGATGAAGTACGGCGTGGAGAGGTCGAGACCGTTCCCGCCGAAGAGACATTTGCGAAGGTCCGGCAAGCCATTGCCCGATGAGGGTCGAATTTCACCCGTAGGCCCCGGCAGAATTCCTTGCCGCCACCGAGTATTTCGAGCAGCAGCACACCGGACTCGGCGAGCGCTTCGTCAGCGCGGTCGAAACGGCCGTTGCCAGTCTCGCTGCCGCTCCCGAGTCGAGTCGCGTTATCGAGGATGGCATTCGGCGTTGCTTGACGAAAGTCTTCCCCTACGCCGTCCTCTATTCGATCGAGCCAGACCACATTCTCGTCGTAGCGGTCATGCATTGCCGTCGCGAACCGGGCTACTGGCGCAACCGCAATTGACCCTCATCTCGCCTGCGCCACGCTATGAAATTGCTCCTTGCGGCGAATGCCGGTGGGACGACGCACAGCGAGGTCGAACGGCACGTATCGGATGCGACCTTCGTATGCCGGCACCTCGGCCTGAGCTGACCACCAGCTTGCGCCAATTGAACGCCTGCAATGTGGCCGACACCTGCCGCTCGACGCGGGCGGGCGGCTTGTGGAGCATGCATGCTACGAGTAGCGAAGCAGCAGCATCATTGCTGATAGGCAACCGGACGAGGCCTGACCCTTTGCATTTGTGCATTTGCGTGGCCCTATGCATTTGCGCTGGTTGACTATAAGCCGAGGCCTGACTCCGTTCGTTCCTGATGTCCGTCGTGTGCTCTAATCGTGATATCTTTTCATCAGGATCCGACCATGGCGCTTTGGGACGTCTTTCAGCACTATCAGATCAAGCGCGCCGACTTGGCTGCCAAGGATGCCCAACGTGACGCGCGGCATACCGGTCTCAGGATGGAGTCTGAGCTTTCGAGGCTCGAATCGAAGGTCGACGGGCTTGCCCTGATATGCCAGGCTTTGGTCGAGTTGCTGCAGGAGCAGGGGGGTGTCAGCGACGAGGAGATCGCCCGCCGCATCGACGAGATCGATCTGCGAGATGGTCGCGCCGATGGGCGGCTCACCGGGGGGCCTATCCCGTGTCCCGAGTGTGCCCGCCCCGCACACACTCGACAGCGGGTGTGCATGTACTGCAGCACTCGAATTGACCAGGGGATGTTGCTGGAAAAGATCGGGCGCGGCGCAGCCCGGTAGTGCGCAGGGGCCGAAAGCACGCAAAAGCATAACGGCAGGTCGCGCAACGTTACCTCCCGCCCCTTTCGAGCGTCGGCCTTCCGATCGGTCTGCAGTTTCTCCACGGCCGCTACCCGGGATCCCTCTTCAGCTGAAAAGGTTTCATGGGCCGTTCGGATGACTGCTCGGGCGGGAAGGCGACGGAGGGGCGGCGCCGGCACTGTACTCGGCGGATGGGGCACGATTGACCCGCGATCTCTGAAACCCTGCGTGACAGTGGCCGACGTCAGTCAGCTGTATCCGGGGCGTCACTTCGAATCTTTGCGGGCCCCAAGGGCACGATTCCGAGCACCGATGCAGACGCGCCGATCTATATTGCTTCGGGCCATGGGGCGGCCTGGTCACAGCATGGGCAGCGGCGACCCGGATGACGCGGCGGCGTGGGAGGCACGATCTAGTGGCAACCTATTGTTACGGTGAGTTGGGCGGACTGTCTTCGGGCGAGTTGTTGTTCTGGATCTTCGTGGACAAGGCCCAGGAGCAACTCGGGGTTCAGGATTTGGCAGCAATGTTTTGCGTGGTGGCGGGGTTGCCGCTGCTGACCACCCGCGGCAAGTTCGCTGGCAGTACCCGCGGGACGTCTGTCGCGTCCGTGGTATCGCGGCGACTGCTGAATGTCGAGTTCAAGCGCCGGGTGCTGCCGACCCTCACCACGCAAAGCATTCGCAGATTTCGAATCCTGTTCGTCAACAACCTCGGCGCCTTCGTGGGTCGGACGGTTCCGGTCGTTGGTTGGATCATTCTTGCCTACGACGTGACGGCCATTACAGCCGCCGCAATCCGTGAGTACAACCGGCGCGTTGACGGCGCCGACCGGTGCGAGCCGTGAGCGACGTATCCGAACAGACCCAACTGGCCGTCGCGGCCTTCGTTCGCGAGCGGCTCGGCGAAAACTCGGCAACGCACCCGGACACTCGCCTGCTCGAAGATCTGGGGCTCGATGGCGACGACGCGCGAATATTCATGGAGGCCTTCGCCGACCGTTTCGCGGTCGCTCGGGGAGACTTCCGGTTAGAAGATCATTTCGGCGCCGAAGGCCTGGACCCCGTCGAGCTGGTGCGCAGCCTGTTCGGGCGCGAGCACAGGAGCACTCCGCTGACGCTTCGAATGCTTGCCGAGGCAGCAGAGGCAAAAGTCTGGATCGGAAGCCGACCGCGGGAGGATCGAGGCTGAACGCTTCGATCGCCGAGGAGGCAGGACCAGGGCACTTCAGCTTGAAGACTCGGACGGCATGCTGCGCCTCAGGGCTCGCGGGAGCGGCCAGTCCGGGCGCGGGAAGCACCAACGCGAATGCCGGGGAGATCGACGAAGGCCGTCGCTCAGGGGTCGATCCGGCGAGATTGCACTGAACCGGAGCGCCACTGGCCGGCGAACGTCGGCCGGCGTCGAACGCCTCCCATCGGTCGGTCTGCCCGAAAACGCTTCTGGATCGCGCCGCGTGACTTTGGTGGATTCACATTCCAACCGTGGATTTTTGGGGTCAGGCCTCGCCCGGTAGCCTGCCAGCAATGATGCTGCACCACTCATCGCATCTTGCATGATTCGCTTTGCGCTCGCTTTTGTCATACGGCCGGTATGGTCAGAATTGCTGGCATTCAATTGGCGCAGGCTGGCCGTCAGCAAAGGCCAAATTGCTTCCTTTGAGCGGCCGGCAAGTTGCGAAGGTCAGCGGCCTGCAAATGCGACAATGGCGGGCCGGAACACCCTGCCCCCACCATGATCTTCACCGTCCAGCACGAAACCCTCTACCGCTACAGCGTGCCGGTCGGGCTTGCGCAGCACGTGCTGCGGCTCGAGCCGCGGCCGGGCGACTGCCGCCTGGTGGCGCGCGAGTTGCTGATCGAGCCACTGCCGACCGTGCGCAGCAGCGAGACCGA
>JAGQRH010000076.1 GCA_020425605.1 Planctomycetota bacterium | reverse complement strand
CTGCTCTTCACGAAGATGTAGCGCGGGTCACCGTCGGCGGCCCATGTGAAAATGAACTGCCCCTCGAACTGTAGGCGCTCCAGGACTTCGCGCAGCGGAACCGGCTTGTGCAGCCACAAGCGGCCCTTGAATCCGCTGCGGGCCGTGTCAAGGTCGCTGTAACCGTCGGGCGTGCTGGTGGTCATGCCGGCGAATCGGATCAGCGCGTCTCGGTGAATCTCCTGAACGTCGTCACACGCACCGCTCGACCAAGCCCTGGTCAATCCGTCACCACCGCAGTACAGGCGCTCAACGTCTGACTTGATCGCCTTGGCATCTGCGAGCTGTTCGTCACTGGCCGTTGCGAGCGGCGCGATGCAAGTCTGCGCCACGACAGAGACGCGCACGTCAAAGAGTTTCAGCGTGACCGGCGTTCCCGTTGCAGAGTTGCGAAAGAAATATAGGCTCATCGACGTTGGCAGCTTCCGCACTTCCATGTCGGCCGCCCCAACCGTCCATGTGTGTGTTGTCTGTGAAGTGCCAACAAACGTTAACGCCTTGACCGCAGAGGATCCGCCGTCAATGGATAACCACAGGATCGGTGTTCCCGAAGTCGAGTCAACCTGAACATTGACCGCAACCTGAATCTGCACCTGTGCGGCAGAATAGTCGTAGGGATTGAAGCGCGAGTCGGCAACCTGGAAGTAAAGCTCGAATCCGCCACCAGATCCGGCGTTGATCGTGCAGGTTGCGTAGGTGGTTGTCTCGTCTGCGTCCTTGTCGTCGATCGCGTTTTCGGGGTCGGTGAATGTGGATGCGTTGCGGGTAGACAGGTAGAGCGGCTTCATCTTCCATGAATGGATGAGGCCCTCGTATACGGGAATTACGTAGCCGTTGGCGTCGTAGTCCGTTGTTCCGGTATACTGATAATTTCCGCTGTCGTCAGTGATCGGGACAAAGCGATCGAGCGATTCTTCATAGACATGAAGCCGATACGGGTCTGTGTTCGTGTTGAACGGCATGATTGCGAGCAGCTCTTCGCTGGTCTTCGTAAGCAGCTCGACGGGGAATTGCTGCTTGTAGATGCAATAGCTTCCGCTCGAGCTGTAGCCATAGTCACCGTAGACAACGGGGAAATACTGTCCCGTGTCAAGCTGTGTTTGCGGGATCGAAATGAAGTCCCACGGCTCGTTCGACTCCAGGATTACGTCGATCTTTCCGCTTGACCTGTTCAGAGACAGCTCGCGTATGCGCCCGGTGAACACCGTGCTCAGAGTGCCTGCGCGATTGAGGCGCTCCTGAATCACAACAGCCCTATTTAGGTACTTGCGGGCAGCGCTCAGCGGGTTCAGCTCGTCCCACAACTGCGCGCCCCTGTAGGTCGCGTTCGTGAGTTGAATGCTGACATTGGAAATCTTGGCCTTGCAGTCTTTCAGATTGATGCTGCGCCGGATGGTTGGCCGGTTGGCCAGGAACGGATAGACGGGTGTCGATGTGCCATACAGGTTCCCGGCCTGATGGCCGACGGTAAGGGAGTTGGTCCCGCCGTCGTAGTACAGCGAGACGAACCACGCCGCGTGGATATTGCCGACTGTCAGTTGGTCGCTCATGCGCTCCTCGCCGCGCGCTCAACCGCGGGAACCAGCACATCGCGGACGAAGCCCTCGTCTGTGATCGGCCCCATGAACTGCAGAGTGATCGTGTTCCCGCCCTGCGCACGCCCTCGGCTACTGGTGGGCGTCACGCTGATGCGCTCGCGCCCGCCGGGGTTGTCGCCCACCAAGTAGCGGCCCGTGCCCGTGCTGATCGTCGCCGGCCCCGTGGTCTCGAAGCTGCCGCCCTGCCGGAAGCGTTGGCGCTCGATGATGGCCACATTGCCGAGGCCCTGGGCGATGGCCAGCGCGGCTGCTGCGGCCGCCAGTGTCGGCCCGACAATCGGAATGCCGGCCATGGCCTTGTATGCGGCGTTGGCTGCTGCATAGGTGTCGATGATGGCCTGCGATTGCGCAAGCCGCTTTGTGAGCTGGGCGTTGCCCTTGAAGGCGGCATTGATTGAGGCCAGCTTGCCAGGAGTCTCGCTGAGGAATGCAATCGTTGCCCTCTCTGCCTGCGCCTGCATTTCCTTCAGCGTGATATACTTCTCAAGCGTGACGATGTTGGCTTGGTACTGGAAATCCTCGTCCTGCAGGCCGCGAATCTTGGTATTCTTCTCCTCCGCCAGGCTCGTGTCAATGCGCTCCACGCGGGCAAGGGCATTGCCCCAATCCTCGATGGTGCTCATCCCGCCTTCCATCGCCTCGACGTGCTCTGTGACTGCTGCTGCAGCCTTCTCGAAATTCTCTGGCCTCGGCGGTCCGACGAACAAGGCTTCGGCCTGCGGCCCACCCCACATTGCCGCGCTTCCGATCAGGCCAAGGAAGGCGTTGGTCAGGTTTGCAATAGCCGTTGCCGCGGTTCCAGCATCCTTGACCGCCTGCTGATTCCCGATCGTCTCAAGGACATCGCCCCACGCATTCGCGGCCTGCTCCCAAATTCCTACGGCATCCCTGGCATTCGTCACGGCCGCCCCACCGAAAAGCCGCTCAATCTGGTCCGCCAGCTCTTTGACCTTGTCAGCCTGGCTGGCCGTTGTGTCGATCTGCACACCATAGCGGGAGAGCGCGTTCGTAGCCGATCCAGCGCTCTTCGCCACCAGGTCAGCCGCACTCAGCAGGTCCATTCCTTGCGCGGCGGCCAAGTCCTGCGTCGCCTCCGTCAGCCGCATGATCTGCTTCTCGTCCTTCACGAAAGCAGCAATGCGGGCCTGCGCGGCAATCGTCACCTCGTCGCCATAGGTGGTCACCTTCTGCAGCTCGGCGGCCTGTCGGCGCAGGGCTTCGGTGTTCTTTCCATAGGCGCGGGCAAGCTGGTTTTCGGCCCTCTCCTGCTCGCCGGCGGCCCGGACAGCAGCCTTGAACCCAGCGATAAGCCCACCGGCTGCCAGCATTCCGGCGGCAGCAGTGGCGAAGCTCTTGGCCATGCGCTTTGCGGCATTGTCCGCCTTCCCGAACCCACGGGAAACAGCCTCAGCGCCGGTCTCGCGCATCCTGATGTCATACGTCGCATCAGCCATGGTTCACCTTTTGCCTTGCCTTGCGCGCACAATAGTTGTCGATGCAGATTTGCTCTTGCGACGCGATGCGGACCACGTCCAGAAAGAACGCGCTTTCCTCGTCCAGGCTGGCCCCGCTGCGGCCCTTGTGCAGCGTCCGGCAGAGCCCGAAGTCGTCAAGCCATGCCAGCAGGTCGGGGTCGTA
>JAGQRH010000075.1 GCA_020425605.1 Planctomycetota bacterium | reverse complement strand
CATACCCCCTGCTCGGCGGCGTCGTAAGCGATCGAGCCGACGGTCAAGGCCTGCAGGCTCTGGCCCGGGTTGGCAATGCGGGCCGCATTTTCTGCGAGATAGGCGGGATAGTCTCGGCCAGCAGTCAGGTGGTCGGCGATGCCAAGGAATGGGGGCGTGCCTTGCAGCGGCAGGTTGCCGGCGCTTTGCACGATGAGAACATCCCGTTCGTTGCACAACTGGTCGATCTCGGCTGCCCAGGACGACATATAGCGCGTGCGGCAGTAGCTGCGCGCATTGATCGAGTGATTGAAGACACGGGTCTGGCGCGGGCCGTCGTTGAAGCGTTCGACGGCCTTGCGTAGCGCTTCGGGCGGGAACAACTCGACCGGCATCGCGTTCTGGGCGTCGAGCACGCGAGCGTTCTGAATCCAGAACGGCAACTGCGGTGCGCCGGCGACCGGTACGTCCTCGCCATACAGCACGGCGCCTGCAACGCGCGTGCCGTGGCCGCCCGGCGCGACTTCATCGGCGACGGCCGTCGCGGCTTGGCCCGGTAGAAAGCAATGGGACGCGGCCTGGTCGATGCCAGGCTGGAGCAGGACGTGCGCCTCTTGGATGCCGCTGTCAATGACGCAGACGGCAGGCGCGTCAGCATCGGGTGCGACGGGCGCGACAGCGGGCGCCGCTTGCGCGCCTTGCTGGCCTTGGTTTTGGGGCAGCGCGATGTCTTCCGGTTCGACGATCTCGAAGATGTAGGGATAGTTGAGGACGAAGTCCTTCAGCCCCTTGCCCGAGATCTTCAGCCGGACTGTGAAACTGTCCGGCAGCACGCCCGCATCGAAGTCGGCGCTGTCCCTCATATGCAGGATTTCGGCTTGATAGAACTCGGTGAACTTCTGGATGGAAGTCTCGCGTTCGATCTTGATGTCGTCCCACTCGTTGTAGGCGCTGGCCCGCCGCTCCGACCACTCGTACTCTTTGGCCGCCCACTGGGCGTCGGTCGCGCGCTTGCCACGCACCGGGCGCGGCGGAATTTCCTGAGTGCCGGCGCAGGCGATGCCGATGTCAACGATGTAGAGCTGGTCTTCGTCGATGTTGCCCCACGACGCCATCAACTGGTCGGAAAGGATGCGACCCAGCCGGTCCGTCTGGTTGGGATCGTCGAACAGCGTGTGGACCTCGGCGATGGTCGCCGAGCCGTGCACGGTGACAGCAAACCCTTGGGCCATGCTGCGGAACGCCGTCAGCTGAATGTCTTCAGACGCCACGATCACATAGCCGTCTTCCTGCTCCGCCACGATCTCGAATTCGAACTTGGCGCGCAGCGCGTCGAGGTCGAGCCCGGTGTCAATTTTCAGCAGGATGGGAATGCCCGCGGGGATGTCCGGTAAGGCCTGGCCTGCCGCCTGGCGCTGCGCCTTGCGGGCCTGCCAGTTCGCACTGAGCGCTTGGGCCGCGGAGTCCAGGGCCACGCTGTGCGCTTGGCGTTGTGCTCGCTTGTTGGCTAGCGTTTGTGGCGACGGATCGCCGCCCCCGCGCAGGCGTGCCTTGCCTTGGTAGCGTAGCAGCAGCGGCAGGTGTTCAAAGTTGTGCGCTCCCGGCACGGCTTACGCTCTTTGTGCCGCGTCGCGCCGCTGCAGCTCTTCGACGGCCTTGAGCAGCTTGTCTTGCGACAGGGACGGGCGGCCGGCCAGCACAGCAGCCTTGGCGGCGTCCTGAGCGGCCTTCACGACCATCGCGGCCGACGAGCCTTCGAGTTTGGCGATCAGAGGCTCCCAGGCGATGGGCCTGTCCATCCGCACGCTGGACAGCGTCATCTTCAGCAACTTTTCGATCTCGGCCTTCCCGGGCAGCGGGATGGCGAACACATCGTCGAAGCGCCTGAACAGTGCCGGGTCCAACGCGGACTCTAGGTTCGTCGTCGCGACAAGCAGGCCGGGCGCGTCGTACTCTTCCATGAGCTGCAGCAGCGAATTGACGATGCGCGACACCTCGCCGATGTCCTTGGAGGCCGTGCGCGAACGTGCAATGAAGTCGCATTCGTCGAGCAGCAGCACACAGGGCTTTTCGCGGGCACTGCTGAAAATGGATCGCAGGTTCTGGGCCGACTCGCCGAAGAATGAGGAGATCAGCACGTCGAAGCGCACCTTCATCAGCGGCAAGCCGGTATTCCAGGCGAGCCGCTTGGCGCCCAGCGACTTGCCGCAGCCCGGCGGGCCGTAGAGCAGCACGGTCTTGCGAGGCTTGAGTCCGAAAGTGCGCAGCCGGTCACGGGCGGCGTACTCGGCTTCGATGCGGGCGAAGCGCTGCTCGACCGCTTCGGGCAGCACCATGTAGTGCTCCAGTTGGTCGTGCGGGATGAGCGTGGCCAGCGTCTCCCCGTGACGCCGGCTCATGGGCAGTTCTTTGAGCGTGCGCTCAATGTCAGCTGACGGAGTCGGCGACGGCAGTGCCCGTTTCGTCTTAGGCTGCTTGAGGATGGCCTCCAACTGCTCAGCCAGTCTGACGTGCCCTGTCTTGCGTTCTGCTTCGACGATCTTGCCGGCGAGCCGGTCCAAGTCGGATTGCGAACCATCGGCAATGGCTCGTACTACTCTTTTGAGAATATCGGCGTTCATGCGATATCACCTTTATTTGCGAGCCGTCGGACGAGTGGTAGCACGCCGACGGGCAGGATTCCATTGCCAAAGGCTGGTCCGGGCACTTGCGGCCTGATCGAGTGTTGCCGGAGCATCGCATTCATGCGACGACCTCTAGGCCGCGCTTCTGAACCAGATGCAGCAGCTTAAGCGCAGTGCCCGCGGGCTTCTTCTGCCCGATCTCCCACTTCTGAACGGTCGAAAGACTCGTGTTCAGTAGGCGCGCAAAAACCGCTTGGCTGACATGAGCGCTTTCGCGGATGCGCTTGATCTCAGCAGGCTCCAACGGCTCGACCGGTGGCAACCAGAGCGGGTCGAATTCGCGCAGCGTGACCTGGTCCATCACGCCTACCTTGTGTAGCCCTTTGGCTGTGTCGCGCACGGCTTCGATAATGGGTGAACTCGTCTTGCGCATTGCATCCACCTCCGCCGGCATGCTGTCATGAAAACTCATATCTTATAGCACCTGGTGCTACGGGCGCTCAAGCTGAGTTCCTTCAGGAAAGCGTACTGCTCCCAGCGGTCGATTGCGGGCCAATAGCGGTAGCTCGGCCGACGGGCCTGAATGGCCCTTTACGCTGCACTCCGGTCATTCGGGCGAAAAACCCGAACGGCTGTTGCGGGTCGATCGGGTTAGTTGGAGATTTTGGCAACCGGTCATTCTTCTCGCATACAGCCGAGCGGAATCGAGCGACACCATTGGCCGAGCATCTTCCACATGCGGCAGGCAACAGGCAGCAC
>JAGQRH010000074.1 GCA_020425605.1 Planctomycetota bacterium | reverse complement strand
AGGATGCCGCGCACCGCATCTATTTCGCCTTTCCCTCGTCCTTCTTCTCGCCTGCATTCACACCGACCGACCGCATTGACGCGACCGACTTGAGCATGTTGAACCAGAACGGCGCACCCAGCGCAATGGCGAACGCCGAGACCAGCAAACCGACCAATTTGGTGAACGACGGCCATGTCCAGAAACTCTCGTGCCATTCAGTGAATTCATTTTTGTCCCACCCGATGTGTAGCCCGGTGTTCGACAGCGCATCCGCACGACCCTTGATGCGCTGATCCAGCGCATCCTGTTGTGTCTGCAGTTCGTCGCGCCGCAGTGACCGATCGCTCTGCGCCTTCTTCAGCTGCTTCTCCAGTTCGACGTGATCGCATACCGGTGCACCATGTTCCTGCGCTGCAGTGCCCGAGGTTGTCTTGTCTCCGGGCTTCGGGCAGTTCGCCAATGCTGCCTCAGCCGTCTTGAACACCGACGACGCCGTCTCGAATGCGTCCCGGGCCTTGTCCCTTGGCGTAAAGTCGATATAGCCCTCGATCGTCTTCTTGTCGGCCGCCTTCATCGCCTCCTCGACTACCGCGTTGCGCACTTTCGGATCGGCGGACAGTTGCCGCACGATGCCCACGGTATCGACGTTCATCGCGACAGCGACCAGGAAGGAAAGGCCCACCAGCACATAGTGCGTCTTCTGCCGGTACCAGGCAGTGAGCTGGGTCTCGAAGGTCGCGAACCATCCGTCGAGCAGCTTCTGGAAGCTGGCGAGATCGCCGTTGGCACGCGCGCACAGGTCGATGAGCACGCTGCGGATCGGCGACTGCGCGGGCAGCTTTTCGGCCAGAGCCCGGATCTCGCCAACCCGTGCAAAGGCGTCTTCCTTGAAACCCTCGACCCGGGAGAGCACCCCTTGCATCAAGGTCCAGGCGGAGACATAGCTTGCCTTGAAGGTGTTACCGATGCCCGCTGTCCCGAGATATGACACATACGGTGAATCAAGAACCGATTTCGCCTCGGGCATGTTTAATGCCTTCGGATCCGCTGAAAGAAGGCTGGCGACCCCTCGGCGCAACCATCGCGCACGACTGCTCGCGAAGGCCGCAATGAACTCGTTGATGGAGGAAACCACCAACGCGAACACCAGATACACCAGCGACAGGCCCAGCAGAATGTCGAGAGCCACAAAAAAGTCCATTTGCCTTGCTCCTCAATTGACATCAATCAGCTGCGCCAGTCGTGGCATGAAGAAACCCCCGATCACACGCCGCCAGGGATAATTCGTTCCAAACCCTCTCGTCTCCACTGAGCCTTGCCGATAGCGGGATCAGATCCCCTGGCAAACGCTAACGAGCCCGGTTGTGGCAGGAAGGGCGCTCGTGGGTTCGATCAGGAACTGCCCGGCACGCGCGGAACGTCCATCGTCACGTAGGGTGATATCCCCCTCCAATATGCAATCAAGATGCCGACTGCTCAGCTGTCAAGGAAGATCGTTACGATGCCTCGGGCATCCGTAGCGAGGAGCCAAGAACGGCGACGGGGACCATGGCCACACGCAGGGTCGGCGCTCTCCGCACGCCGGAGGAGTCCCCATGATTCGCCCAAGGCCCCGACATACCGGACACACCACCGCTTGCATTCATCAGCCATGCGCAGGAGAGCAATGCGCATTCCGGCAGATCGAACAAGCGCGTAAGCAAGACCAGTTCGCGAACACCACCACCCCGCGGCGGCGGCCTTCGACCACGGATATGCCAACTTGCTGCCGCGCCCGGACCTGCGCGTGGATCGAAGAACTGCTCAGCCGCCGTGACACCTGCTGGGCGCGGATCACCTGCGCGATACGGCACCGCTCTGACAGCCCGGATTTCGTAGCCCTGGTTCGTCTTTTCCGGAATCAGGATGGTCTTCTGGAGGTCGCCAACGGTCACGACTACCTAGATCTCCGGGATCAGGTCGCCGAAGCTCTCCGTGCGGCTCCGATGCATGGAGCCAGCGTCTGAAGATGCCAATGCTTCAGATCGCCCGTTCGTGCCAGAATGCGAACAACTTATTACAAAGTCATCAACATTCCAGATGCGTAAAACATGGTGAAGCCCTTTGATCCATCCGACCTCAAAACCATCCTTCATTCAAAGCGCGCGAATCTCTACTACCTGGAGCACTGCCGTATCCTGGTGAATGGCGGCCGGGTGGAATATGTCACCGAAGAGGGCAACAAGTCCCGCTACTGGAACATCCCGATCGCCAACACCACCACGCTGCTACTCGGTACCGGCACCTCGATCACCCAAGCCGCGGTGCGCGAGCTGGCCAAGGCCGGCGTGATGTTGGGGTTCTGCGGAGGTGGGGGCACCCCGCTCTTCAGCGCCAACGAGATCGACGTCGAGGTGGCGTGGTTCTCGCCTCAGACCGAATACCGCCCGACCGAATACCTCCAGCATTGGGTGCGTTTCTGGTTTGACGACGCATTGCGACTGGAGGCCGCCAAAGCCTTCCAGGCCCTGCGCCTGGATCGCATTGTCAGGCAGTGGACCAAGAATCGCACCCTTGCAGACGCCGGTTTTGACCTTGATGCAACGCGCCTGACCGGCGCCCTCGATGCTGCACGCAAAGCGACGGCCGCCGCCCCGGACAACACCGCGCTGCTCACCGAGGAAGCCCGCCTCACCAAGACACTGTTCAAGCTAGCCTGCGACGCCACCGACTACGGCGACTTCACCCGCGCCAAGAATGGCAGCGGCTTCGACCCTGCCAATCGCTTCCTCGACCACGGCAACTACCTTGCCTATGGCCTCGGCGCCACCGCTGCCTGGGTGCTGGGCCTGCCTCACGGCCTCGCGGTGCTGCACGGCAAGACCCGGCGCGGCGGCCTGGTTTTCGACATCGCCGACCTCGTCAAGGACGCCACCATCCTGCCCCAAGCCTTCATCTCCGCAATGCGCGGCGACAGCGAACAGGAATTCCGCGAGGCCTGCATCGAGGCCCTGGTCGGCAGCGAATCCCTGGACTTCATGCTCGACAGCGTCGAACAGGTCGCACTCGACCTCGGCAGACGCGCGCAATGAACGTCCTGCTGATCTCCCAGTGCAGCAAGAATGCGCTCACCGAAACGCGACGCATCCTCGACCAGTTCGCCGAACGCCGCGGCGAGCGCACCTGGCAGACAGCGATTACCAAGGCCGGCCTCGACACCCTGCACCGCCTGCTGCGCAAGACCGCCCGCAAGAACACCGCGGTCGCCTGCCACTGGATACGCGGCAAGGACCACAGCGAGCTTCTGTGTGTCAAGGGGATCCCAATTTTCCCCAGCTACGGGAATTGAATTTTCCCCACCCCGTTCACGCTTCGGTCTGTTCGGGACGAACGAGACCGGCCTTCAACTTCTCTTTCAATCGATACGAGTTCCCGCGGATGTTCATGGTCAC
>JAGQRH010000073.1 GCA_020425605.1 Planctomycetota bacterium | reverse complement strand
AGGAAGAGAAAGAGAAGGCGGAAAAGGAAAAGGCCGACCGCGAGAAGAAGGAGCGGGAGGAAAAGGAAAAGCGCGAGAAGGAAGAGAAGGAAAAGAAGGCCAAGGAAGAGCGCGAAAAGGCGGAGAAGGAGAAAGCCGACCTCGAGAAGGCCGAGCGCGAAAAGAAGGAAAAGGAAGAGAAAGAGAAGGCGGAAAAGGAAAAGGCCGACCGCGAGAAGAAGGAGCGGGAGGAAAAGGAAAAGCGCGAGCAGGAAGAGAAGGAAAAGAAGGCCAAGGAAGAGCGCGAAAAGGCAGAGAAGGAGAAAGCCGACCGCGAGAAGGCCGAGCGCGAGAAGAAGGAAAAGGAAGAGAAGGAAAAGGCCGAGAAAGAAAAGGCTGAACGCGAGAAGGCCGAACGAGAGAAGAAAGAGCGAGAAGAGAAGGAGAAGCGCGAGAAGGAAGAAAAGGCCGAGAAGGAAAAGGAAGAGGCCGAGCGCAAGGCGAAGGAAGATCGCGAGAAGGCTGAGAAAGAAAAGGCTGATCGCGAAAAGGCCGAGAAGGAGAAGGCCGACCGAGAGAAGGCTGAGCGCGAGAAGAAGGAAAAGGAAGACCGAGAGAAGGCAGAGAAGGAAAAGGCCGACCGCGAGAAGGCTGAGCGCGAGAAGAAGGAAAAAGAAGACCGCGAAAAGGCGGAGAAGGAAAAGGCGGAGCGCGAGAAGAAGGAGCGCGAAGAAGCCGAGAAGCACGAGAAGGAAGCGAAAGAGAAGAAGGACAAGGAAGAAGCCGAACGTAAGGCCAAGGAAGAGCAGGAGAAGAAAGACAAGGAAGAGGCCGAGCGGAAGGAAAAGGAAGAACGCGAGAAGAAAGAGAAGGAAGAAAAGGAAAAGCAGGAAAAGGAAGAGAAAGAGAAGAAGGACAAAGAAGAGAAGGAAAAGAAAGAGAAGGACGAGAAAGACAACGGCAAGGGCAAGGACAAGTAGCCCTCAACGCGCAACACGACACTACGCGGCGGCCTTGATGGCCGCCGCTTGTCGTTGATCAGATGGTTGTGTCGCTAGTCGGCCACTTCGCCGAAGTGGAAGATCGGCTTCACGTTGCTGAACGTCGGGACGTGCGCGATCAGCTCGGGCGCGACGTCGGCAAACGCGGCATTGAACCTCTCCGCGCTTTCGAAGTTGATCGTGACGATCGCCAGGTTGGTCGGCTGGGCGCCGTCCGGGCCGGGTGCGCAGCGCTGCGCGTTGATCGAGATCAGCCCGT
Organism: Planctomycetota bacterium; assembly: GCA_020425605.1. GTDB lineage: Bacteria > Planctomycetota > UBA8742 > UBA2392 > UBA2392 > JACKID01. Next base: position 2,297 of record JAGQRH010000073.1, on the reverse strand, counting down.
GCGGCTTCATCTTCTCGCGCGCCAGCGGCAGGTGGTTCTTGACGTAGCTGTCCCAGTCGAAGGTAGCGCCCTCGCCGGCCGGAAACACGGCGTGCATTCGGAACATGGTTTCTCCTCGGAAGGTTGGACCAATCTTGTAACAACCGAATTACGTGGGCCGGGGACTCTGCTGGCCCAGCCGAGGGCTGTCAGGTCTTCGTCTTGCGGGCGTTGCTTTCCGCGGCGGCGACCAGGTCTTCCATGCGCCGCATGTCGTGGATCAGCGTCGTGGTGCGCAGTGCGTGCGAGTTTTCCAGCAGGTCGAGGTCTTCTCCGGCCTCGAGTGCATCGATGGTCCATTTGCGCGCGTTTGCCAGGTCGCCGCGCTTGAGCCTGACACGCGCGAGCGCAAGGTTCGCCTCGACGAACTCGATCAGTCCTTCGCCGAAACTACGGCGCACCAGCGCACGGGCCAGCATCGCCTGGGTCTCGGCCAGGGCCATCTCGTTCAGTGAGAAATGCATGTGGGCGCAATTCAGCGCACCGCGTGCGTGCTCGCGCCGCATGCCGGCCGCGGCCGCAGCATCGCGTGCGCGCGCATATTCAGCCAACGCCGGCTTGTAGAGTTTTGCCCCGCGCAGCAGGTCGCCCGCAATCTCATGGGCGTTGCACGACAGTGCGAGGCTGCTTTGCACGGCGCGCGAGTTCAAGAGGCGTGTAAGCTGCTGCTCGGCTTCGCTCCGGTTGCCGAGACCAACCAGCATCTCGGCGCGCAGCAACTCAGACTGCGCGAGACAGACTGCATGTCCCAGTGTGCGGAACTCCGCCTCGGCCATGGAGAGCGGCGCCTCGACATCAGCCCAGCGGGCTTCCAGCACGCGCAGTCGTGCCTGCAGGAAACTGATGCGCGCCTTGCCGAATCGATCGGCGCGCTCGTGGTAGAAGTCCACGGCCTGGTCCCAGAGCTCGCGCGCCTTGCTGTGCTGGCCGCAGCCCGCATAGACCTGCCCCAGCGCCTCAAGCGTCTCGCCCTCGGGCTCGTGATCGCCGATGGCAAGCCCGGCGAGTTCCAGCGCGTCCGCCGGTTTCCCCTGCTTGCCCCAGACCACTGCGCGCGTCGCCATCAAGTAGCGGTGCGCTTGGCTCGTCTCTGGTGCGTGCTCAATGGCTGACTTGACGCGCAGCGTCGCTTCCTTCAGGTGCCCGGCCCACAGGAGCGCGCGGCACTCGGCGCGTGCAAGATCCAGGCAGGCGCGCACCGCGCCGATCGCCAGTGCCCTTTCACCGACCGGTGTGGTTCGTGCGACGGCCTTCGGCACGTCTTCTTCGGCGTTGAGTTGCAGGATCGCTTCTTCTACTTCGGCCTGCACGCGCGTCGGAGTGTCCTGTATCGCGGCGGCGGACTCTGCGGCGAGTCTCAGCTGTTTGCTTGCGGCCAGCATCCGGCCGGCTTTTACCCAGGCACGCCCTGACTCGAGCCGACGGGCTGGCGCGTGCGACTCGTTGTCCGGCAACTCGGCGACGTCTGACAGCAGTTGGGCCTGGCGCGCGAAGTCGTGTGACTTCTCGGCCTCAAGAATCGCGACGTCCAGAAATTGCGCTTCAAGGCGCACGAAATCAGGCTGGTCGGGGTGTTGCTCGCGCCCGGCCCGGGCTTGCTCAGCCAGCGACTCGGCCATGGATGCCAGCGTGCCGGCATCCAGGTTCTTGAGTGAGTGCTCAAGGAACTCAAGTAATTCGTGCGATGACTGCATTGGCGTCCCTGACGGCGCTGTCAATCCAGTCTGACTTTCACGGCAGTGATGCGCAAACAATGCCGCCCCACGGCAGCCGGCGCCGCGCCCGTCCTAGCTGTGCACGGGGCCGACGGTGATGATCGGCTGGATCGTCGTGAAGTTGGGGATGTCGCCCATCAGGATCGGGGCAGCCACCGGGAAGGCGGCGGCAAATTTCTCGGCGCTCTCGAAGTCGATGTTGGCGACGGCCACGTACGGCGGCGAACTCCCGTCCGGCCCGGGAACGCACTGGACGGCGCCCGCTGCTACCAGCCCATGCGGTCCGCATGCCTCGCGCACCAGATCGAAGTGCTTGGTGGTGTAGTAGTCCCAGTCGAACTTCGCGCCATCGGCAGCGGGGTACACAGCGGTAAGTCGAAACATGCGGGCTCCTTGTTCCAGATCGAACGAATCTAGCAACCCACGCGCCTTGGCCCCGGCAGTTTTCTGTGATTTTTCATCACGGATTCGGGAGGAAATGCATTCGCTCGGCCGGGATTTGTGAGGGCGGGCTTCTCTCGCCCAACTCACGGAGTACTGCAA
>JAGQRH010000072.1:2044-3730 GCA_020425605.1 Planctomycetota bacterium | reverse complement strand
TCGACTTTCTTCTGCGCTTCGGCACGTCGGGTGGGACACGCAAGTCACTGATTGTCGGGGATCAGGGTAAAGACCGGCATCTAACGCACTCGGCCCTCCGGGCCTACCTGGACTCAGTACCTCTGGGCTCGGGGGCAATCCATGTTCCTGACTGCGTAGACCCCCGGCTTGCAATGGCGTACTCGTTCGAGCACCTACGCGAGGCAGTGGATAGCGCAACGAACGGACACCCGTTCGGTGAATTTGTGCGCGAGAGACTGGGGAACCTGGAAAGGCCAGCAATCGTGGGCGTATCCATCATGGGGCCGCCACAGGTGTTCTTCGCCTTGCTGGTTGCCGCAATCGCCAAGGAGCTCTGGCCGGACGTTCCAGTTGTGGCAGGCGGCAGCCACATCACAATTCTACAACGGGACATTTCATCCGACGCGCGTTATGGCGAGTGCTTCGACGCCTTCATGCCGCACCACTGTGAACGGGCGTTTGCGGACGTGTGCATCGCGGCAGTCCGGAGGCAGTTCAGCACTGGCATGCCTGGTGTTCTGATGCCCGGTACTGACAGGTTTGTGGCACCAACCTCGGGATCATTCAACTACACGCCACACTTCGACGACGCGGATCTCATCCCCTTCGGCGGGAAGGCGTCGACCGTTCCCTTGCAGTTCACCCGTAGCTGTCCAAGGGACTGCCCCTACTGTTCCTACCGGGCCGCCGAGCCGCCAATGCGTGGCGATCCCCAGCATGTCTGCGACGTCGATCGGGCGCTCGATGCAATCAAGCACTTCTACCAACGCGGCTACAGGACGTTTTCGTTCAAGGACTCGCTGTTTCTGCTTCCGGCGATGGTCGCTCTCTCGAAGGGGCTCCTGGCACGTGACCTGCGCGTGAAGTGGTCCGCAACGACCTTCATGCTGCCTGACATTGCGTCGCACGCAGACCTGCTATGTGACGCCGGGCTGCAAACACTTGAGTTCGGCATTGAATCCATACACCCGCACGTACAGCGGCTGATAGGGAAGTCGCTCCCCGCAACGTTGGTTCAAGAGGTCGCCACCGAGCTTACTGACACGGGGATCGGGACTGTACTGAACCTGATCTACGGCTTTCCGACGGAGACGTACGCCGATGCAGAGCGACAACTTGACTGGATTCGGCAACTCGAAGAGCGGATCGGGGGTCTGCTCACCGCTTCTCACAACATGCTGGAAATCAATCGTGGAGCGCCCTACGCGGCTCTTCGCGGAGCGCAAGTCGGAATCAAGAGTACCGGCATCGCCCCTTGGGCATTCAGCTACGCCTGGAACGCCCCCTCGTGGCGGACAAGCTTCAAGCCAATCCTTAGCCGACATTTGGCTGAGGAACTCCATGGGTAGGCAAAATCTGCATCTGCTTGCCAGACCAATCGTTGCTGGCCAGTCGATTCTTACGTACGAACACTGCGGCTCGACGGGTTCTCCCGACTGCTTTCGTCTGCTACGCGCCGCCGGCGCCGTTCCCTACGAGGTCGTCTAGGTCTGCGCCCACAAAGTTGAGGTCCAGATTCGCGTCTGCCTGCAAAATGGACGGCAGGTCAAGCGTCCGGACCGGAGCTCCGTCTTCGCGCGGCCTAAGGCGGCCTTCCACCCGTGAAAACTCTGCCCCAGACATGCTCTTCGGAGCACCAGTGTGTGGCGCGATATCTGCCTCCGT
>JAGQRH010000072.1:0-2034 GCA_020425605.1 Planctomycetota bacterium | reverse complement strand
CGGCCTTCCACCCGTGAAAACTCTGCCCCAGACATGCTCTTCGGAGCACCAGTGTGTGGCGCGATATCTGCCTCCGTGACGTACCATTCAGCGTCTGGGTTGTGATAGCGTAAGCGTGATTTTCGGGTCCCCTCATCGATGGAATACTCGAGGTCGTAGATGCGGCGAGCCCATTGAATCAACCTACCGGCCATGAATTCACCTCTCTCGGCGGGATTCAATGCGGAACGACATTCCGCAGCTTGCTTCGGCGTCGTGTACTTAGACAGGAGTTCCAGAGCCGCTTCTTCAGGATTCCAGAGCCCTTCAATCAAGATGCCAGGCAGGTCATCCAGCGCGGTTCTTCCGAATCCGAAATTGATGTACCCACCAAGTTGGATGACCTCGGCGATGCCGAGAGCGCCGCTGACCGGAGACAGGCCTCCAGCGTACGCTACGCCCAAGAAGTTGAATCGGCTCACTCCTGTGGCTTCAGAACCATCACGCTGGCAATGCGTTACGTACCACTCGAATCCCAATCGTTCGTACTTTAGAAGTGCTGTATCCAGCAGATCACCATTCTCCAGCCGCTCTAGGCAGTCTTCGACGTATTCTAGGAGCAATTCGGCCTGACCGATGTGGCCTGTGTTTATGAGGCCCTGGATCTCCGCTCGGTTTCCCTGAGAGAAAAAGAGCGCCAATTCGTTGCATCGCGCCAAGAGGCGGTCCCGATCATACTCGTTCGTCTCATCCGTCATTCGAGCCCTCATTGGAAGCCCGACTCTACACTCAACGAGCCCCACGTCTTGATGTTTGACAGCAAGGAGCGGCGCTAGGCCAATGGCGAGCATAGGCGGTAGCCATCACACGAAGCGTGGCAGAGGAAGCCGTAGCGGCTCAAGTAAGCATCGCCGTCGACAGTGGCCAGCAGTGCGTCAATGGTATCAAACATCGGAGCGTAGCTGACGTTCCCAGGCACGGGTAATCGGGTGACGCTGATGTCAGGCTGCTTCTTGCGCACCAGCTGCCTGATCTCAAGCGCTTTTACCGGCCGATCGCTGGCGCGGCTCATGAGCCAGGCGTAACACAGCAACTGCATGCGGTGCGTGAGCATGACGCTGCTGTCTGCACTGGTGCGGGCGGTGACCTTGTAGTCCACCACCACCAATCCGTCCGGCTCCTCCAGCACGCTGTCCACGATTCCGTACAGTGACAGCTCGCCGGGCTCGATCCCCGGCAAACTGGGCCGCTGGTAGACCTCGCCCGTGCTCGGGTGGATCAGCGGCTCGTCCAGGTGAAGCTCGGACGAAACGGGCTTCTCGTGGCCGTAGCGGCCCAGGTAGAGACGGATCAGCTGTTCACCGGCTTCGCGCAGCTTGGCCAGTTCGTCTGGCTTGATCTCCAGCCCTTCGCCCTCAATGTCGGCCTTCAGGGTTTCGTTGAACTCGTTGATCAGGTCATCGACGGCGACTAGCAAGTCCATCTGCCGGCGGCGGCCAAGCAGCTCAAGGCCGGCGTGGACTGCTCGCCCCAGCACCATGCTGGCGCTGGGCGGCGACTTGATGCCAAGGATGTAGCGGGCCTTGAACATCGTCGGGCAAGTAATGAAAGCAGACAGCTTGCTAGGTGATAGCTGGTGCAGGCTGCTGCGGGTTTCGGTTATTGGCATGGCGATCCTTCGGAAATGCAACCGGCCCCGCACGTGGCGGGGCCCGGTCGCTCTGGTTGAGGTGGTCAGGCTGCAAGCTGCTGGACGGTTACTCTCCCGGCCTTGATCTCGGACAGGTGGCCGATCAGCGTGCTGGCCTGTGCGCGGTCGAGGTACTCCAGCCCGCGCTGGAACAAGCGCTGGCACAGAGCCTCGACGAAGGGGTAGTCGCATCCCAGCGGCTTCAGCTCGCCGATCAGGCTCTTGATGAACTTCAGCTGCTTCTCGCTCACGGCCGCTTTGCTGCGGCCGTTGCCGTTCCCGGTGCGGGGCGGGTAGCTTGCCTGCGCTGCAGCCTGGTGGCCACTGCGTTCGGGTTGCGCCTGCGCGTGGCCGTTGTTGCCGTT
>JAGQRH010000071.1 GCA_020425605.1 Planctomycetota bacterium | reverse complement strand
GCTCGGCATCGATGCTGCCCAGATCACCCGCCTGCTGGCGCTTCTCCACCAGTTCGAGCAGGGTGTTGAGCTGCTCCCTTTGCGCCTGTGCGATGGTGGCGGCCTGACTGGCAGAGCGCCACTCGACGAGCGCGCCAAGCGCCTCGGCGGTTTTATCCAGCATTTGCTGGCGGTACAGCGCTTCGGCGGCGCTTCGCAGATAAACCGCCTGCTGCTGTCTTGCGCCCCGCCGGTCCCACCAGTCGATGGTCTGCTGGACGCCGACCCGGTAGTTGTTTTCTTTGCCATTGCGCTCCAGATCGCCGGACAGCTCCGGGTTGTGGAGTGGCTGCTCCGCCGCTTCGGCGGTGGCCTTGGAACCCAGCAGTTGCTCGCGGGCGGCAAGCACGTCGGGGTGCTGTTGTATCTGGGATGCCAGCCAGCCGGTCCAGCCGGCGGTTTCCGCGTGGCCAAGCAGGGGCAAAAAAAGTACGCATGCGCCCAGCAAGGCCCGTCGGGGCCAGTCATATCGTTTCATGGTGATGCTCCTGAAGTTCAGCCTGCGACGGTTTGGTCGTGCGCCGGGCCGTGTGGTTGTTGTGGTTTATCGCGGTGAAAGGCGACCTTTATCCGGTCATTTGCGGGCAGGGCGGAGCGCTTCGCGGAAAAGCGCACGCCACCCTTGCGTGCAGGGCAATCGCATCTTTATGTCATACACCGAGCAACTCGGCACGAAATTCATCGATGGTCGCGGCGAGCATGCGCTTGGACTTGATGCTCGCCTTGCGCATGGTGTTGAGCCGGAGCAGGTTCATCACGATGTGGCGGGCGATGGCCAAGTTGTTGGCGGCATAGCCCGTGCCGTCCGCTTGCCGCCCAGTTCGATCGGCTGGTTCAGTTGCAGCGTGGTGGTGCGTGTTGCGCGCTGCGTGTCTTCCTGCAGCCAGGAAATTTCGGGATTGGGGTATGCGCCGGCCTGCTGTCGAACTCCTTCGCTGGCGCCCACTTCCAGTACGGCTGTCGCGAGATCCGGGTTGTGGGTGAGCGCGACTTCAATGGCCTGGCGCAGTGAGAGGCCTCGCACTCCTGCGGTATCGCTCGCGACCTGCCCTTGAGCGTGCATTGAAGTACGCGCAGCCGGTAACGGCTCAACGTTCGGGGAGGGAGTCGAGGGCCGATCCTGCGCCCACACGGCTGCGGGAAAGCACAACGCCACACATAGCGTCACGCCGCCCCTTGGGAATATCCTTCTCATGAGATCCTCGTCGGAAATTGGGCCAATCCACTCGGGCGATGGGCGCGCCGAGACGGATTATGGAAAACCGACGAAGAGAAGCGCGCGATCGATCGTCGATCGGCGCATGAACAGGACTTATTTCCCTCGCCGGCTTGTCAGACGAGGGTAGCTTGGGGCGGCCGCAGCCGGCTATCGGGCGGCGCATCGGAGACAAAGACCGCGTAAGGGCTGTCATTCGTTCCGGCTGCAAAGATCCTGGGCGAGTGCGACTCATGAACGATGGCGTGAGTGCAATGGCTGTGGTCATGGTCCGCACTGCAACTCGCGTCCCACGCCTTGCCTTTCTGCCCTTCGTCCGACTTCACGGAGTTGCCTTTATGCTCATGATGATGTGCGTGGTGCCCGATATGCTGCGTTGCTGCCGAGCTCTCTTCATGCAGGCAATACGCCGCCAGCACAGCGGTTCCCCACTGCAGCGGCACAAACAACACGAGAAAGAAGATCACGAATTTACGCACGGGGTCGATTGTAGCTTACTGCGGTTCTGTCATCACCTTGTCGATTCAGCCGCTGCGCGACCGACGCTTTTCGACCCGTGGAACTGATGGTTTCTACAAGGTGCGTCGAATATCGGGAACGCCCTTGAGTCGCCCCGACAACGCTGCGTCATCAGCTACCACCGTAGAGTTCATTCATACGCGCCCGCTCATCGGGTGTCATGTTCTCAAGCTCCTTAATCACTTCCTCGCGCGTCTTGCCCGACCCGACGTTCCTGGACGGAACAGGCAGTCCACGCTTCAGATATGCGTAGCTGCCGTCCGCCTTGGCTTGCTCGAGTTCGCGCAGGACCTCGGCTCGAGTCTTGGTACCTTTCACATGATCGGGATGAAACGTGTATCCCGCCTCGCCGCCCGAAAAATGCATATCCGAATTGGCAAATGCGGCGGACGGTGCGACCAGAGCCACAGCAAGCAGCGGCACGAGGGTGTTGGCACGGATGTTCGACATGATGGAACTCCTTTCGTGAATATGTGAAGTGCAACGCGGCCGGAGCATCGTCATCTGCGCTGTGGCCGGGCACGGTACGTACTTTAGAAAACCGTTCACGTCGAATCGCGAACAATCGAATTACAAATTCGTAATCTCGGTGTGTCACCGTCTCAGCGATAATCAGCGCATGAAAATACTGGTCATCGAGGACGAACCCAAGCTCGCCGAATATCTGCGCAAGGCGCTAACCGAAAGCAGCTACGTCGTGGATGTCGCACGCAGCGGCATCGAAGGGCGCCACTTCGCGATCGAAGGGCATTACGATCTGGTCGTACTCGACGTGATGCTGCCGGGGCTGGATGGCTTCACCGTGCTGCGCGAAGTGCGGCGCGAGAAGACCGTGCCGGTGCTGATGCTGACCGCGCGCGACAAGGTGGAGGATCGCGTCAAGGGCCTGCAGGCAGGAGCGGACGACTATCTGGTTAAACCCTTCGCTCTTTCCGAATTGCTCGCACGCGTTCAGGCGCTATTGCGGCGCGGTGCCATTCCGATAGCCGGTCAGGATCTCACGGTCCTCAGATTGGCCGATCTCGAGCTCGATCTCTTCCGGCGCAAGGCCACGCGCGCCGGCCAGCGACTCGACCTGACGGCGAAGGAGTTCTTGCTGATGACACTGCTGCTGCGCCGGAACGGACAAGTGCTGTCGCGCACCGCTCTGGCCGAGCAAGTGTGGGACATGAACTTCGACAGCAATACGAACGTCGTCGAGGTGGCGGTGCGTCGATTGCGCAGCAAGATCGATGACCCGTTCGACAAGAAGCTGCTTCACACGGTCCGAGGCATGGGCTACGTGCTGGAAGATCGGGAACTATGAAAAAGCGTAGTCCCCGCTCGCTCGGTCGGTGGCTCTCCTGGTGGCTGGGCGTGCAGAGCTTTGCCGGGCTAGGTTTCGTTTGCATCGTCGTTTATGTCGCGACCAGCCTCAATTTCTCGGCACGGCAGGACGAGGAGCTTCGGCACAAACAGGAGGTTATCCGCCACCTCGTCGGTGAGATCGCGGTACAGGATGATCTGGCGAGCCTGCGACACAAACTCGACGATTTCTTCTTCGGCCATACCGACCTCAAACTGCGTCTGACCGGGGACGCTGAGACGCTCCTCTACATGACGTCACCGGCCTCCGAGCCCCCCGCGAACCTGCGTCGGGTTGAATTCGAGATCCCTTCACCGTGGTCGGGCACGTCCGTGCTGCGTGCCGAATTGGCGCTCGACAGCAGTTCCGACGCCCGACTGCTGAGGCAACTGGCGTGGACGCTGCTGGCGAGTGCGCTGGCCGGCGCCGTGGTCGTCTCCGGCGGGGGGGCGTGGCTCGTGCGGCGCGCGCTGTTGCCCGTTCGCGACCTCGCTCGACAAGCCGCCGCACTCAGCCCGGAAAACGTCGGTCAGCCGCTGGAGGGCTCTGCGCAGGCGCAGGAGCTGCAGCCGCTGGTCGCGCAGTTCAACGCACTGCTCGTACGGCTGGACAACGCGTATCAGCAACTGGAAGGGTTCAATGCGGACGTCGCTCACGAACTTCGCACTCCGCTGGCGACCCTGATCGGCGAGACCGAACTTGCCCTGAGCCGCGAGCGCAGCGTTCCCGAGCTGCGAGACGTGCTGGGATCGAATCTCGAGGATTTGGACCGCCTCGCGGGTCTCGTCAATGACATGCTCTTCCTCTCGAAGGCCGATCGCGGCGAGCGGGCGCGCCGAAGCCCTGTCGGCAGCCTCGCCGCGCTCGCGGCCGAGGTCGTCGAGTTCCACGATGCGGCCTTGCAGGAGGCGGGTATCAGCGTTCGCATTTGCGGGGACGGCGGCGGTGCCTTCGATGCGGGTCTGTTGCGGCGGGCCTTGTCGAACCTCCTCGCCAACGCGACGCGGTTTGCGAAGTGCAGATCAACGATCGATCTGGACATCGAGCTCGACAAATTAGGCGTCCGCTTGTCCGTCAGCAACGTCG
>JAGQRH010000070.1 GCA_020425605.1 Planctomycetota bacterium | reverse complement strand
ACCGATAAGCTCACGGCCATCGTGACTGTCGCCGATGACGGCGGCAGCAGTGGGCGCTTCCGCAAAGAGTTCGGCATGTTGCCGCCGGGCGACATTCGTAACTGCCTGGCGGCCCTGTCAGACGCCGGCCCCGTGCTTGAGAAGCTGTTCCAGTACCGCTTCGAAGAAGGCGATCTCAAGGGTCACCCTTTCGGCAACATCTTCCTGGCGGCCATGACTCAGGTCAGCGGCGATTTTGAGCAGGCCGTGAAAGAGGCCAACCGCGTACTCAACGTGCGAGGACGCGTCCTGCCGGCTACGACAACCAAGATCAGCCTGATCGCCGAACACAGCGACGGCAGCAAAACCACCGGTGAGTCACTGGTCGGCAAGGTCAACAAACCGGTCAAGCAACTCTCGATCAAACCCGAGGATGTGCAGGCCGGGACCGACGTCGTAGACGCCATCATGCAGGCTGACCTGATCCTGCTTGGCCCCGGCAGCGTTTACACCAGCGTGCTGCCGAACCTGCTGATACCGGAGATCACGGAAGCACTGCTGAGAACCACCGGCGTTGTCGGCTACATCTGCAACATCATGACCCAACCGGGCGAGACACAGGATTTCGTCGCCAGCCGCCATGCCGAAGTCGTGATCGAACATACCAGCGAGGCGCTGCTGGACTTTGTCGTCGTGAATACGGGCAAGATTCCGGAAGGTCTCGCACAGGCATACGCAGCGGAGCATTCCATCCCGGTGGCCGCCGACCTCGACAAGCTCAAGGCACTCCCCGGCAATCCACGCATCGTGACAGCCGACCTCGTAAAAGCCGACCACGTGGTTCGCCACCACCCCGGTCGCCTCGCCGAGCTATGCCTCTCCACCCACAAAGAGATCGCCAAAGAAAAGGCGAAGGCCTAGCTGGCATTGAGCTGGCGTCCAAGATTGTCCACGGAAGATTCTGGAAATCCGGGAGCCCAATGCCGGGTCCAATGATCCTCGCCGGTTCGCCCCCAAACATCTCTGAGTGCCCGCCACAGGCGAGTGGCAAGCGCAAGCGCCGCGAACTCGGTTGTAGCCAAGCGCTCTGACGACTGGGCAGTTGGCCCGGATTCATACACACGAAGCCTGCATCGTCCAGCATTGGCTGATATCTCAACTACAAGTTCTCCCGGCTCTAGACAGAAACTCGCTCGAAACTGTCCGCTCTCACTGAGGGCGCTAATAGCGGCAACTATCAGGCTGGGGATCGAGTCTGGGCAAACATGACTGACATCTTCCCGCAGTTCTCTGCCACCCGATGAAATCACAACAGTAAGCCATCCATGCTCCGGTGGCTCAAAGTAGATGCTGAAGTCGTCAGTCATTAGTTGGATCTCGCGGTTTTCGTTTTGCGAGAATCGCCGCGTAGACCATGCCGATCGCGAAGCCGCCGATGTGCGCCCACCAGGCTACGCCGGCGCTTTCGGTGCCGTTCATGCTTAGCTGCATCTCCTTCAGCGCGTTTATCACATTCATGCCGATCCAGAACAGCAGGTAAAAGAACGCCGGCACCCGCACGATAAGTGGAATCACAATAATCGGGATAACGCTCACGACCCGCGCACGCGGGTACATCACGAAGAAAGCGCCCATAACCCCGGCAATCGCGCCTGAAGCCCCGACCACCGGGATGTCGGCACCTGCCGCAAAAGCGATCTGCGTGATCCCGGCCGCCAACCCGCAAGCCAGATAGATAATCAGGAAGCCGAAGCGCCCGAACCGATCCTCCACGTTCGGGCCGAAAACGAACAGCGAGAGCATGTTGCCGAGCAAGTGCCAAAGTCCGCCATGAAGAAACATGCAGGTGACGAACGGCAACAGATGCTCAAGCGTCATCAAGTCGGTATGCGCGCTTGCACTGAACAGGTGCGGGTAGTTCGCCGGCACAAGCCCCCAGCGATAGATGAACGCGCCTGGGTCATCCACTGTCAGCTGCTGCGAGAACACCAGTACGTTTACAGCAATCAGCAACCATGTGACGATAGGCCACGACTCAACGCGCTCGGTTGTCTTGATCGGGAACATGGCACCAGATTAGCACGTAACTTCGCGAAAGCGCAGTCACTGCTTTGCGCCCAAAGGCATCACCCGGGCCGCGTGGCGACTGTCAGCGTATTGTTGAAGCCTTCGCGCTTGCAATGTCGCGCCCCTTGGTAATGAATGCGCTGAATCAAGGAGCCACAGTGGGTCGGGTCACACAGGTCTTCAATCGTAACGGTGAGATTGTCCCGTTCCGTCGCAACCGCATTGTGCGTGCGATACTCGCCGCCGTGCGCACCGCCGGCAGCAAAGATGAGTGGGTCGCCGACAAACTGGCCGACATGGTCGTCTACTTTCTCGACATGCAGCACGGCGATGGCGCGACACCCCCGCAAGCTGAAGACGTCGACGACATGATCGAGAAGGCGTTGCTTAGCTCGCCGGACCTTCACCCCATCGCGCAGGCTTTCATTGCTGGGCGTCAGCAACGCCGCGAAATTCGCGAACTGGAAGAGAACGTCAGCAGCCAGCCGGCCCAAGGCCCGCAAGTCGCGCAGCCAGACCAGGGCCTCGGCGGCTGGAACCCCGCGCGCATCGCAGCCGCAGTCATGCGCGAAAACAGCTTGGACGCAACCATCGCAGGCGAAGTCGCGGCAGCCGTCGAGCGCAAGATGCAAGAGCTGAATCTGCCACTGGTGACGACCGGGCTGATCCGCGAGCTGGTCGATGTCGAGTTGCTGTCACGCGGGCTGATCACCGAACCCGGCAGTGTTTCGATCCCGCGCTTTGACCTGGAGCAATGGGTTTTCCCCGGCGAAGACACCGACGTGCCACCGGTGACAGAGCAGGCGGAGTTGTCCGAGCGCGCATCGCGGCGCGTGCTGTCTCAGTACGCACTGCACTCGATCCTGCCGGCACCCGTCCGCGAAGCGCACATCGACGGACGCCTTCAATTCGAGGCATTGCACGCACCGGCCGCCGTCGTCCGCACCCGCCTGGACGTAGCAGCGCTGCTGGGTGCAGGCGCTGGCTTCGGGCTGCAGCGGATGTTCGCCGAAAGCACGGCGGGCATCGGCGCTGCGTTGGCCAGGCTGGCAAACACGGTTGGTGCCACGGCCGCATTCACCAGCGGGCCAGTCACGCTGAAGGGACTGGACCGCGCGCTGGCTCTGCAAGCCCAGGACGACCCTGAGCAGATCCAGCGCAGCGAGTTGCAGGACGGTTTGCGCCTGTTGACGGCGCAGGTCCCCGGCGGACTGGTCATCGAAGTCGGCCCGCCGACAAACACGGCGCGTGACATTGTCGCCCGAACCTTGATTGACACACTCGCAGCCGCCGACGGCAGTCTGCGAAAACTAGTACGACTTGAGCTGACGGTCACCCCCGGTGCGTTCGCCGACCCCGCGCGACGCAGCCTGCTTGAGCGTGCAGCAACGGCGGCCAGCTATTGTGGCACGCCGGTCTTCCGTTTGCGCGAACCCGCTAGTGAGCGCCCGACTGGGCTCTTTGGCGAGCTCGGCAGTGGTCTCTCGCACGAAGTTGTGATTGCTCGCGCGGCTATCAACCTCGTGCGCCCGGCGCTGCAGGCCCCGAGCCTCGACGCCTACCTGAAAGCACTCGATCCCTCCATCGATCTGGCCGTGGACGGTCTTGCCGCACGCGCCGGCTACCTTGAGCGCGTAGCCATGCGCGACATCCCCGAGCCGATCCCTGCCTCAAGCCGAATGCTGCGGGCGCTGGTTGGCGCCTCCCGCGACGTTGAGCTGGCCCCGCTGGGGCTTGGGCTAGTGTCTGCCTTGCTGAGTGGTGTCGGAAACGAAAACGACCCGGGCGCGCAGCGAACAGCCCAGCAGATCCTGAGTTATCTCGCGTTCAAGTTCCGTGAACGCGCAGGGCGTGAGGGGTTGAATGGTCGCTTGGGTGTCCTCATTGAGCCCACGGCCGCGCCTCGTTGCGCGCGCGAAGACACAGCACAGGTGTTCCGGACCAACCCCGACTCCGCGCTGCGCGTACAATTGAGCCGCGAAGGTGCATACGGTGACGGAGCGACTCTGGATGACGCTCTGCCTATCCAAGACCGACTTGATGCGGAGAGCGCCTTGCATTCTTTGCTGGGCCGCGACGCCACAATCCGCAGCAGCAGCACGGAAAGCCTCACCGCGCCGGAGATTCTTGAGTTGGTACGCCGCTGCGTATCCGAGCGCGGCCCCAAGCCAAGCATGCTTGAAGTTAACGTCAGCAGTCGTACCTGTCGCGATTGCGGGGCGCGCTATCCGGCCAGTCGCGACGCCTGCCCCGTATGCGACAGCACGGCCTGGGCCTTGCCACCCGGACAGAAATCGCTGTTTCAATAGACAGCGCTGACTTGGCTGGCACCCCATTGATCATTCCGCACGTATGATTGATCATCGCTTTCCCCATGGCGGCCCCGCAAGCGAAGTTCATGATTGCTCGATTCCTTACGCTCACTCTTTTTCTGTTGCTGGCGTCGGCTTGTTCGACACCGCCCGCCAACAATTCCACGGACGGCGCCGAAGACGGCGGCGATGAGCCGCTGCAGATCGACAAACTGCGCCACGACGAGAAAGA
>JAGQRH010000006.1 GCA_020425605.1 Planctomycetota bacterium | reverse complement strand
ACGATCGAGGACAGCCAGGCCGCCGCCAACGAACGCGTCAAGACCTTCGACCCTCGGCTGGACAACACGTTGACCGAGGAACAGGCAGAGAAGCAACTCCTCAATGGCGAGATCGGAAAAACCGCCACGGTTCGTCGTCTCAGCTACGAACGCGGCTTCGTGCGAACGTCGACTTGGACATTCCTGGGAGAATTCACCGCCACAACACACGACGGTCAGCCAATCCGGGGGAAGGCGATACGCAAGGGCGGCGGCGCGACTGCGGCGCTGTCATTGTATGACAACGACGATTGGATGCTGTACACGCGCTTTTCAGATGGCTTTGTTCTGGAGCGAGTCGCGTCCATACCGGACCCATTCGTACCGGAGCCGCTGAACTCCGCCTCCGTCGTGGCTGCGGATGTTCTGATACAGGAACCGGCCAAACTGGAATGGATGGAGGTTGAGGTTCGCCTCCCTGCCCGCAACAAACCCGCGCAGGCAATGCTCATTGAGGAGAGCGCCTACCAGCGCGTGAAGGCGCTTCCCCAAGCCTGCGTGCTCCGACTGAACGCGACTCTGTCACCTGGTGGCCAGCAGTCAGAGGATTACCCGCCGGGCACACTCCCGGACGATTTTGGGCGCTACCTGTCCCCCACTGTCACCTTTCAGTCTGACGACGGCGACTTGAAAGAGGCCGCCGACCAGATCGTGGAGGACGAGAAAAGTTCGCTCCGCATCGTTGGGAAGCTGTGCCATTTCGTCCACAAACGCCTGTCGCCGGGTCCCACGTATGAGGCCAACGCGAGTGCAAAAACGGCGTTTGTAACCGGGCACGGAGACTGCAGCGAAGCCGCCGCATTGTTGGTTACGTTGGCCCGCGCGGTTGGGCTGCCTGCCAGAAGGGTCGTCGGCCTATTGTACACGTCGAACGCCGGGCCGCGTGCTCGCGCTGCTTTCGTTCTTCATGCGTGGGCCGAAGTCTGGGTTGGAACGTGGGTTCCCGCTGATGCCACGTTGGATGTGGTAGGAGCCGCCGCCAGATACATTTCGTTGTTCTACGACGCGACTGGCTCAGAAACAGGAGACCCAGCCCTTCTGGATTTGCTTGCTCAGCCGACTCCGCCTCTCAGGATTATCGCATATGGGTTGAGTACGGGTGAGCGATGGCAGCAAGAGGGAACGGTGTCTCACTTCAAGTAGATACCCGGTGCCTTCACCCTCGAAGCGACGTCGGCGCAATAGGGGGAATCACGAAGAGCCCACCGGTGTTGTTCCGGCGGAGGACACCAGTTGGCAAGAAGCGATTCCGACGGAATTCGCAGAGAGCGCATCGCAGGTTCGGCGCTGTTTCGTGATGGCAATTTTCATAACCCGACCGGCGTGGGCCCGGGCCTGAAGAAGGGCCACGGGCTTTCGATGGCGCGGGAAATGATCTGCGGCAATGCTCGCCGCGTGCCGGCCGGGCCTCTGCCTTCCGTTGATCCACGCGATAGTTGGCGGCGTGCGCCGGAGTCCGGTTTGCGCGCGACGTGGCTTGGCCACTCGACCCTGCTGATCGAAATCGACGGCGCGCGAGTGCTGCTTGATCCCGTCTGGGGCGAGCGCGCTTCGCCGCTGAGTTGGGCCGGGCCCAAGCGCTTCCAGCCGGTGCCGGTGAGCATCCCCAACCTGCCGAAACTCGACGCCGTGCTGATCTCGCACGACCACTACGACCACCTCGACTACCCCAGCATCCTGCAGCTCGCGAAGCTGGAGGTCCCGTTCTACACCTCGCTCGGCGTCGGCGCGCACCTCGAGGCCTGGGGCGTTCCGCCCGAGCGCATCACCGAGCTCGACTAGTGGGAAAGCGTACAGCTCCCCCACGGCATCGAGCTCACGGCCGCGCCGTCACAGCACTTCTCAGGCCGCGGGATGCGCGACCGCAACCGCACGCTCTGGTCCAGCTTCGCCCTGCGCGGCGACAGGCACAGCGTGTTCTTCAGCGGCGACACCGGGCTGACCAGCCAGTACGAGCAGATCGCCGGCCGTCTCGGCCCGTTCGACCTGGTGATGCTCGAAGTCGGCGCCTACTTCGAAGCGTGGGGCGACATCCACCTCGGGCCCGACGGCGCAGTCGAAGCGCACGCACTACTCGGAGGCGGCGCGTTCTTGCCCGTCCACTGGGGTACGTTCAACCTCGCGTTCCACAGCTGGGACCAGCCGGCTGAGCGCCTGTATGAGCTGGCGGGCAGTCGGGACATCCAGCTCGTGATGCCCCGTCTCGGCACGGCCGTCGAGCCGTCGCACGTGCAGAGCATCAACCCCTGGTGGCGCGAAGTCGCGGCGCTGGAAACAAAGGCCCCTGAGCCCGCCATGCAGGCGGCGTTTGAGCCCATCCCCGACCCGATTGACTAAGATTGCATCAACGGGAATACCCGTGACGCATCGGCCGTTCGCGCTAGTCTCACGACAAAGGAGATGCGATGGATTCCAAAGTGATCGTCATTACCGGCGCGAGTGAAGGCATTGGTGCGGTGCTCGCGAAGCAGCTTGCGGCGCAGGGGCACAAGCTGGTGCTGGCCGCGCGGCGCATTGAGCCGCTGCAGGCCGTGGCCGCCGAGTGCGGCGACGCGATTGCCGTCGCGGCCGACGTCACGAAGCGCGCCGACATGGAGAAGCTGCGCGACGAGGCCATCGCCGAGTTCGGGCACGTGGACGTCTGGGTCAACAACGCCGGTCGGGGCATCACGCGCCCTGTGATGGAGCTGACGGACGAAGACATGGACGACATGTGGAGCGTCAACGTGAAGTCGGTGATGTATGGCGCGCAGGCGATCGTGCCCCACTTCAAGGAGCGCGGCAGCGGCCAGCTGATCAACGTAAGCTCGTTCCTGAGCCGCATCCCGATGGCTTCCGTGCGCTCGGTTTACAGCGCGTGCAAGGCGGCCGTGAACTCGCTCACCGCCAACATGCGCAATGACCTGCGCGGCACGGGCGTGAACGTGACTCTGGTGATCCCCGGGCTGGTCAAGACGCGCTTCCACGCGAACACCAAGCACGTGCCGGACACGCCGCCTGTGCTGCCGCCCGGCATGCAAGCCCAGACTCCCGAGGAAGTGGCCGAGGTGATGGTGCGCGCGATCGAGAACCCGGTGCCCGAGGTCTACACCAACCCGGCGCACGCACCGATCGCGGCAAAGTACTACCAGGACGTCGCGGCGTTTGAAGCGCAGGCCGCCGGCTAGAACCCTGAGAGGGGGTCAGGCACCTTTTCGCTGCGCGAAAACGAGCCAGACCCCGGGCGCCGTCGTATGCTCCTCGCCATGAGCGCGCCCGAATCTGCCGCACGTTCCATGACCGCCCGCGAGTGGGGCGTGCTGGTCACGCTGTCGGCGCTGTGGGGCGGCTCATTCTTCTTCATCGAAATCTGCCTTCGCGCCTTCACACCGCTGACGCTGGTGTTCGCGCGGCTGGCGCTGGCGGCTGTCGCGTTACACATCGCGCTGCCGGTGCTGCGCGTGAAGCTGCCGGGCGGGCGCATGTGGGGCTGGTATTTCGTGCTGGGCCTGTTCAACAACGCGCTGCCGTTCAGCCTGATGTTCTGGGGGCTGACGCGCATCGGCGGCTCACTCGCCAGCATGCTGAACGCGACCACGCCGCTGTTTACCGTACTGCTCGCCCACTTCATGACGCGCGATGAGCGGCTGACACCCAACCGCCTCGCCGGCTGCGTACTGGGCGTGATCGGCGTCGGGGTCATGGTCGGGCAGGAAGGCCTTAGCGGCGGCGGCGACACACTGGCGTATCTGGCCGTACTGGGCGCGGGTGTGTGCTATGCGATCGCGGGGATACTCGGCAGGCGCGTCGGCCAGGTGCCGCCTCTGGCGCTCGCGACAGGCCAGCTCACAGCCGCGGCAATTCTGGTCGCGCCGCTGGCCTTGCTGGTCGAGCGCCCACTCAGCATGGCAATGCCCGGCTGGCAGCCGCTGCTGGCTCTGCTTGCATTGGCGCTGGTCAGCACGTCGTTCGCGTACTTCCTGTACTTCCGCCTGCTGAAGACGGCCGGCGCGACCAACATCCTGCTGGTGACGCTGCTGGTGCCGGTCAGCTCAACGCTGCTGTGCGTGCCGCTGCTGGGTGAAGAGCTGCACGCCCGCGAAGTCGCCGGAATGTGTGTGATCGCGCTCGGGCTGCTGCTCGTCGACGGGCGCATCTTCCGCCGCCGCCGCGTCATCCCGACGCCCTAGCGCAGGCGCCTGATGATGTGCCAGCCGTACTTGCTGTCTTTCTCTGAGTACGCGGCGACGCCGACTTCGCCGATCTGGAGCCGCCACGCTGTATTGCCGAACGCGGGCACCATGCCCTTACGCGGATAGACTTCCACGCCCTTCTCAAGCTCGCCCTCGAGCTTCATCGCGTAGATGCCCGGGTGAGAATCGTTGGTGTACTGCTTTACCAGCGCGTCAAAGTCTTCACCGGCGCGCACGCGAGCGTACAGCTCTGCTGCCAGTTTCTCGGCGTCTTCCTTGCTGCGCTCGACGCCCGGCACCGCGTCCTTGAAGGCAACCAGAAGGTGCTGGACCTCGACTTCGGATTCCGTGTGCTCTTCGGTTTGCAGCAACGCGGCCGCGTCGTCGCGCATCTGCTTCAGCTTCTCTTCGGGGCTTGCGTCGGTCGCATCGCGATAGTCGGCCCAGTCCATGACGACATCTACGCCCTGGCGCTTGCTGCGGCCCCACAGAATTTCCTTCGGGCAATCGGCCCAGTAGACGTAGTCGCCGGCGTTCTCACCTTCGCTGACAACTTCGTGGATGCAGTCAAAGTCGTGCCCCCCGATCTTGCGCGTCTCCGTGCTGCGAGTGACACCGGGCGGGGCGGCACGCCCGGGGAGTGTGAGGTAGCCCTCGTAGTCCGTCTCATCTTCAGTCTCCGCGCCGACGGCCTTGAAGTCCTTGTCGCTGGCGGTCTTGCGCGTGGTGGCCTTGTTGCCTTTCACCTGGCCGGCGTCGCGGATGCTCCAGGTCTCCATGTTGAGCTTGTCATCTTCGTAGAACTGCCGATGGTCGATACGACGAACCGTTGGGCCGTAGGCTCGGCAGAAGGCCGCGTACTGGCGCTGGGCCTGCTCGGCCAACACGTATGGAACTTCGCCCGCTTTCGTGCGCTCGGCCAGGATGCGAGGCCACACCTGCCGCGCGCCGCCTTCAAACACTTCGTAGCGTCGCTGGCACTCGATCTGGAGCGTCAGCGGCAGTGTGCCATCATCCGTGGTGCGGGTACCTTCGACGCTTGATGAGAAGTCAAAGACGGAACTCGTCGGAACCCCCAGCCGCAAGTTGACTGAGCAGACGCCCTTCATCGTTGTCTTGCCCCAGCCCGAGGCCGTGTCCGTACTGCTTCGGAGGGCGCCGGCCTTCACCTTGAGCAGGCTGTCGTCTTTCGTTTCGATCTCGCCACTGATCGTGACGTCGAGCGTTTCGTCCCCGCTGTCGTTCTTGCCCGTCGCACTCGCCAGCTCAATCTCAAGCGCGGACGTGCCGCTGGGTACGTAGTACTCAAGTTCATAGTCGTCTCCACCCCACCCCCACGGGCAGAAGTTCGCCAGCATCCCGCCGCGGAAGTAGTAACTGGCCCGAAGCTCGCCCTGATACTTGCCGCCCAGCTGAAGCTTGGCACCCGAGAACACCGGCGCGGTGGACTTCATGCCCGACAGCTTCATCTTCCGCACCGCCTCGTCGGCCAGCGGAAGATCCGTCAGGAATCGACCTTCCCAGAATTCGTCGGCTGTCGGTCGTTCATAGCGCATGACGGTGCCGGTGCTCTGGCGCCTGCGCTCGGTGATACCGATTGAGGAGTCTTCGCCGCGCACGATGAATTCGCTCTGGAACACATGCCACACGCGGGTCTGGAGCGGCGTGCCGGCGGCGTCCGTCTTGAGGATCTCGCTTTCGCGCACATTCAACGCCAGCAGGTCAGGCAGCGGCTCAATCGTCTCGGTCTCGCCGTCTTTGATCACGCGCGACTGCTTCAGCGTCGTCAGCGTCACTTGCGTATAGCGCTGGCGAGCTTTCAGCGCCGGAATGATGCTGACAGAGTCATCCTGCGCGATTCCGGGATCATGAATCGACAGCAACAGCAGGCCGGCAATCAGCAGCGTAAACAGGCTTCGGCGGGACATGTGCACTCCTTTGAGTGGGTGCGCAATATCACGGCTGGCTGAGAATGGCGCAACCCAAAAGGCCCGCGCCGCTCAGGACAGTCTCATGTCGATCACCTGGGCCTTGTGGCCGCAGGCGCCGCAACGGCCGTTGAGCGTGTACATCGTGCCGTCGTCACTCGCGACATCGCCGACGAACGTGGGCGCATTGCACTTCGGGCAGGTACCGCTGGTGATGGCCTCGGCCAACTCGTTCGCCGGTGCAGTACGGTACTTGACCGGTCCGTCGTCGAGCTTCGGTACTTCGGCTGTACCGACCCTCGGCATCTCGGCCGTGCCGAACTTGGGCAGCTCGTCCGTGCCCATCTTCATCTCGTCGGCTTCAGCGCTGAGCGCGGGCATGGTATCGGTCATCGAGGGCGACAGCGCCTCTACCTCAAGCGTTGCAGGCTTGTCGGCCTTGGGCGGGTCGGCGGGCCTGGCCTCTTCGACCTTCGGCTTGGCTGCTTCGGTGACGGGCGCGATCTCCGGCTCCGATGTGTGTGTCGGCGCGGGCGTCATCATGCCGACATCAACGGCCGGCGGGGCGTCGTGCGGCGGCTCGGACTTCTGACCCGGCGCCATCTGCCCCTTGCTGCGCATGGCAACAAGGAACACGAGCACCAGCAGGATCGAGCCCACCACGATTCCGCCAATCGCCAAGCCCGATAGTGCCAGCATGCCCCACCCCCGTTGCCCAATACCTGACTTTAGGGCATCGGGACCAACCCGGCAATGAGCCCCAAAATGCCCAAATTCAGCCAATCGCCAACTTGCGCCAAATAGTTCCCTCGCGCCCGTCCACTGCTATGTTATGCGCCCTAACGAGGAATGAGACCATGACCACACCAGCCTTCACTCCCCGTCACGTGCTGCGAGGCCACCGCGGCAACGTGTTCTGCCTGGCGCTCTCGGCCGACGGCAAGACGCTCGTCACCGGCAGCAAAGACACCAACGTCCGCAGCTGGGACGTAGCCACCGGCCAGCTCAGGCACACCATGGGCGGCAGCAAGTCGCCGATCATGGGCATCGCATGCAGCCCCGACGGCAAGCTCGCCGCCAGCGGCAACGTCACCAACCAGGTGCTGTTCTGGGACGTCGCCGCCGGCAAGGAAGGCGCCAAGTACAGCGGCGGCACCGGCCACCACGGCACGGTGAACGGGCTCGCCTTCGCGCACGACGGCAGCTTCGTGCTGTCCGTCGCCGACGACCGCAAGGTCATGCGCTGGGACGCCGCCAAGGGCAAGCAGCGCGCCGTCATGAACAAACACGAGGCGCCGGTGCTGTGCGTGGCCGTCAGCCCCGACAACAAGCGCTGCGTGTCAGCCGGCAGCGACGGCACGGCCCGCATCTGGGACCTTGATACCAACGAGCAGCTCCACGTCATCAAGGCCGGGCCGGAAAGCGTCATGACCGCGGCCTGGAGCCCGGACGGAAGCCTGATCGCAACCGGCGGCAATGAGGAACACATCCGCCTCTGGAACCCCGAGGACGGCCAGCCGATCCAGGATTTCCCGACCGGCGTGCAGTCGATCACCTCGCTCGCGTTCAGCCCGGACAGCCAGTGGCTGGCAATGGCCGGCAGCGACAACGCGTTCTACCTGTGGACCATCGAGAACCCGGCGCTCACGCCCGCGAACTCGGACCCCAGCCAGGGCGACCAGCGCCTGCTCGTTAAGGGCCACCAGAACCACATCAACAGCCTGGCCTGGAGCACCGACGGCAAAACCATCGTCACGGCCAGCAAGGACGAAACCGCCCGGGTCTGGATCCGCGGCTGATGCATGTCTGAGGTCAGCGCCGAGACCGCATACCTGTTCCGCCACGCGATGGTGCGAGAGGCCGCCTATCAGCTCCAGCCGCCGGCCGACCGCTCCGGCCTGCACGTGCTGGCGCTCGATATCCTTGAAAGCGTGCTGGCACAGGCCGGGCCGGTGATGCAGAAGATCCATGCTGCCGAGCTCGCGCACCACGCCCGCACCGCCCAGGAAGGCGCCACGCCCGCGTTCGCCGCCGAGTTGCAAGAGCGCGAGCTTGGGCTGCTGCGCATCGCGGCCATGCATGCCGCCGCCAGCTGGCGACACGCCGAGGCCATCCGCCACGCTCGCCGCATACAGGAGCTGCCCTGCGCGACACCGCGCGACCACGCCATTTCCCAGAGCGTGCAGGTTGTCGGCATGATGTACATCGGCAAGTACGTCGACGCCGTCGACGCCGTGGCCCGCAACATCGACCTGTGCGCTGCAATCGACGACCGCGACGGCCAGCTAATCGCCCTGTTCAACGCCTGTGTGATCGCACGCCAGCTCGGCGACATGGACGAGCTCGGCCGCCGCAGCGAAGAGCTGCTCGAGCTGGTGCAGGACCGGCCGAACACGCTTGCCCACGCCCGCGCGCTCAAGGCCCGCGCAAGCTACTTCACCTACGAGCGCCGCCACGGCGACTCGGCCGCCTGCCTCGAGCCCGCGGCGGAGATCCTGCGCAAGCTGGACGATGAGCGCGAACTGTCGGGCGTGCTGCTCGACCTCGGCAACGCCCAGAACGCGCTCGGCCAGAAGGACGCCGGTCGCGCGACGCTCAAGGCCGCCGAGCAGATCTGCCTGCGCAACGGTGACCACTACCGCCTCTCCGTGCTGCACCTCAACGACGCCCGCTACGCCCTCGCGGCCGAGGACCTCCCGCTGGCGCTCAAGGCCGTCGATCGCGCCATCGCCGACGCCGGCCACGCGGACTCGTCAAACATGATCGGCCAGGCGCAGCACGTGAAGGCCTGCATCCTCGAGGCCATGGGCGACGCCACCCGCGCGAGCGAGCTGTGGGGGCAGGCCGTCGCCCTGCTCCGCCACGACTGTCCCGGGCCGATCAGCATCTGCGCGCTGGTGCGCTACGCCGACCACCTGCATCGCGGCGGCCGCGATGCCGATGCGCGCGAGCTGTTGCGCGAGGCAAGGGCGCTCGGGCCGGTCAGCCCGGAAGAAGCCGGCATCAACGAGCTGGCCGACGACCTGGCTGCCAGGCTGGACCTAGGGTGAAGACGCGGCGGCCATGATCTGCAGGCGCAGGTCCTCGGTGCAGGCCTCGGCGGCGCGTTTGCGCTGTACGTCCTCGGCGCCGCTCTCTGTCTTGAAGTCGATCTTGTCACTGTTTCTCACCTCGAACGCCTTGCCGCCGATCAGCTTCCCCTGCTCAAGATCAAAGTAGAACGCGCGGCCCTTCCAGTGCCCCGGCTTGAAGTTCACCGTGAACAGCGTGCCCGTGCCCAGCTCGGCGGCCGCGAAGTCATCGGCAACCAGCAGGCACAGGTAGCGCACGGCCAGGTACTTCTCCAGCGCGGACTCGACCTGCCCCTTGCTCAGCGCCTTGCCGCCCAGCGTCTCCTCAAGTCTCGCGGGCCACTCGACGTCGGCGAACAGTCCCAGCATCGACTTCGGGTCCGTGCTCAGCTCATTGGCTGCCGACAGCTCGAAGATTCGGCCGTTGGCTTGCTTGTCGAGCTTGTTGTTGCGCACGTCGAGGAACTTCGCCGCCGGGCGATCTCCCCACTCGAACGCCGCCACGCCACCGTCGTGGCCCTGATCGCGCAGCTCGGCGGCTTGCTTGAGCGCGGCCGTGATGTTTGCCCGCCGCGCCTCGAAGTCCGGACGCGCGGCCTCCAGCGCGGCTTGCGCTTCGCCGGCCTTGTTTTCGCCGCCGCCGCAGGCAGCAAACAGCAACCCCACGGCCGCGAGCAGCAGTGTCCAGTTCATGCGATTGTCCCGTGTCAGCATGGGCGCCATGATGCGTGCGCGCCGGACGCTGTCACGTTTTTCATTGAGCGATTTTGGTCTCTCAATGAATTATGCCGCGCGCCTGAGCTTGCCCATGTTCGGGTTGGTCTTGCCGATGACGCGTTTGAGCAGGCTCGCGGCCTGCATGCCCACTTTCATCAGCGTAACCACCGGGTCGGCCCCGCGGCGGGGGCGCTTCTGCGGGCTGCCCTCGGCCGTGCGGGACGTGCGGGCTTCGGCGACGATGGCCTCGGCCTCGCGGCGTCGGTCCTCGGGAACCATGTCGAGCGCCTCGCGGGTGAAGACCACCACGTCATCCAGCAGCCGCGCCGCGCGAACCAGCATCCCCCGGGCTTCGTCATCGGTCAGCTCGTGAGAGTGTTTGACGGTCTCCCGCGCGTCAGCCAGCCCCGCCCGGGCGAGCGCCGCATCAGCGGCCACAGGATCCACGCCCGGCGGCGCGCTCACGCCTGCCGGGCCCGCAACGGTTTCCACGGACACGGAAGCCCCGGCCACGGGCAGATCCGCCTCAGCGCCGGAGCCCGCCCGCTGCCCCTCCGCCTCAGCCTTCGCGGCGGCGGAAGCCCGCCGAGCCGCCTTGTTCCGCGCCTTCACCTCTTTCAACCAGTTCTTCTTCTGCTGCCGATTCATAACGATCTCCATAGAGGGTCAAAGATGCAGAAGATCGTAACAGCCCGTGCGACATTGATTGGGCGCACCAAGAGCCCCGCCTGCAAAGGCGGGGACACGCGGCGCGGTTGCCGCGTGAAACAATTCGGTCTGATTCGCCCGCCGACATCGGCAGCCGTCCCCGGCTTATCAGCCGGGGCTCTAGTATGATCCCGACATGGTCGATCGCTGGACTGCGCCAATCGCCTACCACCTGACGTTCACGACATACGGCACGTGGCTGCACGGTGATGAACGCGGCTCCGTCACGCGCAAAGCGCGCAAGTACGTCGCCCCCGATCCAGTGCTGAACGAGTACATGAAGGAACGGCTCAACTATCCGAAGGTCGCGCTGGAAGCCCACGCCCGCAAAATCGTCCACGACGCGGTCGAGGACTACTGCGAGTTCAAGAGCTGGCCGCTGCTCGCGTTGAACGTCCGGACCAATCACGTTCACGTCGTGGTCAAAGCGCTGGATACCGCAAGCAAGATGCTCCACGGCATCAAGTCCAGGGCGACCCGCGTACTCCGCGACACAGGCGACTTCGAGCGCAATCAACCAGTCTGGACCGAACGCGGAAACAAAGGGCTTCTAAAGACCGAAGAAGCAGTAGCCAACGCAATCGACTACGTACTTGACCACCAAGGCCCAGACATATAGCCCCCAAGAGCCCCGACTAGTTCGCGCAGCGAACGTGGCTGAGTGGCACATGTGCCACGATGCGTGGGCGGGGACGCCCGCCAGTTCGCGAAGCGAACGAACCGCAGGAACGCACGCGTTCCGAGGAATGGCGGGCGAACCGGAAACAGACTCGATTCACGCGGCAACTTCGCCGCGTGTCCCCGGCTTTTCAGCCGAGGCTCTCGTCGGGCTAGACGTTTCTTAGGTCGCCGAGGATTTGGCGTGATATGACCAGCCTTTGGACTTCGCTGGTTCCTTCGCCGATTTCGCAGAGCTTGGCGTCGCGCAGCATGCGCTCTACGTCGTACTCGCGCGTGTAGCCGACCCCTCCCAGCACCTGGATCGCGTTGGTGCAGGTCTTCATGGCTACTTCGCTGGCCATCAGCTTGGCCATGCTTCCGGCCTGGGCGAAATCCCGGCCGGCGTCCCTGAGCCTTGCGGCGTGGTACACGAGGTGGCGGGCGGCGCTGATCTCCATGGCCATGTCGGCGAGCATGAACGCCACGCCCTGGAAGGTGCCGATCGGCTTGTTGAACTGCTTGCGCTGGCGCGCGTATTCTAAAGCCTTCTGGTAGGCGCCTTCGGCGATACCCAGCGCGAGCGCGCCGATGCTGATGCGCCCTCCCGCCAGCGTCTTCATGAACTTGTTGAAGCCGACGTCCACCTGCGGCTCGCCGCCCGCGACCGCGTCCAGCGGCAGCTTCATGTCCTCGAACACGAGCTGGGCCGTGTCGCTACTGCGCATGCCCAGCTTGTCTTCCTTGGCTTCCACCTTGAAGCCTTCGGTACCCAGCTCGGCGATGAAGGCCGTGATGCCCTTGCCATCTTTCGGGTTCTGGTTCGTCTTGGCCGTGAAGATGCAGGTCTTGGCGTAGTGCGGGTTGGTGATCCAGGCTTTTCTACCGTTCACGAGCCAGTGGTCGCCCTTGCGCTCGGCCGTGGTCTTGGTGCCGCCGGCGTCGGAGCCCGCGCCCGGCTCGGTCAGCCCGAAGCAGCCGAGGGTGAGGTTACCGGCGTCGTCGACGCCCTTGCAGAGCTGGGGCACGTACTTCTGCTTCTGCTCCGGCGTTCCAAAGAGGTAGATCGGGGTAACGCCGAGGCTGATGTGCGCCGCGTAGCCGAGGCCGGTGCTGCCGCAGGCTTTCGAAAGTTCTTCCACCACGAGGATGAAGCTGAGGGTGTCAAAGCCGCTGCCGCCGGCCTCTTCGGGGATGCTGAGGCCGAGAAACCCGAGCTCGGCCATCATCTTGTAGTTGTCGACCGGGAATTCGGCCTTCTCGTCGAGTTCCTGGGCCTTGGGCGCTACGTGCTCAGCGGCGAACTCGCGCGCGGCCTGCTGGATCTGCTGCTGCTCTTCGGTCAGGTCGAAATTGGTGGCTGTGGCTTCAGTCGTGGTCATGGCATATCCCGAGTGGCTTGTTTGAACCGGTTATAAACGGATTTGGCGGGATTGGGCAACCACGAGAGAATCAAAGACTGGTGCGGAGGGCGGGACTTGAACCCGCACGGGTTGCCCCACTGGAACCTAAATCCAGCGCGTCTGCCAATTTCGCCACCTCCGCACATCCAGCGCGTCTGCTGCCGACCGCGCCATGGTGGCGGGCTTTCCCACAGCCGCAAGGCCCCGCCCGGGCTTCCCGCTTGTGGGAGGGAACCGGCAGTTTGTTTCGGCCGCAGGCACGGCCCGGTCTACAATGGCGGCATGAAATACCTGATGCCCATTTGCCTGCTGCTGCTTGTCGCATGCCAGCAGAATGAGCCGCGCGAGATCGCCAAACCAACGATCGAGTGGGACCGCACGCCTGTCGTCAAGGTCGGCGATTCGATCGACTTCGAGGTGCGCCAGGGCAACGGCTACCCGGGCGGGGTGCACCATGACTGGCAAGTTGCGGCGTCCAGTCTGCCGGCCGGGATCAGCATCCAGTACGACGGCGCGAAGATACACCTGGTCGGTACGCCCACGGTGGTGGGCACGTACACGATCCCGATCAAGGTGACGATCGGCGACGTACACCCGAAGAGCACTACGCGTAACCTGGTGTTCATCGTGCCCTCGACAACCGGCCCGCTGACGATCTACACGCCCGACCTGCCGAGCGCGTACGGCACCAACTACACCGGGCCGTATTCCTCGTACTACCAGTACTCGACAGAGATCGTCGCCACGGGCGGCACGAACAGCGGCTACACCTGGAGCGTGGTTGGCGGCGCGGCGCCCGCGGGTTTCTCGGTCGGCGCGTGGCCGACGGGCGGGCTGATCATGATCTCGCTGCCGGCGCCGGGAGAGTACGACTTCACGCTGCAGGTGATGGATTCAGGCGGCAACACCGACACGCAGGACTTGCACCTGCTGCTGATGCCCGAGCCCCTGGCGCACGGGAACGTATACACCGGCGCGGGCAGCGGGCCTTGAACGTCGGCCGCTAGAACTCCTCTTCGTCTTCTTTCTTGCCCTTCTCTTTGGAGGGCTCGTCTTTCTTGGGCTCGGCGGGCTGCTTCTTCTCTGGCTTGGCCTCGGTGCGCTTGCCGTTGCGGTCGTAGAGCGGCTGGTATTCTTCGTCCGGGTTTACTTCCGCGTCGCCCTTCCAGACCTTGGGCTGCTCAAACGGACGCCCGTCGCTGTACTTGCCCATGAACTTCTGCTCGGGCGTGTCGCCGAGTGCGTACTCGCGGTTCTTGCCGTGGAAGGCCGCGTCGGTCAGCCCATCGAGCAGCTTCCAGAAGCCGTACCAGTCCCACACGTCGATCATCGACTCTTCGGTCAGCGGCGCGGCGGGCTCGCGGTGGCCGCAGATTGCGGGAGTCTTGGCGTACTCGCTGCTGATGAACTCGACCAGGTTCTTGTTCTCGGGCTTTACCTTGGTGGCCTTGACGAAGAATTCCTTCGCGCACCATGAGCCGACTGTGGTGTCGCTGTCGCTGAAGATGCTGAGCAGCAGGCAGTCTTCGGGGATGTTGCTGAAGTCCGACAGCGGGATCAGCCCGTTCTTCTGCACCTTGCAGTCACAGCTGAATGCGCGCCCCGGCTGTACCGGCATGGCGACCTTGGGCTTCGGCAGCTTCAGTGTCTCCCAGTCTGCGGCGAGGTTTGCGGTGGTCACGCCGCCCGCAGAGTGCCCGGCGATGGCGAAGTCTTCCTTGATGGGCTGGACGCGCTTTTCGTCGGCTTCCAGGTACTTGAATGCGTCGAGGATGCTGGTGGCGCAGTTGGTGGTGTAGTTCTGGGGCGGCTCAAGCCCGTGGGCCTGGTACTGCGGGTAGATCACGATGTTGCCGCGCTTGCACAGATGCTCAAGCCAGGCGTCGTAGCTCTTGGGCTCGAGCGCGCCGTAGCCGTGGACGAAGACGACCACCGGAGCATTTTTCGGCGTCGGCTCGGCGGGGGTGTAGAGCCAGTAGTGCTCGCCACCGGTGAGCGCGTCGTAGACTTCGACTTTCTTGTGGGCGTAATCGCTGCTGCCGGGGCCTTTTTCGGGCTGTTTGTCGGGCGCCGTGGCCTTGGCGTTCTGGGCCGGGAACTCGATTCCGGACTTCTTGTCCTGCGCGGCCGCTGGGGCAAGGACGAAAGCCGGCACCAGCAGCGCGGCAAGGACCAACCAGAGAAGGTTCTTCATGCGAAACTCCAGCATCACAGCTCCAGCAACGACAAAACAGCCACCAGCAGGGTGTCATGGTAGTCGGCCACACGCCGGGAATCTAACGGCGAAATGTGGGCCAAGCGGCTGCAACCAACGGCCGCCCTGTTGCCGTTTAAGGCAGGGAATGTACCTTTCCGAGCCCTGCCCATGGGCAGGAAGTGGGCCCGTAGCTCAGTTGGTAGAGCGATGCGTTCGCAATGCATAGGTCAGGGGTTCGAATCCCCTCGGGTCCACCAACGAAACAACCCGCGTTAGCGGGTTGTTTCGTTGCGCGCCGCAGCCTGGGTGAAGGCAGGCGGGCTCCTGAACCAACGCAACCATCACGCCGGTCGTTCCAACATCATGGAGCTAAAGCCTATTCTGCGCTTCACCGGCGGCGCGCTTACGATCATTGCTCTTGGAGCGCTGGTGTTGCTGTTCGTGATCGACAAACCAGATTCAGACAGCCTGTCCCGCTGGCGGAAGGCCCATACCGAAATGGGCGAAATCCAGAAGGCCCTGAACCAGTACTCGCTCGATCACAACGACCGCTACCCAGAATCGCTGGACGCCTTGCAAGAGGAGTATCTCAAAAGTGGCGTGCCGAAGAACCCGTTTTCAAAGCAGCCCTACGGATATCTCACCAACGGCGAACGCTTCGTGCTGATCTGCTACGGCCACGACGGTTTGCCCGGCGGCGAGGAAGACATGGACAGCGACATCGTCTACACCGAAGCAGGCTACTTGAAACTGCCAGACCAACCCACGGCCGCCTACTCCCGCTTCACTCGATACACCAACTCCACCAGCCCTTTGCCCAGCGGGCGCTGGCTGATGAATTCCAGCCCGTGCTTCTCGGCCGCACCCTGAAACAGCGGAATGCCCTTGCCCAGAATCGTTGGAATCACGGTAGCCGTGATTTCGTCCACCAGCCCCGCATCCAGCGCCTGGCGGATCAGCTGCCCGCCGTCGATGTAGACGTCCTTGGGCGCGGCGACGGCCTTGGCCTTCTCCACAAGCTCGGCAATCGAGCCGGCACAGGCGCTGATGCTCGGCGTCTTGGGCTTCAGCTCGCGATGCGTCGTGACCAGTACCGGGACTTCGCCGTAGGGCCACGGCACGTCAAAGCTGCTGGCCACGTCGTAGCTCCGACGGCCCATCAACAGCGCGCCGATCTGCTGGATGAAAGGCGTAAAAGTGTCTTCCGCGCCCTCGGCGACATTGAGCCAGTCCAGCTCGTCGTTCGGCCCTGCAATGAAGCCATCCAGCGACATCGCAAAGAACGCGCGTATTCTGGGCTTGCCTTTCATGACGGCAGGTTAGCTGCGCTCCCCTTCCATTGCGATGATCCTGCTATCTACAATCTGTTTCGCTGCACGATCGTTAACCAACTATGCGCAACTCACCTGTCGGTATCATCCTGCTTGTCATTCTTCTGCTCATCGGCGGCGGCGTTGCCGTGTACTTCGTCATGCAGGATGACGCGCCGCGCCCGGTGCCGCATGCCAAGGCGGCCGACGTTGAACCCGAGAAGCCCGGCGCCAAGGTCAAGCCTCTCAAGGACAACGCGGCAGCTGACAAGCCGGAGCCAAAGCCCGAGCCTGAGCACCAACCCGAGCCAAAACCGGAACCCCGGCCGGAGCCAAAGCCCGAGCCGAAACCTGAGCCCAAGCCTGAAGTCGAGGCTAAGAGCGTGCCCGAACAACTGGGCTTTCCGAAGCCGCTTGTCATCAACGAAAAGCTGACCGGCGACGGCGTCCTGGAATCGCTCTTCTTCGGCACCGTGTTTGACCAGGACCACAAGCCGCTGGCCGGCGCGAACGTCGTAATCTCTCTGGTTCGTACCACCACCGACGGCACCAACATTGTGGAGTCCTTGCAGACGGCCAGCACGAACAAGGAAGGCAAGTTCTCCGTCAACTTCCGGTACCAGAGCAAAGAAGACATGCAGGCCGACACCGCCGCATTTGCCGGGCTCAAGGACTACTTCGGCTCGAACATTTGCGCGCCCAACGCCGACTCGCCGATCGAGCTGACGCTTCATACCTATTCCGACGAGTCCATCATCGAAGGAGACGTGATTGCCGCGGATGGCACCTCGGCCGTGAACCAGCGCGTGTACTGCAGCGGCCCCATGCTGATCATTGACGCGGTCTCGCTCAGGCAGATGCCATACGCGGTGCAGCAGGCGCTGGAAGCGCGCTTCACGCAGACCTGGAAGGAAAACGCGGTCACGGATGCCAACGGCCACTTTGTCGTGAAGAAGGTCCCGCCCGGGCGATTCCAGGTCTGGATCGGATCGCCCGAAGTGGATAGCGCCAGCGACAAAGATGAGGTCGACGTCTACGAAGGCCGCGGCACACTGCTCGCGCGCGCGCTTGCGCTGCCGGAGCCGGAGTCAAAGTCCGAAGACAAGTCCGTGGATGAAGAGAAGTAGGACCACGAAAAAGCCCCCGGCAATTGCCGGGGGCTTTTGATTTGCATCCGCCTAGTTCTCGCTGACGACCTTTTCGGTCTCGGACTTTTCCTTCTTCTTCTCTTTGGGCTTGTCCGTGTAGACGAAGTCCAGCTCGGTCTTGTCCTTGTCGCCGTCCTTCACCTTCTTGACCTTGACGGTGATCTTGGACTTGCCGACGAGGTTGCCGCGCAGCAGCTCTTCGCTTAGCGGGTTTTCGATGTACTTCTCGATGCCGCGGCGCAGCGGCCGGGCGCCGAACTCGAGGTTCTGGACTTCCTTGGTCTCGAGCACCCATTCCTTGGCCTCGACGGGCACGTCGATCTCGATTTCGTGCTCGGCCAGGCGCTTGCGCACTCCGCCGATTTCGATGTCGAAGATCTTGTAGATGTCTTCCTTGCTTAGCGGCTTGAAGACGATGATCTCATCCAGCCGGTTCAGGAACTCCGGCTTGAAGTGACGCTCGATCTCGTGCATCAGCATTTCGCGCATCTTTTCGTGGCGCGACTCGTCGTCCTTCTTGACGAAGCCGAGCCCGACCTGGTTCTTGATGATGTTCGCGCCGATGTTGCTGGTCAGGATCAGCACGACGTTCTTGAAGTCGACGATCCGGCCGAAGCTGTCCGTCAACTGGCCTTCTTCCATGACCTGCAGCAGCATGTTGTACACGTCCGGGTGCGCCTTTTCGATTTCGTCCATGAGGACGACCGCGTACGGGCGACGGCGGATCTTCTCGGTCAGCTGCCCGCCTTCTTCATAGCCGACGTAGCCCGGGGGCGCGCCGACGAGGCGGCTGACGTTGAACTTCTCCATGTACTCGGACATGTCGATCTGCACGAGCGAGTCCTCGCTGCCGAACATGAACTCGGCGAGCGCCTTGCACAGCAGGGTCTTGCCCACGCCGGTCGGGCCGACGAACAGGAAACTGCCGATCGGGCGCTTGGGGCTTTTCAGCCCGGCGCGTGAACGACGCATCGCCCGCGCCACCTGGCCGATTGCCTCGTCCTGGCTGATCACACGCTTGTGGAGCTCATCCTCCATCTTCAGCAGGCGCTCGGATTCGCCCTGGTCGATGCGCGTCAACGGGATGCCGGTCATCTTGCTGACCGTCTCGCAGATCACTTCCTCATCGACTTCGCCGCTGATGATGTTGGCCTGTTCACGCCACTCGCGCTGCATGCGCTCTTTTTCCTTGCGGAGCTGCATGGCCTTGTCGCGGAGCTGTGCGGCCTTCTCATATTCCTGGTTGCTGATGGCCTCGTCCTTCTCGGCCTCCAGCTTGTCGATTTCGCCGTTGAGGTCGCTCAGGTCCGGCGGCTTGCTCATGCTGCGCAGTCGAATGCGCGCGCCGGCCTCGTCCATCACGTCGATGGCCTTGTCCGGAAGGAAGCGCGACGGAATGTAGCGAGACGACAGGTCCACGCACGCCTTCAGGGCATCGTCGGTGTAGCGCACGCGGTGGTGCGTCTCGTAGCGATCTTTCAGCCCGTGCATGATCGCCAGCGTGTCTTCGACATTCGGCGGCTCGACCAGCACCTGCTGGAAGCGACGCTCAAGCGCGCCGTCCTTTTCGATGTAGCGGCGGTATTCATCCAGCGTGGTCGCGCCGATCACCTGCACTTCGCCGCGCGAGAGCGCCGGCTTCAGCACGTTGCTGGCGTCAATCGCGCCTTCCGCGCCACCCGCGCCGACCAGCGTGTGAAGCTCGTCGATGAACAGGATGACGTTCTTGGCGCGGCGGACTTCGGTCATGACCGCCTTGATGCGTTCCTCGAACTGGCCGCGGTACTTGGTACCGGCAACCATCATGGCGAGGTCGAGCACCACGATGCGGCGGTCGCGCAGCAGCTCAGGCACGGCGCCGGAAATCACTTCCTGGGCGAGGCCTTCGACAATTGCGGTCTTGCCCACGCCGGCTTCGCCGATCAGCACCGGGTTGTTCTTGGTGCGGCGGCACAGCACCTGGATTACGCGCTCGATTTCGTCCTTGCGCCCGATCACCGGGTCGAGCGTGCCCTCACGGGCGAGTTCGGTCAGGTCACGGCCGAAAGCGTCGAGGGCGGGCGTCTTGCTCTTTTCGCCGCCGGCGCCGGCGCCGGCGCCCGGGTTGATGCTGGCGGTGTCGCGCGGCTTGTTGCGCCGGCTGGTGTCGCCCTTTTCGCCCGATGCATTGGCATCCGGGCTGAGCAGCTCCAGCACTTCTTCGCGCACTTCGTCGAGGCGCACGCCGAGGTTCATCAGGACCTGCGCGGCGATGCCTTCGTTCTCACGCAGCAGCCCGAGCAGCAGGTGCTCGGTGCCGACGTGTTCGTGGTTGAGTGTGGCAGCTTCCTCTTTGGCGAGGTCGATCACGCGCTTGGCGCGTGGGGTGAACGGCAGCTTGGAGGGCGCAGTCATCACCTGCGGGCCCTGCTGCACGAGCTTTTCGATCTCGAGGCGGATCTTGCGCAGGTCCACGTCCATGTTGCGCAGGACGGTGGCGGCCACGCCGGAGCCCTCGAGAATCAGCCCGAGCAGAATATGCTCCGTTCCGATGTACTCGTGGTTGAACTTCTGGGCCTCCTGGCGTGCCAGGCCCAGCACTTTTCTTGCACGCTCAGTGAATTGCTCAAACATGATCGCCTCTGATCTCCGGCTTTAAGCGTCTCCGGAGGCTATGGTCGAATTTCTATCACAACGGTAACCGTGCGCACGAAGGGCGTCAACGACGGGCGCCGCCATGAAATTCCCGTATGGTGAGCCGAATCGCGGCCGCCATGCTTGTGGAAAGAACAACCAGACGGCGCAGTCGATTCCGGAAACACCAGCATCAAAGACGTTGCAAACCGCGTGCCGTCGCAACTCGAGCAGATACACGCACGCAACGCGCCAACGGGGCAGGTTTGTTGACAACCCTGCGGAATTGGCAGGGGTAGAGCCTATGCGGAGCCGCCGGGGCTCTATTTTGCGGCTTTGAGGAAGCGGTCTTTGGGCTCCTCGGGCTTGGGGACCTTTTCGCCGCTGATCTTGGTGGGCACCCAGCCGGCGCTGGTCTGGGCGAACTCGTGTTTGTCGCCGTTGACCGTGAGCGTTCCCTTGCCGCCCTTGACCTTCCAGTCGACGCGCGGCGCGCTGCCCGGGTAGAGCACCGTGACGAACGCGAGCTCCTTGTCCGGCTGGGCGGCGCGCAGGCTCAGGTATTTCACAGGCCCGGCCGTGTCGCCGGTGGAAACTGTGACTGCGGGCGTCGCCGCGACGATGTTGAGCTTGCCTTTGCCACTAAAGACGCCGCCGGTGTCGTTCTTTTCGATCTTCTGCTTCGTCTGAAAGCGCACGTCGATGTCGGTGGTACCGGTGGTCTCCACGTCGTCGAGAATCACAAGATACTCGCCGTCCACCATGATTACGCTGCGCACGGCACGCTTGGTTGCCCCGCCGTAGCAGTCGCTGAGGTCGCTCATGAACCAGCTGAACTTCTTGCCCTCATAGAATGCCTTGAACGTCGCCTGGCTGGCCTTGGGCTGGCTCTTGCCGTCGATCGTGATCGTCGTGTGCTTGTCGGTGTCGTTCTTGTCGTAGCCCGGATCATGAATGAAGCGCTCGCCGTCACACACCAGCACGAAGGTGCCGAGGTCGTTGTTGTTGTGCGACTTGTCGCTGATCCAGCCGCCGTTGTAGGCCAGCCACAACTTTTCGCTACGCAATACCACGTGGCCGCAGCCGCGGAACAGCGCTGCGGGTTGCAGCTCCGGCCTGTCGCCGGCCGGGGGCGTGTCGCGCCGCCACAGGAACCAGTTTACGCTGATGCCGTTGTCGAACGCGCCGCCACCGCCGTTGTCGGCCGCCCACAGCAGCAGCGGGTCGCCGCCCTCGGTGCGGGCCTCGAACAATGCGTTCAGGCTTGAGCTTGGCCCGCCTTCCCACTTGCGCGAGTCTTTCGACCAGAGGCCGCTGAAGGTGTCTTCATTCATGTCGTTGAAGTTGGCGTAGACGTCGTCGGGGCCCTGCAGGTAGACGTCCCAGTAGCCCGCCATGCGCTCGCTGGTATCG
Organism: Planctomycetota bacterium; assembly: GCA_020425605.1. Lineage (GTDB taxonomy): Bacteria > Planctomycetota > UBA8742 > UBA2392 > UBA2392 > JACKID01. The sequence goes on along the minus strand of JAGQRH010000006.1, from coordinate 136,356 downwards.
AGCGGCAGGTCTTCGCCCATCACGTGCTCATAGGCCGTCACGAAGATAAACCCGAAGCTGACGCCGTAGCGCCAGTACATGTCGCCCTCGTGACCGCCGCCGTCTTTGAGGATTACGCCGTCGAGGAACTTTGGCAGGTACTCCCATGCATGATCGGCCGCCTTCTTGGCCTCGGGCAACTCGTCGTAGAGCGCCAGCCCAAGCAGCCCGCAGCCGCCGTGCAGCACGCCGCACCAGTTGGTCACGTAGTTGTCGACCCACCAGTCGTGATGCTTTTCGACGCTGTCGAGATAGGGCTGCAGACCGAGCTTCAGCACGCGCTCACGGAAGTGCTGCTTGTCTTCCTCTTTAAGCAGGTCGTTGCACCAGTCGTAGAAGCGCGCGCAGGACATGCAGCACTCGGCCGTGGGCAGCTCGGCGCCCTTGTTCCAGCTCTTGGGCTCGTGCCACTTGTCCTGCTCAAGCAGCGCCCAGACTTCCTGCTTCGCGCGTTCGCCGTAGCGCATGTCGCCGGTGACGACGTAGGCCATGCCCAGGATGTCGATCATCCCCTCAGCGTTGCGCGCGCGGTTGCCGCCGATGACCTTTTCCTTCGAGAGCGGTTTCGCCGCATAGTCGTTGGCGATGCCGATCAGCTTGCCCCAGCGCGAGGCAAACGGCTCACGCTTCAACTTCGCCTTAAAATCAACCAGCGACTTCGTAGTGAAATACAGGTACGGCCGCTCGCTGCGGTCCACGGCCTCGCGCTTGTCCTTCTTCGCCCGCTTGGCAGCCTGGACCGGTGCATCAGCCCACGTCATCGCCATGGCAAGGCAACACAGCGCCAGAATGCCGAACAAGTTCCGCATGAAGTCCCCTGCTGCCGGAATGCCGGCCGGTGCCACGACCGGGCCGCGAATGTGACCCGGCACTCCCCATTTTCGTGGCGCGAACTATTCTTCGCCGCCGAAAGCCCAATACAAAGCAATTCCGCCGGATAGGAGATTCCATGCGCAAGCTCGGTGTGTGTGCAGTGCTGCTGGTCGTTCTGCTAGGCGTTGCGCGTGCGCAGGATGAGGGCGAAGACTACGAGATCCACATTTCAGCCAAGGTTCTCGACCTGAAGGCGGGCGAGAAGACTCACGTGGAGTTGACCTCGGGCATCGTTGACCTGCAGGGCTTCAACGTGACAGTGCCCGACGGCACCAAAGCCCTCTACGTCAACGTGCTGGGCGCGACGGCCGACATCGACCTGGCACTGTGCGACGAAAAGATCGCGGACATCGACGAGCTGGAGGACCACGAAGTCGCCGAGGCCATGACCGCGCGCATCGAGGAAATCCTGGAGTTCACGGCCGACGACGGGCTGGAGGCAGGCAGCTACGTGTTGTACGCGGGCTCGCTGGCAGCCTACGCGGAAGAAGTCGTCAGCTTCGACGTGCTTCTCAGCTTCAACGACAAGCCGAAGTTGGACACGCCCACGCTGCCATTCAAACCAATGGCCGGGCTGACGCCTCTGCAGCGCGCAGTGGCTGCCAGCGTGATGCTGTACACCGATGAAGGCAGCGGCGGCAGCGGCACGGTGGTGAGTCCGACCGGGCTGATCCTGACCAACCGCCACGTGATCGAGGCCGAGAGCGGCGGCGTGCTGAAGCGCGCGTGGGTCAGCTTCGCGCCCGACGCGCGCAAGCTGCCGGTGCAGACGCACATCGCCAGTCTGGTCAAGGAAAGCGAAGAGCTGGACCTCGCGCTGCTCCAGATCAGCATGGACCTGGACGAGAAGCCCGTCGAGAAAAGCGACTTTGTCTGGCTGCCAGTCGCGACCACTGAGTTGGAGCTGGGCGACGAGATCCGCTGCCTTGGCTACCCGGCCATCGGCGGCAGCCACAGCCTCTGCAGTATCACGCTGACGCGAGGCGTAGTCTCGGGCTTTGAGATGAAGAAGGACGCGCTGGACTGGTACAAGTCGGACTGCCTTGTCAGCGCCGGCAACTCGGGCGGCACGGCCGTCAACGACAAGGGCGAGTTGTGCGCCGTCCCCACGGAGACGCTGCACGACCCGGACACGATGGAGTTTCTCAGCTACATCCGCCCGGTGCAGTGCGTTCCGACGGATTGGCGCGAGCTGATCAAGAAGGACTTGCCCAAGTAGCTACTTCTCCAGCTCGGCGATCTTGGCCTCAACCTCGGCCCGCTTTTTGCCCTCGGGATTGAGCTCGAGGTAGCGCTTGTAGTCGGCCAGTGCGCCGGCCTTGTCGCCCAGCTGTTCCTTCACTTCACCGCGCCGCTCGTAGGTTTCCATGAACCAGCGTTCCTCGCGTGGCAGCACGACGTTGTAGTCGGCGAGCGCTTCCGCGTAGCGTCCCAGTGCGAAGTATGCATCCGCACGGAGATGGTAGGCCCACGGGTGCGCCGGCGCGATCTCGATGGCGCGGTTGCCATCCTCGAGTGCGCCGTCGGGGTTATCCAGCGCCAGGCGCGCCGTGCCCCGGTTGATCCAGGCCTCAGTGCGCAGCGGGTCGAGGTCGATGGCCTTTGTCAGGTCGGCCATGGCCTCGGTAAACATCCCCCTGTCGATGTAGATCGCCGCCCGGTTCGAGTAGACCAGGGCTTCCGTAGGATCGAGCTGCTGCGACATGTTGTAGTAACGCAGTGCTTCGTCGTAGTTTTCTTCAAATGTAGTAGTAGTAGCCGACGTTCAGCGCAGACCGCGCGTCGTCCGCGCGCAGCTCCAGAGCCCGCAACCCGGCCTTCGTTGCTTCGGCGTGGCGGTTGAGCTGATGCTGCCAGTTGGCGAGCGCCGCCCATGCACTCGCATCGTCCGCCTTCAATGCTATGGCCTGCTGACACAACGCGAGAGCGACATTGCCATCCGGCTGCAGCCCCGCCTTTGCCACCAGACCTCGAACGTTTTCCGGCTCAAGCTCCAGCGCCTTGTCAACGAGAACCGCTGCCCCTTCCCGATCGTTGCGTATCCGGCGAATCTCGGCCAGGTCGAGCAGCCCCTCGGCGGTGGTGGGCGCCGACAGGTTCGCGGGCTCTGGGACGCGGTCAAACCAGCGAGACACCCTGCGCCAGACGTAGCCGCGCGGCCCAAATCGGCTCCGTGCGTCGACGAGCGGGCCGTATGCGCGTTCACTGGACGTCTGGCAAAGGGCCGATCCGCACTCGATGGCAAGGCGCGGGTCGTCAACGACCGCCATGAACGATGCCAGCACCGGCACAGCCAGGTCGGGCACATCGAGATAGCCCAGCACACGGCAGATCAGCGTGATCTCGTCCCGCTCCACTTGCGTCCAGAATGCCTGCTTTCCCTGCTTCGTGGCGCGGTCGACGTAGGGCTGCAGTGCCGCGCTCAGTAACTCCACGGTCTGCGCTTCGTGGAACGAAGCTAGGCGGATGACGTAGTCTTCCAGCCGGATGCTGCCCTGCGGGCGGTTGCCGCGGGCGATGTTCTTGCGCACGTCATCGAGCGCCATCTCAATCGCGTCTCGATGTCGCAGCAAAAGCGAGGATCTGGCGGCTTCGATACCCCACCGCTTGAGGGCCAGGGTCGTTTCGTCCGCGTCCGTACCCTCCAGAATGAAGCTGGCCAGCGCAAAGTCTTCGTTCAGCAGCGCCAGCTCGACCGCCAGCAGGCGATCGGCGCGCAGATTGCCGGTTTCCTCGTCCAGCACTACTTGCGAGACAAACTCGTGGACTTGCCCGGCCACGGGCGCGGTCATCAGGCGCACCAGTTCCGCCCGCACAGCAGCGACCGCGAGCAGCCCCGACACGATGCGGGCGTTTTCCTCGCGGTCGGCCGGCGCCAGCGTGGCGCCGGCGTCGCGTCTCGCCTTCATCTCGTCGATACGCACGCGCGCTTCTGCCGCGAGGTTGTCGCCGCGCAGCCCGTCGAACTTGCGGCGTTGCGCCGTGATGTCGCCTTCGCGCGCGCGGATCAATCGCTCGCGCTCCGCCTGCTGCTTCTTCTCTGCGTCGACCCGGGCTTCCCGCTCCCGATCCGCGGCCTGCAGGTTCAGCTCGGCCTGGTCGCGCTCTCGTGCGATGTTCTCGAATGCGTAGATCGCGCCTGCAATGATGAGGACCAGCGCCCCGCACGCCACGCCCACCGCAGCCTTGTGCCGCCCGACGAAACGTTTCAGCAGCTCGGCCGTGCTGTAGCGGTATACGCTCAGCTCTCGGCCGTCGCGGAAAGCCAGTACCTCTGCAGCAAGCTTCTCGGCCGATTCGAGGCGGCCCCTCGGCTCGCGCTCCATGGCTTTCTCGGCCAGGCTGACCAGGTCTGGCGGGGCGATCGGCGCGACTTTGGCCAGCGGTTCCGGTGACAGCACCAGCACCTTGGCGAGCACCTCCCGTGCGTTCTTTCCTTCATAGGGCGGTCGGCCGGAGAGGATCTCGTAGAGGATCGACCCGAGCGCGTAAACGTCCGCGCGCTCGTCCACCAGTTCGAGTGCGCCGCGGGCCTGCTCTGGCGGCATGTAGGCCGGCGTACCGAGTATGGCGCCGTCAAGCGTGCGGTTCTCGGAGTCGTCCTGCAGCAGCGACGGCGAGAATGCCTGCTGCTCGGCCTTTTTGCGCACGCCGCTGGACTCATCCTGTCCAAGCACGCGGGCCAGGCCCCAGTCCAGCACCAGCGTCTCGCCGAAGTCGCCGAGCATAATGTTGGCGGGCTTGATGTCCCTGTGGATCACGCCCCGACTGTGAGCGTAGGCGATTGCGTTGCAGACGTCGACAAAGGCGTCCAACAGCTTCAGGCGCTGTGCCATCTTTTCCTGCGTCGTCCCGGCGCCATTCGCAACCTGCAGCAGGCGATGGGCCATGGTTTTGCCGCGCACCAGCTTCATGGTGTAGAACACCGAGCCGTCGGCCCGCGTGGCGATTTCATAGACGGGCACGATGTTCGGGTGTTCCAGCTGGCCCGTGACCTTGGCTTCGCGCAGGAAACGCTCGACAATCTCCGGCGAATCTGTCACGTGGCTCGTACCTGCGCCCAGCTTCGGGGGCAGCAATTCCTTGAGGGCCACTTCCCGCCCCACTGCCGAATCCACTGCCACCCATATCAGACCCATGCCGCCGCGCGCGAACTCGCGCTTCACCTGATAGCGCCCGGTAGCGTCGCTGCTTGGCAGCCGCGAGGTCATGTCCGCGATGCGTCGCCGCCGGTCCGCCAGGCTGGAAAGAGCCTTCGTGGCCGCTTCGCTGGAGGTATCAGGCTTGAGGCCAAGGAGGGTGGACTGCGCCTCCGCGTTCACCCCCATCTCGGAAAGCGTCGCGGCAAGAGTCTCCGGTTTCTCGGCCAGCGCCTCTACCTCGGCGCTGATTGCCGCCTGCGCCGACGTGGGGGCAACAGACAGCAGGGTCTGCATCGGATCCGGCCCCGAATTCGGCTTCAACTCGGCCAGCACGCGGACGGCCTCATCGGGCGAAAGAAAACCCCGCTGCACAGCCAGTACGGCCGCCAACACAGCCTTGTGGCGAGATGGATCTGGTCCCGGGTCGTTCATCGGGCGGGCAGTATAGCCAATGCAGTGAGTTTTGGCGCAAGATCACCCGCTCGGTGCTATGCTGCGGCGCAAACCGAATTGGAGACTGCGATGAGGAAAGCACACGTGTGGCTCGGCCTGTGCCTGCTTCTGGGGCTGGCGCTGATGCAGGGGCAACCGGTCGCCCAGAACGCTGAATCCGACCCCGCGTCGGTACGCCGCATGGGCGACAAGATTCGGACTGCACTGGTCGGTGGCGACTACGCGGTCGTCTTCACCCAGTTGCGCCCTGCCGCTCGCGGCCGAGTCGCGCTGCTGTACGAGCGGTTCAAGCATGAGCTACGCAAGTCAGGAATGAACAACGACGGCGCCGCGGACATTGCCAAGAGTCTGGATCCGAACGGCAAGCTTGCGATCCAGGGGCTCAAGGACCTCGAAGCGCTCAGCGAAGTCGACTTCTTCGGGCTCGCATCCGGCATCCTGCGGTTCCCCGCCACACGCAAGGCCGAGCAGGTCAACCTGGCCTGGCATCTGGTTGAGCAAGGCCAGGCCTACAATAGCGGCATCTTCGATCAGAACACGGCCGGACTGAGTTTCTTCCAGTCTGGGCCGGCCGTCGGCTATGAAAACCGTGATGGTGAACAGATCGGCATCGTGTTTGAGCAGGAGGGTACGGCGCTGCTCGTCGCCAGTTACAGCGTACAGACTGATCAGGGTGAAATGAGTTTCCACAGTCTCGAGCTCGGCGCGGCAGACGATGGCGGCGCCTTGCGAAGACTCTTGCACGGCGGCGCGCCGGACTCGGTCAAGCGCTCCGAGGGCGAGCAACTCCTTGGTGCCGCGCGCGATTTTTGCCGCGTGGAATACAGCAAGACCGGCGACAAATCCGCCGTCGGCAAGCCCTTCGCAACTGAAGTAGAGAACGGTACGTTTGATGGCGTCAATTTCGGCGTCCGGACCTATCACGCAGGGCTCGAAGGCTCGGAGTTCGATGCGGCACTGGAGGTTCATCCACTGGATGGCGACAGTGGCTACGGGCTGATGACCTTCAAGTGGGCAAGCGGCGAGTCCGAGATCGAGTGGTTTGAAACCAAGTCCGAACTTGATGAACGCCTCACCGAGCTCAAAGACGGCCCCAAGATTAAGGCGGTCAAGTAGTCGGGTATTGCCCGGGGGGCTGCTTGGGGGCAGACTCGTTGCATGAGCGGCAGCAATCCCAAGGTTAAGGCGTTTCTGATCTGTGACCAGGTGATCCGGTCGACAGACGGCAAGTACAGCATTATCGGCGTGTTTCGCCGGGTGCATGCGCCTTCGTTTCCCGTCTTTCATGCCCGCTTTGGCGTCTACCTGATGCTGGGTGAGATGAACGGTGAATACAACTTCACCATCGAATTCACCGACCCCACCGAAGGCCAGGTACTCGCAAAGGCCGAATTACGCGGCGTGAAACACGCCAAGCCGCTGGAAGACTTCGAAACCGGCATCAACCTGCCCGGGCTGCAGTTCACCAAAGAAGGCACCTACGAAGTCCACGTGATCTGCAATGGTGATCTTCTTCACGTCGACACGCTGCAGGCGATCAAGGTGGAGTCTCCGCCGCCTCCGCCCAAAACATCCGGCATGGAATAGCAGCCGGTTTCCCACCGGCCTCCCACGTGTCCGCCGCCCGTTGAAGTAGGGGCTTCCTGACGTATAACCGGGCCGTCGGGCGGATAATCGCCCTCGCTCCAGGAGTTGCCATATGGCTACCGCTCAGGCGTCGGAAGCAGAGACCGGCACGATCGTAAACGACTTCGTACTTCACGTTGCCACGGCCAACGGCTCAGGCTCGCAGACGTCCAACATGGTGCTGCTGCGTGCGCTGTTCGGCATGGGTATTCCCGTGTCGGGCAAGAACCTGTTTCCCAGCAATATCCAGGGCCTACCGACCTGGTTCACCATCCGTGCCAACGGCGACGGCTGGATCGCCCGCAAGCAGGACGCAGACGTTGTGGTCTGCATGAACAGCGAGACGAGTGACGAAGACGTCGCCACCGCCCGAGAGGGCGCCGTGCTGATCTATGAAGACACGCTCGGGCTGGCGGACAAGCGCCCGGACTGCATCCACTATGCAGTCCCGTTCAAGAAGATGATCGCCGAATGCTGCCCGGACCTGCGCCTGCGCAAGCTGGTCATCAACATGCTGTACGTCGGCGTGTGCGCCCAGCTGTTCGGCTTCGACATGGAAGAGATCAAGAAGGCGCTGGGCAAGCAGCTCGCCGGCAAGCAGAAGGCCATCGACATCAACCTGCCGGCGCTTGAGTACGCCTACAAATGGGCCGAAGAAAACCTGAAGAAGTCTGACCCGTACCGCGTCGAGCGCATGGCCGCGAACGACGGCAAGATCATCATTGAGGGCAACGCGGCCGCAGCACTCGGGCTCATGTTCGGCGGCGTCACGGTCGTCACCTGGTACCCGATCACGCCGTCATCCAGCCTGTGCGAGTACCTGGAAGAGTACCTCAACCGCTTCCGCATGAAGGACGGCAAGAAGACGTTTGCCGTCGTGCAGGCCGAGGACGAAATCGCCGCGGTCGGGATGCTGGCCGGCGCGGGCTGGGCCGGCGCGCGCGCATTCACCAGCACCAGCGGACCCGGCATCAGCCTGATGAATGAATTCATCGGCCTGGCGTACTTTGCTGAAATCCCGTTCGTGATCTGCAACGTGGCTCGAACCGGCCCCAGCACCGGGCTTCCGACGCGCACCATGCAGGGCGACATCATCAGCCTGTTCTATGCTTCTCACGGCGATACCAAGCATGTGGTGGTGATCCCGAGCACGCCGAAAGAAATCTTCGAGATGGCGGGCGAGGCGCTGAACCTGGCCGAGGAACTGCAGACGCCTGTGTTCATCCTGAGCGACCTCGACCTGGGCATGAACTACTGGATGTCCGATCGCTTCGAGTACCCGACCGAGCCGTTCCGACGCGGCAAGGTCTTGAGTAGCGACGACCTGGAGAAGCTGGGTGGCAAATGGGGCCGCTATGCCGATGTCGATGGCGACGGCATTCCGTACCGCACGATCCCGGGCACCGACCACCCGCGCGCAGCCTATTTCACGCGCGGCACGGGCCACACGCCGCAGGCCACCTACAGCGAGAAGCCGACCGACTGGAAGAACAACATGGACCGGCTGTCCCGCAAGTTCGAGACGGCCAAGACCATGGTGCCCAAGCCGGAAATCAAGGACGATGGCCACGCCGTCGGCCTTCTGTACTTCGGCACGACGCATGAGGCGATCCGCGAAGCGTGCGTGAAACTCGATACCAAGCACAACCTGAAGCTCGACCTTTGCCGCCTGCGCGCCTTCCCGTTCACGCAGGAAGTGGAAGACTTCCTGCACAAGCACGAGCGCGTGTACGTGGTTGAGCTGAACCGCGACGGCCAGATGCGCATGGCCCTGAACGCGGAGTTGCCGCGCTTCAGCACGAAATTGCACAGCATCACCCATTACGACGGCATGCCGCTTACGGCAGACGAAGTGGTGGAAGCACTCGTGAAGCGCGAGCGCGAAATCTAACTGCGGGCTTCGGGCGGCAGGCAGCCGGGAACACCCTGGAACCTGACACCTGAAACCTGCTCCAAAGGAGCATCACCATGGCAGGCACAGCAGCGCCAAAACCGCCCGAGACCAACCGCGTCGGGCTGCAGAAGAAAGACTATGCCGGCAGCAAGAGCACACTGTGCATTGGCTGCGGGCATGACCTGATCACCGCCCGCATCATCGATGCGTGCTATGACCTGGACATCAAGCCGGAGCAGTTCGTGAAGCTGTCCGGCATCGGCTGCAGCAGCAAGACGCCCGCGTATTTCGTGTCGCGCAGCTTCAGCTTCAACAGCGTTCACGGCCGCATGCCCAGCATTGCGACCGGCACGGCCCTGGCGAATCGCTCGCTCAGGATGATCGGCGTGTCCGGCGATGGCGACACAGCCAACATCGGCATCGGCCAGTTCGCCCACGTCATGCGCCGCAACCTCGACCTGGTCTACGTGGTCGAGAACAATGGCGTATACGGTCTGACCAAGGGCCAGTTCAGCGCCACGGCCGACAAGGGCAGCAAGCTGAAGCACGGCGCGGTCAATCACATGCACGCGATTGACCTCTGCGCCTTGGCCGTCGAGCTTGGCTGCGGCTTTGTTGCACGCCTGTTTGCCGGCAACACCAAAATGATGCGGCAGGTGATGCAGGCGGCGATGGCTTACGAGGGACTGGCGCTGCTGGATATCGTCAGCCCGTGCGTGACGTTCAACAACCATGCCGGCTCGACCAAGAGCTTCCCCTACGCCAAGGACAACGAGTTCGCGCTGCAGGACATCGGCTTTGTGCCGGCCTACGACCCGCAGTACGAGGAGATGGATCACGGCGACGAGCGCGAAATTACCCTCGGCGACGGTAGCCACATCACGATCAAGGCGCTGGAGAAGGACTACGACCCGACGAACCGGATCGCCGCGCTGAACCTGCTGGCCGAGTACCACGAAAGCGGCAAGATCCCCACCGGCATCATCTATATCAACGAGGCCGAGCCGCGGTTCGTGGACCAGATCAACATGTGCGACACGCCGCTTTCGCGCCTGAAGGAAGACGTCGCGCGCCCCAGCAAGGCCGCGCTCGATGAGGTGATGGACGAGCTGGCGTAGAGCCGCAGTTGGTAGATTGTGGTTTGTAGTTGGTAGGAACTGCTTGGCCCGCCGCTTTGCGGCGGGCTTTCCTTTAGGCCGCGATGCGTTCCTGCGCTTCGAGCTTTCTGCGCTTGCGGCGGAGCATCAGGTAGGCGATGGCGCCCAGCGCCAGGAACGGGGAACCGGCCACGCCTACGCGCAGCAGCGTTCCTGAGACGGCCTTGAGGCCTTCCACTCCGTCATCCCATGCTTCGGCCAGCTCGCCGCGTTCTTCGACTTCCGGCGGAGCTTCGGGCACGGTTGTAGTGATCAGTACATCGAGGCGGGAAAGTGCAACGCGGTTGTCGAGGGCTGCGATGGCGCGCTTGTAGCGCTCGATTTCGAGGCGGGTTTGGCGGCGTTCGCGCTCAAGGTTTTGCAGGGAGGCAAGCTCGGTGGGTGTTTCGATCAGCTTGTCCAGACGGGTCAGGTAGTCTTCGGCTTCACTCAGGCGGGATTTCAGGTCGACCTGGTCGCTGGTGACGTCCTCGGTGGACTCGCTTTCTCCCAGCACTTCGCCGAAACCTGCCACTTTTGCTTTGAATTCGCGGTATCTGTCGGCCGGGACTGCAACAGAGATAGAGACGCTGACGTCATCCCCGGTCCCTTGACGTGTCAAGCTGGTAACCACACCGGCCGATGAGGTAACCAGTTCGGTCACCAGACGTTGCACTTTGGCCGGATCGGCTTCCCGCAGGTGGATCGACCCTTGCCGCACTATCGAGCCGTAAAGACCCGGATCGACCGGCGACCCGTCATCCGGTACGCCGGACACATCCACTACTTCGTCCGCACCTCCATACTTGAAGAAACCATTCTCCGACCGGGGCTCAAACTGACTTGCCTGGGTGATTCGATCCGCTTCGACTCTACTACTGGTTCCGATCGAAGGGAGCACTTCACCACCACGGCTGGTCGCGATCAGCCCTGTCACAAACGCCAGTGCCACACTGGCAGCCGTGACGAGGCCGATGCCCCAGCGGCCGCTGAGCCAGTAGATGATTCGGTTGTCGGTGGGTGGCTGATCTTCTAGATCGGCCGCGGCGAGAATGTCGTCAAACGTGAGTCGCATCTTCGGGGGGTGGATGGCCATGGCTCCCAATTTGGAACGCATGGCCACCAGTTCCCCGACATATTCCCTGTCTTCGCAGATTGGGCCAGCAGGCTCGGCAAGGACCCGGGTCAAGCCCGAGACGTGGTCCAGAACGGCTTGTTCGTCTTTCGACAAACGGAAATCGCCACTATCCATTGCCTTACTCCTTCCGGCCGTCACCGGCCAGCGCTGAGCACGGTCCAGACCGTGCTGAACCCTTCAGGATGTCGTGCAGGGCACGCCGTCCACGCAGTAGGTCCGTCTTGAGCTTGTTCAGGTGGACGCCGAGCAGGTCGGCGGCATCCGTGTAGCTCATGCCGTCGCGGTCGACGGCCAGGACTGCTGCGCGGTGGTCCGGCTTGATCCGCTGCAGGGCCTCCACCAGTTCATCGCTGAGCGTGGTGTCGGAAACGTCCGGGTTCGGCTGGTCCTCAACCTCCCAGTCACCCAGCGGCTTCTGCCGGTTCGTGCGCCGCAGCGTGTCGATGGCGAAGTTAACCGCCACACGCTTCAGCCACGCACCCAGGTTGCTGTCATCCTTCGGCGGCCGCGTGATCAGGCGGACGAAGGCCTCCTGCGTCGCGTCTTCTGCCGCGGCGCTGTCCAGCGTGAGGCGATACACGGCGGCGTGTACGGCCGTCGCGTGCTCACGGAACAGGAGTTCAACGTCATTGCGCTGCATCGCAGCCCCCCTTCAGCCCTATAAACTTGCAGGCTCCTTCATAAGTTTCAGGCAAATCGCCCAAATTTTGAGGTGGTACCAAACCACCCCCGAACGTCGTAAAAGTGGCCCTGCGATATGGGCACTCTTCCCGCTTCCCCTATAGGCCAGCTCATTCGGCCAAGGGTTCAGTGGGCCTTGTGTCCTGCCGCATTCGCCACTCTTGCCGCGTCAAGAGCAACCCGCGTGCCAAAGTCTTGACGCGACAAGAGCGAAGGTGCATGGATCATCGCGCCGCAGCCCGGGAAGCCCCCGGTGAAGCGGCCCTGGAGGATGTACTAGTGCGTACGCTAACCTTGTCGCTGCTGATGCTGCTCTCGCTGGCCTGTGTCAATGTGGCACAGGACGTTCCGCAGCCTGCCAAGGAAGTTGACAACTCAGCCTTGCTGGCCAGTTACCTGAAGGCCACGGGCACCGAGAAAGCCGACCTCCGCGCCAAGCTGCTGGCCTTGAGTGTCGATGACCTGCGCGCCGCCATCGCCGGTGTCGCGTTCGAGCGGGCCGACAAGAGCGGCGAGATTGTGAAATGGTACACGAAGTGCCCCGACGGGTTTCAGCGCCCCTACTGGGTGTACGTGCCGGACGGCTACGACCCTGCTAAGCGCTACCCGTTGCTGGTGTGCATGCACGGCGGCGTCAGCGGCTGGCCCATGGAGGCCGAGGAGGGACGCCCGTCAGCTGGCGAGTACTCCATCCGCTACTGGCTGCCGAACCTGACCGACGAATGGAAGAAGAATGTCGTAATCCTGGGCTGCAGTGCAGGCGTGCCCGAGACGGGCGAAGAATCCATGTGGTGGGCGCTCAAGGGCCAGAAGAACGTGCTGCACATGATCAGTGAAACCAAGCGCCGCGTGAACATCGACGACGACCGCGTCATCGTAAACGGCCACAGCGACGGCGGTAGCGGCACGTTCGGCTTTGCCTTCCGTATGCCGGATGCCTTTGCGGGCTTTTACGCAATGAATGGCTGCCCCATCGTGCCCCCGGCCGACGGCACGCCGGTGTGGCTCGAGAATCTGAAGGGAGAGAACTTCCAGTGCTTCAATGGCGGCAAGGACGGGCTATACCCGGCCAAGCGCATGACTCCGATCTACGAGCAGGCCAACAAACTCGGTGCTGACATCAAGTTCACGGTCTACCCCGAGCTGACGCACCAGGTTGACGACGTGCTTGAGGCTGAAGTACAGGCCTTCTGCAAGGGCCCGCTGTCTGACTGGCGCCGCGACCTGCTGCCGCGTGAGATTGACTGGACCTGCGTACAGGCCGAGCGCGGCACACGCGCCTGGCTCAGCATTGATGAACTGGGCGACCTGGGAGCCGCCAACAAGGCTCCCGCAAACGCCGAGATCACAATGCCTGCCGGCCGGCCACGACTGGGCATCACTGTTGAGCGTGACATCGCACAACCGACAGTCGAGTCCGTGATGGCCGGTACGCCGGCTGAGGCTATGGGCATCGAAAAGGGTGACGTGATCAAGAAGCTGGACGACCTGGAAATCAAGACAATGCAGGACCTGCTGGACGCGCTGGACACCAAGAAACCCGGCGAAGATGTTGTGATCGTTGTGGAGCGCGCTGACAAAGAGAGGACACTCAAGGGGGCGTTCCCGAAGGCCCAGCAGCAACAGCGCGAAGAAAAGGCAGCCCTGACCGCCCGCGTACTCGCCATGCTGGAGGAGCCCGGCCGCGTGACCCTGACCGTACGAAACGCCCGCAAAGTCAGCATCCGGGTCTCCCCGTCAATGCTCGACGCTGACGGCAAGCTGCGCGTGCGCCTGAACCCAAGCGACGACCCAAAAGAGATCGGAATCGCCGTCAGCCAGAAGTTTGAAGCCGACAAGGCGTTGATGCTCGACCAGTTCGAATCTACCGGCGACCGCAACCTGCCCTGGATCGGCCGCTTTGAGATTGACTGCGGCAAGCTGCTGGGCGTGAAGACCAAGCCCGCCAAGCCCAAGGATGAAGACGAGTTCTAGGACCGGGGGTGGCGCGAGCCTCCCCCCGCCATTTGCACCGACGCTGATATACTGAGCCCATGGCCCGAATCGCTGCCATCGTACTGGTTGCCCTGTTCGCGAATACTCTCGCGGCGCACCCGTTCGATGACCGCTGCGACATGGTCACCCAGCTGATCCTTGAACGCGACGCTGCCAACAAGACAGAGAGCATCGCGCTTCAGGTGCAGTATCGCTACGAGACTCCCTACGCCAGCTACAACGAAGCGTATCTCGCGCTGGATGCCAACCGCGACCAGAAGGTAACCCGCGACGAGCTTGAAGCACGCTACAAGCAACTTGCCACAGACCTTGTCGCGACGGTCTATCTGGCCGTGCGCGGCGAGAAGGTTGAAGTCAGCCCCAACTACAGCAAGTTTGCCTTCGCCAATCTGGACGACCCGGACGCCTCGGTTGACGGCCCCAAGGGCATGTCGGTGGTCAATCTGCGGATCGGCTATTTCTTCAGTTTTGATGTCCACCTGAAGACCGAGCTGGGGCCCGGCGACTACGCTGTGGAATTCTATCTCGCCAACAAGCGTGTGATGGTGACCGATCCCGGCCAGCAGATGCAGGCCTGGGACGACCGCGGGCCAGAGCGCAAAGCCGTGACCACGGTCAGCTACGACCGTACGCCGGACCGCTTTGATCGGCTCAATTTCATTTGGAACATCGGCGACGACGCAACCAGCACATCGATCCCGATCAAGCCCGACAATCCGATCGAGCCCGACAAGACTCCACCAACGGAGCCCGGCAACAGCGATGCCGGCAAACAGCAGCTGATTCAGACGGACAAGGAACGCCGCAACGAATCCTGGTTCAACAGCTGGATCAACGACGCTTTCAAGTCGCTGCGAGAGAATGACGCGGCACCATCCGTGTGGCTTGTCGTGCTGGGCGTCATGTTCCTGCTGGGCGGCTATCACGCGGTACAGCCCGGCCACGGCAAGACACTGGTGGCCAGCTACCTCATCGGCACTCACGGCACAAGATCGGACGCGATGTTCCTAGGCGTGGTGGTGACGGCCGCTCACACCAGCGGCGTGTTCATCCTGATGGGCGGCGCCTGGGCGGCCAGCGAATTCTGGCCGGGCCTGCTGGCAGACCCGGAGAAGGACCTGGCGGAATGGATCGCGCTGGCTGTCGGTGCAACGATCCTGCTGATGGGCGTCGGGCTGGTGATGAAGCGCGCTGGATCAGGTGGTGGACACGAACACGACATCTTCGGGCGCCATGTGCACGGCAACGATCACCCACACACCCACGCTGCCGATGAAAAGCACCCTGAGGACTCCGACATCCTCGATGAAGCGCATGAACACACCCATGATCACTCGCACACACACGACCACGATCATGGCCACTCACACGGCCATGACCACGGCGACGGGCATCACCATCATCACCACGATCATGAGTTGGACCCGACGAAGATGACCCGCTGGGAAATCCTGCGCCTCGGCATCCTCGGCGGCATCGTGCCCTGCCCCAGCGCCTTCGTGATCGGGCTGATCGCCTTCCGCCAGCAGTGGTACATCAGCGGGCTGATCATGGTATTCGTCTTCAGCCTCGGCCTCGCGGCCGTGCTGTCGACGATCGGGCTGATGCTGGTGCACAGCAAGGACTACCTGAACCGCAAGCGCAAGGAAACCAAGGGCAAGATCTATCGACTGCTTGAGGCCAAGCTACCGGTGTTCGGCGCGCTGGTGATCACACTGATCGGCACGCTAATGGTTTTGATGGCACTGATCCGCCTCAACCTGATCGACCCTGCAAACTTCACGGTCTAGAGGCAGCCCCTACTTTTCCAGCATCAGCGTCACCGGCCCGTCGTTGGTCAGCTCTACGTCCATGTGTGCGCCGAACACGCCCTTTGCGACCGGCTTGCCGGCCAGCCCGCTCAGCTGCTCGCAGAATTTCTCGTACAGAGGCTCGGCGGCTTCCGGCCTTGCGGCGGTGATGTAGCTGGGGCGGTTGCCGTTGGCCGTGTCGCCATACAGGGTGAACTGGCTGATCGCCAGCACGTCACCATGAACGTCCTGCACGCTCAGGTTCATCTTGCCGTGGGTATCGCTGAACACGCGCAATTGCGCCACCTTGCGGGCCATCCACTCAACCTCGGCCTCTGTGTCGCCATCGCGGATGCCGACCAGCAGCAGAAGCCCACACCCGATCGCTCCGGTGACCTTGCCGTCGACAGTCACTGTGGCTCTTGAAACCCGCTGCAGAAGTACACGCATGGGGGCAGGTTAGTCACCGTCCGGCGTTTCGGCCAGCTTGCCAACCCACAGCGACGCGGCGCCGTTCTCGAGCTCATTCACCAGCAGCCACTGGCAGGTGGTCCAGACGAGCCCGATGTTGCGGTCAAGGTTGTCACCCATGCGGATGGTGTCGGCCGTGGGGCGATAGGCGAACGTGAAATCGGGGTTGCGCACCATGGTGAACTCGCGGCGCTGGACGTCCCAGTACTTGTCCATCAGGCCGTGGCGTCTGCAGGCCAGTGCGACCGACAGCTGGTGCATGGTCGGCGTGCTGTGCCCGTTGAATGCTTCGGCTATGTGCTTCTCGAAGTAGGCCTGCATTTCCGGGTAGCTCTCGCGGTCGCTGACGCCCAGTGCGCCGAACGCATTCATCGCGCCGGCCGTGCGGCCCTCTTCGCTGCCCCAAAGCTTGTCGTGGGCGTAGCCAATGCCGCCATCCGGCATCTGGCAGCTCTCAACGTACTTGATCAGCGGCGCGAGCTTTCCGTCGTCCACTTCCACACCCGCCGCCCTGATGCAGCCAAGTGCCGCAAGGCAGACGTTGCTCATCGCCTCGAAGTGGATGTAGTCCAGAATATTCGCGCCGCCCGGCCCGTGCCCGAAGCCGCCGTTTTCTTCGGCCTGCTTGAAGATGTGGTCGCGGATCCAGCCAAGCTTCTTCTTGTACGTGTTGAGCGCGCTCTTCTTCATCTGGCCGTCGCCTTCGGCCGCCTTCACGACGTGCGCCAGGAAGATGCCGCCGTAGCCGAGGCTCCAGTTGGTCTGGTTGTTGTTCTTGCCGGCGAGCTTCTTGTACTGCTTCTGCTCGCCTACCTTGTCCACGACGAAGTCCGCCGCCTCCAAGACTTCTTCGACGTAGCGGCTGTCGGGGCTCAGCCCGCTGTCCGTCAGCCAGCACAGCCCGGCGAGGCTGGTGAGCACTACCTGGCTCACTTCCGGCGACATCGTTGAGTAGAAACCGCCCTCTTTCGAGTCCTGCTGGCCGGCCAACCATTTTAGTGCGCCATCGCGAATCGCCTTGCGTCGCGCTGCATCGTCCGGGTAGTGCGCCAGCACCGCGCTGATTGTGATCTGCTCCTCGCCGCGATTCACTTTCAGTGCAACGGTGTGCGCCTTTGCGTCTGCTTCCGCGGCGAGGATTGCATCCGCCAGCTCAAGGTATGGGTCCGCGCCGAACTTCTTGTCCGCTACTCCAGTGATCACGTCCCCGACGCTCAAGCCGGCGGCCTTGCCCGGGCCGGAGCGATAGACTTCCGCAACCTGCAGGCCGGCCTCTACCACCGTTGCCTTGCCGCCGATCGGGCCGAGGTTGTAGAGGTCCGGGTACTTGGGCTCGGCCACAACTTGAGGCGGCCGCGCGATGCAGGCGATCAGGACCGCGAGTATGATCAGGCTTGGGACGCGCACGGGCGCTTCCGGCAGGGGTGACGGGGCTACTTGATAACCTTGTTGCGCACTGGGCGACCAGGGTCCCGGTGTTCTTTGGTCCAGCGATCTACGATCACCTGCTCTTTACGCCCGTCCCACGAGCCGCGGGCGAGCTTCTTTTCCTTCTCTTTGCCGCCGTCCTTGCTGACGCTGACAACCGTCACGCTGGGAAAGCACTTCGGGTAGCGGGCTTTCATCTGGTAGTACCAGCCGTAGATCAACACGGCCTTCACGTGGTCGTACATCTCCGCCCAGCGGGTCTCGTCCACGACGAACTTCATCTCGCAGCGCGTGACCTTCTCCTGGAGGCTCTTTTCATCGCCGCCGGCCATGTAGTTGCCCCAGGCGTCCTTGTCTGCGTCGATCTCCATGTAGCGGTCGAGGATCAGCTTCTCGTTGGACTCGGCCGTCCAGTCCTCTAGCTTCTTGCCGCTCTCGACCGATTCAAAGCTGTTTCCTTTGGCCTTGTCCCAGGTCTTGCGTTCCTCGATCCGGCGTTTCCGCTCGGCGCTTTCGGCCGTCTCGCGCTCTTTCAGTTGTTCGCTGCCGCTCTTCACCCGGTCGCAGCGTTTCAGGAAGTCATCAACCGTGGCCTGCAGGCCCTTGTCCTGTGGGTACAAGTCGCCGGCTTCGCGAGCGGTCTTCTTCGCGTCTCTATAATTGCGGGCCTGCAGATACTGGTCGGCGAGGTACAGCATCAGGTCCGAGTTGCGGTCGCGGTCGACGAGCAGCAGATAATGCTCGAGCGTTTTGATCGCTTCTTCGTACCTGTACAGGCCGACAAGCGCCTTGGCCAAGCCGAGCCGCCCCCGGTAGTCCTTGGGCTCCTGGCGCACCAGCTCACGGAATTCGGTTTCGGCGCGGCGGTACTCTTCGGCCGTCAGCAGCGCATCCGCGGCCTTCAATTTGTCGTCGCGGGTCGTTTCCGTCTCGATGCGATCGATGCGGGACTTGTCGATGGTCATGACGGCCTTGCCGCCGCCCTCTACTTCGATCTCGATGCGTACCTTTTCGTCGTTGTTCTCGAGGATCTTGCCGGTGATCTTGTTGCCGCTCTTCAGGAATACAGTCTCGGCCCGCGCCATGCCGATAAAGGCGAGCAGCCCGGCGGTAACCAGCAGCAGTTGTGTGCATCGACGCATACCTGCCAGTCTAGGGCGTGGTTGTCACCCCGCAATGCTTCCGCCGCGGGGGATACGCGTATATGCACAGCACCGCCCAGGCTCGCAGCAATGCAAGGCGCCAAAACCTGCGGCCCGGGCTTTGCTTTCCGGCTGGGCTCGCTAAATTCCGGCCATATGGAAGCCACCGATTTCAATGACGCGTTCCTGGACAGCACCTACCTAAAGTTGGACGAAGGTGCCTTGTCTTTCATCTTCACCCCCGCGCGGGTGAAGGCGGCGACTGCGCTCAGCATTGACGAAGCCGGCAAGCTGGTGAAGGCAAATCACGCCGCGCTGGTGAAGATCTATGGCGATACGACCAAGCGGATCCTGATTGAGCCGTTCTACATTGAGTTGTTCGAGGAACTGGCCGAGCAGCCCGATGAAGTAGCCTACGCTTTCATCAACCTCGCATTGCGTCGGGTTGAGGATGACGAAGTTGAAGCCGCACGCGTAACGGAAGTGAAAAAGTACCAGGCAAAACGCAAGCCCAAGGCATGATGGAGAAGACAGTGGCGCTCGAGTTCACAGTCGCAACAACGAAGAAGGTCGAAGTGATCCCCGGCACCGAGGTGCTGAACATAGACCTCAAGATCTCCTACGCCGAGTTCCTGAGCATGACCAAGGAACTGGAAAAGCCCTACAAGGCGAAGTTCGAAACGCCCGACGGCGAGACATTCGAGCGCAATGTGGGCTTCGCCAAAGGTGTGGCCAGTAACGCAAACGCCCGTATCACCATGCGCAACTTTGACGGCTACGTCCCCGAGGGCACCATCGTCACGCTGTTGCAGTAGGCAGCTTGACTTCGACAGCCATGTCCCGCAGCCGCTCGTAGTCCTTGCGCTGACGGCGCAGTGGCCACCAGTCATACAGAAAGATTTCCATCGGGCGCCACATGGCGACCCAGCCGCCGATCAGCACCGTTTCCTGCAGGATGCGCGAAAACGCCCAGTCTTCATACGTTGAGAGCCAGCGGCTGAGCATCACGGTGACTACCAGTACGGTCAAGCCGATGATCAGGCTGCTGCGGCCACGCTTCATTAGCTGCCGGAAGTCGTTGCGCGAAAGTTCGGCCAGGTGACCGAAGTAGTTGTGCACCGCCCCTTCCACCAGAGCCTGATGATCCAGCTCGAGCTTCGGACTCGTGATTTCCACCAACAGCTTCAATGGCCGGGTGTGCGGGATCTCGCGCACCCAACTGCGAATGTACTCGACGGCGTCGTCGTCGAGGTCGCGCTCAATGAACGGGTCGGGATCTAGTGAATTGAACAGCTGCGTCACTTCGTGGATGCGAAGGCGGATTACGCCGTCCTCCGGCTCGACTTCCTTCGCCATGGCTCAGGCCTGTTTGAGCTCTGCATCCCACATGTCAAAGACCAGCTTCCAGGCGTCATTGGCAGCGCCCACGTGATAGCTCAGGCGCTTGTCACAGGCGAAGCCGTGCCCGGCGCCGATGAACGTGCGCACCTCGTAACGAAGGCCCGCGTCAGCCAAGGCGTTGCGCACTTCATCTACCTGCTCGGGCGGGATGCCCTTATCGTCGTCACCATAGAGCATCAGGATGCGGCCCTTGATCTCGTGCGCCAGCTTGATGCTTGGCTCGCCGCCGCCGGGGCGCATCGTGGTGATTCCCCCTCCATAGAAGCACGCCGTCGCCGCAAATTCTGACAGCGTCGCGGCGATGAACGCGACGTGCCCGCCGAAGCAGAATCCAACACAACCGAGTTTTCCCTCGGACACATCATCGCGGTCGTGCAACGCCTTGATCGCGCCGCGCGTGTCGGCCAACAGGCCCTCGATCGTGCACTTGTCTTTATGCTCCCGGCCGACTGCGACGTCCCTTGCCTCATAGCCGAGCTCGAGGCGCTGGACCGAGCGGTGGTAGATGTCCGGCGCGACGACGACATAGCCGTGCGCCGCGATGCGTCGGCAGACCTCGCGGATGTGTTCGTTGACGCCGAATATTTCCTGGAAGACGACAATACCGGGGAACGGCCCGCCCTCGCCCGGGAAGGCGAAGTAGGCGTCCATGTGCTCGTCCGGCCCGTCTTCGCGCGGCACGTGCAGGGTGCTCCAGTGGAAGTTGACGTCCATGGCGGCCCCCTAAACGTTGAAGCGGAAGTGCATCACGTCGCCGTCGGCGACGACGTACTCCTTGCCTTCGGTGCGCATCTTGCCGGCTTCCTTGGCGCCCTTTTCGCCCGCAAACTGGTCGAAGTCGCCATACGCGATCGTCTCGGCGCGGATGAAGCCCTTCTCGAAGTCGGTATGAATCTTACCGGCCGCGACCGGGGCAGTGTCACCTGCATGGATCGTCCAGGCGCGCACTTCCTTTTCACCGGCCGTGAAGTAGGTGCGCAGCCCGAGCAGCGTGTAGCCCGCGTAGATCAGCTGATCCAGCCCGCTGCGGGTAAGCCCCAGCGTCTCAAGGAAATCCTTACGCTCTTCCATCGGAAGATTCGCGATCTCGGACTCGATCTTGCCGCTGATCACGATGCAGGCCGCCTTCTCTTCTTCGGCCACGCGCTTCACGATCTCGCTGAGGGCGTTGCCATCCGGCAGGTCGCTTTCGGCAACGTTGGCAACGTAAAGGATCGGCTTCATCGTCAGCAGCTGCAACTCGCGAACGAACTTCTGATGGTTGTCGTCAACCTCGAGGTGCCGGGCCCATTTGCCTTCATCCAGCACTGCGCGCAGCTTGTTCAGGATCTCAAGCTGCGTGCGCGACTCCTTGTCGCCGCTACGTGCGAGCTTTTCGGTCTTTTCGATGCGCTTGGCGACCGTGTCGAGGTCTTTGAGCGCAAGCTCCATCTCGATGACACGGATGTCGCGCTCCGGGTCGACGCTGCCACTGACGTGGACAATGTTGTCGTCCTCAAAGCAGCGCACGACATGGGCGATCGCATCACAATCACGAATATGCCGCAGGAAGTCGTTGCCCTTGCCTTCGCCCTTACTGGCGCCTTCCACCAGCCCGGCGATGTCTACGAACTGCATCGTGGCGGGCACCGTGCGCTGCGGGTGAACGATCTCGATCAACCGGTCCAGGCGCGGGTCGGGCACCGGCACCATGCCGGTGTTCGGCTCGATCGTGCAGAAGGGGTAATTCTCGGCCGCCGCCTGCTCACTCGCGGTAATGGCGTTGAACAGGGTGCTTTTGCCGACGTTGGGCAGGCCGACGATGCCGCATTTGAAACCCATGGCGCTCCTTCCAAACCGGCGGGCAGTATATGGCTGGCGGTTCCGTGCGCTACTGCGAGTGAATTCATAAGTGAACATCGATGAACACGTTCAGGGGCGTTTACTTATGGTTGCTCGCCGCCGTCGCTGTAAACTGAGTGTCCCTGCCTGCCCCGCCGGACGCTGCCATGCGATCCGCTCATAGACTGGCTGTTGCGGTTGCCGCGCTCGCGCTGCTGTATTCAGCCGCGCTGGCCAAAGATGTTGACGTCAAGGCTGCCAATCGGGCGCTGGACGCCGTCTTCAGCAAGTCCGATCCGAAGGCTCGTGCCAAGGAAATCGACAAGCTTGAGGGCGACACTCTCGATGCCGCCACTGCGGCCGAGGCCCGCAACCACGCGCTGGAGCTTCAGCGGCCTGCACCCAAAAAGTTGCCGAAGCTGGAAGAGGCCTTCCAGGGCGCCATGAACTACGAGTACGAGGTCAAGACGAAGAAGACCACGTACAAGACGTTCGCCATGCTCGATCTGCCGGCCGGCATCAGCGCGAGCACGCCCGTGCCGCTGATCATCGGCCTGCACAGTGACCTCGGCACGGCATGGATGGAACTGTCCGCCATGCGTAGTTGCGCACGCGACGCGCCGGAGCTGCGCAACTGCCTGCGCGCCTGTCCCCAGGCGCTCAACCGTGGCCAGACGGGCGACGACCCGCGCGAGAACCCGCCCGGCCTGCGCGAGTACTTCGGCTGGGGGCCCAAGCGCGAGGGCATCGACACGGTGTTCAACCTGATCGACGGCCTGCTTGCGGATTACAATATCGACCGCAACCGCATCTACCTCGAGGGCGCGGCCGGCATGGGCGGCGAGGCTGTGTTCCACTTGGCGATGCTTCGCCCGTCAACTTTCGCGGCCGTGGCCGTGCGCGATTCGCTTCCGCCCTGCTACTACCCCGAACTTGATGCCAAGGCCGACATCGACGCCATGCGCAAGGACAGCACGCTGGGTGCGCAGAAAGTCGAGTTCCCCTGGGTGACCTGCTTCCGCAACACTCCTGTCTTCTGGGTACATGCCGACGCCGACAAGAAGGCGCCCACGGAGCACGCGCACATCGCCCGTGATGCCATGAAAGCTGCCGGCGTAGCGGTTGAATACATCGAGTATGAAGGCAGCCACGCCAGCGGCTCCACGGCGACAATCGCAAGGGCTCTCAAAGGCTGCCTCAACGTCACGCGCAACCCACTACCGCTGAGCGTGACGGTCCGGGGCGTGCGCGAAGACAGCGCGAGCCTTGGCAATACGCGGAACTACTGGGTCGAGATCACGGAGCAGTCGTACCTCGGCAAGCGGGGCGACTGGGCGTACCAGATCCTCGCGGGCGGGCTGGTCACAGTGAC
Organism: Planctomycetota bacterium; assembly: GCA_020425605.1. GTDB lineage: Bacteria > Planctomycetota > UBA8742 > UBA2392 > UBA2392 > JACKID01. The sequence goes on along the minus strand of JAGQRH010000006.1, from coordinate 112,954 downwards.
GGCGAATAAAGAAGACAACTCGCTGACGATCACCACGGATGGCGTGCGCGAGCTGAACGTCTACTTGACGGACGAGCTACTGTACCTCGACCGGGAGATTAAGCTCTTCGTCAACGGAAAGGAACGCAGGGCGACGGCCACGCGCAAGCTGCAGTTCCTGGCCCAGACAGCCAGCGACTACGTCAATACCGGCGACGCCTACGTGGCGTGCCTGACTGTCGGGTCCTGAAGGAAGCCTCTAGCTTTTGCATCAGCCGGGTTGCCAAATACTCCGTACCCACGGAGAGCGTCATGTTCAAACACCGGTTCTACCGCCACCTGGATGCGCGGCGCGCGTTTTTGATGGCTACACCCTTCTGCGCGATCTTCGCGGCGCAGCAGGCCTACGCCACGGACTACAACCCCACGAATCTCGCGACGTTGCGGGCGGCGCTGATCGCGAGCAACGCGGCGGCGACCAACGACCGCATCATCCTGCCGGCCGGCACGATCACACTGGACGCGGGGACCGGCGACGATGCCAATGCCAGCGGCGACCTGGACATCACCAAGAGCACCGGCACGCTAGAGATCTTCGGCGCCAGCCAGTCGGGCACCATCCTGAGTGGCGGCGGCTTCGACCGCGTGTTTCATATCAACGCAGGCTCTGATGTTTCCATTCATGATTTGACTATCCGCGACGGGCTCGCAACGGAGGCCGGCGGCACGGCCTTCCTGGCTTCTGGCGGCGGCATCCTGCATGAGGGCGCCGGCAGCCTCAGCCTGACCAATGTGGTGATTACGGCAAACTCGGCCGAGGGGGGCAGCGCCACGGGGACGAGCGGCAGCGGAGGTGGCAACACCGGTGACTCCGCGTTTGGCGGCGGGCTGTGCCTTTTTGGTGGCAGCGTGACGATCACCAGCTGTGTCATCAGCAACAACACCGCCCGAGGCGGCGATTCCGCGGCTGGCCGCTCTGGCGCGCCAAAGACTGCCGCGGCCTTCATGTTGCAAGGCAACAACGGCGATCAGGGTGGCCTCGGCGGCTCGGCCCTCGGCGGCGGAATCCTGATCAACGTCAGCGGCGGTGTCACGATTACCGTGACGACCATCTCCGCGAACCAGGCGTTCGGCGGTGACGCCGGCCCAGGCGGCGCTGGAGGGTTCGTGCAGAACTCCGGCTTCAACTCATCGTTGTTCGCAACAGGCGGCGCAGGCGGAGACGGCGGCCGTGGTGGCAGAGCGGCCGGCGGAGGAGTTTCACTCCTGCTCGGCACGCTGGACATCGTCGAGTCCTGCATCGATGGCAACCTGGCGAATGGTGGCGCGGCGGGCGCTGGGGGTGCCGGCGGCGACGCCTTGGCGGCTGGAGTCGCCACCTTCTCCAATGCGGCCGGCGGCGACGGCGGAATCGGCGGCGGCGGCGGACCCGCGCTCGGCGGCGGGATCGCGGTGGAGGGCGGCACTCTGAGCATCGTCAACAGCACGGTCTCAGGCAACTTTGCGCTGGCCACCGCCGGAGGGGTCGGCGGCGTCGGTGGCGATGCCAACGGCGGAGTATTCCAGTCCGCCGGCTCCGGCGGCGATGGGGGTGACGGGGGCTTCTGCCAGGGCGCCGGGGTGTATCTGAACACTGGCAGCATCGACCTGTCCAACGCAACCGTCGCGTTCAACTCGTGCAGCGATGCGACCGGGGGTGCCGGCGGCGCGCCCGGGCCAGGCGGCACCGCCTCCAGCAGCGGCGCCCCCGGGGCGAACCTCCTGGGCGGCGGCGGAGGCGTGTGGGTAGAAACGGGCACCCTCACGATGGAAAGCACTATCGTGTCGAACAACACAGCCTCGAACGCTACAGACTTTGGGGGTGCTGTAACCGCGGATGCCAGCCTGTTCGGAGACACCACGGGCGCGACCATCACACCCGGTCTCAACGGCAACCTGACGGGTGACCCCGGGTTGGGTGCGCTGGCATTCAACGGCGGCCCGACGCGCAATCACCGCATCGCGGAAACCAGCATCGCGCGCAACGCTGGTAGCAATTCACTCTCGCTGACCACCGACCAGCGCGGCCAACCGCGCGACGACGGCGGCGGCGTGGACATCGGCGCGGTCGAGTTCAACCCGATCGACAAGCCAACAAGCGGGGGCGGGGGCAAAGACAGGGGCAATTGCAGCACTGGCCACGATGGAGGCCTCTCGTGGCTGCTGCTGCCGTTACTCGCAATCGCCGGCCTGTTTCGCCGGCGCAAGCGGCGCTTGTGAAGCGACTGATCGCTGGAATAAGACCGCCCGGCATTCGCCGGGCGGTTCTCTCTGTTAGCAATACGCTCGTGTTTCGCTAGATGTCGATCGGCATGACGAGGTAGTAGAACTTGTCCTTGTCGCCGGCGTGCATGATGGCGCCGGTGTCCTTGTCCTTGAACTCGAACGTGACCTGGTCGGTGTCGAAGCCATCCAGCCCCTGCAGGATGTACTGTGGGTCGAAGCCGATTGCGACGTCATCACCGTCGTACTCGATCTCGACCTTCACCTCTGCCTGGCCCTGCGACGGGCTGCGTGAGCGCAACGTCAGCTCACCCTTGCTTATCTCGAGGCGCACGGCCTGCGACTCCACGCTTGTCAGGTGCCGTGCCTTGTTCAGCGCCAGGCGGAAGTCCTCGAGCTTGACGGTCAAGCTCTTGTCCAGCTCGGCCGGGATCACCGCGCGATAGTCCGGGAACTGACCTTCCACAAGCAGCGTGCCGACTTCCGTGCCATCGACGACCGCTACCAGCCGGTTTTCGGAAAGCTTGAGGCTTACGTCGCCTTCGCCGGAGCCAATTACCTTGCTGATCAGGTTGTAGCCCTTGGCCGGCACGATGATCTGGTATTCGACCTCTTTGCACTTGGCCGTCATCTTCGTGTAGCCGAGACGACGCCCGTCGGTGCCGCAGAATTCGACGGCGTTCTTGCGCGGCTCAAGCAACACGCCGTTCAGTGCGTAGCGGCCTTTCTCCTGGGCGATGCTGCGCCCGACGCGGCGGATCGCGCTGGTGAAATCGCTGCCCTTGATCTTGATCTCGGTCTTGCCGTCGACTTCCGGCAGCTTCGGAAATTCTTCCGGGTCGGCGCTGGTGAGCTCGAAGCGATCGCGTCCGGCCTTCAACTCGACAGTGTTTCCTTCGGCCTTGAACTCTACGGTTTCACTGCGGATGTCCTTCAGCAGACCGCCGACGAGCGATGCCTGCACGAGGCACTTGCCGGGCTTCTTGCACTCGACTTCCGTCAGGCTGCGCTTGAGACTGAGATCGAGGTCGGTGGCACGCACTTCCAGGCCCTGCTTGTCAGCGACCAGCAGCACGTTTTGCGTGATGGGGTTCGTCGACCGCTGGTTGACGATGCTGCTTACCAGGTTCATGGCTTCGGCCAGTTGATCTCTTGCGCAGATTACGTGCATGTTAGACCTCGTTTTTTTTCGACTGCGCCCTTCTAGCGGGCTACGGGCTGCTTGCAACTGTGCATAAGCTGGCAGTTGCTTGGAATCAAGGTTTCAAAGACCTGCTGTAGTTTTAACAGATAGGTTTAAACCTCTATTGCTCTTAATGCGGCCCGTCAGCAAGTCAGCAAACTCGTTGAGAGCAGCACTCAACCCCTGCAACAGGGGGCTGCGGGCGTGGAGCGTCGGTCGGAGAAGCCGGGGACATGTGCGCAAAGGCTGACAGCGGGAAAACTTGTTGGCAGCGCCGTTGTTGGCCGGTGGCAGAATAACACGGCGTTACCCCCGCACGATCCGCAGGTAATACCGGTGCTTCTGACAGTCGAACGGATTGCGGATGAAGTCTTGGCAGCGTGCGGTGTGGGCGTGGGAAAGCCGGGTGTCACGCAGAGGCCCAAGGCGCCCCTCGTAGACTCGAACATATGCGGCCGTAGTGCAGCCGTGCACATGTCCGGGAGGAAACTGCGTTTGGGTAGGGCGCGGCGCTCCGCGCCTCTGCGAAGGCAAACACAAAAGCCCCGGACGGAAGTCCGGGGCTCCAGTTTTGGGCTGTGAAGCTTGTGGGTCTAGCTGACTGGTCGGCGGAGCTGGAGCTCAAAACGCTCGATCTCGTTGCGCAGGTCGGCGTCCTTGAGCCGCAGGCCTTTGATCTTGTTGATTGCGTGCAGGACGGTGCTGTGGTCACGCCCGCCGAAGAAGCTGCCGATCTCGGTCAGCGTCAGCTGGGTCAGTTCCTTCGTAAGGAACATCGCCACATGGCGCGGGAACGCCAGGTTCTTGGTACGGCGCTGGCTGAGCAGATCGTTCATGCGAACGTTGTAATGCTCACAGACCACGTCGATGATGTCATCGGTCGCAATGCGTGCCGGGGTGGGCTTGCTCTTGACCAGGTGACGCAGGGCATCGTGCGCAAGCTGAAGCGTGATCGGCTTGTCGCTCATGCTGCTCAGCGCGGCGATTTGAACGACGGCGCCTTCCAGTTCACGGACGTTGGTGACGATGTTGTCGGCCAGGAACTGTACGACTTCATCGGGCACCTCAATGCCACGCAACTCGGCCTTCTTGCGAACGATGGCCATGCGGGTCTCGGTGCACGGCGGCTCAACCTTGACCGCCAGACCCCAGTGAAAGCGGCTGATCAAGCGGTCTTCCAGGTTCGGGATGTCGCGCGGCAGCGAGTCGCTGGTCAGCACGATCTGTTTGCCGAGCTGGTACAGGTGATTGAAAGTGTGGAAGAACTCTTCCTGCGTCTGTTCCTTGCCGGCCAGGAAGTGGATGTCGTCGATCAGGAGCGCGTCGGAATCACGCAACTCGTGGCGGAATACGTCGACGTTTCCGTTCTTCAGCGCACTTACGAAGCGATTGACGAATTCTTCGCATGAGATCATGCGGATCTTTGGCATGCGCGGCAGCAGCTTGCTGGCGATCGCGTTCAAGAGATGCGTCTTGCCGAGGCCTACGCCGCCATGGATGAACAGCGGGTTGTAGGCCTTTCCCGGGTTCTCGGCGACCGCCTGTGCTGCGGCGCAGGCGAGCTGGTTGCTGGGGCCGACAATGAAGTGGCCGAAGTCAGCGCCGACCGGGATCTTCTTGGACGTAATGAAGTCCTGGTCGCTGCCGCTGGTGACGGAGAGGTTGCGAGCCTCGCCGCTGACCTTCACGTCAACCTTGGCGCTGCTGCCGGTGGAAGTTGTGACCTCGAGGCGCGGCTGGAAGCCGAGTACCTGGTAGCACGCCTTGGCAACGCAGCTGCGAAGGCTTTCGGCGTCGGTCTTGTTCAGCTTGTCGGCGCGGACCGTCAGCTTCAGCGTGTCGAGTTCTGCATCATAAGCGGAAGGCTTTGCAGTCCGGAGTAGCTCGTGAACCGGAAGGCCGCGTGAGCGGGTCAAGGCAAGTTCTTCAATGGCCGGCCACTGGCCCATGACGTCGCCGTCGGAAGCTGACATCTGCACCCCAATCTAGTCGTATCCCTGCAAAAAGCGGTTTGAAGGGCAGAGGACAACACCACACCCGCCGCGCATGAGGCAAAATCGTGCGCGCCACACAAGGCTCGGTTAGTCTTCAGGAACAACCCGGAGTGCCACCCCGGATGCCCACCCCCAACTCGCTGCAAAATTTCCGTAAAGGACTTAGTTAGCTTTCACGGACAGCGGGTCAACGGGTGCAGCGGCGCCGACATGCGGGAAAAGCTGTCAGTAACGACGAAAGTGACCGCGCATCGGGCACTTAACATCAGGTGGAAAAAACTCACTGACATGGCCTTAACCTCGACCCAACACTCGCGCGTCAGTTCGACGACGAATCTGCGCCGGAAAGCTCGCGGCGCTGACGAAACTGGCCCAGCCAGGCTACAGCGATGCCAAGCGGCCAGGAGAGCGCGCCCCCGGCCACCGCGATGTTCACGGGGAAGTGATTTCGCAGCAGTAGCAGTGCCAGCGAAGCGACAACAACCGCGAAGACGCACGACAAAACAAACAGGGACTTGAACTGCACACTCACGCGCGGCGCGGCGGGCGCGTTCTCGGGTGGGTCCTGTTGCAGCAGCCTTTGCATAGTTGACATGTCAATAGCTGAGTCGGCGTCGGGCGAATCGAATGTCGGGATGCGATGGTTCTTGCCGCAACGAGGACACTCAATCATCAATCCGCTGTACGCGCGCGAGAATACTTCAGTCCAGCCGCATGAGCAGGAAGCCTTGCATTTGATTTCAGGATTTTCGGGCATGTAGGGCGTCCCCTACTTGTCGCCAGGGCCGTCGCAGTCGAGGACTTCGCGGGCTTCCTTGACCAGCGCCTCGACAAACGGGCCGAAGCGGGTTTCGTTTTCCTTGTCGGCCTTCATAAGGGCGACGTGAGCATCACGGATCAGAAGGGTGCGGCGACGCTTGTCCTGCCAGCCTTCGCGCAGGCGCGTGAGCTTGCAATCGGGGAAGTCGATCGGCTCTTCCTTGACGTGAAGGATCTTCGGCAGACCGAGCGAGCTCATGGCGCGCATGGTCGTGGGTGTCGCGTTCACGACGGTCACGGCAATCGCTGGGCCGCCGTCGAACCCGATAAAGCCCATCAGCGTACCCATGAACGTGCTGTCGAGTCCGGTGCAGTGCGCCAGGTCCACGATGACATTGCGGATGTCGTCGTTAAATGCCTTCTCGCAGTACTCGCGGAGAGGGCCGGCGTTGTTGAAGTTGCCGAGACCCACTACGCGGACGTAGACCGCTTCCTTGGTGCGCGCCGCTTCGAGGTGACCAGCCATACGTCTCGGCCCGGGGGCCGCCTTCAGCATTCGGATCAGCTCACGCGCAGACCCGACTGCACAGGATTCATGGAGGTCAGGGGCACAACACTGTCGCCGTCCTGTACCGCCAGTAACATCCCCTGGCTCAGCACGCCCCTCAGCTTCCGGGGGGCGAGATTCGCCACGATGATGATGTTCTTTCCTACCAGTTGCTCCGGCTGCCACCACTGGCGGATACCCGCGCAAATGGTCCGTTCTTCCTCGCCGACTTCGACGGTTAGTACCAGCAGCTTGTCCGCGTCCGGATGTGGCTCAACAGCCTTCACCCTCGCAGTCTTCAACTCCACCTTCACGAAATCGTCGATCGTGATCTCGCCAGGGCTGTCTTGCGTCGTCACATCAATCCCCAAAGTCCCTAAAGCCGGCCAAAATGCCGCCTGTTGCCAAAGTAGCTTGCCCAAGAGGCCGGTTCAACCGAAACAGGTCTGTTCCGAAGGCCATAACGCCCGATAATCTCAGAACTTGTGCCACTACCCACAGTCGGCTGACAGACCGCCGAGCTTGCTTCTGCTATCCTTCCCGCCCAAATGACGGACGTAGCCATAGAACAGAACGCCGGGCCTGTACCACCTTCTTCCAGATGGTGGACCCGGCCGTGGGTCCAGGCGGCCGTGCTGGCGATCGTGGCATTCGTCGGAATGATGCAGTACCAGTACGTACCCGGCTTCGTGGAGATGTCGGACGGCAGCAGCGAGCTGCGCTCCACGTCAGTGGGCCTGCCGGGTGCTGACGGCTACTACCACATCAAGATGGCCTGGTTGTACCGGACGGGCGAAATCGGTGAGGCCGGAGAGAACTTCCACTGGACGCGCGAGAGCACCTGGAACGGCGCCTTCAGCGACAAGGACTACCTGTTCCACGTTTACCTGATGCCGTTCACGTTCTTCGCGGATGACGCCGGTGACGTGCAGGGACTGCTGTATGGCGCAAAGCTTGGTGTCGCACTGCTTGGCGTGATGCTGGTGCTGACACTCTTCACCGTCCTGCGGCGATTTGAAGTAAAGCAAGCGTGGTTGTTTACGTTGTGCCTGGTCGCCGTGGGCGGTACGTACTTCGTGTTCCGCCTGAACCTGTGTCGCAGCTACCTGATCAGCGTGATCCTCGCACTGATCGGCTGGACACTGCTGGCGCGCCGGCAGCGCATCGGGCTGCTGATTCTCGCGACTGTCTACACGCTGGCCTACACGGCCAGTCACCTGCTGATTGCCATGCTGCTTGTGCGCGCGGTGATGGAACTTGTGATCGGCCCGCGAGAAGGCAGCACCCGCAGGGCGGACCTGAAGTCAAACGCGATTCTGGGCGCATGCATCGTGGGCGGAATTGCGCTCGGCTGCCTGCTTCACCCACAGTCCTGGAATCTGGTGAAGCTCTGGTGGATCCAGAACGTGGTCGTGCTGGCATTGTCCCACAAGGACAGCGTCGCGCCGGTGATCGACAACATTGCCGCGATCTTCGGCCACCAGACCGACTACGCAAACAGCGTTGATATTGCGCTCGGGCGTGAGCTGAATCCCACGGACGGGCCGGCAGCCATCTTCGGTACCCCGCTGATCTTCTTCTCGCCGATGCTGTTGCCGCTGGCGGCGGCCATGGTCGGCTGGCGTCCAAAGCGCGAGGCTGTTCTGACGGCAACCATCGCCGTTGTCTGGCTGGTCGGCTACATGGTCAACGGCCGCTTCCTTGAATACGCAGCGCCGTTTATGACTCTTGCTATCGGGATCTGGCTGACCGAGCTGCTTTCGACTCAGCAGTACCGGCAATGGATGGAGCGGCGTCCCGTGGCGTCTCGAGCGTTGCCGATCTCGGCGGGCGTGGTGGCGGTGATCGCGGGGGCCAGCATCTGGGTCGGCGCGGCGATTTCGTACCGGGCGCGAGACCGCGGCGACATCGAGCTCGCCGCGCGCTACCTGCACGACAACAAGGAGACACACGGCAAGCTCGTGTGGCACGATCGCTGGGACGACTTCACGGAACTGATGTTCTTCGCATCGGAGTGCGACTACCTGGCCGGGCTGGACCCGACCTACTTCCTGGTTCACGACGAAAAGAAGTACGAAGACTGGTGGGAGATCAAGCGCGGCAAACGGCGCGAAGTACTGGCCCCGATCCGCGACGACTTCAAGGCCGACTACATCCTCGCCCACCGCGGCAGCAGCGAGTATTTCTACAACCGCCTCAATGAAGAAGCGCGTGCAGGCCATCTCAAGCTGCTTATTCGTGCCGAGGATGATGCCTGGTCCCTGTATGAAGTCCTGCCCAAGGAAGACCTCGGCCCCTAGACTGGCGGCATGGAAGCTGAGCAGCACTACCTCGTTCGCTACGCGATTCTGGACTACGCCCACAGTCGCATTCGCATGGGCACAGACCCGGAGCGTCACGCGAAGGCGTTGGATTTCATGCAGTCGGGACTGCTCACTGAACAAGAACGCAATGGGTTCGCCGCTGAAATGGCACGCCACGCCCGGTTCGCGCAGCAGACCGGCTCACCTGCCAGCCGGCGTGCACTGGTCGACATAGAGCAGCATTTTCTGAACACCGCCTACCGTCGCGCGCTAAACGAGTCGCGCGTGCCCGAAGCGTTGGCCCTGGCTGAGCGGCTGGCTGCGCACGAAGATATCACCGCACGAGATCGAAGTGACGCCCTGCTGAAAGTCAGCGTCGCACTGAGGCTGGACCACCGACACGAAGAAGCGATCGGCCTGGCCCGTCGGGCGCTCGAGGCCGCGGCTGATGACCAGCAGTGCGCTTGGGCAGAGCAGGAATTGGCAAACGCAATGATGATGGCGCGCAGGCTAGAGGACGCAGAGGAGGCATATTCCCGCGCGCTCAGCTATGCGCACGCCCTGCACGACGGCAGGCTCGAGACCGCCGCACTCTGCAATCTTGGAAGCGTGCGGCGCCAGCAGGGACGCGGGCAGGAAGCCGCCGTGATGTTCCGGCGCGCCATTGAAGTCGGCAAAGAGGCGGGGGCGCGCGACTATGAGGGAACGGCCCACCTGCAACTCGGCTACTTGCTCGTGATGCAGGGTGAAGAGTCAGCTGCCGAGCAGGAGCTGAAAGCGGCGGTCGCAGTGCTGGAAGGCACCGGCAAGGCCATCTACCGGGTCGATGCGGCCAGCAATCTGGGCGACCTGGCGACAAAGGCCGGAAGGTTCCCAGAAGCGGAGCGGTACATAGAACTCGCCCTCTCGATCGCCCGCGAACTCGGCTATCGCGCCGGCCTGGCGCAGGCCCTGAATTACGCGGCAATGCTGTACGACGAAAGCGGCTGTCCTGGCGATGCACTGGCGATGCTGCAGGAGTCGATAGAAGTCGCACGTGAAACCGGCGACCACATGAACACCGCGTACGGGTTGACGAACCTTGGCCTGGCGATGTTCAGACAAGGCGAACTGGTTTCTGCGGCGGAGATGCTTGAGCAGGCCCGCGCCGCATCGCAGCTTGCTCGAAACCCGTACCCGGAAGGCGGGGCGGTCAGCGGCCTCGGCGATGTCCGACGCAAGCAAGGGGCGCTGATGGAGGCGTGGAACTTGTACGAGCATGCGATCCACCTGATGGACTTGGCAGGCTATCCACCCGGTGCAGTGCGAAACCGTATCAAGCTGGCGGCAGTGAACGCCGAGAGTGGCGACGCTGCAACAGCGCGCGACACGCTAGCGGAGTTGCGAGAGCAGGCGGAGCAGCTTGGCGCGCGGGATGAGTATGAGCTCGCCTGCGTTGAGCTGGCCCGCACTGAGCAGCGTCTGGGCAACCATGCCGCGTCGGTGCAAGCGTGGCAGCAAGCGCTGAAGGTGGCGGCCGGACAGCCATCAAGGCAACGCATCCAGGCGGAGCTTGAAGCGGCCCTCGCGCGGGCGGGCAGCTGAGGCAATGAGCCTGGCAGAAGGCGTGCATTCCGGCCGTGAGGGGTCGTACAATCCCGGTGCAAGGCCCCAGCAGCAAAGTCACCAGGGACAAGTGGCATGCCTATCACGCCGAAGGCGATCGGCAGATACCTCGACATTGCCGGCCCCCCGGGCGGTATCCCGGCGCTGGACGGGTTGCGGGCGATCGCCATCTTGCTCGTGCTGTTGCGCCACTGCACGCTCTACTTTCAGGAGTCAGGGCCGATCCTGCCGGTGGGAGAGTGGGACGCGGCCTCGGTGGCGATTAACGGCTGGGCGGGCGTAGACCTGTTCTTTGTACTCAGCGGCTTCCTGATCGCGGCGTCGCTGATGAAGCCGCCGGAGGAGAGCTATCGCTGGCAGGTGGGCCACTACCTGCTGAAGCGCTTTCTGCGAATCGCCCCGCTGTTTTATGTTTGGCTTGGGCTTGTGGTCTCAGGAGCGGTCTGGTTTTACAGCTTTGTCCCGGGCAACGAGGCATTCCGGGTCGCGTACCACATGCTGTTCCTGATGGATTACCTTCCCAGCGACATCGTCGTGACGTTCTGGTCGTTGGGGGTTGAAGAGAAGTTCTACCTCATCGCCCCGCTTGTGTTTCTGCCGCTCGCCGCGACTCGCAACACCAGGCTGGGGCTGGTCGGCTTGTTGCTCCTGTTCGCGATTCCGCCTGTACTGCGTGCGCTGACGCACGCGAGCATCGGTGAGACCGTTCGCTACGTCACCTACTTCCGTGAGCTTCGGAGCCCCTTCGTCTGTTCATTCGACGGGATGGTGGCTGGCGCGGCGTGCGCCTACGTGGTGATGCGGCGAGCGCACTTCCCCTGGCTGAACCAGCGCCGGCTCTCCCCAGTCTGTCTTGTTGTCGGGACCCTTATCGTGCTCTCAATACTTGCGCCAGCGCCGGTGATGTCAGAGCAGATTTCGCGAGTGACTGCGAGTCTGGCCGCAACTGGCTTGTCCATCGGGTTTGCGCTCATTCTGCTGGGTTGCGTTCTGCGGCCCAGCAGCGCGACACGGGCGCTATCCGGCAAGTTTCTGCGACTGTACGCCAAGCTCTCGTACAGCCTGTACCTCACGCACTGGGTATTCGTGTATGCGCTGTACACACATCTTGAGCCCCGGATGACAGCCCGCGGCTGGCCGGTGTCGCTGCAGTTCGTTGCATACACGGCAATGTTCATCCCGCTCGCCACAGTGTTCGCAGCACTGATGCACTGGGCCGTCGAAAAGCCGTTCCTGCTGCTGAAGGCCCGGATTAAGTAGGAGAGGGCAGTCCTGCCCAACGCGGGCGGAGTGCACTAGAATCCCCGCGTGTCCACACGCAGCGCAGAGACGGCATATCTGTTTCGCCACGCCATTGTACGCGAGGCGGCCTATGAGCTTCAGCTGCCCGCTGAGCGCGCGCGGCTGCACGGCGCGGCGGCCGAAGTCCTTCGCCGGGCGCCACCGGAGCAATTGGAGATGCTGGCAGCAGAGATCGCGGATCATCTCAGGGCTGCCGGGGCTGACACCACGGTGGAACTGGAGTTTGCCTTGCGGGCGGCTCGCTATGCCGTCGCGAACTATCACCATGATGACGTGTTCAGGCTGATGCAACGTGTCACGGAAATTGGTTCGCCCGAGAATGTGTTCGAGGCTCGCCAGGCGCTCTACACATGGCAGCGACGCCACCGCAGCGATGCAGCTGCTGCGCGGTATCAGGCAATGGAGTTGTTCCGCTTTGGCAGACGAGAGGATTATGCGGGGGCCGTGGCCGTCGCGCTCAACGGCCTGGCTGGCCTGACGGACGCCCGCCGCGCCTGCCGCTTGCATCGTCGAGCGTTTCGCGTTGCTACCCGAGCGGCCTCCGAGGTCGCGGCGGGCCTCGCACTGGGGAACCTCGCCGTTCGAAAGATTCAGCTGGGTGATCATCGAATGGCAATGAGGCTGCTGGTGAGGGCGATTGAGATTCACCGCAGGGCCCAGAATCCGGCGGGCGTTGGCTATTACCTGGTCACCTTGGCAGGCGAACAGGCTCTGAGTGGAGATCTGCCGAAGGCGCGTCGTACAGCCGAAGAAGGTGTACGCATACTTCGTGACCTTTCTGCGAAGCAGTACCTGCCGGTAGCCTGTGGCAAGCTGGCGGGCCTCGTCGCAAAGGCCGGGGAGTTGGACCAGGCTGCGGCGCTATTGGCTGAAGCCGAACAGATGGCACTTGAGATCAGCAGTGTCGGAGACCTGGCAGATATCAGGGTCCACCGGGCGCTGATAGCGCTTTCAAACGGCCGAATCGAAGCCGCCCAGCGGCACTGGGCCGATGGCGCCAGGCTGCTGCTGGAGCTGGGCAAGCGGGAAGCCCTAAAGCGCTCGCAGGACGAAATCGCCGAGGCGTGCAGGCAGGCAGGGGTGCCAGTCTTCAAGGCGCCGGAATGAAACGTCGCCGCCCCTTCGTTGTGTGTCGCGTGGTCTGGTAAAAGCTTTGGCCTATGGCACTGACGCACATCTCGGTTCGTGGCGCGAGCGAACACAACCTGAAATCCATTGACGTGGACCTGCCACGCGATGCGCTGGTGGTAGTTACGGGTCTGAGCGGCAGCGGGAAGTCTTCGCTGGCGTTTGACACGATCTACGCCGAGGGCCAGCGCCGCTACGTCGAGTCTTTGTCGGCCTATGCGCGGCAGTTCCTTGGACGGATGCAGAAGCCGGCTGTGGAGTCTATCGAAGGCCTGCCCCCGACGATCGCCATTGAGCAGCGCCAGGCCGGCAGCAACCCGCGCTCAACGGTCGCGACCACGACCGAAATCTACGACTACCTGCGCCTGCTGTTTGCCCGCGCCGGAACGCCGCATTGCCCGGTGTGCGGGCGCGAAGTAACCAGCCAGAGCGCCGAGCAAATTGTCGACACCGTCATGGAATGGCCCCAAGGCACCAAGCTGATGGTGCTGGCGCCGGTTGTGCGCGGCCGAAAGGGTGAGCATCGTGACGTGTTCGCCAAGGTGATGCGCGATGGCTTTGTGCGCGCGCGCGTGAATGGCGAAGTCATCGAGGTCGGCCCCAAGACCCAGATGGAAGACAAGCACAAGAAGCACGACATTGACGTGGTGATTGACCGCATCGTGCTGGAGACCGACTCGCGCTCGCGACTGAACGAAGCGGTCGAGGTTGCGCTGAATATCGCAGATGGTTTGTGCGTCGTTACCAGGCAGGAGGGCGACCCTTCGACGGGCTCAGGGCAGGCTTGGTCCGACCAGTCCTTCAGCGCCAAGATGTTCTGCCCGGATCACCCGGAAGCCGAAATGGGTGAGCTTGAGCCGCGCCTGTTCAGCTTCAACGCGCCGCAGGGCGCATGCAAGGTCTGCCACGGCCTCGGCATCCATACCGAGCTGAGCCTCGACTCGCTGGTGCCCAACCACGACAAATCGATCGACGACGGAGCAATCGCAGGCTGGAACAAGCCGGGTGAAGCGGGCTGGTACAAGCGTGCGCTGCGCAAGCATTGCAAGCGCATGGGAATCAACGTGCACACGCCATGGCGCAAACTGTCCGCGTCGGCGCAGCAGACAATCCTGAACGGCGAGCCCGGAACCGATGGTCGCTGGGGCTGGCGCGGCCGTCGCGGCTTTCCCGGAGTGATCCCCGACATGCTGAAGCGCTTCGAAAGCAGCGACAGCGACAGCGTGAAACAGTGGGTCATGAAGTTCATGCACGAGAAGGAATGTCCAGCCTGCGGTGGCTCACGGCTGAATTCGTTCGCCAGCGCGGTCACCGTCGGCGGCAAGCGCATCCACGAAATCAGTGTAATGAACGTGAAGGACGCGCGCGGCTGGATCAACGACATGAAGCTGTCGCGCGAAAAGAAGGTCATCGCCAGGGAAGTCGTACGCGAGATCAGCGCACGGCTCGGTTTCATGGTGGACGTCGGCATCGGCTACCTGACACTTGACCGCAAGTCCGGAACGCTCAGCGGCGGCGAGGCCCAGCGCATTCGGCTGGCAACGCAGGTCGGCAGCGGGCTGGTTGGCGTCGCGTACGTGCTCGATGAGCCCAGCATCGGGCTGCACCAGCGCGACAATGAATTGCTGCTGGGCACGCTCAAGCAGCTGAGGGACATCGGCAACAGCGTGATCGTCGTCGAGCATGACGAGGACACCATCCGCGCCGCCGACTACATCGTCGACCTCGGCCCTGGGGCGGGCGCACACGGGGGCCATGTCGGCTACGCCGGCGACGCCAAAGGACTGAAGAAGGCCAAGACGCTCACGGCCGAATATCTGTCCGGGCGCAAGGGCATCCCCACACCGACGGAGACACGCGAGCTGAGCCGCGACAGGGCAATCGTTGTGAAGGGCTGCGCCGAGAATAATCTAAAGAACATCGACGTGACGATCCCGCTCGGCGGCATGGTCTGCGTCACGGGCGTCAGCGGCAGCGGCAAGAGCACGCTGGTGACAGACATCCTCGCCCGCGCGCTCGCAAAACTGCTGCACAACGCACTGCATGAGCCGGGCAAGCACGCAGAGATCACCGGCCTGCAACAGATCGACAAGGTGATCGAGATCGATCAGTCACCCATCGGCCGGACGCCCCGCAGCAACCCGGCGACGTACACCAACCTGTTCGGGCTGATTCGCGACCTGTTTACCAAGGCGCCCGAGGCGAAGATGCGCGGCTACAAGGCCGGGCGGTTCTCATTCAATGTCCCCGGCGGTCGCTGCGAGGTCTGCGAGGGCCAGGGCGTGAAGCTGATTGAGATGCACTTCCTGCCCGATATTCATGTGACCTGCGAGGCCTGCGACGGGCGCCGCTACAACCGCGAGACGCTGGAGGTGAAGTACCGCGGCAAGAGCATCGCCGACGTGCTGGAAATGACGATTGAAGACGCACAGGCTTTCTTTGAGAACCACAAGAAGATCCACAAGATCGTGAAGACGCTGAACGACGTTGGCCTCGGCTACGTCACCCTCGGCCAGCCCAGCACCACGCTTTCCGGCGGCGAGGCGCAGCGCGTTAAGCTCGCGACAGAGCTTGCGCGGCCCGATACCGGCCACACGCTCTACATCCTGGACGAGCCTACGACCGGGCTGCATTTCCACGACGTGGCACGGCTGGTCGAAGTGCTCCAGCGTCTGGTTGGCAAGGGCAACACGGCCATTGTGATCGAGCACAATCTGGACGTCATCAAGTGCGCCGACTGGCTGATCGACCTCGGCCCCGAAGGCGGCGACGCCGGCGGCCAGATTGTCGCAGAAGGCCCCCCCGCCGAAGTGGCCAAGGTGGCGGGCAGCTACACCGGCCATTTCCTGCAGCGGTATTTCCCGGCGGACAAGCCCCGCAAAGGTGCTTCGACCGGCAGCAAGAAAACGAAGTCGAACAAGAAGCCAACGCGACCCAAGGCCGTCAAGCGTGGCCGCAACCAAGTCGCGATCAAGTAGGTTCAAAGCAACAGGACTGGCAGCATGAACAGGACGGGTCTCCGACGATCCTGTTGAACCGCTTCATGTCTTTGTGACGTCGTGTGCGCTAGAACTACAGCATGCCGCTGAAACGAATAGGCTATTGGTTTGAGACACCGGGTGTGGACTCGAAATACCCGCTGCCGCAGGTTTTGCAGACGGAGTATTCGACGGAACAACGCAACCGACTGAGCCAATATCTGAGGGAGGGTTCCCGCATCAATCAGTATCGCGGGTACTCGTGGTGCAGGTTCGGGTGCGGAGAATGCGACGAGAAGATGGGAAGCGCTGAGCTTACTGACGGGACGTGGGTTTGGCCCGAAGGGTTGGCTCACTACGTGAGCGAGCATTCAGTAAGCCTACCTGCTGAGTTTGTGAACGGGATTCGATCGAGGAAACCGTTGGCCGCAGACGCGGAGTCCCCGGTATCGGACGAGGCGTGGGTGTCCTGGGCGATTGAGCAGGGGGCTGTTCCTGACTTTCGTGGCTGGGAACTGCTGAACACAAGCTGGCTGTCCCAGAAGGAAACGCAACAACGCCTCATAGACGCGATCAAGCAAACCGCCTACGGAGACCTAGTACTGCCGGAGTACGACTTCGTGTTCGGCGTCGCGGTGAACAAGGAATCGCTGGAGTGCCTGATTGAACTCACAGACGGCCGGTACGTGTGTTGCCGCGTGTCGGAATTCAGCCGGACCCTGGTGCCCAATGTCGAGAGTATGCGCGAGGTCAACAGCATGTTGGAATGGCCTCGGATTCCAGCCGGGTCCGATCGGCAACATTGAGACGTCGTATGCCGCAAACGGTCTACATCATCGGGTCGGGCCAGGACGGCGGGTTGCCGCAGGTTGGCTCGCGTATGAAGCCGGACATGGCAGCGCGTGTGGACCCGCTGGCTGTGCGGCTGGGTCCTAGTATCTGCGTGTTGGACGACGAAGGACGCTGCTTCCTCGTCGACGTCTCGCCCGACATCAAGGAGCAGGAGAATCGCCTGCTGAGTTTGCCGGGCTATGCAAAGCGCGCGATGAGGAACCCATTTGACGGGGTGCTGCTGACCCACGCGCACATGGGCCACTATGCGGGGCTGGTGCATTTCGGCCGAGAGGCCGCGAGCTGCGAGAGGCTCGCGGTCTGGTGCACCGAGAAGATGGCCGGGTTTCTCTCAGCCAATGCGCCCTGGGATCAACTGGTGTCCCTGGGCAACATTGAGCTGAAGGTGTGTGACGGGCGTACAGGAATCACTGCGCCGCTGGAGCCATGGCCGGGACTCAGCGTTCGGCCGATCGCGGTGCCCCACCGCGGCGAGTACACCGACACCATCGGCATCAGCATCAATGAAAAGCTGCTGTACGTGCCGGACATCGACAATTGGGACGCATGGCCAGCCGCGCGCGACGAGGTTGCGAAGCACGAGGTCAGCCTGCTGGACGCGACATTCTATTCGGCAGCCGAGCTGCCCGGGCGAAACCTGAAAGAGATCTCGCACCCGTTTATCACCGACACGGTCAAGAAGTTCGCTGACCTCACGGACGGGAGCCGCATCATCCTGACCCACTTCAATCATTCGAATCCGGTCTGCGACCCGGCCAGCAAGGAGGCGCGCAGCGTCACTGCCGCGGGCTTCGAGCTCGCGCAGGAAATGATGGCGATTGAGTTGTAACCCGATGGGTCAGATTCGGTTATGAGACGCAAGGTCGTGCCGGCAATTGAAGGGTTTGTCGAAGCCGTTGATGTGCGGCCAGGGCAGGCAGTCCCCTCAGCCTCTTGATGCCCCCAGCTTACGCCGGGGGCTACGCAACAGCAGCAACGGCAACGCCAGCAGCCACCAGGCGGCGCCGCTTCCTGTGCTGCAGCCGCCGCTACCTCCCCCGCCTTTGCTGCCCGGGTCGGGTGTACTTACGGTTATCGTGTAGTTCTGCACGGCCGTGTTCGTGTTGCTGTCGGTGACGGTCACGGTAAAGTTGTACGATCCGGTGGTCGTCGGCACGCCGGACAAAACGCCGCTGTTTGTGTTCAACGCGAGGCCGGGCGGCAGGTCGACGGCCGGAATGCTCCAGGTGTATCCGCCCGCACCGCCCGCGGCCGTGAACGTCACGCTATAGCTAATCCCCAGGAACGCGTTTGGAAGAGCTCCCCCGGCGGGGCTTGCCACGCTTGGCGCCGGGGGCGTCGTAGGGCCCGAGCCCGGCCCTCCCGTCTTCAGTGTGTTGCCGGGCGACCAGCCCGGATTCACGCCGCTGCCCGCATAGGCCCCGCGATAGGTGAAGCCGCTCTTCGAATCACCGTTGAAGTCGCTGTCGTAGTACCCGTCGCTGCTGAACGCGCTCAGATTCAGTGCCGAGCCGGTGCATTGCCCGGCCTTTGGGTAGAAGTCCATGCTGCCCAGCGTCGTGCTCGGGTTGGTCACGTAACTCCCCGCGTTAGCGACGGTGTCGGTGATGTTGTCTGCGTTGGTCGTGATCGTGCCGCTGATTGCGTTGCTGCTGAATACCAGGTTGCCGACTACCGCGTCGGCCGTGTCGCCACTGGCCACGCGGATGCCACGGCCGCAGGCGTAGATGGTGTTGTTGTAGACCGTCGCGTACTTGACGCTCTTGCCCGAGTGGGTGGTGATGTACAGGCCGGCGAAGCTGGCGTTCGGCGCGTCCACGAGGACGTTGTCATGGAAGGAGAATCGGCCGGAACACTGAACGAGGCTTTCGCGCGGGTTACTGGCGATGAAGTTGCCGTAGACCTCATACTTGTCGTTCGCGCCGGTGCCGCTGTCCGGGAAGCCGTCGAACAGCAGGTTTGGCCGATCGCCCGAGCCGCTGGCCCGGCTGGTTTTGATGAAGACGTTGTTGCGGATGATTGTCTTGCCGGTGCCTGTTGGCAGGCCGAGGCCCGTGGGCCAATTGTTCTGGTACTTGATCTCGATGCAGTAGCCCTCGGGGTCGTAAATGCGGTTGCCCTCGATCACGCCGCGGATGAACGGCTCGTCGCCGTTGCTGTTTCCGAGGTACATGCCGGTGCCCGCGCCGGTGATGGTGTTGCCGCGGATGGTCCAGTTCCAGCAGGGGCACTTGGTGTTGATGCCGACGATCTGCTGGTTGTTGCCGGCGTTCAGGATCGTGCAGTTTTCGATCAGCATGTCGTGCACGGTGTGCGGCGTGGTGCTGTAGCCCTCGGCCTTGATGCCGTCCACTGCCAGCCCCAGGCAGTCGATTGTTAAATTCTTGATCTCGATGTAGCTGCAGTCTTTCAGGCTGACGGTGTTGTTGCCGCTAACGCCGTTGAAAGTCGCGGGCGTGCCGCTTGCCGGACCCACAATGGTGAACCACGCGCCCGAGTTGCCGTGCAGCCCATTGATCACCAGCCGGTTTGTGTAGGTGCCGGCCGCAAGCTGCAACGTGTCACCCGGATTCAGCGCAGCCAGCTTGGCCTGGTAGTCCGCCGGTGTGGCGTTGATGGTCGCTGCGGCCAGCGGCGTCGCGGCTACCACCAGAATCAGAATCAGGTACCTCATCATCCCCCCTTAGTTCAGGACGTGCGCGACCGTGCCGGCCAGTGCCGGTTTTTCGATCAAGCGCGATTGTCCGAATTGCGGGCGAGGCGCCCGCACCACCCACTACTTCACCGCGCGGATCAGCTCGACCCAATCAAGCTCAACCTGCGCGTTCTCACCTTTTGGCGCGATACTCACGTTCTGGAACCAGTCGACTTCGTTCGGATGCTCTTTGTGGTTCGTGCGCTCCAGGAACTTGTCGACGGGAACTTCAATAACCTGCCATTCGCCGGGCCTCAGGCGCTCTGCGTCCAGCTCGAAGCTGAAGTTGTCGCTGCGTGGGATCGCAAACTGCGTCAACGTGGCCGCCGTGGCACCCGTAAAGCGCACGCGCAGCCGGATTACCATGCCGACCTCGTATTGGATGTTCACCGGGTAGCCCCAAAACACATTCGGGCCGGAGATCACGCCGTCCTTCAACGTGCCTTCGCGCAACCGGCCATTCGGGTCCGCGTCGAAGTCCTGGCGGTAAATGACGCGCGACAGCAGGTCCCGCAGGAACGGCTCGTCGGCCATCTTGCTGCGCAGTACCGAGAACAATGGTTTGCGGCGGTTTTCGAGCTTTCCTCGCTGGGGACCGCTGATCAGCTGGTCACCGATTCTCACGTCACCCTCGTAGACCCTGAGCTCATCGCTGCTCGGCCTATGCTCGACGTACGCAGCGCAGGAAAGCAGGGACAACGAGAACTCGCCGGTGCTCAGTGAGACATCGCGCCCGGCACCCCGGCTGTCTACAAACAGTTCGTCGTCCGTGAGCTCGACACTCAGCTCCTGCTCGGTCAGTGAAACACGCATGGTACCGTTCAGTCGCAGCAGCACCCCTGCGGCTTCAAAATCCACGCCAGTGCGGGTGCGGAGCCAGACGTTGCCTGCAAAGTGCGTCGTCTCCTGTGCGTGGGCCCAGATCTCTCCGTCGGGCGAATAGTCGAACATCTTCAGGCCGGGCTTCTGCCAGTCGATCTTGGTCAGCAGATTGATGGACAGCGCAGAGTCGGGTTCCGGCGCGGTAGGCTCAGGCTGCTTGGGCTGCTCGATCGTGTCATCGGGCCTCGGCTGCTCAACCGTGCCATCCGGGTTTGGCTCAGGCTTCGGTTCTGGCTTGGGTTGCTCAACACTGTTGTCGGGCTTCGGCTCTGGCTCGGGCTGCTCGACCGCGTCGTCGGGCTTCGGCTCTGGCTTGGATTGCTCGACCGTGTCGCCGGGTCTTGGCTCAGACTTCGTCTCTCCGCCATCGTCGGGCGCGACTCCCGGGCGGCTGTTGTCTGTCGGCTCGGGTTGCGGTTCCGGCTTCGGCTTGGGAGCGGGGACCGGCGCCTTGTTGCCCAGATCCGGCGGAGCGTCGTTGCTGCCGGCGGCTTGCGGTTGGTCTTCATTGGCGTGGTTTGCGTCGCTGAGCTGCGGCAACAGCACCGCACCGGCGTACAGGATTGCGCAGACCAGCGCCAGCGCGAGCGCCGAAGCCACATACGAGACCCAGCGCGGGCGTGTGTAGCGCATCGATCGCCCGCGATCGACCCCCATCGGGCCGACAGGCGTGAGCAGGCGGCGCGTGTAGTCACCGGGTTCATGCGGCTGCTCGGGCGTCGCCGACTCGCGCACGGCATCTTCGATCAGCACTTCCCAGATCCGGTCTTCGTTGTTGGTCATCAGTAGAAGAATCCCCCGGCCGAGCGAATGTCCTCAGGAAAACCGAAAAAAGCTGCTTAGCCTCGGCCCTGTGTTCCCCGCTCGACGCACTCCTTGAGCTTGGCTTTCACCCTTTCCAGCAGGTTCTTCACGCCGCCCTCACTGAGGCCGAGGTCCTCGGCCATTCGCTCGCGGCTGGCGTTCAGCGTGTAGCGCAGGTGCAGTGCACGGCGCTCGCGCTCATCGAGGAATGTGATGCAGCGCTTGAGAGCATCCACCCTGGCTTGGGCGCCGTCGTCGCCGGCGACCGCGGCCCAGTCCTGCTCAATCGTTTGCATGTCGATCGCGACAACCTTGCGTGTCTTGCGCATCGACTTCAGGAAGACGTTCTTCGCCACCGTGCGCAGCCACGCGGCCGTTTCGGCACGGCTGCGCTCTTGAGGCGGAGTGCGAAGCGCCTGCAGGAAGGCTTCTTGTGCGGCGTCTTCGGCCTCGGCGTGCGACGCCCCCAGCACACGCAGGAAACGTTTCAGGTCGACGCCGTGGTCGCGCCAGAGAGTATCGAGGTCAGGATGGGTCACGCCGACAGTTTATCACGACTCATGCAGCCAAGGACCCACGCCCCCGGCCTGCAGCAGGATGTCGCGGATGAAATCACGCTTTGCGTTGGTGTAGGCGATCCGGTCGTCGCGCAGGCGCTCGGCCAGTTCGCGCTTGAGTGTCTGATAGGCCAAGACGTCGTGGGGATGGCTACGCAGCCAGTCCCGGAACAGCAGCTGGTCCTGCACGAACCATGAGTCGCGCCGCGCGACATGCACGTGTGCGCTACGGCCTTCGCGGTGCCTGAAGAAGTAGAGCCGCCCGGGCAGTCCGTTCACGCCGCGATACGTGAACTTGCACCCCACAATGCCGCGGACGAATCCCACGTGCGCGTCGTTGCCGCGCGGGTCGATCGCCTTTTCTTCGCCGGTAACGGCCTGCTCTTCGGCCGAGGCATCCAGCAGCGCAGGCTCAGCTACGGCGACCAGGATGTCGATCACCGGCTTGGCAGCCAGGCCGGGCACGGCCGTGCTGCCGATATGCTCGATCGCATGCTCAGCATCGCCGAAGCTGCGCAGCAGGCTCTCTGCTTCGCGGGCGTACAGGCCGGGCCAGGCGGGGTCGTAGTCGACAATGACAACGGGATCGGCCATGGAGCGAGCATACAAATGAAAACCGCCGCGCGTGTGCGCGGCGGTTTCGGGCATCATGAGTCTACTTGAGCTTGATCTGCCAGACCGAAATGTCTCCGTCGCTTGCTTCGCCGGTCTTGGTGTTTGCATCGATCCAGTCGAGCTTGTCCTTGAGGTCGACCAGCTTGCGAGCTTCGGCGCCGTTCTGTACGGCACCCTTCTCCACGGGCTTCAGGCTTTCTTCCGCCAGTCCAAGGTCCGACAATTCCGGCTTGTAGTCCTCAATGCTGGTCACGCCGTCGTACCAGTAGCCCCAGTAGCGCACACCGTTGCGGCTACCGGTATAGCTCTGGCCGATGATCGTGAGTGTGTCGCCATTAACCGCGACGCCCTTGATGCGGTGTTCGCCCGCTTCATCGGGGCCGGTACCAGTATAGTAGAAGGCGGTCCATTTTTCGGCGCCGTCCGCGGGATTGAGCGCGAGCAGCAGGCCGTCGCCGCTGCTGGTGTCAAAGGTGCTTGCTGCGCCAAGACGCCCGCCGACGTAGACGGTATTGCCGATGACCTTCACCATGTGAGTGTTGTTGCGGTCGCCCGCGGTGCCAGTGCAGGTCTTGCCCCAGCAGAAGCTGCCGTCTTTGTTGATGCGGATTGCGCTGAAGAAGGTCGTCGCGCCGCGCCGGTCACATGAGGCATAGATGTTGCCCTCGGCGTCAACATCGATGCAGTTGATGTCGCTGCCACGACCCATGTCTACTTGCTTGCTCCAGCTTACTTTGGGCTTGTCGCCGGTCAGGTCGATGCTGGCAACGAATGCACGGCTGTCGGCCAGACCGCCGATGGCGACGCCGCCATCAAACGCGGCGATGGCGTATCCGCGGTCGTTGCTGCCCGGTGTGGGGTCGAAGCTGAATTGCGACTTTACGGTGCCGTCCGCGGTGTTCAGGTTCAGCAGCATGACTTCGCCGCTGCCGCAGTGCCCGGTGACGTAGACGCTGCCGTCGCGGACTGACAGCGCGTAGGCCTGCGCATCGTGCCTGGCGATCAGGCTGCTGGCCCACTCGGGCCGCCACATCTGTTCCCAAAGCGGCTGGCCGGTCTTGCCGTCGACCTTGATCACGAGGGCGGCGAAGTTGCTGTTGTAGCTGGCGGGGCTGGTCGCGCCGCACAGGTACAGGTTGCCCTCGGCATCGACGGCGAGGCTGCCGGACGTGCCGCCGGTTTCAGCGTTCTGGCCCGAGTCAGGGCTGCGGTCCATGTACTTGCCGTTCCAGAGCTGCGCCCAGGCCAGTGTGCCGTCGGCGTTGACCTTGCCCCAGAAAATGTCGGTGCTGAATTTGTCGGCAATCTGCGTGGCCTGGCCGGTGAAGTAGATCGAGCCGTCGGGGCCGCCCACCGCGCCGCTGAGCATCTCATCGGTATTGGCAGCGCCGAACAGCTTGTGAAGCGTGGTCTCGCCGTGGCTGAAAAAGTTGGTTTCGCCGCGGCCCCGACCCTGCAGATTCAGCTCATAGGTCTTGTCGGTGTTGTAGGTGACGGTGACCTTGCCAGTGCGCGTGCCGGACTCGACGGGGTAGAAGCGAACCTTGAAACCCCAGTTCTTGCCGTCGGTGATGGTCTCACTGACGTCGGTCAGGGGCTCGCGCTTGATCTGGTCTTTCAGCAGCGTGAACTCTTCGGTCATTACGCCTTCGCCGACGGCGATTTCGACCTTGTTGATCGTCATGTCCTTGCCGGTCTTGTTGTAGAGGCTGACGACCTGCACGCTTTCGCTGAACAAAGCCAGGCTGCTGGTCTCGGAGTGACCGGGAATGATGTAGGTGCTGCCCGAGGCGAGTTCTTTGCCCTCGGCCATCACGGTCGGGCCGTCTGCGCCCTGTGCCTGAATGAGTTGGTTCTGGTGAGCGGCCAGACAGATCACTGCCCCAATAGACAACATCCACCATGCATGAAGTCTCATCGCTGTCTCCTCTGGGATATTGAATGCGAGCGAGTTGAGCTTTTAGGCGACGCGAACGAGGGCGTCAATCTGATTGCGTTGCTATAAGCCGTCGCATGGATACGGCAGTAACCGGGAGAGGCCTGCGTAAGAACTACGGCGATTTTGTAGCCGTGGACGGGATCGACTTTGAAATACCGCGCGGGCAATGCTTCGGCTTTCTTGGGCCGAACGGCGCCGGCAAGACAACCACCATGCGCATGATCTACCGCGCGTCGCCCGTCGGCGGAGGCAGCCTGAAGATCCTGGGTCTGGAAGTGGCGGGCGGCGCCAACGATCGCTCAGTCAAGCAGAAGCTGGGCGTGGTGCCGCAGGACAACAACCTCGACCAGGAACTCACGGTCCGTGAAAACCTTGAGGTATTCGCACGCTTCTATGGACTCAGCCGCAGGCAGGCCAAGGCGCGTGCCATTGAGCTGCTGGATTTCGTCCATTTGTCGGACCGGGCTGATTCCAAGGTGCTTGAACTCTCCGGTGGCATGATGCGCCGTGTGCTGATCGCGCGTGGGCTGGTTGGCAACCCCGAGCTGGTAGTGCTGGACGAGCCGACCACGGGCCTTGACCCGCAGGCGCGCATCAACCTGTGGGACCGCATGCGCGACCTGAAGCGGCGCGAGGCAACGCTGATCCTGACCACCCACTACATGGACGAGGCCGAGCAGCTCTGCGACCAGCTGGTAATCATGGACAAGGGCAAGATCGTGGCTGAGGGCACGCCTCGCGCACTGATCAAGCAGCATGTCACGACGCATGTCGTCGAGATAGGGCTGAAGGAGGCAGAGGTGGTGCCCGAGCCGGCTAAAGAGTTGCAGGGCATGGCGAGCCGCAAAGAGGTCCACCACGACCGGCTGCTCCTATATGTAGACAACGGCGAAGAGGTCGTCACGCGCGCCGCCCAGTTACTACCGGACGCCGAAACACTGGTCAGGCGCAGCACACTCGAGGACGTGTTCTTGAAGATCACCGGCCGGGGGCTCGGATCATGAACCTGCCCGGCGACATCAACCTGACCACGGCCGTTGCAGTCTGGCGACGGAACATGACGGAGTATTCGCACACGTGGATGACCAACATCCTGCCCAACTTCTTTGATCCGGTGCTTTACCTGCTTGGCATGGGGCTTGGGCTGGGGATGTTTGTCGGGCGCGGCGTGAACGGGCTCAGCTACATCGAGTTCATTGCGCCCGGGTTGATGGCGGCCTCGGCTATGCAGGGCGCGAGCTTTGAGTCGACCTACAACGTCTTCGTCAAGATGAACTTCGCCAAGCTCTACGACGCCTATCTGGCGACGCCGGCGCAGATCCAGGACATCGCGTTTGGCGAGCAGCTCTGGGCGATCTCGCGTGGCCTGATTTATGGCGTGGCGTTTATGACAGTGCTGCTCTGTTTCACGGCCGCGGGCTACAACATCATCACCAGCCCGTGGGGTGTGCTGCTGCCGGTGGCGATGCTGCTCACGGCCAACATGTTCGCGCTGATCGGGCTGACGTTCACCGCCAGCATTCGCAACATCAACTACTACGGCTTCTACTACACGCTCTGGCTGACGCCGCTGTTTCTGTTTTCGGGCATCTTTTTCCCGCTCAACAATCCGAACATGGCGGGCGGACATGCCGAGACCATCGCATGGTTCACGCCACTGTTTCACTGCGTTCGCCTGATGCGTGGGCTGGCACAAGGGCCGCTGGATTGGATGCACGCCGTGGACGCACTCTGGATCCTGGTGGCGAGCACGGTGCTCTCGGTGGTGGTACCGCGCCGAATGCGCAAGCGCATGGTCCGTTGAAGGCGTACCCGTCCCACGGTTGGCCGGCTGGCGAACTTGGGGCATAGTGCTCAATGTGCTTATCTCCGCTGAGACTGCTTACCTGTTCCGACACGCGGTAATCCGCGACGCCGCATACGATCTGTTGCCGCCAACGACACGTGCGACGTTGCACGGCGCCGCGCTGGCGATCATGGAAGAACTGGCGCGGGAGCTTCCGCAGCAGGTCGCGGACTCATGGTGCGGAGAGCTTGCCGACCACGCCCGCAATGCGGTCGATCCCAACACGCCGGGCCATGAAGATTATCAGCAACGAGAGCTAGACTACCTGCGCCGTGCGGCGGCCTACGAATCGCGCAACTGGCAAAACGTTCGAGCGGTAAGTCTGCGCGAGCGGATCTGGAATCACTCGTTAGCGGACGACCTTGTCCGCTTCGACGCGCTGTATGAAGCAACCGAGACGCTGGTGCGCTCGGGGCGACCCAACGAAGCGCCCGCACTCGCTGAGCAGGCGATCGAGATCGCACAACGCATCGGCAGCGCAGATCACCGCAATCGAGCTTGGGCGGCCAAGGCGCAAGCCATGGCTATCCTCGGCCGACACGAAGAAGCGGAAGAGCTGAACCGTACGGCGCTGAAGGCGGCAGCCGAAAGTGGCGAACCACACCTGCAGGCGCGCATTCTGATCACGGTGGCCTCGGTGGCGCAGTCCCGCGGCCAGTGGGAACGCAGTGAAGAGGCGGCGCGCCAGGCGTGGGAGTTGCTAAGAAGTACTGGCGATCAGCAATCTGCCGCGCGCACGCAGTTGTTCATCGGGGATTCCTGCTGGCAACAAGGGCGGCTGGGTGACGCGGCGGACTATTTCCGACAGGCGCTCGAGACCTATTGCATTACAGGGCACCTGGGCGGCGAGGCGACGGCGCGCGACCATCTTGGATCCGTCTTGCGGGAGTCGGGCAGGCTGGAGGAAGGCCGACAAGAGCATGAGCGCTCAGCGGCCATCTACTCAGACATCGGCGATGCCCTTGGGTACGGCTCGGCGATCACGAATCTGGCCACGGCGTTGACGTCGGAAGGCAGGTTGCACGAGGCGCGACGCTATCGCGTACTGGCGGACGGGTTGTTCCGCTCAGCGGGGGCGCTTCATCTGGAAGGCGTAGGACTGGGAAATCTTGGCAGCCTGGAGCGACGGCTGGGGTTGCTCGAAAGTGCGTCACAACGGTTTCAGCGCGCGCGCGATCTGTTCCTGCAGTCCGGTCACCTTGTCGAGAAGGCGGTATTCGATGCCATGTTTGGCCAGTTGCTGCTGCTGCTGGGGTTCCAGGACGCGGCGGCCACGAATGCGCGACAGGCAAGTGAAGACCTGACGCGGCTCGGTACGCCGCACTGGCGTGCGCAGTATGTCGCGCCGCTGGAGGTGCGACTGGCGGTTGAGCGCATGCTGCATGGAAGCGCAGAAGCCGAGCGCGCTGCGGAAGATGCCTTGATTGTCATCCGGCGCACGGCTGAGTCGGCCGGGGCCACGGCCGGGTCGATGCTGGCAGAATCTGTGCGCCTGTCCGAAGCCTTGTTGGCAGAGGCCCGCAAGCCGGAGCCGCTGATTTACCACGGCCATCTTGTCAGTGAGCTGGAGCCCGCGGTGCGTCTGGCGTTGCTAGACCGCGGTCGGAAGATCGAACCACCGGATCGGCAGCAATGGATAGCGCGACCATGGCTGCTCGATGCAATGCAATCCGGCACCGAAGGAGTAGCGGTCCCCGATTGGGAGTCGGGGACCGGCGGGTCCTGATCCCCATACCCGGGCCGTCTCCAGTTTCCCGCTTGGTACCTTGTGTCGCGCTGCGAATTGCCTTTGATGGCGGCCTGTCGAAAGGCTGTTGTGAACGAGAAATCTGACCAGCCGCAGCGATTTGCGGATGCCACGCTTGAAAAGCTGCTCGCGTTCTGCGTAGAGCCGCGGTCACTGGAAGACATCGCCGCGGAGCTTGGCGTAGAGGCTTCGAACGATCTTCAGGACTGGCTCGAGTCCCTTGCCTTTGCGGGCAAGCTCCAGCGCCAGAAGGGCAAGCGCTATCAGGTTGTCAGTGTTCGTGCAGCCGTTGGCATGTACCGGCGCTCGCGCGGGTATGGTAAGCCCGGCGGATTTGTGGTGCCGCGCGACGGCAGAATCCTGACCATTGATATCCCCACAGGCCTGGAGGAAGGCGCGCAGGACGGTGACCTCGTACTTGCGGGGTACAAGGAAGGTCGTGGCGGTCGACGCGACGGGGACAAGCGCGAGCGCCTCAGCGGGCGGGTTCTGAGCATTGTCGACTCCCGACCGAACGAGGCCGCGGGGATTCTCGAGTACTCCTACAGCGGCCAGGCGCGAGTGCGCCTTGAGGGCTACAACCTGCCCCGCTACGCCTACCTGCAGCCGCACGAGACTCACCACACCAAGGCGGGCACAGTCGTGCGGGTCAAGCTGCACCGCAAGCCCGACAGTAAGGGCCGCACGCGTGCGGAGTTGCTGGGCAGCATCGGCAGCATCGACAACCCACAACACGACCTGGACAACCTGATCGCACTGTTCGGCTTCCCCGGCGATTTTGACCCTGACGCGCTCCGAGAAGCACAGGCACTTCCCGCACACCCGGACCCTGAAGAGTTTGAAGGGCGAGTTGATCTTCGCGAACTGCCGATTATCACGATCGACCCAAAGGACGCCGAGGATCACGACGACGCCATCAGTATCGAGCAGCTTGAGGACGGCCGTACGCGCCTGGGTGTGCATATCGCCGACGTCAGCCATTACATCTCGCCGGGCAGCGCGCTCGACGAAGATGCGCGCTTCCGCGCCACGAGCGTATATCTGCCGGGCAAGCTGATACCGATGTTGCCGAGCGAGCTTTCGGCCGGCCTGTGCAGTCTGCATGACAGCGTCGACCGGTTGGCACTGTCGTGTCTGATGGTATTCGACCAAGCGGGCGTGCTGCAGCGGCGGGAGATCGTTCAGTCCGTGTTGCGGGTGCGTCGCTACCTCACATACGAAGAAGTCCTGCCAGTGCTGGAGGGCAAGGGAAGCTGCGGTGACGAGACTGTAGACAAGCTCCTGGTCGACGGAAGAAAGCTCGCTGACTTGCTGCTGCAGCTACGGCTGAAGCGCGGCGCCATGATGCTTGAGATTCCGCGGCCGCACGTGATTGTGGACAAGGCCGGGCTTGCCACGAGCGTCGAGCCCGAGCATCACGACATCGCCCACAACCTGATCGAAGAGTTCATGCTGATCTGCAACGAGGCGGTGGCTAACTTTCTTCTGGAGCGCGGCCTGCCGTACATCGGTCGCGTCCACCCGGCGCCGGACGAAGATGCGGTAGACGACTTCGAGGAATTCTGCGACGAACTCAAGATCAACCCGCCCGATTGGGACAAGCCCGGTGGTGTGCAGGCTTTTCTCGATGACGTGAAGACACGGCCGGGGTTCCAGGCAATCCACTTCGCCCTGCTTCGAAGCATGGCCCGGGCAACTTACCACGCGGGGCCCGAGGAGCATTTCGCGCTCGCGCTCGACAAGTACGTCCACTTCACCTCCCCGATTCGCCGCTACCCGGACACGCTCACGCACCAGGTGTTGACTGAGTATCTGGGCGTTGGCGGTGTCCTCAGGTGGGAGCGCGAGGCGACAGGTCTTGCCTGGGCAGACGGCAGCAACGGGCCTGCCGGCAAGCCCAAGCGGGACGGCAAACGCATTCCCGGTTTTGAGCGCTGGGAATTCAGCCTGCCGCACATCGCCGCGCATTGCACGGAGCGTAGCATCCGCGCCGACAAGGGAGAGCTGGCAGCCGACCAGATCAAGGTTCTACGCCTGCTGTTGCCAAGGATCGGTGAGGCGATGCAGGGCACGGTGATCAGCATTGCCGGCAATTCGGTGATCGTGCAGCTGGATGAGCTGATGGCCGAGGGATATGTGGAGTTCAGCGAGCTGACGGACGGTTGGGTGGACGTGCACAAGTTCTGGGTCCACTACGAGACGGGGGCGGGTGTTCGGAAGGTGATGCTAGGGGACCGGATGGAAGTCGAGATCTCGAACATCGACCTCGGCAGTCGCAGCATGCGACTCACACCACTGGGCTCGTTTGCCCAACAGCCGACCTGGTCCCGGGGTCGCCAGAAGCAGGATCGTCGCCGCAAGCCTGAGCGACGAAAGCGCAAACGACGTTAGTCGTTGTGAATACGAACCGACCAGTCAGTTTTGCGATTAGTCGTTCTGCGCGGCTTCTTCGTTTCGCGCATCATCCCGGCGCTGATTCTCGAAATACTTGTGAATCGCATCGCGGATGACCCAACTGCGATTTGTGCGTGTTGCTTCGGCCTGATCGTCGAGCATTCGCGCGAGTTCACTCGGGATGCGTAGCGTGATTTGTACTTCTTTAGGTGGCGGTGGTGTCATAAGCCCGATTCAAGTCCGCTGATACAAAACCGACCCGACAGTATACCGGCCGGGACGAAGCCCAAACAAATTCTCTACTATTTGTGGTGATGCAAAGTATTACAACGCAACATATTGCGTTGTGATGCAAGGATGAGCTGACTAACTCACCTGTGATTGTGGCGGCGGAGTTGACCGTCGTGGGCACGCCCAAAACCGAATGATGGGGATGGTGCTACTGCTCGTCCTCGTGTTGTGGCTCCCCGTACCCACTGTTATGTTGCCGACTGGACAGCGGCGGCATCAACAGACGCGAGAGATACGGCCATGGCGAAATACGTGAGTCCCGACTTTTTCGGCCTCGACGACATGCTCAACGAGGACGAGAAGAACGTCCGCGACACGGTCCGCGAGTTTGTCGACGACCACGTCATGCCGGTCATCGAGGACCACTACGAAAAAGGCACATTCCCCACTGAGATCATTCCGAAACTGGGTGAGCTTGGGGTGCTCGGCGCAAGTCTCCCGGAGCAATACGGTTGCGCCGGAATGAACAACATTGCCTACGGGCTGATCAACCAGGAACTCGAGCGCGGGGATTCCGGCGTGCGAAGTTTCGCCAGCGTGCAATCCGCGCTGGTCATGTACCCCATCTATGCCTTTGGAAGTGACGAACAGAAGACCAAATGGCTGCCCGAGTTGGCCAGCGCCCGAATGATCGGCTGTTTTGGCCTGACTGAGCCGGACTTCGGCTCAAACCCGGCCGGAATGATCACCCGCGCCCAGAAGGACGGCAAAGAGTGGGTGCTGAACGGCGCCAAGATGTGGATCACGAACGGCAACATGGCCGACATCGCCGTTGTCTGGGCCAAGACCGACGACAGCGACGACCCGAAATCGATCCGAGGCTTTGTCATTGAGAAGGGCATGGAAGGCTACGAAGCACGTGAGCAGCACCACAAGGCCAGCCTGCGCGCAAGCAACACCAGTGAGCTGTTCTTCAGCGACGTGCGCGTGCCCGAAGAAAACATGCTGCCCAAGGCCGAGGGTCTGAAAGGCCCCTTGAGCTGCCTGACGCAGGCTCGCTACGGCATCGCCTGGGGTGCGCTTGGCGCTGCGATGGCTTGCTTTGACATCGTCAAGAACTATGCGGCCGAGCGCATCGTATTCGGCAAGCCGCTCGCCGGCCACCAGACCACGCAGCACAAGCTGACGAAGATGCTGACGGAGATCACCAAGGGCCAGTTGATGGCGTGGCGCCTCGGGAAGTTGAAAGACGAGGGCAAGATGAACCACAACCAGGTCAGCATGGCCAAGATGAATAACGTCGGCATCGCGCTGGACGTCGCCCGCACGGCGCGGGAGATGCTAGGCGCCAACGGCATCAGCCTCGAGTACCACGTCATCCGCCACATGTGCAATCTTGAGAGCGTGAAGACCTACGAGGGCACTAACGACGTGCATTCGCTCGCGATCGGCCAGGCCATTACCGGCATCAGCGCGTTCGGGTAGGCGATGCTTGCTTCGGTCGGCACCGTCATCCTGATAGTCCTTGCATCACTAGCGGGGGTGCTCCTGCTCGCGTTCGGCGGTTTGCTTCTGCTGGCGTCGCGGCTGTCCCGGGCGATTGAGGCTTTGATGGCCGAGGACGCGAAGGACCCGACCAGGGCGTGGCTGCAGGTCGCATTTGGCTTCATCAACTACCGTGATCCGGCCCATGCGAGCGGCGATATAGCCTGCCAGGCAAGCCTCAGGCGAGATTGGAGCATCGAGAACCGGGCCGACCTGCTCGCACGTGCCGACCGTTTGCAGCAGATGATGTCGGCCAACCCCGCATGGCATGGCACCCGTCTGATCAACATGCTGCGCATCGGTGCCGGCGCGGGCTATCTCAAGCCCGAAGAGTCCTGGCAACGCGCTCTTGAGGCAGGCCGGATCCTGCAAGCCGCCTACACTTCATGGGAAGCCGTGGCCGAAGCGATGAACGGCGCGCTGGACTCCCAGAAAGGCGAGTGGGTAGTGTCCGCGAAGAAGTCGCTCGCGGACAACCTGACGCAGCTCACGCAGAGCAACTACCGCGGCGTGAAGTACGAGACCCAGCTCTAGACAATCCAGCCACCGCCGAGAACTTCGTCCGAGTCTGGTGAATAGAATACTGCGCACTGGCCGGGGGTGGCGGCACGGATCGGTTCATCAAACACAACCTCAACGCTGTCCTTGCCGCCGATGATCGTGGCCGGCTCACCGTCGTGGCGGTAGCGGACCTTGACGATTGCGCGTAACTCGTGGTTTTCAGGCAGTGACTCGAATGCAATCCAGTTCAGGTTGGCCACCCGGATCCGCTCGATCTCAAGGTCTTCCACATCGCCGACCACGACCGTGTTCGACTGCGGCTCAAGCTTTACGACGTACAGCGCCTTGGGTGCGGCAATGCCGATGCCGCGCCGCTGGCCGATCGTGAATCCCGCTATGCCGTCGTGCTCGCCGAGCTTTTCGCCGCTGGTGCTGACGATGTCGCCGCGCACCAACACGTCTGGAGAGTGCTGCGCCACGACCGCGCGGTAGTCACCTTCGGGCACGAAGCAGATCTCCATGCTTTCCGGCTTGTCGCGCGTCTTCAAGTCCAGTCTGGCGGCATGTTCACGTGCTTCCTTCTTGGTCATGCCACCGAGCGGAAACAGCGCGCGCGAAAGCTGTTCCTGAGTCAGCCCGAACAGGTAGTAGCTCTGGTCCTTCGAGCGATCGACACCTCGCAACAGCCGCCAGCGGCCGTCACGATACTCGACCTGCGAGTAGTGCCCCGTGGCAACTTTCTCGGCTCCGACGGCCTTGGCGTAGTCGAGCAGCTTTCCGAATTTCAGGTCGGTGTTGCAGACCGCACAGGGGTTGGGCGTTCGGCCGCGCTTGTATTCATCGACGAAGTAGTCGATCACGCGCTGGAAGTCTTCTGCAAAATTCAGCACGTAGAAGCGCGCGCCGAGCTGGGCCGCGACAAATCGCGCATCCTGCGAGTCTGCCAGCGAGCAGCAGCCCTGCTTGTTTGACTGCGCCGCGCTGCCGGCCGTCACACCGTTACGCATGAACAGGCCGACGATCTCATGCCCCTGCTCCTTGAGCAGGGCTGCTGTGACAGAGGAGTCAACGCCTCCGGACATTGCGACGAGGATCTGCGACATGACGCGCTACGGCTCTTTCGTTTGCGGCCGGTAAACCAGTCCGCCGGCTTTGCGTGCGTAAACGATCAGCAGCTTCGCGCTCATGAGGTAGCTGTCGATGCCACCCTCGACGCCGTTGGTCTTGAGGTAGACATCGTTGACCGCGTGGCTGGCTTCGCCGACTTTGCCGGCGACGCCCTTGTCAAGCTGTTCCCAGTAGGCACGCACCGCATCAATATCGCGTTGCACGCCCGGGTAGCGCAGGTCGACAAGCTCTCTGGCGCGCTCGGGCTCAAGCTTCAGCAACTCGTACAGCAGCTGGCGCTGGGCAAACAGATAGGCCGAGTAGCGGACGTACGGGTCATCGCTGCGGCTGCAGGCGAGGAAGCCGAAGAAATTCGCTTCGTCCTCGCTGCTGATGCAGCGCTGGTGTGCCTTCTCATGGCCGATCACGAACGGTAGCGTGCATGAGGGCTGGACACGGTTGTAATTGGCCTCGCCCGTCCACGGGAAATAGAAGCCGGTGATGTGCAGCACGCTCATGACGCCCGAAAGCGCCACCGGCTTGGCGCGTCCGCGCGAGGCGGCGAAGGAATCATCCAGCTTCAGCTCTTCCTGTACACGCTGATAGCCGACATCGATCTCGCCGTCCATCACGGCCAGGTCGGCCTTGGGTGCTGATGGGGCCTCATAGTCTTCACTGCCGGTCGCGAGCAGGTAGTTGTGGTTGGTCTCAAGCACCAGCTCGCGGCAGAGGTCATACAGCTCTTCCCGATCCTGCTCGGGATCCTTTGAAGCCTTTGCGTACTCCTGCCAATCCTGGCGCTCAACGAGTGGCGCTCGAAAGTAGTTGAGGCCCCAGAAGACATAGAAGAGAGCCAGCAGGATCACGGCAAACGCCCCGAAATGAAGCCCGCCGCACGCAATCGCGTTCAGCGCCCGGCGCTTGCGCCAGCCGACGTACCATGCCGCCCGCGCCGCATGCACAAGAAACCACGAGCCCACCAGGAACATCAGCAGCTCTGCCACACTGGTCGGCAGCACGCCGCTGACGGTTGCCAGACCACGCCCGATGGCCTGTCCAAACCCGTTCGCGTAGAGGTTCTCGACGAATTCCTTCGATTGGCCGCAGCCCCAGCTGATGGCCAGGACCACCAGGCCCACCAGAATGATCAAGCCGCGACGCTTGAAATACAGCCCGCGGTCCTTGGCCATGGCGTCGGACGGCGTGAACAGGGCAAACCAGCCGATTGGCAGCGGCTGATTCTTGCCATCACCCTTCATGTTGACGGTCTCTTCGCCGGGCTCAAACATGCCGGACAGTTTAGCTTGTCCGGGCCGCCTGCGGACTGCGGGGCATTAAATGATCCCGGGCTGATGTCCCGCCGCCACGGACCACCAACCCGGAATCGGAAACTCGTTCTAGCCGCGTACGAACTTCGCCCAGCTGGGAGGCACGCGCTCGCCGAGGCCCACACCGTCATTCCAGGTGGGCTTTGCAGGCTCGCTCAGCAGCGGCATGTTTGCCTGGTCCGGGGTACGGTTGCCCTTTCGGGTATTGCAACGAACACAGGCGACCACGCAGTTTTCCCAGCTGGTTGCCCCACCTTTGCTTACAGGCTCTACGTGGTCGATGCTGAGGTTCTTGAGACCGGGGCGCGAGCCGCAGTACTGGCACTGGAAGGCATCGCGTCGGTAGATGTTGCGACGGTTGAACGCTAGTTCACGCCGCGGGACGCCGTTGTACCGGCCGAGCACGAGCACCTCAGGCACACGGATCTGCAACGTTGTCGTGCGCAGCCAGGCCTGCCCGGTGGGTGTTTCAACGCCGGCAGGCAGGGCGTACTCGCTCAGCCAGGCTTCGAAATCGTGCATCTCGTAGGTCTCCGGGTGCACGATCTGTGCATGGTTCTGGAACACGAGACTGAAGCCGCGCTTCACGGTCGTGATGGCGATTGGCGTCCAGCTCTTGTTCAGCACTAGTACCGATCGATCCAGCATGCTCGCTCCAAATGAAACTCGGCCGGGGGTGGATTTCCCCCGGCCGAGCCGGTCATGCATTCTTCCGATAATTTGGCCTGGTCACTATCTGGACCTGCGCCGGCCTGCGTACAACCCTCACGCGGCCGCCTATATCCTCCGAATAGCAGGTCTTTCTGACAGTCAACATGCAGGAATTGTAAGTGAGAATAGTCGGTGCGCAAGCCTGCGGAAGGCCAGTTGAAGCCCGCGCCGGTCAAATTTCGATGAAGGTAGTGAATCCGGCCACGATACACTCCGACCATGACTGAGCGCCTGATCTTGTCACTTTCGTACGCACTGCCGGGGGCGGTTGTTGGCGCGCTAGCGCTACAGGCTGCAGTCAGTCTCAGCGCCCTCTACACGGGGCTGAAAATCAAGGCTGCGGAGCAGCAGCAGGACGTACCCCCGCTGGCGGCCTTGTACTTTCGGAACACGGTCCGCGTTCTGTTCGTGACGGCTGTCGGCTACATGGGGCTGGCGGCGGCCGACGCGATCGTGTTCATGACAGCGCCCGCAACCGTCTGGTCGCGTGTGCTGGGCTACGGCAGCGGCATGCTGTTGCTGGTGTGCGGATTCGCCCTGCTGGTGCAGTCCAGCGTAGATCGGCACTTGAAGCTGCTTCCACCCAAGTCGCGAATCGCACACCTGGTGGCCGGCCTGGTTGGCGTGCTGACCGCCACCGGGGGCATGATGCTCGTGACCTGGAAGGGCGGTATCTGGTGGCCGTGAACAACTTCGCTTTTCCACATCCAGCGCAATGCAGCATTGGTGTCGCGCATGCCGATACACTGGGTGCATGGCAAAGCGTGCCTACAACCTGACCGATGACGTCAGCCTGCTGGTCCACCTTCTGGTCAAGCGTGTTGACCAGCTGGCGCACATCCAGCCCGGCCGGGTAATCCACGGCGTCAGCCAGGCGCGCACGCGCTCGCGCTATGGCGTGTACGCCCAGTGCCACGGTCTACGTTTCAAGCACGGGCAGCGAGAGCACAAGACCCGCGACGGCCATGCCTGGCAGTGGCCGATCATCAAGGTTCGCGGACAGGAGGTCCTGTACTACATCACCTATTTCCTGCCACGCTTCCTGGACCAGCCGCCGCGTGAGCGGCTGCATACCCTGCTGCATGAGCTGTACCACATCAGCCCCAAGTTCAACGGGGATCTGCGCCGTTTTGCGGGGCGCAATGAATTCCACGGCAACAAGCACGCCGATTTCGATGGGGTAGTCGATCGAATTCTCGAACGCGCCATGCCCCACGTGGACGTCGAGCGCTTCCCGTTCCTGGTGTACACCTTTGACCAGCTCGTTGAGCGGTTCGGCGGAGTTGTGGGCAACAAGCTCAAACGCTTCCATCCGAAGAAGGTCCGGCTTGATGATCTGCCGGGCAACCTGGCGGTCGCGCCACCGGGGCGTCGCCGGTCCCGCCAGATTGAGATGTTCTGATCGCGGCAACGAACGCTTTGACCCCACCCCGGGCCGGGGCTATTCTCCCGCCACCATGAGCGTCTACGTCGAATGCATATGCGGCAAGAAGTACGAGATCGACCGGACACAGGTCGAGCAATTCGACTGCACCGGCTGTGGCCGGGGTTTGACTGTTCCAAGCGAACAGCTGTTCGAAAAGCTCTCGGCCATCCGCGCACGCATGAAAGAAGGCGAACCGGGCATGCGCGACGCCATGGCGCAGGCTGCGGCGATGCGCAACTTCCACGCAGTGCCCCTGTTAAAGGAAGGCGCTGCTTCCGGGATGCGCGAATCGGTGAACATCGCACTTGCGGGAATGGTGGACTTTCCCGGTCCCGGGCGCGACGTCGTAACGGAATGGGTATCCAGCGGTGCCTTGAGCATGAGCCGGCTGGTCAGTGCGCTGCGCGAGCAGAAGTATGAGCCCGGGGCCGATTTCATCTGTGAGCTGGTCGACAAAGAGCTGCTGAAAGAAAACCAGATCGCCGAGGTGGCGCCTTACCTGGGCGACTCGAATTCTCATCGTGCGCTCGAAATCCTGCGCGTGTGCCGGCGCAAGTACCCCAACCTGGGCGGGCCGCTCGATGACGCAATGAGCCGCATGAAGCACCTCAGCGGCAGCGCCGGCGCCATTCCCGAGGAAGCCAAGCGTATACCGGGACGCCAGAGCCAGGCCGTCGAAGCAGTGCCGAAAAAGGGCTGTATGGGCCTGCTGCTGGCGCTGACGCTCGTGTTTGGCATGCTGGCGGCCGTTCTGTGGATGGTGTCCTGAACGTGGCCAAGCGATCGATTCTTGCACTCGTAGTGTTTATTGGATTGTTGGGCACTTTGCCCGGCTGCGATGACGTACGCACCGGGGCCTTCGGTGGGGTGCTGGGCATCGTCGGACAGCCTGCGGTCGGCGGCTGCCAGGTGGATGTCTACAACGCGCTGCAGTTTGAAGCACTGGATTCCACGGCCGGCCTGATCCGCAGCGGCACGACCAAAGCCAATGGTCGCTTCAACATCGAGCTGCCGGACAAGCTGTTGGGCAAGCCTCTGATTCTCGTGGCCCGGCCCGGCCCGACGGCCTTGTATCGCAACTTCGGCGCGGCCGGCGCCCCCGACGTGGTCTGGGACTTGCCGCATCAACCCTGGGTCGCCGTACTGAACGAATTCCGGGGCGGCGAGATCTACGTTGCCATCAACCCCATTACGACAATGGCGTTCCACAGCCTCATGCGCTTGCCCAGCACCGAATTCGGCGCCGGCGACCTGCGCTTCGACCGGGATGTGGTCAACGCGGTGCACTATGCGACCGCTTCAAACTTTGGAATCAAGGTAGATCCCGCCAGCGACGGCATCACCCCACCCAGCGGTTCCGAGTTCGAGCCGCTGACGGTGTTCTATCTGGAAGACGGCGACGGCAACCAGTCATATGCCTATGCATGCCTGCAGCTTGCGATCGCGGCCAACGACTTCGCGTCGACGACGGCTGCGGCGGATGACGCGCTCGACTTCTATGACGCCTTGTTCCACGACGCGCAAGATTCGGTTATCGACGGCCAGTACTTCGGCACGCCTGAGGCTGTGATCAACCAGATACCCGCACTGGTTGGGCTGGAAACCGATGGCGTGAGCAGCCTGCTGCTCTGGCTCAGTACGCACGCTCTCACGGCTTCGCAGGAAGACGTACTCTCGAATGCGCGCGGCAACGGCCGGTTTGACCCCACGCCGGCCGACATGATTGACTTGCAGTCGCAAGGCACCGGCACTCTGCGCCCAACTCGGATCGATAGTTTCGACGTTCAGAACTACCCCTACTCGGGCAACGTCGTGATGACAATCAAGGGGGCCGGCCTCCGCGCCACGGACCGGTTCATCTTCCGTAGCAATGACGACAGCAAGGCCGAGTTCATCGTCGATCGTGACTCGGTCGGGGTCGACGGCGAGTACCAATTCCTGAGCTCGACAGAGCTCCAGATGCGCATCCCGGACTTCGCAACGACGACCCGTACGGTCCCGGCAGCCCTGAAGGTCGCTTCCGGTGCCGACTTCCGAATCGTGCACATGATTCTTGAGAACGTCCCGAACATCACCAGCAACAAGCTCGACCTGGAGCACGAGATCATAGACGACGCGCGCGTCACCGACCGCACCGAGCCGCTGCTTGTCAGCGTTCAGGTCGGGCGCGTGGATGCCGCTGGCGAGCTTCAGGCTGCGGAGTACGGAAACAACGTGGGCAGCACGGATCCGGCCACCCTGAACCCGGCCGTGGATGACGTTTACGACCTGCGCGTACGCGTGTGCAACCCGGGGCCGGACGCTGTTAACGGCACAACGCTCGACCTCACCCTGAGTGCGTTCAGCCAGCTTGGAAACACAGTTGTGCCCGACGTTTTCGGTGGCGCCGTTGCCAACCGCGCACTGATTTTTGAAAGCACGCTGCCATCCACGAATCTGCTCCCGGGTGACGTGACCGAGTTGAGCTATCGTTTCATGTTCCTGGATACGGCTATTCCCGCGGACTTGCTGGCAGGGGCAATGGTGAATTTCACGCCCGTGCTCAGCGGTGTAAGCGCGGGTGCCGGCAATCCGACGTTGACCACCAGCGACGTCGTGGGCTTCAACCGCACGGTCGCGCTCGGCCCGGCAACCCCGGCGCAGACGGCGCAACTGGATGCTGTCGCGGCCCCCAGCCTGCCCGGTGCTGTTACCGCCGGCGACAGCTTTGACATTCGCATGGACTTCAGCGCCAGCCCGCGCTCAGGCGGGGTCATGCAGACCATGCGAATTACCGATGTCATTGTGACGATCACCTTTGACGGTAATACCACGCTTCTGCGTCTCACGGATTCGTTCTTTGAATCCGTTGGTGAATCTGATCTGTATTTTACGGCCTTGGTGCTTGATTCATCCGGTGGCCGTGCGCTTCCCCTCACGCTGACCCAGACGGTAAACGCGGATGCAATCATCCTGACCGTCCGCACGGATGCCTCCCGGACAGGTGTGCTTACGGCCGACTTCACGGCCACGGCAATCGACGTCGCCACCGGTACGGTCACAACCCAGGCGTCCGCGAGCGCGAACACAACGATTTCCTGATATCCTTTTCTACGTGCAGAGCGAAGCCGACAAACTCCGTCAGGCGCTGGAGCTATATCGAGAGGGCGACCTCACACGCGGCGAGATGCTGCTTGAGGTGATTGATCTCGAAGGGCTTGAGCCCGAACTGCACCTTGAGGCCCACTATCTCTGGGGTTTACTGCTGGCCAGGCGTGGCGATCCGCTTGAGGCCGCGCACCACTTCCAGACCTGCATCCGCATCGACCAGCGCTTCTTTCCGGCGCTGGATGCCTGGGGCAACGTACTCGCCAACCTGGGCGACTCCCGCGGCGCGATTGAGAAGTACAAGCGCGCGCTGGCCGTGGCAGCGCCGACGCAATCCGCGCACATCCTCAACAACTACGGCCAGGTGCTGATGCGCGCGGGCTATACTCTTCGCGCCATGCAGAAGTTCCGCGAGGCCTTTAGGCGCGATGAGAAGAATGCCGACGCCGCCTACATGACCGGGCTCAGCTATCTCAAGCTCAGACGTCCGCGTGGGGCGGCGAAGTGGATGCTCAAGGCAGTGGAATTGCAGCCGGACAATGCCAGGAACCACGTGGGGCTCGGTAACGCGCACCTTGCAGCCCGGCGATACGTGCAGGCCCAGGCCGAATACAAAACCGCGCTTGAGTTGGACCCGGAGTGTGCAGACGCCCACTACAACTGGGCAGTCAGCCTCGCCGAGCAACAGGAGTACGCAAAAGCCGTGCGCCACTGCAAGGCCGGGTTGCGCATCAACCGCGACGGCTTCGAGCTCTTGGCCCAACAGGCGTTCTGCCTGCGGCGCATGGGCGCATATGACGCGGCGCTGCTGGCCGGGAAACGCATGCGCCAGGTCATGGAGCGAGGCGGAGACCCGGAACGCAAGGCGGAGTTTCGCGATGTGCTCGCTGCCAATGAGGCGGCAAGCATGCGCTCGCTCAATCGCAGCCAGCAGGCTCGGGCCAGGCTGCTTGAACAACTGCGCGAGGCGCGGGATCCAAGCCGCCATACGCTGGCGGAGCTGCGCTATCACGACCAAAAGCGACTGCCAGAGGCAAGACGCTTTGAGCTGACGCTGAATGTGCGTCTTCCTCGGCCGGCTTTCGGTGACGAAGAGACGAGCCTGCCGCCGCGCTATAGCCGGACCTACTGGGTGATCGCGGAGAACATCAAGCAGGCTCGGAGGATCGTACGCGAGTTGGAGCCGCCGGAAGCCGAGCTTCGCTTCGACCCCGATGTCCAAGTGAGTGAAAAGCTGCTTGAGGCTGACCAGGGAGTCACTGAGCGCTCACCCGCGATCCCGGACGACTAGGGATCGCCGGCAGTCGTCTTGTTGTCCTTACGGAGCATCGAGACTGCGGCGGCCACCGCAGCGATGATCAGCACGAGCACGAGACCAATCATGCCGAACCCCACCCAGAGCGGATCCAGGTCTTTGAGGAAGCTCCCCTTGGCAAGCATGGCTACCACCGGATCTGCTCAAACATCCTCAGCAGCTTCCGCCCGCGCTCGGGGCCGACGTGGCTCACGTGGGCGATGCGGCCTCGCAGGTGCTCTTTGAAGTCGGGGTGGTTCTCGCGGTTCTGCCCGGCCGGGCCGTGCTTGATGCAGTTGTGCAGGATCGCCTTAAGTGTGTCGTACTCGCGCCGCGGGATGTTCGTCTTGCTGTTGACAATCACGCCCGTAACCCGCTGTTGACGCCCGCCGCGCATGATGCGGGTCTTTTTCTCGTTGAGTCGCAGGCCCTCTGTGCGGACGATCTGGCGCACAAGCTGCAGCAGGTGTCCCGCCGACTTTGCGAGGTCGTCGTAGCCGCTGAACGTGAGGTCGTCGGCATAGCGCGTGTAGGTCGCACCGAACTTGCGTGCGAGCGCATCCAGTCGCTTGTCCATGCGCAGGCAGATCGCATTGGCCAGGCCCGGGCTGGTCGGCGCACCCTGTGGCAATTCGGGGTTGTAGCGGCCGGCCATGTCAGGATGGCGAAGATTGTGGCCGGGCGTCCACTTGCTGCCTTCCTTGAACTTTCCGTCGGCCAGGCGCGCGGTGGTCAGATTCGCAATTGCCACGGAAACGCCCCGTCCGTATCCCAGCGTTCGCAGATAGCCTGCGACGCGCCGAAACGTAAAGCTGGGGAAGAAGTTCTCGATGTCCACGCTGATCACCACGTCCTTGCCGACGTGAGGTGTTGCGGCGCTCAGGGCGTCGCGGCCTTTCCGGAATCCGTGTGCTGCTTCGTGGACCGGCAGTTGTTCGACGAGTTTTCTGTGCAGGGCCCTTTGCACCGCCTTGAGCTTGGGCATTGGCGCCATCAGCAGCCGGGTGCCCCCCGACTTCTTGGCAATCTGGCGAATGCTGTAGTGCGCCGGCCGGCCCCAACTTGCGCGCGCAGCCAGGAACAGCAGGTCGCCACGGGATGCACCAACGAGGTCTGACAGCGCATCGAGACTGTCGACCTCAGGCAGCCCGTGACTGCGAAGTTTCTGGACATCCGTGAACGGGTCCGGGTTGTCGCGCGTGCCGCCCAGGTGATCCAGTTCTCCGGCTCGGCCGTGTGTGCTCGGGCCGATTGTCTGGTCGCGGACCGGCGCCAGCGGCTGCTTGCTGCGGCCCTGGCGAAAGCTCAGGTTGATTTCGCGATTCTCGGTGTCGTGCGTGCGTGGAGATGCCGGATCGGGGGGCCGCTCATACTGGCGTGGCATGTCCGTGTAGGGCGTGGGCGCGCCGTAGTCTTTGCTGAGTCCGCCGCCTCCGTAGGGGTCTTTCTTCTTCTTGCCGAACAGCCAGTCGAAGATGCCCACTCTATGCCCCCAGGGTCCGGCTCAATTTCCGAAGGAAATTGCGCCTGACCCTCTGTGGGTGCAGGCGAACACGGCGCGTGGGAGAGATTTCCAGCTCCCGGCCCAGTTCTATCGGTCATCCGCAGGATGACCGATAGAACTGGCAATGCATGAGAAACCACTGCGTTCCGGCGGGGTAGCCCCGCCGCGCGAAGGCGCGAAGCCTGCGCAGTCAAATCTCTCCCACACGCCACGCCGAGTATAGCGAAGCAACCGTGACGCATGGAAGTCTGCACCGGCAAGGCGCACGGGCTGCCTTCCGGGCGGATTGGACACTAGAATGCCGGCATGCTCGATCGCTTCCTGAATACCCTGTTTACGCGCGGCGAAGTCATCTTTCGCAAGCCGCCACTGGCGGTGCCGGCGCGGGATCCGGACGCGCTGCGCGTGCTGGAAGACGAGTATCGACGCTACGTGATGGACTTGCCCGGGGCGGCTCCGAGCTTTGATCCGGACACGGCGCTGAAAGCCGCGGAAGTCCTGCGCGACGCCTGCTGGTTCCTGCTTAGCCACGAAGAAGACGACGCGGAAGTTGCACGCCGTATTGAGTGGCCGGGACTGGCCGGAACACCCGGCCAGCACGCATCGGCCGACCTGACCCTGCGCTTTGCCGCCCGCGTGCACCGCCGTGCCAAGGCGCTGAACCCGGCTGATGCGCTGGTGCGGGCGCTTGAGAACACTTTGCGCAGACGGCCGTTGAGTGGCGTGTTGTGCGAGATTGACGCTGAG
The DNA here is from genome assembly GCA_020425605.1 of Planctomycetota bacterium. Taxonomy (GTDB): domain Bacteria; phylum Planctomycetota; class UBA8742; order UBA2392; family UBA2392; genus JACKID01. The sequence continues at coordinate 69,102 of JAGQRH010000006.1, read as the reverse complement.
CCGCTGACGCTCGATTTCGGCAACCACGAGGGCCTGATGCTGCTGTACGCCGAACGGCTTGCCGATCATCCGAAGCGGGAATGGACGCCCGAAGGCCGCGGGCGCGAGTATCTTGAGCTGGTGCTGGATCGCCGGGGTGTGAAGAACTCGCCCCTGCTGATGGGGGTGGCATGAGCATTGAGATTGCCCAGCGCCTGCGCGCCGAAGTTGTCGGCAAGCTGAAGCAACGCTTTGTCGGGCGCGACGAAGTGATTGAGCTGATTGCCCTCGCAGTCGTCGGCGGCGAGCATCTGTTCCTATACGGCCCGCCCGGCACCGCCAAGTCGGCGCTCATTCGCCATTTCGCGCAGGCCGTCGATGCGGCCTACTTCGAGTACATGCTGACACGTTTCTCTGAGCCCAACGAGATTTTCGGCCCCGTCGATATCGCCCGCCTGCGCGAAGGCGTCGTCGCGACGATCACGGAAGGCATGCTGCCGCGCGCCGAGTTCGTGTTCCTGGATGAAATCTTCAACGCCAACAGCGCGATCCTGAACAACCTGCTGACTGTGCTCAATGAGCGTACGTATCGACGCGGCGCCGAGCTGCACAAGCTGCCGTTGTTGTCGTTGTTTTCAGCCAGCAACAGCCTGCCCGAAGACGACGCTCTGCGGGCGCTGTTTGATCGCTTCCTGCTGCGTTGTCATGTCAGCAACCTGCCGCGCGAGAACATGAACCAGCTGCTGCGTGCGGGTTGGGAACTGGAGCGCCCCGTGGAGTCCAGTCCGGCCGTAAGCTCTGACGACTTGCGTCTGCTTGCCGCCATGCTCTGGAACGTGGACTTGAGCAGAGTGTCCGAGGCGTACACGGACGCCGTATTCAAAGTCCGTGACCTTGGCATTGATTTCTCGGACCGGCGCGCCGTGAAAGTCCAGAAGCTGCTGGCGGCTAGCGCGCTGCTGTGCGGCCGAACACGGGCCGAGGCGAGTGACCTGTGGGTGCTGCGCTATGTCTGGGACCGCGAGGAACAGATTGGCCCGCTAAAGGCACTCGTGAACGGCATGCTTGAGCAGGCGTCGAGTGAGCACGGCCACCCGCTGTCACGGCCCGCTGACCGCGTGAGTGCTGAAGAAGTAGCGCGTGAGCTGGAGGCCGTCGGGGCGGAGATCGGCAATGGCGGATTGACGCTCAGCGGTGTGGCACGCGCACGAGAACGCCTGACCGGCTTGGCGGACCAGTGCGCCTGGGTCCAGGACGTCGCCGCGCGTGAACACCTCACCGGGCGGGCGCGGGAGTTGCTGGCGAAACTCGGGTAGCGATGCACGGAGTTCTCACACACGCGAGCCTGGCCCGCATCCCGGCGGAAGATCTGCCGTTGCTGGGAGGCCTGCGTGCCTATGCCTCAGTAGAAGTGCGATTGGATGGTACACACGCGTGGGTGCGTTGGTCCGAAGCCGGGTACGAAATTCTGCGTGCACTTCTGCCCGTTCGATGCGCCGAATTCTTTGAGAAGCTGGATCGCCACTGGCACCTGTGCGGCCACAGCCTGCCGGCGTTCGAGGTGCCCGACGACGGTTTCGTTCCACTGGCCTCCGTGATCACGCCCGCGCCGGTGTTGCTCGTGGCCGACGACGATGAAGTGTTGCCTCGCGTTGTGCTGGCGCTGCGTCGGGCTGAAGAGCCGCGTCCGGCAGTGGCTCTACTGACAACGCCGAAGGCGCTCGCGGCGTGGGTGGACATGGCAAGCCAGGCCGAGATCGCGGCGCTGGAAGCCGCTCGCAGTGGCGAGCTTGTGCTGGTGACAGGCGAACGCTTGCCCCCGCTGATGGGCGAGCGGTATTGGGGTGAGCGTCTGTTTTGCCCCCTCGGCTGGATGCCGGACCCTGACCTGCCGGAATCTGCCCTGCTACAGGCGCTCGGTGTCCAGGCGCATGAGCTGGCACTGTTGCGCAAGGGCGCCGTCGAGATCATTCCGCGCTCGGCGCTAAGCTCGCTCTCACGCGCCTCGGCCAGACTGGGGGCCGGATGAGCGAGCTGAATTGGCTGCGGATGCCCAGGCAATATGCTGCGCAACTGGGCGGGCTGCAGTGGTCCCCCGCGTGCGACGCAATCACGGATGACAGCGGCAACACGCTGCTGCTGTCTCACTCTCTGGCGCAGTTCATTGAGGGCGCCGGATCGAACGGCCTCGTGCATTTCGCATTCGTGCTGCATTTTCTGCAACGCATGTTGGGGCCAGACGAGGCGCCGGGAATGGCGTCGCTGCGAAAGGCGTGGTCCTCGCAAGCCGGCAACCTGCGCAACGCCGGGGCCCTGTTTGGTGAGCTGACCCATGCGCTGCCGCGAGTTCCCGGTGAGTTGAACCTGCGACAGCTCTGCACGGATCTGCGCAGGCAATCAAACCTAGATCAGTTGCACGCAATCTCGCGGGGCGCGACCCTGCCGCCGCTTTCGGCACAGGCATTCGAAGAGCATCTGGTGCGCATGCTGTCGGGCTTGTCGGCCGACGACCTGCGACATTGGCTGCGGCACGGCCGGGGCCTGCGGCTGGATGATGAAGTCCCCCCGCTGGACCTGCCCCCGCCGGGTCCCAAGACCATGGCAGACAAGCTGGAGGAGTCTCTTCAGCGCAAGCGCATGGTGGGCGTTGCGCCGTTTGTCGACCAGATGATCAGCGCTTTGACTCTGCCTCCGCGTCGGGTGCAGAAATCCCAGTTGTCGGTTGGCGGCTACAGCAGCGTGACGAACCGGGGCCACCCGGACCAGATTCTGCCGGGCGAGTTTGCAGTCGATGAGCTCGAATTCCTGCGCAGGTACGCGGAAAACGAATTGCTGTACTGGCAACGGGAAGAGCCGCAGTCGCAGGTGCGCGAGGATATGATCGTGCTGCTCGACCAGGGGGTCCGGACTTGGGGCGAGTCGCGCCTGGCGCTGGCCGCGGCCGCAGTCGCGCTGGGCAAGCGTGCCGAAAAACGTGGTACACCGGTGCGATTGGCCAGCACCGGCAACGGCGGAGAGCCGACGGAAGAGGATATTCCCGCACTGCTTGAAGCGAGCGACTTGTCGCCAAACCCCGGCCTGGCGCTTGAACGCGTCTTGGAAGAACCGGCATTTGAGGTGCGGGACGTCGTATTGCTCACGCACCCGCGCAGCCTGCTTGAGGAAGATGTCCGAGCCGCAGCCCGCCGTGCGCCGCCGCATGTCAGGCTGTTCGCACTCAGCGTGGATGAAACTGACGCTATTGAGCTATCCGAGCTGCGCCGGGGGGAAGCAGTCAGCCTGCGCCGGTTCCAGCTGACACGCCCGCCGCAGGACAAGCCCGCTAGAGTCCATGAGGCTGAGCCCGACGCGCCGTGGCAAGGTCCCGTTGAGCCGGTCGGGTTCCCGTTCCGATTCGGATTGGTCGGCACGGCAGAGTTGATGGCGATGGACACGCAAGGCCGCCGACTCTTCACGGCCTGCAATCACGGTCTGCTTCACGCATGGCAGCTGGAGGGGGACCGCTACGAACTGCTGCCGCGCCCCACCGTCGAGGGCGAAGTTCTCCGGGATACCTTGCAAATGGCGGGTGTGCAGGGCGGAGCGGTGGTCTTGTATTCGCGGCGGGGCGAACTTTGGCTTGCTCACTACGACATGGTCAGGCGTTATCTCACCGTTCATCGGGTCTCGATCGCCGGACTGCCGAACGAGATGCAACTCGACTACCTGTCCAACAGTCATCGCGCGATCGTGCGCCGCGACGTGGCCGCCGATCGCGTCAGCGCCGTCATTGATCTTCACGGTGGTCCGCATGCAGCTCAAGAGTGGGACGGTCTCGGCGTGCACGCAGACGTGGAAGGACCCGTGCCGCCTAAACTGAAGCTGGTCTCACAGCCTTCAGGGGAATTGCTGGCGGGCGGTGCCTCCGGACGTCCGTCCTTGAACACGCCTCGCAACGCCTTGCTGTATCAGCCTGCGGACGGACGAGTCGCGCTGCTCACGGACCAGGAATTCTGGCGTGCGTGGGCGCCGCGCAGCGACGGTGGCCTGCTGCTGAAAGACGCATTCGTTCGCGACGCAGTGGCTGCATCCGGCACGCTTGCCATGCGCGTCCAGAAGAAGGGCCAAGAGCATGTGCTGCTGTTCACGGGTCCCGAGTGGCAGATGCTCGGAGAGTTCAATTCGCAGATTGGGTTGACCGGCCTGGCAGTCTCCGAGGACGGGCGTCACGTGGCATTTCGTAACAAGCCCGCCAGCGTGATCTGCTTCAAGGTGGGCGACAGCGCTGAGCGCGTGCAGGCAGCGGTTCCCGCGCGGCACCACACGGCTTTGACCGTTGAGGTTGGGGACTGCTGGTTCACGGTCTACGGCGGCAAGTTTACGCACCTGGTGCGCTGGGACCGCGAGCGGCTTGAGATTGCATTCCTGCAGGGGCAGCGCGACATCACCGAGTTCATCAAGCGCAAACAGGATGCCGCCGCGCTGAACCCGGCGCGCGTTCAGTTGCGCCCCGGGCAGGCGGGGCCGTGCAAGTACGACCCTGCACGCTTTACCCATTTCGGCTATTCGCGCGGCGGATTGCTGTTTGCAAGCGACAGCTGCGGCCAGCTCAGCATCTTCGATAAGCAGGAAAGGCTGCTTGCGATATTCTACGTCTATCGCGGCACGGTCGCGGCCTGCCTGGCCGACGGCACGCGCTACGGCCCGGCCGGCATCACCGGCGGCCCTACGACGCCAAGTGCACTGGGGAGAATCGGCACGGCGTTGAAGGTGGGGTCTGCCTGATGGAAGTCGCCCTGCAAATCCAGCGACGACGGATGCCCTCGGCACGTGACTGTGCCGGCTGGTATGTGCCGGGGCGTGATCCGTCGGCTTTGCTGGAGGGGCTGGCGAAGCTTGGCCTGGAGCCGTTGCCGCGCCTGTACCGACTGGCTGGCGGCTTCCTGGTGCGGCTGGATGCCCCGGCGTGCGAGGCGTTCCCGGGCGGCGTGCGCCTCGCAGAAATCGCGACCGGCGTCTTCGTGCCCCTCGACGCGGAACTGTCGCCCGCGTTGCTGGCCGACGAAGTCAGCGGGCTGACGCGCGGCGTGGGCGTCCTGTGTCTGCCGGAGGGCTTTTATGCGGTAGATCTTTCGGCACCGCTTTCGTTGGCGGCTGTTCTTGCTGCTGAGGTTGTCAGACGGCGCGACTGGAAAGCACTGCCCGAACCCCCGGAGCGGGCGACGGCGATTGCGCAGTTCATTCTCGACCTTCCGGAAAACGACGCCGAGCAGGTGCTGGACCGCGGCGGCGACGGAATCGCCGAAGAGGAGGCAGGCGCGGAAGAAACCGGCGCAGGTCGGTCGATGCTGGGCAGCATGGAATTCGCGGCCGGCAAGGCGCTGGGCGGCCTCGGCAAACTCCTCGGAAACGGCGGAATGCAGAAGGCCGGCGGCAAACTGATGGGCAAGGGGCTCAGCAACGACCCGAGCCGACTTCAGGGGTTGCTCGGCAAGCAGGAAGCACAACTGCGTGACCTGCTGCGCCGCTTCCGCGAGGGCAACATCGAAGAGGCGCTACGGCGCGCGCTGCCCGTGGGTGGCGAGGCCGGTCGTGGCGCACGCGCGAGCATGAGCACCAATCTGCCCTTTCACAACCTGCTGTATTCACTCGGCAACCTGATCGGCGGCGGCAGCGGCGGCGCGAGCATGTGGTTCACCGAGCCCGACGTATACGGCGCACTGGTCGCCGAGTATCGCAAGGCCGCAGAGCAAGCTCGCCGCGACGGCGATTTTCGGCGCGCAGCGTTCATCTATGGCAAGCTGCTTTCCGACTACCGCACGGCTGCCAACGTGCTTCAGCAGGGCGGGCTACATCGCGATGCGGCAATCCTGTATCTGAAGAAGCTGAACGACCCCATGTCGGCCGCGCGCAGCTTTGAGGCTGCGGGCGACGTGGATGAGGCCGTGCGTCTCTATCGCAAGATCGCCCAGCACGTGCCCGCGGGTGACCTGTTGCGCAAGGCGGGCGATGAGCCTGCTGCGCTGGATGAGTATCGTACGGCCGGCCGCCTGCTATCCGAGCGCGGTGAGTACAAGGCAGCCGGCGAGCTGATGATGGCCAAGTCCGCCGAACACGAAGAAGCGCTGCAATTCTTCGGCCAGGGCTGGCGTGCCCGTCCGCATCCGAACGCCGTGCCGTGCGCGGTACACATGGCCGTGATTCATGCGGATCGCGAAGAGCCAGGGCGTCTGGTCAAACTGACCGATGAGGCGGACCGCTTCTTCAACCCGCCCGGCAATGAAGCTGCCGCCGGGCAGTACTACAACATGCTCGCGACGCTGGCCCGCCGGGAGGCGCTGGCCGGACAGCGGTCAGAGTTGCATGACCGTGCGCTGAATGGACTGGCGAACAAGCTGCGCCAGCGCGGAGGTGCAAATCACGAGCTCCCCTTCGAGAGCAAGGCGTGGTCGAACGCACTGGTAAGTGACGCGCAATTCGCGCTCCGGGCCGAGGCCAGACGTCGCCCGCAAAAGGGCCCGCGTGATAACGGCGTTATTTCAAGCGTCCAGATCGCGACCGGCGTGGTGACCTGCGCCTGCATGGCCGAGCGCAGCGGGCAGCTATTCATTGGGTTCCGCGACGGCCGAATTTTCGGCTTTTCGCCGAGCAAGGGCACAGTGCTTGTGCGGGACGCCGGCCCGCAGGTCATGGCGCTGACGTGCGACGAGAAGGGCGAGCTGGTCACGGCCATGCATCATGCGCCGGACGACTGGCGTGACTTCAGCTGCTACGTGCGCGCCAAAGACGGCAACTATCACAGGGGTCGCGGGAACCTTTTGCTCTGGCATGACACACAGCTGCTGTGCGCAGGCGACGTACAGGGGCGGAATCAGGCGGTGCTTGAGGATTCCTCCCGCAACCAGCTGGCGCTGCGCCAGGGCGAGGGGCTTGAGCCGTACGTTGATTACGACGCACCAGACAGCCCATGCGTGGCAGGCGCACTGGTTCGCAGCGGCGGCGTTACGGGCATGCTGCTGGTCGGCGATCGCAAGGTGTACTGGATGCCGACGCTCAATGCGATGCGCACGGTGACCGAGTGGCAAAGCGCGGCCAGCCACTGGCGTGCAATGGGCTTCATCGCGGGCGCTGAGCTGTCGATCCGGCCGGGCGTCCCAGGCGACATCGAAATTGCCGGGCGCAACGAACACGGCAGCCTGTACTGGAGCGGACTGAAGGCCGGCAGCTTCGGATTGCGCTGCGAGTCGCGAATCGTGGCGGCGCGCGGAGACTATCTGTGCGCTGCACTGCACGCGCCCGGGAAAGTAGCAGGGGTGACCGGCAGCCACGTGAACTGGTTCCGCAAGGACGGTGAAGGCTTCGTGCTGAAGTCGATTACGCAGGTCAGCACGCCTGACGCCGTCGCTGCCTTCCACTGCGCCGACACGGGTGAGCTGCTCGTGCTCAGCGGGCAGGGCCGCGTGTCGATGATCAGCGTGCCCTAGCTGTCGACCAGCTTCTTGAGCTCGTCAATTGACGTCACCGGTGCGCTGCAGGCGTAGTTCTCGCAGACGTAAGCCGTCGGCTTGCCGCTTGGTGCCGTCTGTCCTGCAACAAATGGAACCAGCTTGCGAATGGCGGCCCCGGCGTCGTCCGGCTCGTGCAGTGCGATGACTGTGCGCGGCATGAAGTGGGAGCGCAGCTCAGCCAGCATTGCCTGTGCGTCGTCGCGCTTTCCCGCAACGACGACTTCCCGCACCGGCAGCACCAGCCATTCCAGCGCCAGCAGCGCGTAGCAGTGAGCCACCGACATCTGCTCAAGCCGCTGGGACAGCGTCTTCAGGATGCCTGCACCGGTGGCCGTGTACTCGTCCTTCTGCAGCAGACGGCCAAGGCGGACCAGTGCATATGCGCCGGCCGAGTTCGCGGCCGGTATTGCCCCGTCGAACACGTTGGTGTTCTTTGCGATCATGACGTCGGTTTCGTCGCTGCCTTGCGTGTAGAGCAGGCCGTTCTCATGCCGGAACAGCCGGATCATCTCGCCGGCCAGTCGGTCTGCCTCGGCCAGCCAGCGGGTATCAAAATCGGCTTCATACAGTTGCAGCAAACCGTTGGCGAGGAAGGCGTAGTCTTCGGCGTAGCCAGGGATGCCTGACTGTCCTTTGCGGTAACGGTGCAGCAGGCGCCCGTTGTCATTGAGTTTCTCGACGACGAAGCCCGCAGCTTCCTGCGCGGCCTTGATGTACCGCTCGTCGTTCAACACGGCTCCGGCGCGTGCCATGGCGCCGATCATCAGTCCGTTCCAGTCGGTGAGCACCTTGTCGTCAAGCAGGGGCCTTATGCGGTTGCAACGCAGGTCGAACAACTTGCCGCGCCACTCGAACATCTTGCGGTGCAACTCGTCGACGTCCATGTCGCGTTGCTTGGCACTTTCGGCAACCGTCCGCGGCAGGTGCAGGATATTCGCACCGGTGCGCTCGTGGGTGGATTCGTCAAAGTAGTTGCCCGCCTCGACGCAGCCCCAGACGAAGCCGGCCAGGTCGGCGTCGGCGCCCAGCGTCTGGCGCAGCTCGTCGTACGTCCAGACGTAGAATTTGCCCTCTTCGCCTTCGCTGTCAGCGTCTTCGGCCGAGTGAAACCCCCCGGCTTCATCGCGCAGGTCACGCAGCACGTAGCCGCAGATGTTGTGGGCGGTCTCGGCATACTGCTTCTTGCCGGTGATCTGGTAGGCATCAAGGAATGCCTCAAGGAGCAGGGCCTGGTCGTAGAGCATCTTCTCGAAGTGCGGCGTCAGCCATTCGCGGTCGGTTGAGTAGCGGTGGAAGCCACCTCCAATCTGGTCGTGGATGCCGCCCTGCGTCATGTTCTGCAGCGTGAATTCGGCCAGCCGCAGCGGCTCGTCGTCACCGGTGTGTTTGTGCCAGCGCATCAGCGCCTGAAGGCGATGCGGCGTCGGGAACTTGGGCGACTTCTCGAAGCCGCCGTAGCGCTCATCGAAACTGAGTTTAAGAGTCGAGTAGTTTTCCCTCAGAGGAGCATCCGAGAGTTCACCACCCCCTTCGGGTGCACCCTGCTTGCGCAGCCAGTCTGTGATCTCAGCGGCCTGCTGTACCAGTTTCTCGCGCTCGCCGCCCCACAGCTCGACCATGCGCTTCAGCACGCTGGTAAATCCCGCACGACCGTAACGGTCCTCGGGCGGGAAGTATGTCCCGGCCGTGATCGGCAATTTGTCGGGGGTCAGGAACAGGCTCATCGGCCAGCCGCCGCGGCCGTCGTTGAGCGCCTGGGTGACGGCCATGTAGACGGCGTCGATGTCCGGGCGTTCCTCGCGGTCGACCTTTACGCAGACGAAATGCTCGTTCATGTACTCGGCGATCTTGACGTTCTCGAACGACTCACGCTCCATCACATGGCACCAGTGGCAGGTCGCGTAGCCGATGCTGAGGAAGACCAGCTTGCCTTCGGTTTTGGCGCGCTCGAATGCGGCGTCGCCCCACGGCATCCAGTCGACGGGGTTGTGCGCGTGCTGCAGCAGGTACGGGCTGGATTCGTTGGCGAGTGCGTTGGCTTTGTGCTCGGTCATGGCCGCCTTTCTTGGTTGTCGCGCATCAACCTATACTCCGTGACCGGGGAAACCATGGCGGTCAGCGAAGAATTCCTGCAATACGTGCTCGAGCAGTTTCGCGAGCTTGGCGAAGTCAGCAGCCGCAAGATGTTCGGCGGCGCGGGTGTGTACTTTGACGGCAAGTTCTTCGCGCTGGTGGACGACGACGAGTTGTACCTGAAGGTAGACGGCGACAACCGGCCGCGCTTCGAGACGGCGGAAAGCCACCCGTTCGAGCCCTGGGCCGGCCACGTCATGAACGGCTACTGGGCCGTGCCTGTGGATGTCCTGGAAGACCCGGCCGCGCTTGCGGAGTGGTCACAGCATTCGATCCAGATCGCCGGTAGCCCGACGCGCAAGCGGCGGGCACCACGACCCAAATCGCCCGGAAAGCGCTAACCGAAACGCCGAGTGCTTGCCTAGGCCTCCCGCAAGTGCAACTCCGGTAGTTGGCGGATGGCTGCGAACCCCAAAGGAATTTGGACGTGATCAAGCATCAGCAACCATTTGGGCGTGTTTGGCGAAATCCTCTTGAGGGCCGTCAACACGAGCTCCTGATACGCGGTTGAGCCCATTGAATTGGAGCTGATCGCAATTACCAAGGCATCCGAGTCGACGGTGGACGGCAGGTGCTCAGTGGTGGGACAGACGATGATAGAAATCCTAGCCGCCTCGAATCGCTCCGCAGACAGTCTTTGAATGTCTTGCGCGATCGCCAGTACTAGGTAGTTACGCATGACCTGCCCACGCCCTATGAGGTCTGTACCAATGCCCGGCGCTGACGCACCGGGCTACTGTGGCAACAACACACTGGCCGCGTAGTTGTTCGGGGTCAGCAGCTCGTTGATGCGCTGGTTGACCTGTCTGACCGTGATCTTGTCGATCATCCCCGGCACGTCGAACAGCTCGCTGCCCTGGCCCAGCGCGCCGATGTATGCGTAGGCTGTGCCCTCCGGCTCATTGAATGCCCGCAGGAACTGGCCGAGATACTTGCGGCGCTTGCGCTCGAGGATGTCAGGGTCAATGCCTCTCTTGCGAGCCTGCTTCAGGATCTTGATGACCTCGGCCTCGAGCTTGCCTGCGTCCGGTGTCTCACCGCCGATCACCGCGTAGCCGAAACCGGCCTCGGCCTGGTAGCCCGCGCCGAAGTCGCCGCCGATCAGCCGTGTCTGGTACAATTGCTCGTAGGCTTCGCTTTCCTTGCTGAAGAGGGCGTCCAGTGCCAGCGACGACAGCACGTCGCGCAGTGCCAGTGCGTCGCCGGCCGGCTGCTGCGCGTCCTTGAAGCCGAGCAGCAACCGCGGCCGCTGGATGAACATGCGCCGCACCGCCTTGTGCTTTGCGACCTTTTTCGGCTCGGACGGGCGCACCCGCGTGAAGCCCGGTGCCGGCGTCGCGGGCGCCCATTTGTCGGCCAGCCTGTCCGCCAGTTTCAGCACTTCGCCCGGCTCGAAGTCACCGGTGATGACCAGCGTCAGGTTGGTCGGGTGGTAGAACGTGCCGTGGCACATGGCCAGCAGCTCGGGAGTGACTTCGCCGACCGTCTCGGCCGTGCCCGCGATGTCGATCCGCAGCGGGTGCTTCACGTACAGCGCTTCCAGCATCTGCTGGAAGCCGACCCAGCCCGGGTGGTCACGATACTGGTTGATCTCCTGGATGATGATCTCGCGCTCGGTATCGACCAGCTTCTTGTCGAAGTAGGGCGTGAGCGCCATCTCAAGCAGCGTGTCGAGGTTTTCCTCGAACTGCTCCACGCACTCGAAGTAGTAGGCCGTCTGTGTGTGGCTGGTGTGCGCGTTGCAATAGGCGCCGCGTGCGGTGAACGCATCGCTCAGGTCGCCGTGCGCCTTCTTGAATACCTGATGCTCCAGAAAGTGTGCGATGCCATCCGGCACCGTGACGCGCTTACCGTTGTGAAGCCAGGTGCTGTCGGTGCTGCCGTAGTCTGCAACGACGAAGGCGATCTTCTTCGTGAAGCCCGCGCGCGGCGCAAAGATCAGTTTCATGCCGCAGGACAGTAGCGCCTCATGGCGTACCTCTTTCAGCGCCTTGCTGCGAACCGCTTTCAGTTTTAGTTTGGCTGCAATCATCGATTCTATACCGTCGACTGACGCCACCAGTCAGTGAAAGGAAAAACACCTTGTTCTTTGAGTGTGTCAACCAAGACTTCCGCACCCGAGTAGTCCTTCATGGCCAACTCGTGTTGGGTAATCCCCACGAGGAGAAGGACTCCTGCTGACTTGTCGTTGAGCTTAAACCGGCCGTAGTCCACAAACAGCAAGGCCGATATCTCAGAACCTCCCGGCGCTAGTGGACCCAAGTCCATAGTATGACCAGGCTCGATGACAGTCTTCAGCGAGTAGTACGCAAGCCCCCGCTGGATGCGACTGTGCCAGTCCTCTTCACCTCGATGCAGCATTGCGAGCTCGTACTGCCCCATGGCGGCCGATGGTAACTGACTGGATTCGCCAGTGAGCTCCGCCGAGACAAAGAGAACTCCACCCTTGTGGTTTGAGAACGTGACGTAGTCCGGCCCGCCGCCTGCTTCATACCCCAACTCGAATGGTACCACCGCATGCTGAACATCCGGATCTGACTTGCCAAACAGGCCTTCCAAGCCTGCGAGTCGTGCATTCCAGAGCTGCTGCCATGCACCGTCAGTCATTCGAATACCTACTGGGCTCGCCCGAGACAGGTAATGTAGACGCACAATTCCTTCTCGGGAATGTTCAACAGCTCATTCACTTCATCATCGAAAAATCCGCCGATGCCCGATACGCCGAGCTCGAGCCGAATCGCGCCGACGTTCAATCGCTCGCCTATATGCCCGGCGTCGAGGTGCAGATAGCGGTACGCGCGGCTGCCGTACTTCTTTGTGGCGGCTTCGAGGTCGGCCGTGTGGACGACGACCACGCTGGCGTCGCGTGCCAGCTCCTGCCCCAGTGCCAAGTGGAAAATCTCGTTGCGCACGCTGCCTTCGCGGACACTCAGCAGTTCCATGAAGTTCGGCGCAAAGTGATAGACGCCCGGCTCCAGGTCCTGCACGGAATTGACCACCAGGAATGTCTCCAGCAGCGACGTGTCGAAATAGCGCGGCTGCTGCTCCGGCGGCAGGCTCAGGTCCGGCCGATAGGCAAACGCCAACAGGTCGGCCAACTCGGCCAGGCGCAGGGGCTCGCGGTTCAAGACGCGTGTGCTGCGGCGGCGCAGGATGGCGATTTCGATCTGCTCATTGAGGTCGGTGTCGCTGGTCTTCAGCTTGGTGCCAGACGCGAACGCGTACTTCGGGTTCAGCAGGAAGTCTTCGCCCTCGCGGTCATGCGCTACAGCCTTGTCGGCCGAATCACGGCGGATTGAGCTGGCGCCGTGAATACCCAGAATGGCGTCGTCCGATGGCTTTGGCTCGACATCGCTGGATGCACGCGCACTCGGCCCCGGCTTGATGTCTTCGGCCTCGCCAACTTCGTGCAGGCTGAAGACGGCGAGCGCGCCTTCCTTGTCTTCGGGGATTGCAAGCAGCTCGGCGACTTCGTGGTCGACGAAACCGGCCGTGGCGGTAACGAACAGGTCCAGCTTCGGCGCAATGATGTCGAAGTTGCCGAGCACGTGGCCGGTATCCAGCAGGCAACGTCGGTATGCCCGGTCGCCGTAGCGCCAGCTTGAGCGCCAGAAAACCGCTGTTGCCACAAGCGCGACATCCGCCACCGCGATTGCCGGGTCGTTGAAGCACGCGGCTGACAGCCTGCGGAACAGCTCGTCGCCGTCCGGGCCCAGTCCTTCGGGATAAACCTCGAGCAGCGCGTGGTCGCGCACGTGGTAGTAGAAAACACCGTCGGGCAGGTCGGCGTGATTGCGCACGACCAGGTACAGGTCGGTCGGGTACAGCGCGCCGGCACTGGGCGCTGCGCGGAACAGCAGCTTCTGGCCGCCACTTAGCGCCATGGCCGTCACGCCGTTGGTGGCGAACAGCAACTTGGACAGCTGCGGCAGAGAAAACGGGCCTTCTTTGTCCTGCAGATTGACCGTCGCCTGCCAGTCTTCGGATTCGCCGGTGGGCAGGAATGGGCGTAGCTCGAAGCGCGGCGCGCCGGCGTATTCCTTGAACTGGTCGGGCGGGTTGCTCCAGTCGATCGCATGTCCCTGATTGATGGTCTCAGGGTGGTACTTGGTTCGCTGGTGGTAAATGGCTGCGAAAGGCTCAGTCGACATGGTTGGCTTTATAGCAGTGGGCCCGGGGAATTGCGCAGATTTCGCGTTACGCGGCCCAATATCAGGCGTATTAACAAAGGAAACAAACAATTACCGGAGGCCATTCCCATGCAGAAGCTCATCATTGCCGCACTGGCAATTCTCGTGACAGGCGTGATCGGCGCGTTCAGCGTGCAGGGCAACAATGCCCAGGACGCTCGCCGCGAAACCCGCCGTACCCAGGCGGACAAGCCCAGAGTCGTTGAAGTTGAAGAAGGCGAGATCATTGAGGGTGAAGACGGCGACTGGTTCATCCAGCGCCGCCGTGTTCAGACTCCGGACACACCGCGCCAGCCGCAGGCCCCCCAGCCACCAATGGGCGGGAACATGCCGATGATGCGCATGACGCAGCCCCAGGCCGGCACCTGGCAGGTGGTCATGTTGCGCGAGCGCGCTCTGCTGCTGAATACCGCCACGGGCGAGACTTTCATGCTCGCCGATGGCGAAGAGGGTCCGCACTGGCAGCCGATTCCACGGCCGGGGATGGGCCAGCGCGACATGCCTCGCGGAATGCCTGAAATGCCGCGCATGCCCGGCATGGATCGCCCGAACGGCGAGCGCCCCAATCGCGAACAGCTTGAGCAGAAGCTTGAGCAGCTGCACAAGCGCCTGAAGGAATCCGAGGGCGAGCGCCGCGAGCAGGTGAAGAAGGCCATCGAGGAGCTTGAGAATTCGCTCGGGAAGCTCGGCAATCGTGACCGCGGCAACGAAAGGGACGAAGGCGCGGACCGCGAACGCCGACGCGACGAGCTGCAGGGCGCGATTGAGGAGCTTGAGCGCAAGATCGGCGACCTGAAGGAAAAGGCCAACGACACCGACAGCAAGAAGGAGTCTCGCAAGATCGAAGAACAGATCGGCGAGTTGAAGGACAAGGCCAATGCCCTGCGCAAAGAACTGAAGGGCCTGGGCAAGTAACAGGCGGACCGCAAACAGCCCCCTCCCCGGAGGGGGCTGTTTTCTTGGGCCGCAATGCTCCGCCTGCTACACTATCACTCCCCGCGGCGGCCCCTTTGAGACATCTATGCGCCTGCTGCTGATCTCATTGCTGGCTCTTGGACTATGCGGGTGTTCCAGCACGGGACGCACCCATCCACAACCGGACACGGCAGGGCAAAGGGGCGATGAAGGCACGCTGACGCCCGAAGCGTCCTACCGGCGCGGCATGGAATTGCGCGACGCCAACGAATTCGATGACGCGCGCAGGTACATGCTGAGTGCGGCCGAGCGCGGGCACGCGGAGGCGCAGTTCGAGCTGGGCTTGTGGTACATGACCGGCAACCGCGGCGTGCCCGTGGACTTCAACCAGGCGGCACTATGGGTCGAAAAGGCCGCCGAGACGGGCCAGCGCGACGCGCTGACGTACATCTGGCAGCTCTACTTCTTCGGCAAGGGCGTGGGCCAGAGCGACGCAAAGGCCTACGCCTGGCTGCAGCGCAGCGCGGGAACCGGTGACCCTGAGGCCAGCTATCGCCTTGGCCTGTTTCACTACGAAGGCATCGCCACGCCTGAGGATCACGCTGAGGCGGCCGTCTGGTTTCTCGACGCGGCCGACAGCGGCGTGCCGGGCGCCTGCTACTACCTGGGCGTCATGCACCTCGATGGTGACGGCGTGCAGCAGAGCGATGAGGACGCGTTTTACTGGTTCGAGCGCGGAGCCGCGGCAGATCACCCGGCCAGCATGCTCGCCATGGGCGACCTGTATCAAGACGGCCGAGGTGTGGAGAAAAACACCGAACAGGCCAAGTCGTGGTACAGAAAAGCATTCGCCCAGGACACCAACCCCGAAGTCCAGATCGCCGCCGAAGAGCGACTCAAGCAACTCGAAGCCAACGACGAGCCGCACTAGGTGGCATGCGCATCCTGCGCATGAGTCGCGCCTGCTTCCAGCAGGCCGCCAGCGGCTGGAAGCCGCTGCAACTCACCGCCTGAGAGGCGATGCCACGGCTACTTTCTTGCGCCGCCGGACACATCAGTTGCGCCCGTATCTCTTTCCAGTCGTGCAGCGGAGCCAAGCCCGATCGTGCAGGCGAAGCTCGCAAGTGCGGCACCGGCCGCCAGAGAGATCCAACGGAAGGACACACCAATCCACTGAGGCACTTCTTGCAATACGACTCCATCACGATTCGTCGTTACGTATCGCGCACCGGAAAGCTCGGGGCCGCCGGAGTAGACCATGATGACAGCCATCGCGAAAATCCACGAGGCGGAGCCAAGCAAGCAAGGCGCGGCAACCAGCACCGTGAACGTTCGTTTCTTCAACGCCGCAAGGTCTTCAAACACGCTGAATCTGCCCCACCACCACCCGTGCTTCGCTATGCCAACAATCGTGGAAAACAGAATCGCGGCCATGGCAACAGGCAACGTGGGCAGCAGCGCAAGCTGCCGGATGGACTGAGTTGCAGGGGAAGGAGTCACCTGAAACAGCGCAAGCGTCCACAAAACAACAGACGTGACCAATCCATACACCGAGGCTGCAAAGAACAGCGCCACCAAGATCGACCTGAACAGCCGGACGCTGCCACTTGCGACTGATTTCGCGCCCGGTTGCGGATGACTTCCCATTTTGTCCGGCGCCCCCTCCCCGCCCTCTTTTAGTCGTACGGCGGACTTCGCCGCGGGCCGGACTAGTCTTGTCCGGTCTTGGCGAGTTCTTCCAGCCATGGGTCGTTGAGGCTGATCGTGCCTCTAACCTTCACCCACCACGCCTCGATTGCTGCCGGAGACTTCTCGTAGCGGAGTTTCCGACCGTCCGGAGGCTGCGCGACGCCCGATGTGGCCGCGCTGTTTGACAGCAGGATCAGATAGCGTTTCTTGAGCACATCGCGAAGCGCTATGGGCAGATTCCGCTTCGCATCACTTCCGAACACTTTCAGGCCGACGGCGAGTGCGTCTTTGTCGCCGCGCCGAGCGAGCGGCAGCGCCGCAAGTGCGGCCAGATAGGGGTCGTCCAGTTTGGCCAGCTCCGTCAGAACCGGCCTTGCGCTGGCCTCGTCAAACGTCATCCAGTAGCTGGCGGCGACAACACGGAGTTCCTTGCGCTCGGCGGCGGCGAGCGTCTTCAGGCAATCCGCACGATTGCCCTGAAGTCTGCTGCAAAACCAATAGGCGAGTTCCATGACGCCGGCCTGCCTGACCTCTTCTGATTTGCCGGGGGGATTCCACGAGCATAACCAGTCGGCGAATCCCAGCGGCTGCCACCTGGCGAGCAGTTGCGCGCCGGAATGAAAGGCCTGCCAGTCGAGAGGATCTGCGGCCAATGCATTGCGCGCGGCAAGGAACTCGGCATCCGTGGGATGGTCCGGCTCCTCGGCCTCGGGTTCCGTCGTCACAGCAGCATAGGCCGTCGGGACCACGCGGTGGAGCAACTTCTGCATTAGGTACTGTCGCTCCTCGCCTTCGTATGGCAGATCAGCGACCTTGCCCAGGGTGAGCAGAGTTATCGCCAGCCCGTGCTCCAGCGCGTTGTATGAACTCCAGAGTCCGTCATCCTCGTCCGCACGCGCTATTTCAAGCAGCTTGAGGACGGTCGCCTTGGCGCCCTTCGCCGCCTCGACGTTTGCAAGCATGGCCTTCAGTTTTTGCGCGCGATCGACCGTTGCGTCCGCAACACTGGCGTCAATAGCGGCCCGAAAGCGAGTTTTCAGCACTAGTTCTTCTCTTGCGTCGTCGCTCAGGAGCAGGAATTCCTGCGCCTTTTTGCGCAGGCGGTCGAGCGATTCGAACTCCCGGCCGAAATCGAGGCCCTCCTGTTCGCCAGCTAGTTCGGCTACGCCCTGTCTCCACGGCAACGTATAGGTTGTGTCCAGGTTCCGTCGCACCACCGGCGTGGAGTACTCGTCCGGAAAAGGGCAGGCAATGTCAGCTGAGAACGGGCCCTCGTCGCGGGCTGCTACCACGAGACGTTCGCCACACAGTCGATACGGCAATGGGTTCTCGTGTGTGTCGGGCAGGTCGCAGATGCGTATGTGGTCTCCGACGTTCGGGGTGCCCGCCCAGGTTTCCTCGACGACATAGCCCGCCACAATGCCGCCTGCCACATCGCAGCGAACGACGCCGACGAAATCGGCATCAGCAAGCAGTTCTTCGAACGTAGAGCCGTCAATGGACAGCGCCGGAAGCGTGCTTGCGAACAGAACGAGCGATGCAAACGCCAGGCAGTTTCTCGGTATGCGCATGGGTCACCCGTAAAGGGGGGAGAAGGGCGAACAGCACATAGAGTAACGCTGGCGGGTCGATCTACACAAGCGAGTTGCATCGCCAGAAAACGAGCCGCACTAAGCGGCATACGCATCCTGCGCATGCGTAGCGCCTGCTTCCAGCAGGCGTTGCAGCGGCTGGAAGCCGCCGCAACTCATCGCCTGGAAGGCGATGCCACGGCTACTTCCGTGCGCCGCCGGATATTTCGGTTGGGCCGGCTTCCTTCAACTCTTTGATCAGCTCTTTCTGCTTCTCGCTGGTGTTCTCCGGCATCGCGAGGCGGATGACTGCGAACAGGTCGCCGCGCCCACCTTGCTCGTGCGGCAGGCCCAAGCCCTTCAGGCGCAGGTGCTGGCCGGACTTTGTGCCGGCCGTGACGTTGAGCGTGATCGTGCCGTCCAGTGTCCGCAAGTCGATTCTTGCGCCCTCGAGTGCCTCCCAAGGCGCGACGGGGACGTCGGCGAATATGTCAGATCCCTCGCGGCGGTAGTTGGCGTCGCCCTGCAGGCGGATCGTCAGGTACAGGTCGCCGGGTTCGCCGCCGCCCTGCCCCGCTTCGCCCAGCCCGCGCAGGCGCAGCACCATGCCGTCGCGCACGTCCTTCGGAATCCTGACTTCGACGGTCTTGTGGCCGCGCACGCGCCCCATGCCCGCGCAGGTGGGGCAGACGTGGTCGCCCAATTCACCAGTGCCGCCGCAGACGCTGCACGCCTGGACCGTGCCGAGACCGAACTCGCGCTTCCCCCCGTCGATCGCATCAGAAATCGTCAGGCGCAGGTCGGCATTCACGTCGGCGCCGCGTGCCTGGTAGCGGCGGTGGGTGCGCGCCCGCCCGCGCATGTCGTTGCCGAACATGCTGGCGAAGAAATCGGAGAACCCGCCGCCGCCGCCGAACATCGAGGCGAATTCATCCGGGTCCATCGTCTGCCAGCCGCCGCCCTGGGGCGGGGTGAAGTCCTGCCCGTGTTCCCAGTTCTGGCCGAACTTGTCGTACTTGGCACGCTTTTCGGGGTCGGTCAGAACTTCCTTGGCTTCGTTGATGCGCTTGAATTTCTCTTCGGCGGCGGCCCGGTCGGAATCACCGTGCCGGTCCGGGTGCCACTTGATGGCGAGCTTCCGGTACGCCTTCTTGATCTCGTCGATTGACGCATCTCGTGACACGCCAAGGATTTCGTAATAGTCCTGAAACTTCATGCCCGTTGCCCTTTTGCCCTGCCTGAACACCTGCAATTGAAACGCGCGACCCCACCATTGTACTTCCAAAGGTTGTCATGGACGCAGCCAAGCGTGCGGCTACTATCGCCGCAAAGGAGCCAATATGCTGCCCAAGAATCGAGTCCTCACGCCGGGGCCGACCGCCCTGCTTCCTGAAGCCCAGATCGCACAGGCCGAAGCGGCCATGCACCATCGCACGGACGCATTCATCGAATTGTTCCAGACCGTGCGCAAGGGTTTGCAGCAGCTGTTCAAGACCGAGCGCCCGGTGCTGACGTTTGCCAGCTCCGGGAGCGGCGGTCTCGAAGCCTGCGTCGCGAATCTTATCCAGGAAGGTGACAAGGTCATCTGCGTCAACGCCGGCAAGTTTGGCGAGCGCTGGATGAAGATGAACCAGGCGTTCGGTGCCAACGTCATTGAGGTCAAGGTTGAGCACGGGCGGGGCGTGCCGCTTGCTGCGGTGGCGGCACAGTTGGGGATGCATCCCGACGTGCGCGCCGTATTCGTGCAGGGCAGCGAGAGCAGCACAGGCGCGGTTCATCCCGTCCAGCAGATTGCGCAGCTGGTCAAGCCGATGTCCAACTGCCTCATGTGCGTGGACGCGATCACATGGATCGGCGCGCATGAGGTGCGAACGGACGAATGGAACCTCGACCTGGTGGTTTGCGGCAGCCAGAAGGCGATGGCGATGCCGCCGGGGCTCGCCTTCGTCAGCGTCAGTGAGAAGGCCGAGAAAATGCTCGGTGAGCGCAAGGGCAACCGGCGCTTCTACTTTGACTTTGCGCGCGAACTGAAAAACCAGGCCAAGGACCAGACGGCTTTCACGCCGGCCATCAGCCTGATCGCGGCCGCCGCGGCCAGCCTGAAGTGGATTCTCGACGCAGGTGTGGATTCACTGACGCGCAACGCTTTCGAGCTGGCAAGCATGTCGCGTGCAGCGGTGCAGGCCATGGGCCTCGAGCTGCTGAGCGACTCCCCCAGCGAGAGCGTCACGGCCGTGCGCGTGCCCGGCGGCATGGACAGCGGCGCTGTGATCAAGGGTTTGAAGAACCAATTCGGCGCGATCATCGCGAACGGGCAGGATGACCTGAAGGGCAAGATCTTCCGCCTCGCGCACCTGGGCTACTACGACTACATCGACACGATGGGTTTGATTGCGGCGCTCGAGGTTGTGCTGGCGGAGGCCGGGCTGAAGTTTGAAAGCGGCGCCGGGCTGAAGGCAGCACAGGCCGAGTACATGAAGTTAAAGGCATAAGGACTTTGCGCGAAGGCGCGAAGTGAACTGCTCGTGAAGGCCCGAAGAGTTGCCAGGCACAAAGAGCAGTTCTTCGCGGTTTCGCCCAGCTTCGCGTCTTCGCGCGAGGCAGTCGAAGGGAGACGACGGTGGCCAAAGTATTGATTTCAGCCAAGCTGAACCCGCAGGGTGTGGACGTACTGCGCGAGTTCAAGGACATCGAAATTGAAGAGATTGCGCCGGTCAATGGCGATGAGTTGGTGGCCAAGCTGAAGGGCTGCGCCGGGCTGATCGTGCGCAGCGAATCCAAGGTCACGGCCGACATCATTGAAAAGGCGCCGGACCTGAAGGTCATCGGGCGCGCGGGCACCGGCTACGACAACATCGACGCCAAGGCCGCGGCGGCCAAGGGCATCACCGTGCTGATCGCGCCGGGCGGCAACACGGTCACGACGGCCGAGCAGACGCTTGCGCTCATGTTCGCGGTCGCGCGGCATATCCCACAGGCGAACCGCAAGCTGGTAAACGGCGAATGGGACCGCAGCTACAAGGGTATCGAGCTCACGGGCAAGACGCTGGGCGTGGTCGGACTGGGCAACATCGGTGCCGTAGTCGCCGATCGTGCGCTGGGCCTGAAGATGAAGGTGATCGGCTACGACCCCGTGATCAGCGACGAGCGCGCCAAGGAAATCGGTGTGGATCTGCTGCCGCTCGATGACGTGATCAAGCGTGCGGACATACTCACCGTCCACACACCGATGATGCCGGAGACGAAACACCTGATCGGCAAGCACGCCTTCGAGATCTGCAAGCCGGGCATGCGACTGATCAACTGTGCGCGCGGCGGCCTGGTTGATGAAGCAGCGTTGCTGGCGGCGCTGGAGAGCGGCAAGTGCGGCGGCGCGGCGCTGGATGTTTACGAGAAAGAACCAGCCGGCCCGGACAACCCGCTGGTCATGCACCCGAAAGTCGTCTGCACGCCACACCTCGGCGCCAGCACGATCGACGCGCAGGAAAAAGTCGGCGAGATCATCTGCCGCAACGTGGGCAACTTCCTGACCGGCAAGGACTTCGTCGGCCGGGTGAACTAGGGGCGCCATGCGCATTCGAGCATTCACCGGTCTTCGCCCGACACCTGAGCTCGCGCCGAAAGTGGCGTCGCTGCCCTATGACGTCGTGAATACGGAAGAAGCGCGCGAGCTGGCTGCGGGCAACCCGCTCAGTATGCTGCACGTGGTGCGCGCGGAGATTGACCTGCCGCCGGGCACAGACGTCCACTCCGACGCCGTCTACGCCAAGGCCGCCGAGAACCTCAATCGCCTGCAGGCCGAGGGCGCGCTGGTGCGCGAAGACGGGCCGTCGCTCTACGTCTATCAGCAACAAATGGGCGATCATGTTCAGCGCGGCGTCGTCGGCCTGTGCCACGTGGACGACTACAACAACGGGCTGATCAAGAAGCACGAGAAGACCCGCCCGGACAAAGAAAACGACCGCACCCGCCTGACCGGCGATTTGTCGGCCAACTCCGGCCCGGTGTTCCTGACGTACAAGGACAATGCCGACGTGAACAAGCTGGTCGCGGAAACTTGCGCGCAGCCGCCGCTGATCGACTTCACCGCGCCGGATGGAATCAAGCACACGGTCTGGCGCATCGCCGGCGGCGAAGAGCTGGCCAGCGCGTTCCTGCCGGTGCCCGCGTTCTACGTTGCCGATGGCCATCACCGCAGCGCCAGCGCCGCGCGCGTCGCCAACGAGCGCGCCAGGGCCAACCCGAACCACACGGGCGAAGAGGACTACAACTGGTTCCTGTGCGTGTTCTTCCCGGGCAGCGAGCTCAAGATTCTGCCCTACAACCGCATCGTGCTCGACCTCAACGGCCGGGAGCCCGAAGAGCTGATCGATGAAGTGGGCTTCGCCTGCGAGATGACCGAAGGCGCCGATCCCACGCCCACCGAGCCGGGGAAGGTCAGCATGTACCTCGGCGGCAAGTGGCACGGTCTGAAGCTGGAACCCCCGGCCGACACCAACCCGGTCGCGCGCCTGGACGTGGAGATGTTGCAGCAGCAGGTGCTGGGGCCTTTGCTCGGGATCGACGACCCGCGCACCAGCGACCGCATCGAGTTCGCCGGTGGAATCCGCGGCACGGACTATTTAAAGAAGCAGGTCGATGCGAGCGGCGGAGTCGCCTTCAGCATGTACCCGGTGACGGTGCAGCAGCTAATGGAAATCGCCGACGCCGGCCGAATCATGCCGCCCAAGTCAACCTGGTTCGAGCCCAAGCTGCGCAGCGGATTGTTCATTCACACATTCTAGTTTGGGCGAACTCCGGCCTTCGCAATTCGTTTCCAGAGTATGCGATCCATCGCACGTTGGGTTGGCGGCAGTCTTACGCTCCTTGTGGGCGCCATTCTGTTGTTTCTCTTAGTCCCACATGCGGACAAGTCTGCTGAGAAGAGTCAGCGTACTCCAAATCCAGTACCTCCACTGGCTGCCAGCTCTGAAATCGATGTTCCGACCGATGAGTTGGACGGGCAGTTCGTGATCCTGGAGAATCGAGACTGGACGCTTGAAGAAATCGACGAGGCAGGAGGGTGCATCCCGGACGAGTTTCCGCGCACGTGGGGCGCGGGTCGTACGACCGAGGTCGACGCTGGTGTTATCGGCCTGTTGGATACGGAGTCGCTTGGATACATTTCGGACGGGTGGATGACAGCCAAGGAGCTAGCGGCGCTGGAGCGATTGCCCCGTATTGCGGCGATCGAGTTGAAAGCGGAACCGGATGTAGCGTCTCGGGCCTTAGAACTGCCGGGGTTGCGGTATCTCGCGACGACCAGTGACGTGCTTGATTGTTATCCATTGCCAACTCGGATCCACGCCTTGTCCCTAAGCGGCGCGCCAAGCCGATGGGACTTCCCTTGGATCACCGCTTTCGAGTCAGACGTCGACTACTTCTGTTGGCGCGGCGAGCAAGTGCCGACGCCGCTTCCTGCCAACCTGGATCATGTCGAGACACTGCTAGTCTGTGGTTGGCCCAAGGGAAGGCCCATTCCTGCAAGCGTCCGGCGACTGTCGACGTGGCATATCGAGCCGATATCCCTGGCGGGGGCAACGAGCCTCGAGTGGATCAGCGATGACGACTTCGATGTGTCCGGCGACGAAGGCTTGGAAGTGTTTGCTTCGTTTCCCTGGCTTCGGTCTCTGGACCTGAGCTACGGGCCCATCTCCGATGCTGGGTTGGAGGCGATCGCAACTGCAACGCAAATCGAATCGCTGAAAGTCTACATCACGTACGACTCGACAATTACTTCCCGGGGCATGGCTGCGCTCGCGAGGATGCCTCATCTTCGAACCCTCAGCTTCATCGGCGGTGTGACCGACGCGATGGTGATGGGGCTCAGGGGAGCGCCGTCGATTGAGAGTCTGCTGTTTTCTCACGAGGACCCGAAGCTGCGCGGAAGCTGGATGGAGATCGTTCCCAGCTTGCCACGGCTTCGCGTGCTCGACATCTGCGGCTGTCGCAACTTCTCCGGCACGGGGGCGCATTGGCTCAGCGGACTTGACCTCAAGATCCCGCATGACTTCGGCGATAGGCTGAACGCGGAGGGTTGCCGCGAAGTGATCGCCAATTGGCCTTCGCCCGGGTTGGGCTTCTCCTTCTGTCATCATCTCGGTGACGACGCGTTTGAAGGGCTGGAACACGCAACTCAACTACGTTCACTCGACCTACTCGGGTGCGCTGGCATCACTCGGAAGACACTGGATCGAATCCTGGCGCTGGAAGATCTCGAAGTGTTGATCCTCGAGGACGTTCCCGGGCTTGATGATTCGTACCTCGCAGCGCTTGCCGGCATGAAGAACTTGAAGACATTGGATATCGGGCGGGGTACGCGCGTAACGGAAGAAGGGCTGCTTGACCTGGTTGCGCTGCCCAATGTCGAGGACTTGCACATCGCCTGTGAATGCGTTGGCGTCGATACTCTCAAGGCGTTGCGTGATCGACGCAATCTGAAGCGCCTGGAGTTGCCCGTACTGTACTCATGGGACAAGTCGTACCCCGCTGTCTGGCAACTGATCGATGCCCGGCCGGACTTGACGGTCTACGCCCGCTCGAAGGGCAACCCATACGATCCGAAGAACCACCCCTGATTCGTATGAGCAAACCAGCCCCCGATGTAAGCTGGGTGCATTGCCTGCAGACCGGTGTCGTTAAAGACAAAGCCCGCATCCGGCTTCGATGCGGGCTGCTTTGTTTCTGTGGGCTCAGACTCCTGATGCCCCCAGCTTACGCCGGGGGCTACGTCTCACACCGCTACGCTTTCTGGCAGGAAGGTGTGTTTCAGACGGGCGCGCTCTTCTTCGAGCTTGCCTGACTGGGCGTAGAAGTTGAACGGGTTGTCCCATACCACGCGCTGGATGTCTTCTTCGGTGAAGCCGTTGCGGCGCAGCTCGGCCACCGTCTTGGGCACGTTGGTGCAATCGCTGGGACCCCAGTCGGCGCTTGAGTTCAACATCATCTTCTCGGTGCCGAAGCGCTTCAGGATGTTCGTCGCGCGCTCCGGGCTCAGCTTGGTCACCGGGTACACCGTGTGGCCCGCCCAGTAGCCCGCTTCCTTGGTGATCGGGATCGTCTCTTCGTTGTTGTGGTCGATCAGCACCTTGTCGGCGTCCATGCCGACGTCCTGGCAGAAGCTGATGATCCGCTTGGTGCCCTTGAACTTCTCGCGGTGCGGGGTGTGCACCATCACCGGCATGTTCGTCTGCTTGGCCAGCTCAAGTTGCTCAAGCAGGAACTTCTCTTCCGTGGGCGTGTGCGAGTCGAGGCCGATCTCGCCGATCGCCAGGCACAACGGGTGCTTCACCCACTCCGGCAGGATCGACATCACGTCGCGGTTCACGCGGTCGTCGTTGGCTTCCTTCGGGTTCAGGCCGATGTTGCAGTAGTGCTTGATGCCGTAGTCGGCCGCGCGCGTGACCTCGTACTCGGTCAGGTGCATGAAGTAGTCGATGAAGCTGCCGACGCTGGTGCGCGGCTGGCCAAGCCAGAACTGGGGCTCGGTGATGTGGGTGATGCCGGCCGCCGCCATCTTCTCATAGTCTTCCGTGACGCGGCTGATCATGTGGATGTGGGGTTCCCAGATTCGCATGGCTGTCCTCGTTGATTTCCTGCCCAAAGTGGCCACTCATTCTGCCATTAAGTACCTCAATGGGGCAGTTCCTGACCGGAATCGGTATCATTCTGCTCATGGATGGCGCAGAGCAAAATCAGCCTTACGGGAAGGCCGAAAACGTTGTCCCGCACCGTCCAGACGCGCCAGAAGTAGAGCCGGGCTACGTCCCTTCCAGCCTAATCTGGGCCTATGCCTCGATTGTCAGCGCTTTCCTGTGCTCCCCGATCGGGGCGCTGATTGGGGTCTGGGCGCTGACTCGCAAACCCCAGACGCCCCGGGCGCGGATGCTTGCCATCACGGCGATCGTCTTCGGGTCCTTCTGGACCCTGGTAATCATTGCCTACACGGTGGTAGAGGTCGGCGCCGAATTGCGGAAGCACTAGGCCCCTACTTCTTGCCGACCAGCCGCAACTGGCCGTTGCCTATGTCACTGATGGCGCGCAGCACGCCTTCTTCGGCTTCGCCGATGCCGATGCAGTGAATCTCGGCCTTGCGGAACAGGTTCATGCGCTGGAAGTCCTCGAGCATGTGGCGCTGGTCGACGTATGGGCCGTAGAAATGCAGCTCGGGGTAGTCGCCGCCGGGGCTGTCGTTTCCGCTTTCGGGGTCGCCGGCGACGTCGGCCGTGTCGGCCTTGTCGAGGCAGTCCCAGTCCGACCAGGTCTGCTTGCCGTCGCTGAGCAGGAAGACCGTGTCCGCACCCTGCGTAAAGCCGAGCCAGTCGATGTATTCATAGTCCTTGATCAGGCCCTTGCCCTTGCACTTGAAGGCGCGCTGGATGCCGCCGTGCAGGTTGGTCAGGCCGCGCAGGGTGCCGTCTTTGCGTGCGGGTGTGGGCTTGCCGGGCTTGATGGCGTCGAGCTCGGCGATCACTTTCTCAACGCGCTTGTCGGTCACTTTGACCATGCCGTCGGATTCGTCCAGCAGCCCCGCCTCGGTGCCGAACCAGGCGACGGCGAAGTACTGGTCGGGGCTCAGCCTCTTCAGGGACAGCTTCAGGAACTCGCGGGCTGCGTCAAAGCGGGTGATGATCTTGTCCCAGGGCAGGCCGGCAACGTCGGGGTCCGGCTTGGGCGGCGGCTCCTTGGCGTCCGGGTCGTCGAGCTTCTTGTGGCCGGTGACCGGGTTTCGCAGGTCTTCCTTTTCCTGCAGGGTGAGCGGCGTGAGCATCGAGTCGCTCATGTCGATCACGTAGCAGATGCGATTGCCCTCGGCCAGCAGGCCCAGGAACGACGGTTGCGCAAGGGTCTTGCTGCGCTGGCCCGCCTTCTGGCCCGTCAGCTTGTCGAGCCAGAAACTCGCGGCCATGTACGCATGATCTTCATCGAACATCCGGCGAAACGTTCGGGCGATGACCATTTTGGTGTGCTCGGGCACGGCGTCCTGGTCGAGCATGCGTGCCAGCTGCTCGGCCGGCAGTCGGAAGTCATCGGTCTTCAGCTGGCTGACCTTCCAGCGCAGGGCGCTCATGCAGCTTTCGACCAGCACCCAGCGCTGCTTGTCGTCAGGCAGGTTGTTGAGTGTTTCCTTGACGAGTGCCAGCACCCCGGCTTCCGGCCGGTTGGCGATGGCCTCAATGGCGGCGGCGCGCAGGAAGACATCAAGCTCGGGGTTTTTCGCGATCTCAATGACGTCATCTACACCGCGCCAGCTTTGGTAGACCTGCAGGCAGCGGTACCACAGCCATGCATCTTCGGCGCGACTGTGGGCCGTCCGGAAACTCTCGAGCGCGTCGACGAAGTCCTTCGTGTTGCAGTAGCGCGTAACCAGCGACGCGACCAGGAACTGGACCTGGTCTTTGGGTTTCTCCGGCTTGGTGTAGTCCTGTTCGAGGATTTCGATCGCCCGCACGTCGCGCGTCATGGCCAGTTCTTCTCGGCCGACGGTGCGCTTCCACAGTGACGGGCGCTTCTGGCTTTCCTTGTAGGCGGCAACCTTGGCGTCCCAATCGTCCGCTCGCACCACGGCCGTGGCGGCAAGCAAGGCGAGAGCAACGACGGCGAGACGCTTCATGTGCACAGTGTAGAGGTTGGTCCGTGAAGCGGGGAAAAGAAAAGCCCCTGCGTGTCGCAGGGGCTTTCTGTATTCGTGGATCGATTCAGCTACCCGCCGACCATCTTGACCTGGCCCATGCCGGCCTTGGCGATGCCGTACAGCAGGCCCTGGCTGGCTTCACCGATGCCGATGCAGTGAATCTCGGCCTTGTGGAACAGGTTCATGCGGTTGACGTCGTCGATGATGTAGCTCCAGTCGTTGTGGTACCAGTAGCCGTAGGGGCCCGGGAAGTCGAGCACGGGCTGGTCGGCGTGCTTGGTGTTGCTTTCCGGGTCACCGGTCTGGTCCCAGTCTTCGCGGGCGTCCTGGCAGTTCCAGTCATCCCAGGTCGGAGCACCGTCCGAGAGCAGGAAGATGGTGTCCGCACCGGTCATGAAGGTCTCCGGTGCCACGTATGCGTAGTCCTTGACCGGGGCTTTGCCGGTCAGCTTGAAGGCCTGGCGAATCCCGCCGTGCAGGTTGGTCTTGCCCTTCAGCGTGCCGTCCGGACGATCGGCAATCGGCGCGCCGCCCTTGAAGCGATCCAGCTCATCGCAGGTCTTCTCGATGTTCTGCGGCGTGGCCGGCGTGAGGCCCTTGGTGGTCTTGAGTGTGTCGTGCTCGTCGCCGAACCAGATCACGCAGTAGAACTGGTCTTTCTGCAGTGAACGCAGGCTGAGCTTCAGGTATTCGCGCGCGGCGTCAAAGCGGGTCTTGATCTTGTCCCAGGGCAGCGGATCTTCGTCGTCCTTCTTCTCATCCTCGCCTGGCTGCGGCTCGCCCGGTTCCTTGCCGCTGCCGGTGATCGGCCCGTCGGGCTTCTTGACCGGCTTCTTGATGTCTTCCTTGGCCTGCTTTGAAAGCGGCTTGAGCATCGAGTCGCTCATGTCGATCACGTACACGATGCGCTTGCCGGCCGCCTCGACGCCGACGAACTTGGTGGGCGGCGTGGCGGGGGCGTACTTGTCGTCGCCGTGGTCCTTCTTTTCGGGATTGAGCAAGCGGTCAAGCCACGGTGCCGCATTGATGAACAGGCGGTCGCCGCCCCAGATTTCGCGGAAATAGCGGGCCATCACGACCTTGGTTTTTTCGTCGGTCTTCTTGTGCTCGATCTGCGGGATCAGCTTCAGCGCCGTTTTGCGGAACTGGTCGTCGCTCATGCTGTGCGCTTCCATATAGAGCGTCTTGGCGCCGATCTCGAGCATCAGCCCGCGCTCGGGCTCTTTCCACTTGTCGGCTTCCTCGAGCTTGGTTTCCCACCATGCCAGCAGCCCGTCGCTGCCGTTTTCGCACAGGGCTTCCAGTGCGGACGCGCGCAGGAACAGATCCTTGTTCTCGTTGGCGACTTCGTAGAGGTCCGGCTCATGGCCGTTGTCCTGGTGCAGCCGCAGGCTGCGGTACCAGAGCCATGCGTCTTCCGACTTGGCGAACTTGTTGCGCCATTCGGTCCAGCCTGCGTCGAACTCTTCATCAGAGAAGTGGTTCGCGCAGATCGATGTCAGCAGGTACTTCACCTGCGGCTTGGGGTCTTCGGGCTTGGCGTAGCTTTCAGACAGGATTTTGAAGGCGCCCGGGTGGCGCGAACTTGCCAGCTTCAGGCGCGCGCGCGTGCGCATCTGCAGCGACGGTCGCTTGATGAACTCGTCGTAGTACTGCTTGGCGGGGCCCCAGTCTTCGGACCTCACCGTGCACACACCGCCGATCGTGCTCAAAATGGCGGCCAGCAACACCAGTCTTGTCAGTGCCTTGGAATTCCTCATGTTCGTCCTCGGTTCTCGTCCTCGTCAGTCGAACGCGCCCCGCACCGTTCAGGCGGCGTTACGACTCCTCAGTTATGCCCAGACTTGGATCAACTCAATACTAACGATAAGTGGTCAAAGCGGCCCATTGATTGCACATTGTGACATATCGGTGATATTCGTCGTGAATCGTTCCAAACCGGCCGTCGGGCTGTAATCGCGCATCTCTGCTTCATGGTTCATCTTATGAACATGGAGGTGCCTGATGATTCTGCCGCTGGCTGTGGATTATCCGTACGAGAACAAGCCCTGGGCGACCATCGGTTTGGTCACGGCCAATGTGCTGATCTTCTTCCTTACATTCGGGCTGTCTGACAGCCAGCTTGCACCCTTTTTCCTCTGGCCGGATCGATTCGCGCCCTGGCAGTGGTGGACCTCCGGTTTCCTGCACGCCGGCTTTCTGCACCTCGGCGGCAACATGCTGTTCCTTTGGGTCTATGGCCGCTACGTGGAAGAACGCATCGGCCCCGCACGCTTTCTGCTTCTGTATGCCCTGTTCGCGCCGATCGAGAGCGGCGTCTACATCCTGGCGAACCTGGGCTCCGACATGCCTGCAATCGGCGCCTCCGGCGTGATCTCCGCGCTGATGGGTGTTGTGATCGCGGCCGGGCCGCGCTCGCGGGTCAAGACGCTGATCTGGTGGGGCCCGATGCTGCGCGTGCTGCCGATCAACGCCGGGCTGATCCTGGGTTTCTGGCTGCTTGAGCAGATTGCCATGGTAATGGTCGGCGTGGATGGCATCGCGTTCTCGTCGCACCTTGGCGGTTTTGCGGCCGGCGCGGGCATGGGCCTGCTGATGCGCTACAAGCTCGGCGGCGGCTGGCGGATGCCTGAGCATCTGCAATCCCGCGAAGATGTGGACGCGCGCGCCAAGACGATGTTCTACGGCGATCTCGCGGGCTATCTGCGGCGCGGACGCGAGGCCCAGGATCGCCCAGGTGCCAGCCACATCCCGGAGTGGCTGGGCAGCAGCCCGGCGGTGCAGGACCCATACGAAGAAGAGATGCTGAAGCGCTGGGACAAGCGCTAGAATGGCCGCACGATGTTCATTCCGGTCGGAATCCGGTTCCGCCAGCTGACGTGGCCCACAGGCACGATCGCGCTGATTGCCTGCAACGTGCTGATGTACGTGGCTCAGCAGTTCCTGGCTGACAGCTTTCTCATGCACCTGATGCTCGTTCCGGACACCGTTGATCCGATCGCATGGATCACCAGCATGTTCATGCACGCCGATGTGATGCACTTGCTTGGCAACATGGTGTTTCTGTGGACCTTCGGCACGTACCTTGAATTGCGCCTTGGCTGGCAGCGGCTGCTTGTGCTGTATCTGCTCAGCGGTCTGGCGGCCGGGCTTACTTTCCTTTGTATGAACTGGGGTGACAGCGTGCCCATGCTGGGCGCATCCGGCGCCATTGCGGGCCTGATGGGGCTGTGTGTCGCGGCCGCGCCGTTGGGAAAACTGTCGATCCTGCCCCTGCACCCGGCATTCCTTGCGATTGCTGCGTTGAAGACACGACGGCTCACGATTGCCGTGCCGCTGGTTTTCTGGGTGGGGTTATGGGTCTATTCTCAGGTGATGTATGCGTGGCTTGGTGTCCCCGGCGTGGCGTTTTCCGCACACTTCGGCGGGATCGGTGCCGGGCTGCTGATTGGACTGGCCATGCGGGCCACGGTCGTGCCGGATTATGAACTCGAAGGCCCGGCAACCGAAGAAGAAGTGCGCGCTGAGAAGCGCGAGCGCTTCATAAACACGGTTGCCGCCGCATGGGCCGGCAGGGCGGGCGAGCGCAAGCCGGTCGTGGACTACCTGAGCACGCGCCCGCCGAACTTCCACGACAAGCGTCCGGCCGAGGGGCCACCAATCACGTATCGTGACATGATGCCGGATGATCCACTTGATGACTGAGCAGGCGGCAACTTGAGGGTCTCATCAGTCGCCCCCGCAATTCGCGCAGACGGGCTAGTACGCCGGGCCGCGGAAGGGTGACCAGAAGAAGGTGCGCAGGTTGGCGAACTGGAAGCTGAACCCGAACGTGAAGCCCTGGGTGCTGAAGTTGCTGCCGTCCACGTTCATCCAGCGCCAGCCGGCTGTGATCAGCAGATGGCGGAAGACCTGCACGTGCAGCCTTACGCCGAAGTCGTTGACGCCGGTGCCGTCGAAGAAGCGCGCTGTCGATGCCCAGGCTTCGATCTCAATCGGCCAGATCGGATAGATGCTGGCACTCGCGCGGTAGCTGGGGCCGACGCGGGATATGCCGCGGGTTTCGTCGAATCCGCTGAGCCCGATCTGAAAGTCGACGTAGCCGAACTGCCAGACCGGAATCGTCAGCCCGATGTGGCCGCGGGCGTCCGTTAGCCCGGCCCAGTCCTTGATGTTGCGTTTGCCCAGGTAGCTGTGCCGGTCCGTGCGGGCAAGCTGCAGGTAGCTGACGTCCAGCGAGAACAGTCCGATGCGCGCACGCATGGAGCCGCTCGCGCCGCGCCAGCCGTTCGGCGTCAGCCACATTTCGGTCTGGAAGTCGAACCAGATGTCGCGGGCAACCAGGTCATCCTGCGTGTCGATTCCGAACGGCCCGTCGTAGTAAGGGTAGGGCGCGCGGTTCGCCCACAGGCCCCATGGTGCCTTGATGTCCAGCTCTGG
This sequence comes from Planctomycetota bacterium, assembly GCA_020425605.1. Classification (GTDB taxonomy): domain Bacteria; phylum Planctomycetota; class UBA8742; order UBA2392; family UBA2392; genus JACKID01. The sequence continues at coordinate 37,025 of JAGQRH010000006.1, read as the reverse complement.
CTCGGGCAGCGGCTCGGGCGCGCTTTCGCCTGGCGTCTGCGTAAATTCAACCTTCGAGTCAGGAAACTCAAGCGCCGACACCGCCCCGCAAAGCGCGGAAGCAAGTAGCACAAGGATGCAGACCCGAGGAACCATAGGCGGCGGAGTATAGGCGCGGAACGCCAGTTTGTATCCCGTCTGCCCCTCGCAGATTGGACCGCTCAAAGCAACCATAGGTGCACATCGATTCATATGTTCAGGTATGTTCACCGATGGTTCCAGAGGACCGGGTAGATGGACGTTGCTAAGTCAAAGTTTGCGGACAGGCTCAAGCCGCTTGAGAAACTCAAGGGGCGCGAGGCCACGCACCTGTTGATCAACGAGGTCTACGCCTCGATCCAGGGCGAGAGCACGCATGCCGGCCGGCCTTGTGTGTTTGTGCGCACGTCCGTCTGCAACCAGCGCTGCAGCTACTGCGACACGGCCTACGCCTTCACTGAGGGTGAGCCGATGGCGCTGGACGACGTGGTGAAGTCCGTGCTCGGCCATGGCATTCCGCTGGTTGAAATCACCGGCGGCGAGCCCCTGCTGCAGCCCCTGTTCCCCGAGCTGTGCAGGCGACTGCTTGCAGCCGGCTGCGAAGTTCTGGTCGAGACCGGCGGCAGCCACGACATCTCGATCGTGCCCGAAGGCGTCAGGACGATCCTCGACATCAAGACGCCCGGCAGCGGCGAAGAGCCGGCGAATCACTATGCAAACCTGGCCCGCCTGCGCCCCGGGGATGAGCTCAAGTTCGTCCTGACGTCCCGCGCCGACTATGAATGGGCGCGAGAACTGGTCCGGCGGGAGGCGCTGGTGGAGCGCACAACGGTCCTGTTCGCGCCGGCGTTCCGTCGCATCGAGCCAGCCGAGCTCTCTGAATGGCTGATCGCAGACCGACTGGGCGCGCGCTTGAATCTGCAATTGCACAAGTTTGTCTGGCCCCCGAGCCGCCGGGGCGTGTGACAATAGGGCAGCCCTAGTCGGCGCGGGGCAACTGGTCCATAATGGACGGTCCGCATGAATGAGCCCCGGAAAAATACCAGCGACCACGGCGCGCCCGGTCCACACGGCGCACCGATGGATCCATCCGGTGACGACGTCGAGGACGTAACCGACCTCGCACGTGAGCTCTCAAGTGAAAACGCCCGTCGCAGGGCGGCCGGAGAGAGCACCGACGACCTGCGCGATTTCGGTGAATCGACCGCGCCATCCAGCAACCCCTACTTCCGCCCCAAGGCCCACGTCGAGCCGACGGTCGAGGTGCCGGCCTTGCGGCCGCTGTCCGACGCGGTCATCACGCCGATGCGCGTGCCCGAGCAGGACGAGGCGATTGCCCTCGAGCCGGCCAGCGAAGACAGCACACTCAACGAAGCCATCCTGACCAAGCGCCTGCCGCTTCCGCCCAAGGCGGAGAGGCAGGAAGTCACGATGGAGGAAATTGAAAGCGTCGTCGCCTACATCCCTGAGGCCAAGGGCAGCAACACCGACATCCGGCAGGTGCTTCCGCAAAGTCAGGTCACACAGGACCCGGGGTTGCTGTTCAACGAAGGCGACCTGCAGGACCTTCAGTTGCGCCTGGATCGCGGACTGATGGCGTCGCTGATCCGCGTGCTTCGCGACCGCACCGACGGGCTGATGCAGGCGCAAGCCAACGTGCCGTTCGACCTGGATTACTATTCGCTGCGAAGCGTCAGCAACGGTGCCAGCATTGTCGATAACCAGTCGCTGCTAGAGATGGCATTCGTGGGTCGGCTCTACGAAGACGACCAGATGATGGCCTGGGCCCGCGACGCGCTGCTGCGAAAGTGCCGAGCGGCGGGCGGAGTATTCCATGACCGCGCCGGTGCTGACCCCGAGACGCCCCCGGGGCGCGGGTGCGTCACGGCTATCCGCGACCTTGCACTTGCCCTGGACTTCCTGAGCCCCAAGCTGTCGGAGCAGGACAAGGCTGAAGTCGCGGCCGTGCTTTACAAGAACGGATTGCGCCTCGCGAACTTCATCAACGACCCGAAGCAGAACGCACCCGCCACCATCAGCGAGAACGGCGCAATGGCGCTCGGCCTGGCCGGGCTGCCGCTGATGAACTTCGAGCCCTACTATCAGCACGCGCGCCGCTGGGCAGACAACGCCGAGCAGCGATCAACCTCGTTGCTGGAAAGCCGCATCGCCGAGAATGGGCGTCCGGCCGCCAGCGACCTGCAGGGGCTGGTTGAGCTGATGCGGTTTCTGCTGCCGTTCGTGCAGGCGTTCCATCGATACTACGGCGACGACATGCTGATGGGCGAGGGCGGCAACCTGAGCGCGCTGCCCAGCTGGGTTGCCCACCAGTTCGGGCACAACCGAAGCGGGCTGTTCGCCAGCAGCCGTATCTCGGTCACGGACCTGTTCGGTGCGACACCCCTGCTGGCGAAGCTGGCGGATACCTACCGGGACGGCGTCGCACAGTGGCTGCTGCACCAGATCAGCGTCGCAGGCGCCGCTCAACGCGCGGGCAGTGAAGACCGGCCGTCCACCAAGTACCGCATTGAGTTGCCGGCCAGCCCGGGCATCGACTCCGTGTTGACGTGCGTCTTCTATGACCCGACGTTGCAGGTCACGAGCCCGGACACGGCCATGTCTCCGGGTGCAAGATTGTCCGAGACGCGCGCGGTCGTGCGCAGCGACTGGGACCCCAGCAGCCCCATCGTCACCCTGCAAGCCGAATCGGGCACATTGCCGTACGTGCATCTTGCAAGCTCCGGCGTGGACCTGAAGCTGACCTGCGATTCGGACGCGTTCAAGGATATCGGCGGCCACAGCGTAGTTGGCCGAGTGCGCGACTACGTCGACATGGGCGGCGCCGCCTACATCAACGGCGACTACAAGGGTACCGAGGGCAGCCTCGCGCAGCGCCACTTGCTTTACCTGCGAGCCGAGGGTGTCTGCCTTCTGTTTGACCGCTACGACATCGGCGACGGGCGCACACTGAAACGCGGTGGGCTGCGCATTGAAGGCAGCGACGAAGTGGCAGCCGTCGACCGGGGCACGTTGGCGGTGCGGGCGACGGACGGCTCCGATCGTCAGGCGCGCTTCGTATTCTTCAGTAACGGCTTCAGCCAGGGCGTCGAGGAGCCAACCTCGAACAGCCTTTCCGGGCTGGGGGTCGAGTTCATGCGCGGGCGCGGCGACCTCGCCACGGTGATCGCGCTTGGCCGCGCCGGGCGGTTGCCACCCGTGCGCCGCATCAACACGGAAGAGCGCGGGCGTGTCTACCGTACGACGATGGACGAGGGCGCCGTGATATTCAACGGCTGGCCGAACGGCATGCCGCAGCAGTGCGGCTGGGTGTGGACAGATGCGCTGATGTGCTACGTCGACCGGCGCGACGACTACCCCGGCCACTACGTGGCCATCAAGTCGACCAGCGTGCTCGCCTACGACATGCACGAAGGCATTCACATCGGTTTCGGCGCAAGCCACCCCGAAGATCCCGACAAGCCCGTCGAGTTCAGCATCACCGCATCGGGCGCGCAGGCCGTGCTGCACCTGGGCACGCGAGCCCACCTGCGCGTCGCGTTCCCGGGGCTGAAGAAAGTGTTTGTCGACGGCAACGAAGTCGCGATCGAAGGCGACGCCAAGGTCTTCGTGATCAGCCAGCCGCTTGAGGCGGGCAGCCACCTGATCGAGTTCGAGCACGAGAGCCCCGGCCCGGAAAGCAGCGTCATCACGCCGCGCGAAGACCAGTTCGTGGGCGGCGAATTCACGCTGCACGCCAGCATCGGCGACCCGATCGGCGTGGCCAGCGCACGCCTGTTGGTTGATGGCCAATACATGGGCCCGACGCTCGAAGCCGGGCCGTGGGTCTGGAAGGTCAATGCCCAGAACCTGTCGGAAGGCGTACATGAGGCGATCATCGAGGCCAAGGACGTTCTCGGCCACACGCGCCGCAGTGGTGCACGCGCGTTTCGCGTCGATAACACGCCGCCGACCGTCGAGCTGCTGTCGCCCGGCGACAACAAGAAGGCCCGTGGCATCGTCACGTTCGTCGCCAACGCCGCCGACCCGAACGGTGTTGAGCGCGTGCAGTTCTGCCTGAACGGCAAGCGCGTCGGCGAGCCGGTCACGACGGCACCCTATTCGCGCGAGATCGATACGTCAGAAATGCCGGACGGCGCCTACCAGGCGAACGCGCTGGCCTTTGACGCGGCGGGCAACGTCGGGCAATCGAATCTGGCCAGGCTGGTGCTGGCCAATAACGCCCCGCCGCCGGAGATGGTGAAGCTGAAGATCAAGCCGCCGGTGCTGGCGGTCAAGCCGCTTGAGGAAGTGCAGCTTGAGTGCATCGGCATCGACGACGAAGACAACGAGCACCCGGTCCGCGTGCAATGGCGCAGGCTCAAGGGCCAAGGCGTGGTGGACAAGAACAACCTGTTCACGGCACCCGGCAATGAAGGCCCCGTCGTCATGGAAGCCCAGATTGCCGGTACTACCGTAAGGTCCAAGCTGCACGCGGTCGTGTCGCTCGAATAGCCCGCCCCTACTCGGGCTTCAGCAGGCCTTCGCGGATCAGCCGGGCCTTCAACTGCATGCGGTTGCTGACCCCGAACTTCCGATAGATGCGCCGCACGTAGGTCCGCACGCTGTCCAGGCTGACCTGTGCAACCTCGGCCGCCGTCTTGTACGAGCCGTGCTGTGAAACCAGCAACGCAACCTGCAACTCGCGCGGTGAGAGATCAGTGGCGCGCTTGGCCTCACTGATCTCCACCAGCAGCAGGGCTTCGCCTGCGTTGTCGTTGCGGCGCTGAACCGCAGCGCGCAGGTGTACGCCCATCTCACTGGCCCTGTGGCGCAACTCGCGTTTGGTCTTGGGCTTGTCGCGGCGGCGAAGCGCGGCACATATCGGCGCGGCGAACCGGCAGGCGACCTGCAGAAGCTTGCCGTGGTTCAGCGAGCGTTGCTCGCACATCTCGGTCAACGCGTGGTTGGCCCACACGATGCGCCCATCGAGCTGGAACAGGATGCTCGGCGCCGCGCCCAGCGACTCCAGGTCACGGGCGATATCGAGCGCGAACTCGTTGCTGCGTCGCCGGACGATGTCCTGCGCGGCCTCCGCAATGGCCGGCGCGGCGGCTCGCAGGACTGACGCGTCCGATGTGACGAGACCCGCGCGGTCTATGGTGCGCGCGGCCGTCTCAATCTGGCTCTGGTAGTACGACTCGGCGGTGCTGATGCGCTCGGACATCGACGGGTCCATTTCGTCGGTCGGTCCGTCCGGGTGAAGGCTCGCGAGATACAGGTCTTCAAGCGCCATGATCACGCGCCGCTCAATCGTGTCGAGCTGCGACGGCACACGGGAATCGACCGGCAGGTTGTCGCGCACGTGCAGGCGAATCGCGCGTGCGATCTGCGACAGGTCGACGGCGCTGTAGACCTTCTGCAGTAGTTCGGTCAGCGTCTTGAGTTGGAATCCGACTGCTTCTGTGCGGGCCATACTGCCTCCAGTTGTGCATCATCAAGTGTGGGAGGACATTTCATCCCCTCGTGCAAAAAGGCACAACTCATTTTTCATACGGATTCAGCTAGGGCGACATTTCTTGTCGCATCAGTTCAATCAAATGCACAAGGCCGACCCTTGCGGGTCGGCCTTTGTCACACTCAGGCGCGCTACTTGGTCAGGAACTCGAGCTCAAGCTCGTCAGCGTCGGCCTCAACGGGCTCGTCGCTGGTCGGGGTTTCGGGCGTGCGCTCGGTCTTCTGTTTCGTCTCGCGCTTGCGCTGCAGCTCCAGCAGCTTGGCGCGGGTTTCGTAGTCAAGGCTCTTGGGCGCCACGCGGGCGGCCTTGAGGCGCTCTTCCTGCTCGAGGCGGGCGCGCTCGACGGCTGACTTCACCGAGTCCAGCGTCGCCATTGCTTCGCTGTGCCCGTCGTCGCCGATGCCGCGGCGGCCTTCCGCGACCTTCAGCAGCTCTTCGTTGCGCTGCAGGCGCTCGATCTCGCGGACCAGCGACTGATACTCGGCCTCGAATTCAGCCTGCTCGGTCTCGACGGCCTGGACCTCGACCGTGATCTGGTCTTTCTCGCCTTGCAGGATGTTGCGCTCAGCGGATATGTCGCCGAGGCGCGTCACGTAGATTTCGCGGGTCTCGGCGATGCGGGTAACCAGCTGCTCGGCTTCTTCGAGGGTGTACTTGCTGCCGCGATGCTCAATCACGCGTGCGTCGGCGTAAACGCTGCCGACCACGTCGCCCTGGTCTTCGAGGTAGCTGATATCTTCTTCGCACAGCTTGACGATATCGGTGGCGCGGGTCTCTTCCTTGTCGAGCTTGGCGAGCTGGCGGTCGATGTCATTGAGCTGGCCCTTCAGCATTGCGATCTGCTTCGGGTACTGGGTGCGCAGCGCGGACAACTCTTCCTTCATGTCCTTCTGCTTGGCGATCAGCTCGTCGACTTCGCATTGCGCCATGGACTGCAGCGCCTTGGCGGCGTCATGGGTGCGGTGCTTGCCGAGCACAACGTGCGCAAGGGCGACCACGCCCACGCCGCACAGCCCGACAATGAAGACCGTCTTGAAGAACTTTTTCATCTGGTTGGCTCCTGGGTAGCGCGATGGTTGATTCCGTTCAGTGGGTCATTAGGAACCCGCGCCCGGCGATTTCAGAAATTCAAAAGACGGGGCACACGAAGGCACAAAGCCACCAAGGACTGCATTTCTTTGTGTCTTCGTGTCTTCGTGTGCGCCTAAACTGGACGCATGAAAATCGGGCTCCTCGGCGGTAGTTTCGACCCACCCCACAACACGCACATTGCTGTGGCGGCGGGCATGTGCCATTTCCGCAGGCTCGACCGTGTCGACCTGCTGGTCACCGGGCAGAGTCCGCATGCGGAGGGTAAGTCAAACCATGCTGACGTGCAGCATCGTCTGGCAATGGCGCACCTGGCCGTGGAAGGGCGTAAGAGTCTGGGTGTCGAAGATATCGAGACGAGACGCAAGGGCCCCAGCTACACAATCGACACGATCCGCGCCCTGAAGCAGGCCAACCCAGGCACCAGTTACGAATTCATCATCGGCAGTGACATGCTGGCCAACCTTCCCACGTGGCGCGAGATCGGCAAGCTGCTGCAGATGGTGGACTTTGTGACCGTCGTCCGCTCGGCGGGACTAAGCCCGGGAGTCTTCGACGACCTGCGAGCCAAGTTGGGCGAGGACGAAACCGACCGTCTGGGGGCAAACGTCGTCAGGATAATGTCCCTGCCGGACATCTCATCCACACAGATCCGTGCCGCAGCAGCAGCAGGCGAGAGCATCGCCGAGTGGGTGCCCCCCGCCGTACGGGCTTACATCCACGCCCACCGTCTATACCGGTAGCAACCGCTCTCGAAATTTGCAGGAGCCAGCCAGCAATGTCTGACAAGCCCAAAGTAGTGATTCGCAACGGTGTCTCGATGGTCGAGGGATGGTCGGAACGAATTGAGGAGGCCCAGAAGCAGCCGACTATCTCCATTGGCGGACATCTGTTCGACCGTGTTCGCTACGGCGAAGAGAGTGAAGACTGGGGTGCTGACGAACATCCATGCCACGGCTGTCGCGTAGTCAAAGGAGAGGTTCATGTGATGGGTTGCGACGGGGAGCGCTGTCCCGCTTGTGGGGGACAGATCATCTGGTGCGACTGCCCTTTCGACGATGATGAGTGGTTCGAAAACGTTGGCGCGGGCGTCCTTGCGCGTGTCGGGCATAGGTGAGGGCACCCCTGTTACGGTTTTCAAAGAGCGCTCAGGCTTAGGGCGTTTCGGTGCCGGTGGCAGCCAGAGCCTGCGACTTGGGCCGCGGCTCGGGTATGGGCTCGTGACCTGCCTGCTCCGAGATTTCGGCCTTCACCCCGTCGATGGCGCTCACGCCTTCGCGAGCGCTGCTGCGCGCGGGCCGGGCTACTGTTTCCTCGGCCTCTTCCGCCTGCTCTTCTTCTGCCGCGGCTTCGTCTTCGAGGGCCTGCTCGATCCTTTGGCGGCAGTCGCGCAGCCACGTTCGTTTCTCGCGCAGCAGGCGGGCGGCGAGTGAGCCGGACATGCGGTTTTCGTACGGCGTTACGTCAGGGCCTCGGGCATCGGCGTTCTCGAGGTTGGCCTGGACCTGCTGCTCGTAGAGTTCGCAGGTGAGTTGGCAGGTGCGGACAAAGCGGCCGATATCCGCGCCGCACTCGCGCTCGAACATTTCCAGCGCGCGGGCGTCGATCCATTCGCGGCGCGCCATCCCGCGAAGTTGATGCGGCTTGAGCTCGGCGTGGTGGACAGGCTGGGGCTGATCGGCGCGCGGGCCGCGCTAGGGCTTGCGACGTTTCTTCGACATGGAGGTGACTCCCGAGGGGCACGGCCTACCCGCGCCCGACTTCAGGAAGTCTACAAGTGGTCGCGACATGCCTTGGCCGTTGCGCCGCCCGGCGGCTGTGAAAGTGCTTTGCTGGCTGCGAGGGCATATTTCAAGAGGATCTGGCCGTTTGTGCCGCCTCGCGATCTGGCGAGCGTGAACAGGGTTTACCGGCCGGTTTGATGGTCGCACAATCCGGTTCGCTCACGACCGTTGGGAGACTGCCATGAAGCACGCGATCACTCTTTGTGCCGCGGCGATGTTGCTGCTCGTCGTCCATGTATCGGCGCAGGATCAGCCGGCCGCAACAAAGGACCAGCTGCGGATGCCGGCTGCGGGCAAGCCGGAAACGCAGACCTGGAAGGGCCGCGAGATCATCCGCAACGGCGACTTTGACGTCGGTAACGCCGCCTGGGCCATGAATGGCGGCACGGTGGGAGTTTCCACTGACTCAGGCCGCAGCGGAAAAGAGGAAGACTTCGGCGCGGCCATCCACGTGACGACGGTGTTGAGCGCAAACGGGCTGCTGGCGCAGATGCTGCACCTGCCGGACAAGCTCACGGGCGGCACGCTGAGGATGGACTGGCGGCTGGTCAGCAAGGGCACGCCCACACTGCAGGGCCTGTCGATCGCGATCGGTAGTTTTACCGAGCAGGCCCAGTTCGAGTCGGCGGCGACGATCAAGGAAGTGAACGCGAACAACTTTCCCGGCTGGGAGTGGCAGAAGATCGAGCACACGCTGAGCGCCGATGAGCTCAAGGCCATCAACACGATGCACGGCAAGAAGCGGCAACTGCTGCTGATCGCGAGCATCGTGGGCGACGCCGTGCAGCTTGACGTCGACAACGCCGGCCTGAAAGTCGACGGCGAGTTCACGCCGCCGGCCGCGCCGGGCTGCATCGCATTTGGAGAGACCTCGCGCATTAAGGGCCCTGACGGCGGGCGAGACCGTTTCGAGGTCAACGTTTGCCGGGCGGACGGCGGCGGCAAGGAGACGATGTTCCGTCGGGACGAGTCGTCTGTCGAGTGCTACGGGCTGGCGTGGCGGAACGACGGCAAGGAACTCTGCTTCAGCAGCACGCACGAAATGGCGTGGAGCTACTTCAGCGGCAATCTCTATGCACTGGATGACACGGGCGTTCGTCGCGTCACCAATCCCCCCAGCCAGGACGAAGTGCTGAAGGACGAGCGCAAGACCGGCAAGGTGAAGTTGAAGGTCCGGAACTACACGTTCGGCAACGTGCAGGGCGCCATCTACATCGAGGGCGCGCGCAAGCTTGGCATGTTCAGTCTCGGGCCGATGGACGGCGGCGCGGATGAAACCGAAGTTCTGATCGAGGACGTGGTGGACTATGGGCTCAGCGTGCTGCAGTACGTGGTGGTCCGCGTCGGCGGCAAGTCCGCACTCACTGGCGTGCTGGTGGACGTGAAGGCCGGCGAAACCGTTGAGGCCGAGGCCGTCGCCAAGGTGGACAGTACGTTGCTGTACATCAACGCTTCGTCACCGAGCTACAGCAAGGACGGCAAGAGCATCACTTTCTCGCGGGGGAGCTTCTTCAAGGTCAATTCGGAAGGCGGGGTGCCCAGCGGAGATGTGTACGGCAGCATCATTGGCTCGGATTCGGCCCTCTCACCCGCGGACGACACTCTCGTTTACGTTGCGTTCAACGGAGGAATCTGGTCGCTCGCCCCGGGGGCGGAGCAGGCCGAAGAGATCGTCAGCGGGGATTCACTCACGTTCGCGGAGGACCCGGTCTGGTATCCCGACGCCAGCGGCCTTGTGTTTACCGCGATGACAACCAACGAGGCGGGTTGGGGCGGGCGCAATCTGGCCGCGTACATCAAACAGAACAAGCAAGTGATTCAGTTGACCGACCTGTTCCACGAGGATCTCGGCGACCCGACGATCAGCCCGGATGGTAAGTGGGTGGCTGCGATTCGCCAGATGCGCGGCAACGGCAATAGTGTGAATGAGCTTTGGGTGTTCAAGGTGGGTGAGCCGCAGACCTGCTGGAAGATCGACACGGACGGCACGCCATGCCATCCGGCATGGTGCCCCAGGTAGATTCCATGAAGAACCCCCGCCAAGGGCGGGGGTTCTTCATGGTTCTCGCCCGTGTTACGCGAAGCGGACTGAGTGGATCGGCGGGAAGTTGTTTCCGACCGTGTGCCAGCTGTCGCCGCGGTTTTCGCTTACGTAGAGGTTGCCGTTGGTGCTGCCGAACGCGAGTGCGTCGCCGCTGTTGTCGAGGCCGTGGCGATACACCGTGTCGAACGCCCATTCCTGCGGCAGGCCTTCGCGCAGCTGCTGCCAGGTCTTGCCGCCGTCGTTTGTGCGCGCGACGAACAGCCCGCCGCCGATCGCCATGCGCGACTGGTCACCGCCCTGCGGCACGAGCCAGGCCGTTCGGCCGTCGTTGGCGTCGACCGAAACCGGCCAGCCGAAGTGCACACCCTGATCCTTGTTGTCGACCTTGGTCCAGGTCTCGGCGCCGTTGTCGCTGTAATAGACGCCGACGTGGTTCTGGTTCCATACGTGGCGCGTGTCGTTCTTGCAGCGCTGCAGGAAGTGTACGTCAAAGCCCCACTCGGGCTCCTTGTTCGGCAGGAAGTCTACGGCCATGCCCTTGTTGCGCGGGCGCCAGGTCCGGCCGTCGTCGGTGGTCTGCACCGCGCCGGCGCAGGAGACGGCGATCATCACGTCGTTCGGGTCGTTCGGGTTGACGTCAATCGAGTGAATGCCGGCCGCGAACTCGCCGGTGTTGGCGCTGGCGGGCGTGCCGAACCACATCTGGCGCTTGCCCTTGCCGTCGCCGTTGAACAGGTCGCCGCCGCGGGATTCGTCGTTCCAGAGCGTGCGGTCAAGCTCCCAGCTTGCGCCGTCGTCGTTGCTGACGAACAGGCCGCCGGGAATGGTGCCGCAGTAGATGCGCCCGGGCTGGCTGGCGCCGCCGAAGGCGATCACCCACAGCTTCAGCACCTTGGCGTCGCGGATTTCCGGGCCGTCGGGGCCCGGGTCAGTGAACGGCGCGTCGATGTAGCGCGCGCCCTCGGGGTATTTGATCTGGCCGGCGTCGGCCCAGGTCTGCCCGCCGTCAGTGCTCTTGGACAGCTTGCTGCCCCAGTGCCCGTGGTCGAGCGCGGCCCAGATTGTGCCGGTGCGCGGGTCGCGCGCGGCGTAGGCGACGTTGGTACCGGCATGGCCGTGCGCGGCCTGGTGCCAACGGCCGTTGCGGTACTCGAGGACGAAGGTGCCCTTGCGGGTGCCGAGGATGAGAGTGTCGGACATGTCTTGCCCTTCTTCAGTTTTTCAACCACAGAGGACACAGAGCTCACGGAGAAAAAATTCAGCTGTCGTGTTTGGCAGATCTCTGTGCTCTCCGTGTGCTCTGTGGTGAATGTTGTTCTTGGTTGGTTAGCGCTTCTTCTTGCCCTTGGCTTTCTTGCCGCCCTTTTTCGCGATCTTCTTGGCCGCTTTCTTCGTGCCCTTTTTCGCGATCTTCTTCACTGCTTTCTTGGCTGCCTTCTTCTTGGCAGGTTTCTTCGCCGCCTTGGCCTTCTTGGCCGCCTTCTTCTTCGCTGGTTTGGGCTTCACGGCCTTCTTCTTGGGGGCGGGCTTGCGCTTCGCCTGCGCCTTCTTCGCAGGCTTCTTCCTGGCAGTCTTCCTGGCTGGCTTGGTGCTCTTGGCGGGCTTCTTTTTCGGCGCCGTTTTCTTCTTTGCCCCCGGCTTCTTTGCGGCTGCCTTCTTTGCGGCCTTGGGCTTGGATTCCTTCACGGCGTCCTGGCTGGCGAAGCGTACCGAATACACCGGGGGGAAGTTGTTGCCCAGCGCATGCCAGCTGTCGCCGCGGTCTTCGCTGACGTAGACGTTGCCGGTCGTGCTGCCGAACGCGAGCGTGCTGCCGCTGATGTCGAACGCGTGGCGGTACACCACGTCGTGCGCGCGCTCCTGCGGCAGGCCCTCGCGCAACTGCTGCCAGCTCTGGCCGCCGTCCTGCGTGCGCGCGACGAACAGTGCGCCGTCGATGGTCATGCGCGCGGCGTCCGACTTGCCGGGCACGAGCCACGCCGTTCGGCCGTCCTGCTCATCGACCGCGACCGGGAAGCCGAAATGCGCGCCGTGCTCCGGCTTGCTGACTTCCTGCCAGCTCTGCGCGCCGTTGTTGCTGTAGAAGACGCCGCAGTGGTTCTGCTGCCAGACGTGATCCGGGTTGGATGCGCAAAGCATCACGTGGTGCGGGTCATGCCCCCATTCGGCGTCCGGGTTCGGCAGGAAGGTGGCCTTTAGACCCTTGTTACGCCCAACCCAGGTTTTGCCGTCGTCGGTGGATTCCAGCACGCCGGCGCAGCTGACGCCGACCAGAATGCGCGTACTGTTGCGCGGGTCGACGACGACCGAGTGAATGCCCGGCGTCGAGTCGCCGTCCACGGTCGCGCCGCCGCCGAACCAGTGGCAGGGCCCGCTTGGCTCGCCCTTGCTGAGGTCGCCGCCGCGGCTTTCGTGGTTCCAGAGCGGCAAGTTCAACTCCCAGCTTTTGCCGTCGTCGTTGCTGACGAACAGGCCGCCGGGGATGGTGCCCGCGTAGATACGCCCGGGCTGGTCTGCGCCGCCGAATGCCACGCACCAGATCTTGCCGAGCGTTGCATCTTTCAGCTTCGGCTGCCTGGGCGCGTCGCCCATGGCCTCTTCGTAGCCGTCGATGTATTTCGCCCCCTCGGGGTATTTGATCTGGCCGGCGTCGGACCAGGTCTTGCCGCCGTCGTCGCTGCGCCCGAGCTTGCAGCCCCAGTGACCGTGGTCGAGCGCGGCCCACAGCGTGCCGGTGCGCGGGTCGCGCGCGGCGTAGCTGATTGCGTTGCCGGGCTGGCCGACGTGTGCAACCTTCCAGCGCCCGGCGATCTTGTCGACGAAGATGGTGCCCTTGCGTGTACCGAGAATGATCCGGTCCGACATGGTCTCTCCAGTTAGCCCCCGGACAGCGCCTGCAGGATGTAGACGCGTGAGTCCGGCTTGACCTTGTCCGTGAGTTTCTTGCGGTCCCGGACGAGGTCTTCCTCAATGAAGATGTTCACGTGCGTGCGCAGGCTGCCGCGCTCGTCACAGATGTAGAAGGCGAAGCCCGGTGCGATCTTCTCCATCGCCTCGACGACGCCGGCCGCGGTGTCGGCCTGAACGCTGATCTCTTTTCCCTCAAGGTCGGGAAAGAAGGCGTAGAGGTGGCGTGCGAGTTCGACCTTGGCCATGGGGCGGCCAATATACTGAGGCGCGGGATTCGCTTAAAGGGATAGTTGCAGATCAAACTGTTGGCGGGGTGTGTCAGAAATACCGCAGGTGCACACCCGGGCGGATGTGCACCTGCGGATTCGGTTAGGCCTCGGTGAGGGCCTGCTTGAAGCTGGGGCTGTCATGGTTCCAGAGCGCTACCTCAATCGAGTAGCCGTTCGGGTCGCGAACGTACCACGAAGTCGAGTGTGGGTACTCATTGATGCCACCGTAATAGAGCTGGGGGTTTTCCCGCTCCAGAACAGCCTCCCACTGGGAGCGGTCAGTGATCCGGAACGCGAAGTGCGCGATGCGATGCTGGCCGGCGTCGCCCAACGCGTCTTTGTCGTAGATGCGCCAATCGGGGCGCTGGTAGATGCAGAGCATCGCGTCGCCGCCGCGGATAACGCCCCAGGGCTCGCCGTCCTGGATGCCGCGTTCAACAACTTCGAAGCCGAACATGCGGCGGTACCAGTCGGCGGTTTCTTCAAAGTCTGCGACGCTGAGGTTCAAGTGATCGAGGTGTTTGACCTGCATGGGAGTCTCCGTTGGGGCCGCTCGACTTCGCGGCCGGGCCCGGGCAACGGCTCTCGCTGCCCCGTACATTAGTAAAGTATTTGCTTTACTAAATAAGTCAAGCGCGGACTTGTTTTATTGAGTGTGTCGGCATTTAATAGGCCCTCATGAACACAGCCGTACCCGAGAAGGCCCGCGAGAAGATCCTCTTCTTCCTCAAGACGAAGGGGCCGCAGGCGGCGTCGCAAATCGCGAAGCGGCTGGGCGTTACGGCCATGGCCGTGCGCCAGCACCTGTATGCACTACAAGAAGAAGGCGCGGTCGAGTTTGCCGATGAGCGCCGCAAGGTCGGCCGCCCGGCCCGGATCTGGAGCCTGACGCGCGAGACCAGCGACCGCTTCCCCGATAGCCACGGCGAGCTGGCCGTCGGCATCCTGCGCGCGGCGCGGCACGCGTTCGGCGAAGACGGCATTGCGCAGCTGATCAGGCAGCGCACGGAGGATCAGTTCGAGAGCTATGGAAAGCGCCTCGCCCGCAAGCGCGGGCTTGAGGCCAAAGTGGCCGAGCTGGCGACCATCCGCAGCGAAGAAGGCTACATGGCCGAGTGGCAGCGCAACGAAGACGGCAGCCTGACGCTGATCGAGAACAACTGCCCGATCTGCGCCGCGGCCGAGAGCTGCCAGGACCTCTGCCACGGCGAGCTGAACCTGTTCGCCCGGGTGCTCGGCGAGGTCGACGTCGAGCGCGAAGAGCACATCCTCAGCGGCCAGCGCCGCTGCCTGTACCGCATCACTCCCCAGCGCAAACGCGCCTGACCAGCCCCAATTGCAAGAGACCCGGCCCGGCCGATTGGCTGGGTGGCGGGTCTCTGTGTACTGCGGGCCTTTGCCTAGGCCATCGCGTGGGCGGGCAGGTGATCCTGCTCATTCGCCGGCTTCGCGGCCTTGGCGCCCTTCAATTCACGGGCCTGCAGCACAGGCATGGCGAGCAGCGCACCAGTCCAGACGGTGAACAGCGTCAGCCAGATGATTGTGTAAACCATGATCCACCCCTCGTTTGTTGGCTCCTAAAGGGATTATAAGACATTGAGGTCTTGTAGTACAGTATGAATTGCCGAATGTTGGCGTTGCTGCCCCATCCCATGGCCTTGCGGCGGACGGGACTGTCGGTAACTTCGATCACCACCTGTTGGGGCCCCGACGTGTTTTCACAAACCGCTGAATACGCCATTCGTGCAATGATCGAGATTGCCACCCGGCCGGATGGCAAGCCCGTGCTCTCGGCCGATCTGGCAGACGCATTGGGGATTCCGCCGCAGTACCTTTCCAAGCTGCTGCAGTCGCTGGTCCGTACGCGAATCCTGAAATCGGTCCGTGGGCGACAGGGCGGGTTTTCGCTGGTGAAGTCGGCCTCGACGGTCAAACTGCGCGACATCATCGAGCCGTTTGATGACCTGCGGAAATACGAGGAGTGCATCCTGGGCCAACCGGTATGCAATGAGGCGGGCGCCTGTCCCTTGCATGACTTCTGGTCAGTCGTGCGGCAGCAGTACCTGGATGAGCTTAGTACGAAGTCACTGCAGGACCTCGCCGACTACCAGCTCGACAAGCTGCACACCATGAACGCCGGGCTGTTCCGCCGAGTCGGAGCCGTCCCCGGCAAGCAGACCGTCAAAGATCAGAAGGCTGAGCAGAAGTAGGCCCGGCAAATGGACAAGAGGCGCGCCGGCACATTCGGCACGCCTCTTATTCTGGAGCCACCTGTCGGATTTGAACTGACGACCTCTCGCCAGTCCGGTGGAATGGCGAGAAAGCGAAGCAGCCGGCCAGAAGGCCGGCGTAAGCGAAGCGGCCGGGCAAAGCCCGGGAGGTCGGAGGGCGGACAAAACGCAAAGAGGCGCACCGTCACATTCGGCGCGCCTCTCTACTCTGGAGCCACCTGTCGGATTTGAACCGACGACCTACGCTTTACGAATCGCCCATTTGCCTTTTCCACTGCTGTCGGCTACTGTCCTCTGGTGGCCTCGAATGCCCTATTCCAAGCATGTTTGGGGCGATCCGGCGACGTTTTCACTTTGACGCAGAATGACACCAAATGTCAAGATTAAGGCAACGTTTCGTGTAACGTTTTCCGGCCCGGCGTGCTGACTGATCGAGGATTGCTGGTGAGTTCTGCAGCTGGACAAAAGCGCCGACGTCCCCGCTCACAACACCCGGGGGTGACCGTCATATCGAGGAAACGCGAGCACAGGCTGACCTACTATGCCCGGTTCATGGATCAGGATACGGGAAGAAAGAAGTACATCAACCTGTCCAAGTTGAACCTCTCGAATGCCGAGAAGCGCAAGGCCTGGTGCATCACTAAGGCGCAGTCACTGATGCTGCGGCGTGCGGCGATCGAGTCCGGTGCTCCGCTGAAGACGGAAACGGAACTGGCGGTTGCTATCCGCAACCATCGCGACTACCTGCTTGGCGAGGGCCTCGCCACTTCCACCATCAATAGCTACGGCGAGGCGAGCCGGTTGATCGAGACGTGGTGCCGCTCAAGTGGTGTGCGGTTCGTCGAGAACCTCGACCAGCCCCGGCTCGAAAACATGCGGAAATTCCTCGTGGCCAGAGGTGCGAAGACTCCCGTTCGCGGCAAGCACTCGGGCCGCGGCAAGCACTCGGGCCGCGGCAAGCGCGCTGAGAGCGATCGGCGGCCCTCTCCTTACACCATCAACTCGAGGCTGTCCCGCGTGCGCACTGTCTTGAACCAGTGGCGCCGGGAGGGACTGCTTCCCCGACTCGATTCGGATTCAATCCGCGACAGCCTGCGAAATGTCCGAACGAAGACTGTGGTACCCCACTTCCTGCACAAGCCCGAAATCCGCAGGCTGCTGGAGGCGGCCGCACGCCACGACGTCGCGTGCTACAAGCTTACGAGGGCCGAGCACAAGGGGCGCGGAAAGCCCGGGACGACGAAGAAGTACGCCCCGATCAAGGCGTTCGTCCTGGCCGCTCTGCTGACCGGCTGCCGCTTCAGCGAGTTGGCGACCCTGCGCTGGGAAGACGTCAACCTCGTGGCGGGAGACATTGTCCTGCGCCTCAGTGGCTCAAAGACAGGCGAGCGGCGTATTCCCATGGACGTCACGCCCAGGCTGCTGGCAATGCTTGGGGAGTTGCATCGCAATCGTCACGGCGAGCCCTTCGTGTTCGGAGGGAAGCGCCGTTTTCCGCGCGATCTCGCCGAGACAGCCAGGGATCGGCTCATGGACGACTTTGACGCGCCGTGTTTTACGTGGCACGACCTGCGCAGGACCTGTGGGACGTTCCTGACTTGCTCACCAGGAATCTACGGCGGAGCTTCCGCGTTCATGAGCGCGAAGCGGCTTGGCCACGGAGTGCTCGTCGCTGAGAAGCACTATGTCGGCGCCGTCTCAACGATCGACAGAGCCGCGTCGACGCTCGAAGCAGCCATGGGGATAGAGGACCTTGTGAACAACCGACTCGATATGACCGCCACGTTGTTTGCATCCTAGTCGCGACGCGTGCCAGCCACCGAGCTCCCAAGCAGGTGGTCGAGGGTTCGAACCCCTTCGCCCGCTCCACTCAAAGCCGCTCTGGAGGCGGGATCCAGGGCGGCTTTTGATTTACCGCTCACAGTCGAAGGTGGCGTTACAGGCTTTGTTACAAGGTTTGAGCTGAGCACTCGGAGGGAATTGCAGATGAGCTTCTCCTTTTCCCCGTTGCTTGAGCAGCTCACGGACCACTCCCCAGCGCTGGTTGTCGAGCCTAGTTATCAGGAGTACTGCGTTCGTCATGGATTCGCACCTGGCCGCGCGCCCACACGCATTTCCGTTGACCACTACACAAGCTTGCCCAAGGAGCTACACGAAGCGCATGCGATGGTCCTCCGCCTAGGTGGTCCGGCGTCAAGGGCGGGTTTTGCGCTGGTGCGGGTCCAAAACCAGCTGCGAAGCTTCTTCCTTTTTGATGATGACGCTTTCGCCGGTGCGCCCGCCGAGGTTTTCCTATCCCAAGCGCGTTTCGACCAACTCATGCCGTTCTTCGTTACACAAGCAAAGAGCGAGAAAGGCCTGGTCAACTTGGCCATAGCATCGGGCGCCCTCTCAAGGGCGCTCAGACTGGATAATCAGGCGCCCCTCTCAGCTCCGGCTCACGCCCAGTCCACTTTCACGTTTGGTTCTGTCGCCCACGAACAACTGCCGGAACCGCGACAAGAGGACTACAAAGGGCAGGTGGAGATCGATGCCGTCTTATGCGCGCAGCGGGAGGGGCGCGCCGCCTTGTTTGTGCTAGAAGCAAAGCGAGATGGCTCTGATCGCTCTCTTGCCAAGCACAAGATCGCGTACGCCATCTGGGGCCTCAGGTCCAGGCTCAAGACTCCGGCGCTAGACGTAATCGGCGTATATCTGAAGGTAGGATCCCGTGAAGACGGCATCCACTTTCGCATCGCCGAATATCGACTACCCGACAAGGGCGAGTGCTTGGCCTCGCTTGAACGCAGCGCCGCCCCATCCCATCTGGTTCTTCCACATCTCCACATTTAGTCGCACGGTTATCCACACCGACGCGCTGAATTGCCAACAGACCGCTAACGGTCGGAGCTTGTCGCAATGCCCGATATACTCTCACCCTAAGGAACCGTCATGGCCAACCCCATTTACCTGGATGCAAATGCATCTGCGCCGACTACGGCGGCAGTACGCGCCGCGATCTCGGCGGCATTGGAATGTGGGCTTGGCAATCCCGCCAGCGACCACCTGCTCGGCAACTCGTCGCGCGCGGCCCTAGAGCGGGCACGCACAAGTCTTGCATCACTGATCAATGCGGCTGAAGAGAACATCACGTTCACGAGCGGTGGCACAGAAGCGAACGCACTAGTGCTGACTTCGTTCGCTGCGTTGGCATCGGACCGTCCGAGGATCGTCACGACGAAGGCAGAGCACGCATCAATACTGCGCACTCTGGACCAACTGAACGACGTCGAGGTTCGCAGGATTCCGCTTTCGCCGGAGGGGCTCGCAGATGTTGAGTGGCTGCAGCAACTTCCGGTTGGTCCCCCCACGTTAGTCACGGTTCATTGGGTCAACAACGAAACGGGTGTCGTTCAGCCAGTGTCGAAGCTCCGCGCCGTAGCGCGTGAGCGAGGGTTCCTCTTCCACACGGATGCTGCACAGGCCATCGGCAAGCTCGACGCCAATGTTGCAGAATTGGCCCCGGACTACCTAACGCTCACCGGACACAAGCTTCACGCCCCACCGGGGGTGGGTGCCGTTGTCGCAAGACCTAAGTTGCTGAGAGCCATGTGGGGTGGAGGTGGCCAAGAGGGCGGATCTCGTCCTGGGACGGAGAATCTGCTTGGCGCGATCGCACTCGGTGCAGCTGCTGACGAGCGTCGCATGGCAATTCCGGCAGTCGCAAAGGTCGTCGGAGCGATGCGCGATCGCCTTGAAGCAGGCCTGAAAGGGATTGACGGCGCATGGATCAACGGCCAAGGCGCAGAACGCATCTGGAACACAACCAACGTCGGATTCGAAGGAGCATCGGCAGCCGCAGTCCTGGCCCAGTTGGCTAGCCTGGGTGTGTGTGCTTCGACCGGGTCGGCTTGTGAAAGCGGTAGGCCGGAGCCCTCGCACGTACTTCGGGCTATGGGACTCGACGAACCCAGTGCACTAAGCTCCCTGAGGTTCAGTCTTTCTCCTTTGAACACCGAGGCTGAGATCGACAGCGCGCTCGAAGCCATCAAGCACAGCGTTGAGCGGGTTCGGTCGTTCGGATCGAAGATGCAGGAGATCACATGAGATTTGGCGGCCATGAGACGTTTCCCATTCGGCGCGGATGGCTTCATAAAGGGCTTCAGTTGCTGCTTGAAGAGCCTGAGAAGCTTCTTCACGAATTTGCAGAAGACTACTTGGGCGTTGGCAGAAACATGGCCAAGTCGATCAAGCACTGGATGATGGCAACAGGCCTTGTGGTCGGTCCCCTGAGAAACAAGAACGTAACGACAAGTGAAATAGAACCCACGGAACTTGCTACGCTAGTTTGGACCCATGACCCACTCTTGCTGCTTCCGGGCACATGGTGGTCCCTGCACTTGAAGCTTGCAGCCGAAAGGACACATGCCTACTCCTGGATGTGGTTCTTCAACGCGTTCGGCCTCGACAGATTTGATCGCTCGCGCTGTTTTCACGCACTGACACGCCACCTTGAAGACTCAGGTGACAAGAGGGTCCCTAGCGAACGGACCCTGCAGCGGGACATTGCCTGCCTCTTGTCTAGCTACTCCCGTCGGATCCCCGAAGCCCACGTGGACCCCGAGGAAACCAACGAGTGCCCGCTCCGAGAGCTTGGACTAATGGTTCACTTCCGCGACTCCTCCACGTACGTCGTCGATAGAGGTGCAAAGTCCATTCCGGTCGAGGTACTTGGAATGTCCATGGCGATCGCATTCGGTGAAGGCGCCGCCGAGAGGAAATGGATGGACGTCAACATCTCGGATGCTCACACCGTGGCAAACGGACCTGGTCGGACCCTGTGCCTCAGTGCCGACGCCCTCGCCGGCATGGCATCGGACGCCACAAAAGGATCAGGGATCGAACTCGTGGCACTCGCCGGCGGACGCGCCATACGGTTTGAGAACCTCTCGCCGCTGGAGTGGATGCAGCGTTACTACGACCGCATGATTGCGGATCCATCCACGGCAGCAGTTCTGTCTTCTGTCGGAAGGAGGCAGTAGATGTCCGACAATGCGTACCTCCGATCGATCAACGTCGCGCTTGATATCGATGCGCCGGAGCGGCTGGCTCACTTTGTTCCCACGCGCAAGGGCGTGCATCTCATCGAGGCGCTGGCGTCGCTGCGCCCTGATCGAGCGTTCCTTGTTATTGCACCGTATGGTACGGGCAAGTCGTTGGCTGCGGCCGTCGCCGTACACGCAGTAGAGAATCGCGAGATATCTCACCCTCTACTGCGTAGAATCCATCCTCAAGTCCCTGCTGAAGACCAAACAGCGTCGCTGTTCTTTGCCGACCGGCTCCGCAACAAGGGGCGGGGGATAGCGCTGGCATTGAGCGGGCACCAACCGTCTGTGGTCGAGAGTATCCGCAAGGCCGCGCTCGCTGCGTTTTCCAGGCACACACTCGGGCGCCAAGCGAAGGCACTGCACGAAGCCAGTGATGATCTCAATGAAATGCTGAGCCGGATCGCCGATGTGTGCGAGCGGTCAGGCATAGATCGCGTATCGCTCGTGTGGGACGAGTTCGGCAAGCACCTGGAGGCCCTGGCTGAGCGTGGTGAAGCCAGTGCATTACTGGACGTACAGCATCTCGCAGAGTTTGCGGCGCGTGCAACTGTCGTACCGATGGGGATGGCCCTGCTCCTGCACCAGGGCTTTCTCCACTATACGACTGGTCTCTCCCAGGGCGCGCGCACCGAATGGACCAAGATCGAAGGGCGCTTCCGCACACTTGAATTCGTCGACGATAGTCGGGAGCTGCTCGGCCTTGTCGGCAAGGTAATGGAAGAGAGAAGCAGCCTCCACACCAAGAAGACAGGCCTCCGACGAGCGGCCAAGACCTGCAAGCAGTTGGGCATGTTCACTGACATCAAGTCGGAGAAAGAACTAGTCGCGCTCCTCGATGCCGCATTCCCCCTGTCACCTGTGACGCTCCACTTGCTACCGAGAATCTCCGCTAGAATTGCACAGAACGAGCGGACGATGTTTGACTTCTTGTTCTCTGTTGCCGGCCAAGACGAGATTCACCCCTGTGCTGTGTTTGACTTCTACAGCGACCTCATGCGCTACGACGCGGGAGCCGGAGGTACTCGGCGACAGTGGATTGAAGCGCAGAGTGCTCTCTCGAAGTGTGAATCAAAGGAGGAAGAGGACGCGATCAAGGCGGCTTGTCTTCTGGGCCTCGGTCTTTCGGGCGAGCGTTCGCGTACGCCGTTACAGCAGCTGCGATTCGCGGTCTCCGGCATTACAGGTCCGGACGCAGCAGCGGCTATCCAGGGGCTCATTGAACGCAAGCTCCTCCTCCATCGCGTGCACGTGGATGAAGTCCAGGTTTGGCATGGGACCGATGTTGACTTGCGCGGACGGCTGAACGAGCAAAAGGAGCAGCTCGCACCGACGTTCGACCTGGTCAGCTACCTCGATCGCCAGGCCCCTCCTCCCGTGTGGTTCCCGGATGTACACAACATACGGTTCGGTCTGACCCGCTACTTCGAATCTGAGTATTGCAGTTCCCAGCGTCTCCGGCAGCGCTTGTCCACCGGGATCTTCGAGGAAGACCTCCTCGAAGATGCTGATGGACGGATTGTCTACGTACTGCCCTCGACAGCAGAAGAACGCGAAGACGTGCTGCGCTTGGTTCAGAGCGGCCGTGGGCAGGATCGTACGATCTTCGTCATCGCACCAACTTCAAGGTCGCTTGAGGACGCTGCCCTCGAAGTGGCAGCCATTACCCATCTGCGCGGTGACTCATCGCTAATCGCCAGTGACCCTCTGACGGTGAAGGAGCTGGACCAGCTAGAGCAGGACGCCAGGGGGTACCTGGCTCGCTGTATTGACCGCCTAGTCGACCCTTCCGTCAGAGATAGCAGGTGGTACTTCCGAGGCGCAGAGCTACCGCTCGATTCTCGACTTGCGGTCGTCGGCGCACTCTCGGACATATGCGATGAGTTGTACCCTTCGACTCCCGAGATTCGCAGCGAACAGATCGTACGCAAGAAGCCTACGTCTGTGATGATCAACGCCCGCAAGAAGCTACTGCTTGCGATCCTCGAAAGGTCCGGCCAAGAGAACCTCGGCATAAAGGGGAATTTCCCGGACGCTTCCATGTTCCGGACGGTGCTCTTGCGCACCGGCCTATACCAGAAGGACGAGCGCTCGGGCTG
Source organism: Planctomycetota bacterium (assembly GCA_020425605.1). Lineage (GTDB taxonomy): Bacteria > Planctomycetota > UBA8742 > UBA2392 > UBA2392 > JACKID01. The sequence continues at coordinate 13,982 of JAGQRH010000006.1, read as the reverse complement.
GGGATATGCTGCACCCCATCAGAAGTCGATCCTTAGCGCCGGAGTGCGCGAGGTGTGGTCATTAGTTCACGACTTCTTCACTACACCGAGCGATAGGCCCAAATCGGTCTCGACACTTGTCACGAGGTTGGTTCAGCCCCCATTCGGGGTCCGACACGGGCTGATCCCGATTCTCTTTGCGGCCGGCCTGAAGGCATTTCCGAGCGCGCTGTCGATTCTCCGTGATGGGCAATACATCGACGATCTCATGCCTTCCACGATTGAAGAAATGTTCAAAGCGCCGGACCGATTCAAGATCCATGTGTTGGAAATCGACGACCGTAATCACGCGTTCTTGTCCGCGCTGCACAGCGTTTTCAGCGCCTCCGGAGCGGATGACTTTTCGGAATCAGACCAAATCAGGCGCGCTCATGACGCAGTTCAGGGATGGCTCACCGCGCTTCCCGAAGCGTGTCTCCAGGCGCAATCCTTGTCAGACGAAGCCCGGAGGTTTCGGGCAGTCTTGATGCGGTACACTGATCCTGTAGCTGGGCTCGTTCGCGAGCTCCCAGCAACACTGTCACTAACGGGACCCCTAAACCGGCGGAACGCTGAGAAAGTACTCTGGGACGTCAAGTCTATGATCGAAGAAGGCGTTCGTTCGTACTTCGACGATGCCCACCGTATCCTTCAGGCAACGCTCCCTGGTGGGCGAGAGCGTGCCGGTGTCAGCAGCATGCAGCTTGCTCGGCACTGGGCCGAGTGTTTTCCAGACGAGCGGGTCGATGCGTTGCAGCAAGGTGTGGCGAAGGGACTGCTCTCGCGGATGATGACATCATACGCTTCGGACGATGTATTGCTGGAGTCACTGTCTACGCTCTTGATCGGCCGACCAGTCTCTCGATGGGACGACTCGTGTGCGACTGCCTTTGAGCGTGAGCTAGCCTCAACGGTGCGCCAGATTGAAGACTTCGCGTTGGGCGGTAACGTGAACCTCTTGGAGCTGAGCAGAGACGCTCGGGCCCGAGTTGCACAAATTCGCGTGGACCGAGCGGCCGACGCGATCGCTGAGTTGTTGGGCTTGGGAGACGAAGCCCTGCTTGCAGAAGCCATCGAAAAGGCGCAGAAGTACCAGGAGAAGTAGATGCCGACAATGAAAGACGCGCTTGAACACGCGGCAGCAGCGGACATCCGCCACATCGTAAGCGTATCCGGAGGGAAGGACTCCGCCGCATTGGCCATCTACATGCGCCAACGTTACCCTGACCTCCCGGTGGAGTACGTGTTCTGTGACACCCACAACGAGCTCCCGGAAACCGACGACTTCATTGCCAGACTCGAAGCGGTGCTTGGGAGGCAAGTAACTCGTGTGTCGGCGTTGGATGTCCTCAACATCCGGGCAAAAAAGGGCCGGAACGCATTCGAGATCTACCTCAACGAGCTGTACGGCGGATTTCTCCCCAATCCAAGAAGTCGTTGGTGTACGCGTGTGTTGAAGATCGAACCCTTCGAGCGATACGTGGGATCCGGCAGTGCGTACAGCTACATCGGGATTCGGGCGGACGAGGATCGGGATGGCTACCAGACAGGGAAGAAGCCACCCGTGTTCTCGCAAAAGCCGAATATCATGCCAGTGTATCCTTTCAGGGATGACGGGATTGATTTGCAGGGAGTAAAACGCATCCTTGAAGACTCTGGCTTAGGTCTGCCTAGCTACTACGACTGGCGTTCGCGGTCTGGATGCTACTTCTGCTTCTACCAGCAGATAGGTGAGTGGCAGGGCCTGAAGCGTGAGCATCCTGACCTGTTCGAGAAGGCGAAGTCCTTCGAGAAGACAGTAGGCGACAAACAGTTCACGTGGTGCCAAGGAAGGAATCTGGAGGAGATTGCCTCCCTTCCAGAGCGAGATCACATGCCCGCAGATGAGGCTGATGGCTGTGCAATCTGCCATCTCTAGTAAAGGACCCGATTGTGGCAGTGATCTGGAAACGCTTGCCCGCTGCGGAAGCCATCGACGCGCTAGCGGACGGAAGCCTGCCGTCCATCGTTCCGACCACATCTGGCATTTACATCTGGCGACGGAACTTTGATTGCGACCCGCGGGTGGTGGCCAGTGCAGACAGCTTCACAAGGTGGATCACCGACATTACGCGGTCGCCCGTGGCGGTAGTTGAACGCAAGCCCCTCACTCACTGTGTCGATCTCGTTGGCCTGATCGTCGGAGGGGGACTCATCTCTGCGGATAAGCAGGCTACGCTGGAGGAAATCGCCGCGAACAGGAAACTGCGCGAAAAGGTAGCCACGTACATCGCTTCAATTTCAATGTACTTGCCACCCATCTACATTGGGCAAGCGGACAGTTTTCTGACGCGCATCCGACAGCACCTCAAGGGAGAGACTTCCTTGAAGGAGTACGTCGAGAACCAGCTCGGCTTGCAGTTGGCGGACCTCTTGTTTTGCTATCACGAACTATCCAAAAGCACCAGCGTCAGCGCCAAGACCAAACAGGTGCAACAATTCTTTGAGTTCATTTCGCAACGCCTGCTTGCGCCATTCGGCACCAAGCGGCCCGGCTAGGAGTCACAACACATGAATCCTCGGAAGCCTGCATCTACAATCCGCAAGACTCCTAACTTTGACTTCCTTTACGGTCGTTACAGCCACTCAAAGATCCGCATCCCCTACTTTCAGGTCAACATGACCTTTGCGGATGCCGCGAGCTATCTAAAGCTCGTGAACGAAATGCCCGGCGCATCGGCCATGGACTGGCGGATTGAGGAGCTCTTTCAACGCGACATTGACTGGGGTCGAGTAGAAAAGCGAATTGCTCCTTACCTGAAGCAGTCCGAACAGCCTCAGTTCTTCAATTCGATCACTATCGCTCTCCTCCCCTTTCGAGACGGCTCACTTCGTACCTATGACGAGGGTCCGTGGGCTACGCCCGATCTGGAGGAAAAGACACAATTCATGGGCCCAAACGGCGAGGACGAGAAACGTTACAAGTCCTTTGGACCAATCCGCGGCGGCTACTGGACGGGCTGGTCAACGCCAGACGAGACGGGAGCCCTTGTCGGACAACTGTGTTGGAATACAGCTGAGTTGTTCGGCATTGCTATTGACGGGCAGCATCGGCTCGCGGCAATCAAGTACGTCGCTGGTGGATCCACTCACGCGCAATGCACAGTTCCAGTGCTGCTTGTCGTCTTAGACCCCGACCTGGGGTACACGGGTGAGACCACTAGGTCCGGCGTGATCGCTACGCTCCGGCGACTGTTCATTGATCTAAACAAGCACGCCATAGTTCCTAGCCGGGCTCGGCAGATTCTACTGGACGACCGAGACCCTGCGTCGATATGCGTGCGCTCAATGGTTGGTCAAAAACTGACCGCGGGAGCACAAGAGCTGACAGCCACGCCGCCCGCATTGCCACTGAGTCTGATTGACTGGCACTCCGAGCAGGCCCGATTTGAGAAAGGACCATATCTAGCCACTGTGCTTGGGATTGACTGGGCTGTCGCCAAGCTCCTCAACATCAAGCCGATGCAAGACATGATGGCCCATGACTCCGTCCATAAGTTGCTGTCTACACTTGAACGACGCCTGGATATACAGCTAGCCACCGCCTACACCCAACTGGACGACTGTCGTCGCTATGAACGACCCTTTTCTTTCTCAGATGATGAGCTAGCCGCGGTGGCCTCGGGCTTCCAAGAGTATTGGGCACCGCCGCTGATACACCTGCTTACGGAGCTTACGCCTTATCGGGAACTGATCGATCAGCGAGAGAAGCTCACCACTTTGAGTCCCGAGTTCTCCAATTGGTTCGCGCTCAAACAACGGGCCGATGACGCGGACAGCAAGAGCGCCAACGACCTCTTGGCTTCCTTCGAGAAGGAACTCGCTGAGCGGCAGCCGAATCCGATAGCAGTCGCAGATTTTGCGTCGGCGATCGACTCGATCGTGGGAAAGAAGAAGGCAAGGGAACTCGCCTTTACCGTTGTGTTTCAGCGAGCGCTGATACTTGCCTTCAAGCAGTTTCTAACCCTTTCGGAAGCGATGTTGGGCTATGCTTACGACGACGATGACGATGAGGACCTGGACGACATTGTCGCAGATGATGGCGACGATGACTCGGACGACGAGGCGACGGCACTTGAGTTTGAGCGTGCGACCCAACTCGTCGACGCTCTCAATGATCTCATCGACAAGGAGCCAGACTTCCTGCTGAAGGAGTGGCAGTTCCAATGGCCAAAAACAAAGAACTACGACAGGTTCTGGATTGGTTCGCTTGTGCAGTTGGAGGGTCCTATCGACTTCACGCAGGCAGCATCCGGCCGAGCATCGGACCTCCTGTTGTTGGTCGCACTGCTTTGGCTGTACCTTCACAAGGAAGGCGTTGAGTCTTTCGCCGAGCTTGTCGACCGCATGGATGAAGCCGAAGGTGGCCTGGACCTAAAGATGCAGCAGTGCATCAACCGCCTTTCGTCTGGCGAAGGCTCAGTCGCGATGAGAATCCTACGTGGCACGCAGCGGGACGAAGACGAAGACGCGGCCCGCCGTGAGGCCCTCGGCCGCGCTGAGTGGCTATGGGACGTCTTGAACCGCAAGTAGTGGATAACAAAGTTGGCAGTTTCAATAGAGGACTTTCTAAAGGGCCCACTAGCCACCGATGGCCCTGGTGCAGAGCGCGCCGCTAGGCTGTTGCGGCGGCGACGTGGCACCATTCACGAGGCGGAAGAAGCCGGCACTACGGCACGGAAATCCAAGTCGTATGAGCTTGCAAGCCCAGAGCCACTGTTTGACTACCAGGCGGATGTCGTAGCTTCGCTCACTAAGGCCCGGTCCGATGGCGTTCGTTCCGCTATGGTCTCCATCCCGACTGGCGGTGGAAAGACACGAACGGCTCTTTGGTACATACGCAAGGCAATTCAGGACCAAACGTGTAGACGAGCCGTCTGGCTGGCGCCTTCCGCGGAACTGGTCGCGCAGGCTGAACGTACAGCTCAAGATCTCTGGCGTACATTCTCGCCCAGTCCGAGGACTACTCTGGTCCTCAACGACCTCGAACCACCAGTCGCCAGGTCTGACCAACTGACACCGTTGCTCGCAATCGCAACGGTGCAGCTTGCAGCCAAGCGTGTCGACGCGCTAAGGGCCTTGCAGCCTGACTTGGTTGTGTACGATGAAGCGCACCAGGCGGCAGCCCGCACTTCCCGCGACATTGTCAGAGCTCTCGGGGATATTGAAGGATGTATGCTTGTCGGCCTTAGTGCGACGCCTGGTCGAACACTTACGGATGAGAATGAACTCCTATCCGGCCTGTTCGGAGGAAACCTCATCGTTCCACGCGTGCTTGGCCACGATGCAATAGCCACGCTCGTAGGTAGAGGCGTGCTGGCGCACGTCGAGACCAGGCAGATACCGCTACCCCGTCAATGGGATGCGTTGCGTGTGCGATCAACCAATGCACCAAGTTTGTCGCTCGACGAGTTGGCGTTAGAACCTCACAGATTCTGGGCCATTGCGGATACGATCGAAGAGATTGCCCGCAAGAGGAGGTGCCTTGTTTTTGGATCCTCGATCGCACACTGCGAAGTCATTGCTGCCGTCGCTAACGCTCGGAACATTCGTGCTGAGTCGCTATCTCACAACACACCGGCCGACAAGAGGGAGTTAGTTCTCAAGCTGTTCTTGGCCGGCGGGATTCAGGTACTCACCAACAAGTCCTTGTTGATGGCAGGATTCGACGACCCCGGCTTGGGTGATGCGGTGTTAGCGACTCCCATCCGTTCGTCCATTCAGTGGGAACAGATCGTAGGGAGAGTTAGTCGCGGTCCCTCCGTTGGCGGCAAGCGCAGTGCGAGAGTGTGGGAGCTGGACGATCACTCGAAGCTGCACGACCGGGTCATGGCGGCCCAGCGCTTTGTGGGCGACACCTGGTAGCATGCGTCTTGTCGTGCACTGTAACAACACTCCGCTACTTCCTTCCTGTCATTCCCGTCATCACGTCACTCCACCAAGAGACTTACTCGGACACGTAACGCTTGCCGGCTGCCGGAGCCGAGAAGCACCCTGAGGCGCGAACACCGACTACTCGACGTTCCTCTCTTCGCGTGTAGGCGCCCGATACCAGGCTCAGCTGACGGCAGAGTCTGTCGTCACGACACCCATCGGAGCGCCATGCCACGCCGCACCGAGTGGACTGAATGGCAGCTCGATTCTCGGCACCGTGGACGCTTGAGGACAAACTAGAGCCTGTCACTTTCCGTCGCGTGGAAGTCTTTCCCGCTGCTAGAATCTTCAACCTTGGCCCGGCCAGCTACGGGCCGTACGAACGGAGAACTGCATCCGCCGGGGAAGCCCGGTCAAAACAACTGCGCCTAGTCTGCGCCTTCTCGAACTCGCCAGGTCGGATCTCACAGATCGCGGACATCACAGGCGCCCCACTTTGGGCGATCTGGATGTCTGTATCTGTGAGGGCCTCTGGCGAGGCCCGAGGAGAGCGGCGCCGGGTCGCTCCTCCCTTCTTCGGGCTACCCGGTTACGGCACGGGGAGACCGACCATGACCACCCAACCGCCATGCCCAGCCTGCGGAAGCAACGCGTTTGTCGTCGCCCTGTCCGCAGGGCAGTTTCGCTGCGACGTGTGCGAGTCCACCTTCACGGGCGAAGCCATCGAGACGACCGTTTCAGCTGCGCCGCAGGTGACTGTCGTTCCCCTGAACTGCCCGAAGTGCGGGGCCGATCTGGACGTGCCAGAAGGCATGCAGCGCGTGACGTGCAGATACTGCAACAGCCGGCTGCAGCTGGTCGAGACCGGGTCGGTTCGCTCGCTCACTTTGCTGCAAGCGGGTTTGGACAGGATCGAACAGCATTCCCAGAAGGCGGCGGACGGTGTGGCAGTACTCGTGCAACACAACCAAGGCGCGCATGAGCGGTGGGCCGCCAAGATGCAGAAGTTGACAGGACAGCTCCAACATCATCAGTCCCAACGAAGGAAAGCGAACCTCCACATGAGCCTGTGGATCGTCGTCGTAATCGCGGCGGCCGTCACCGCGCTCATCTTCTTTCTAGCTGCCGCCAGCGAGATAGACCCGAAGAAGAGCGGGACCCTGTCGATCATCGCCGCAGCCGCTGTCCTGATACTCATCGTCGCGGCCGTCGTTGGCGCGCTGATCCAGTCCAGCGTGAAGAGTTGGGACGCCGACATCGGCCAGCTGAAGAGCGAGGTCGACGCATGGCGACATTGCGAGCCGGTGTAGCGGACCAGCGAGACCAATCTGCTACGTCAACCGGTGTTACATCCAATAGGCAACGCATACTCGTGAGCAGAAGGACTGGGCTGCGAGTACGGGGCGGGTGCCGTTCAGCAGCATTCATTGTGATAGCGACTCGAACTCGAACGGCGACGCCTTGCATCGGGGGCATGCCGCTAGGGCGTTGATGCTACGCGCAAGCCCGCTGAACTTCTTTCGACACTTCCTGCACCGCACTTTCACCTCAACGGGTACGTCGCCCTCTACCGGCGTCTGGGGCGCCAGGGGAGTCGCGTCCGGGTCATCGGCTGCCGGTGACGCGGGCGCCACGTTTCGACGCTCGGGCGACTCCTCAACAGGCTCCATCGGCATGACCGGCGTCGGCTCGTCTTGACCGATGGCAGCAGGCGTCGGCACAACCTCAGGCGAGTACGGGTGCGGTGTGCCGTCGATCATATCGGAGGTAGTCTGAGCGCTATACTGTTCGAGGCTGCCGACGCGCTGCTCCAGCGCCACGACGCCCCCGAGGCGCCGCTCAATCCAGCGTACTTGGTTTCGAAGCTCATCCACGACGTGCTGTTGTGCTCGTCGGTACTTCAGGTCCGGGGCGCCTGCCGCCCAGATCAGGAGCAGCGTCCACATGAAGCCGCCGCCATAGAAGAACCACTGTTCGCCTCCTCCCCGGTATTCGGAGGCCGGAAGCATGAACCCGCCAATGGCGGCGAGAAGCAACAACATGGCCAAGATGAAGCAGATCACGCCGCCGGAGACGTGACCCTTTCGAAGCAGTGTGATCGCCGGGATTGAGTAAAGCAGCACTAGTAGGAGAATGAAAACAACGGCAAGCCCACTAAGGGCAGCGTCTGGTCCTGTGTCCGCGAGTGGCAACATGGCTCCGAGTATAGCGACGGTGCCTATGGAAGACCCGGGGTGTTGTTCACACTGTAGGCTTGCCGAAGCCCGGCACTTGTTCTTGGCGTGCAGGGCATGACGGGTCAGACGATGTAGGACGAGCGCGGTGTGCAGTCGTTCGTCGAGCCCGTCGGCAATGCGGACGCCAATCGTGCCGTTGTCGTTGATCAGGATGACGCCGAGGGTGCGCGGGCGAATCCGCCAGAGGTTCCGGCCCTTCTTTGGCGGATCGTCGAACAGGCCACGCCGTTTTAGCTTGTCCTGCTGGCGCTTGCGTCGCTCTTCCCAGCGCCGGTCGAGTTCAGCCTGCGTGATGTTGGGGTTGCGCTTGCGCTGTCCATCCTCCCCGACGTCGTGCTCCAGGTAGTACGTGTTGCACATGAGGGGATGCTACACTTCGGCCCATGGGCGACAACGAGCCGTACTTCTTGCTCCGCGCCGGCATCGACTGCGGCAAGCACGGCCTTCCCAACTGGTACTACATCGCAGAGCCGAGCGTTGATCGGCACTGGGTAGCCATCGCCTTTGCCGAGCTTGAGGACATGCACACGATGTGCGACCTCGCCTAAATGCAGACGACGTTCTTCAAACCTGGACGCGGTGACGTGCCGCCAGCCGGTGATTGCGGCTGCTGGCAGCAGGGTGAATTCGACGTGCAGGAATGCGATCCGACTCCCGCACAGAGGGCGCGGCTCAGCTAGTCGCCGGCCGCTGTGAACCGAGCATCGTAGAGCGACGACGCGCCCCACTTGGTTTCGTATTTGGAGCAGCCGCGTTCGATCATCTCGACGTTGACAAGCACATCATCGCCGCTGCTGAAGCCGGCGACCGTCCATCCGGTGAACAGCCAGACATAGCGCAGCAGCCTGCCGAAGCGGTCACGGTCATCGTGCGCCGGGTCAGCTTCCAGGCGGACTTCGCGACCTTCAACCAGTTCACGAAGAAACGCCTTGGACTCGTCGAATCCCGGCTGCCCGCGTTCCGGCGTGTCGATGCAGAGCAGGCGCACGCGCTCGCCGCCTTCGACTTCAATCCTGTCGCCGTCGATCACGCGGACGGCAAGCACTGTGTCGGTGACGGCAACTTCCTCGGCCGGGGCAACGTCGTGCGCGGGCGCGAGAGGTCCAGTTGCTGCACACGCGCACAGGAACAACGCTGCAATGCTGACGACTGACTTCGCGTTCGGCATGCGCTCGATGCTACAGCGGGCCGCGACAGACCCGCAGCGCCGGGGCGGTTTTCACCGCCAACCCCGAGAAACTTCAATTTTTCCTAAAGTTTTGCAAACCCACATTTCAAGCATGTTTGCGGCCATTTTGGGCTGAAAATGGCTCGAAAAGGTGGTCATTCTCCGGGTGCGAAAATCATCCGGCATGTGCGCACGCCGATGTAAGGGGTAAGCGGCGACGTTGCCGTGAGTCCATAGAACAGGAGCCAAGCTCATGGAGATACCCACGTGGTGCCCAGTGCTTGTAGCCGTGTCTGCATACTGCCTCCTCGCGGCCCTGGCGTTCGTCGCCAGTGAGCCGGTCGAAGGTTCAGCCTACGCAGCATTGGTGATCAAGCAGCTTGCCGAGTGGCTCAAACGCTAACCGGCAGCAACGGCAGGCGGGGTGCAATCGCCTCGCCTGCCGCACACCCGAACGCCCGGCTCAAGGTCGTCCGAAGTGAGCGCCTGGTGCGTGACCGCACGCCGGATCAGCCGGTGAAGCACGATGGCGGATATCGGTGGTGCCGATGTGGCTGCTCTCCGACAACAAGCGGACCAGACGTTTCTGGCCACCGCTTGGTTTCGCGTAGCTCGTACCCGAGGTGTGATGTAGCAATCAGTCTAACGCGGAGGCCTTCATGGGCGGAACTGTAATTGTCCTGGGTGCTGGAGCAACTCGGGGGGCAGACTTTCGCGGGCCGCACCAGAACGGCAGACCATTACCAGCGCGCCATGCCGGAGCGCCACTCCCCGCGCTAGATGGTGATTTCTTTGACCGCCTGCAAGAGATAGGCGAGCCGGACCACAGACAGTTGGTTGATACGGTAACGGCAGACGCTCGTTGGGTCGCAAAAGGATCGGTTTACCCAACACTTGAAGAGATGTTTACGTTCGTTGAGGCCGCCCAGGCCCTAGAAGGCGCTCCTACGAAGTTTCTGATCAACGAAACAAAGCCCAGCAGGGTTCGTTCAAGGTTGCTGGCGGCGGTGGCCCTCCAGTTGGGAAGCGCGCTCTGTAGGCCGAACCCAGGGAAAGGCAATGACGCGTTCTACCACTGCAAGAACCACCTGTGGCTGGCGAAGCCAAGCAAGCATGGCGGTGCAGGGCTCGCCGCCGCCGACACCATCATCAGCTTCAACTACGACTGCCTGATAGACTATGCACTCGCACGAGTCTCGCAGGCCTGGAGTGCCAAACAGGGCTATGGCACGGATACTGAGGAATGGGAGAGGTGGACACCAGGGGAGGGTCGCGATGCACCCACCAACTCGTTGAAGTTGTTGAAACTGCACGGGTCGTTGAACTGGCTAGACCGAAAGGACAAGAAGGCACCGATTCGACTGTCCCACCACAACTACTCAGACGTCCGGCGCCCGAAATTAATCCCGCCAGAGTGGAACAAGCAAACTGACGATCAACCGTTCAAACGCATCTGGCACCAAGCCCTACAGGCGATTCGCGATGCTCGAAGTATGGTGGTTATTGGCTATTCAATGCCGACCACCGACCTAAGTGCGCAAGTAATGTTCCGTGCAGCCAGGCAAGCCGCATCAGGATGCTTGGAGATGCTGGTGGTCGTAAACCCTGACGACAGTGCCGCACAACGCATCGTAAGGACCATTGACGACGGTCCGGGCGGCACTGCCGTGATACGCCTTAAGCACTGGAAGGATTTTGTCGAATTACCGACGGGCATTTGGCGAAGATAGTCGGCAGCAATGCGCAGCGCGGCGACCCCCGCCATGCTGGAAGAGCCCACCTACGTCCCTGGCCACGACTTCGCGATTCGAATTGCTGGCAACCGGCGTGTACGCAGCTTGCGGTCTTGCCCCAGCCAGGCCCGGACTATCTCCAGCTGTCGCTTGCGAGATGCGCTGGTGTCCCGCCAGTCGGGATGAAAGCGAGCCGGGTAAAGCACCAGTTCCGGGTCGCTCTGGCGAGTATTCCACTCGTAGTTCGTGACGTCCAGCTCGTCCGACTCGCGTCTCTGTGCCGCTTGAGCGGACGAGCACTTCTTCACATGGACAACAATGTGCCAGCCCCATGCGAGATGCCAGTCTACAAGAGCACGGATGTGTGCGCCGCGCAGATAGGCCGGCACCCTCGATGACAACTTCGCTGCGCTGCCAAGATATACAAAGCGTTCTTCCTGCGTGCCCGGCACGCGGAGGCCAAGCTCATACAGGCCCGGCTTACTGGAAAGCGTTCTTGTCACCGACAAACCATGCGAGCTTGCGCTACGGATGTTGGCTCGTACCGCTAGCGACGCGGACCTCACCGTGTGTCTCCCCAACGTGTCGGCCCAAACATCCGGTTCAAGCCAGACCAGTTCCTTTGCTGTACTCCATCCGGTCAGCATGCGCCTCCCCGCAAGATTGAGCGATCAGCCATATTCTGCCGCTCGGGACTTCCGTCGCCTTCCCCAGCTCAAACCGCAGCCGTTCGCCGCCCTGCGGGCAGGCGTCCAGTGGCGGTATGCGTCGTACGGCAGGCGCAGCACCGCCCACCAGAGTTCCCAAGGCCGGATCATTCGTCGTCTGTGGAGGGTCGAGGCCGTGCTGGATAGAATCGGCGGTCAGGCATGGACAGCCTGCTCGGATCAATCCGGTCGGTAAACGCTACGCCAAACGACGACAGTTTGAACTTGCCGACAGGCTCAGTGGCGCTACGAATGGCCTTTTCTATTGCTTCGTTTATCTCACGCTGACTAGGGCTGCTGTTGAATGGACCACCTCCTATCCGGCGTACAGCCACGCCTTCGGGCACGTAGTCGACCAACCCTTGGCGGTGCAGGTGCTCGACAAGCGGTCGGACGTACCCCATCTGGTCCTGGAACTCATAGGTTACATGGTGCTTGTTCGGGTGCATGTTGCGCAACAGCTCTAGATGTGACTCGTTCAAAGCGTCCAGCGTTCGGAAAAACAGCTCGTCGTTCTCAAAAGCCTCCGACTCGCCGGCACTGAAATTGCCTACCAAAACCTGTCGCGCAGCGTCGAGCTTAGCCTGTCTGTGCTCTTGGATGACTGTTTTCCACCACTGTCCGGCGAGGCGGCAGGCTTCATCAGATCTCAAGTACTCCTCATCCAACTTGTCGGCGACCGCGTTGAGGTCATCGCGAACTGCGCCTACCTCCTTTTCGATCCGGTCTTTCAGTTTATTCGCTCGGCCCGCCGATAGCATCTGCCCGAAGCCTGAGAATGCGACCAGGCCTACAATTGCCCAAGCCGCGTGAATCGGGTCCTGCAAAGCCAGGGAAGCTAGACCGGATGCGCCAGCTCCTGCCAACTGAATCATCGCGCCTACGTCGGTCGACTCTTCTTCAGGGGTGTCGGGCATCATGCACCTCAGCTCACAGCGGTGTCGCTGCGCGAGCCATTCTAGCCGCATTTCGCTTCCACGACCTATAACAACTCGACGGCCTCGACCGCAAACGAAATGGTGGGATGGCACTGATGCTGACGCGCTTCCCTTTGTTTGCCGTGCCCGACGGGCAGCGAAGTAGAATTGTGCCGGAGGTTAGCTGCATGACAAACGACGGCAAAAAGTTGGAACGATTTGTGGCTTCGGTCGAGCGTCGAGTCCTCAAGATCGATGGATGGTCGGTGGAGACAAACAAGAAGCTGTTCGACGACAACGGCAAGCAGATTGCAGAGTTCGACGTCATTATCACGGGCGGGGTCGGCACTGCGTCTTTTACCTGGCTGATAGAGTGTAGGGATCGCCCTAGCGAAGGTGCCGCACCTGGCGCGTGGATTGAGCAACTCTATGGCCGACGGGAGAAGTACGGATTCAGCAAGGTGACGGCGGTGTCCACAACCGGATTCACCGATGACGCTCGGAAGTACGCAGAAAGTCGGCACATCGAGCTGCGCGAGCTTCGCAAGCTAGATGACATCGACGTTGAAAAGTGGCTGCGTATCGCACGCGGCACTGCGGTTATTCACGACCGCCAGCTGATCTCCGCCTTCCTCGTCGTGGACGAAGATACACCGCCCGACGTCGCGACCGAGGCCAAGTCCATTCTGGAGGCCGCCGAACTGGATACGCGGCTGTTGCGCTCAGACCTCCGCAAAGACCTGCTCACAATCGATGAAGTTTTCCATGCACTCATACGCGGGAACATAGGTCTCTACGACGGCATCGTTCGTGATGGCAAACGAAAGACGATCAAACTGAAGGTCGATGTCCCGAAAGAAGACCCGCTCTGGATGCAGGTGGGTAAGCGAGAAGTCGCTGTACGGCAGGTCATCATCGAGTGCGAACTCTGGATCACCGAGAAGGAGTTGCCGCTACTGTCGGCCTACGACTACATAGGCACGGCGGCCGCTGGACCCATCGCAAGAATCGAAGAACACGGGCCGCTCGACGTCGGAAATGGACGTGCTGCGCTGTCTTTTGAGCGCGTCGAGAAGTCCGACCTCATCAAAGTGTCCTTCCGTATGCTTAGTGACGAAGATTGATTTCCGCGTCTCGCACATTCGGTAATCCCAGCCGGCCAGAGGTCGCCAGCTCGTGATTCCTGCAAAAAGAGAAGGGGTTCAGTCTGCGCCGTTGAAAGCATACATTTCAAGCGGGTTTGGGGGTTGCTGGATCCGGCGACGCAAAAGCAGTGCTATGTTGTGCGC